>VGVG01000029.1 GCA_016874055.1 Gammaproteobacteria bacterium | reverse complement strand
CGACGCGGGCGAGCGCTTTGTAATAGGTCGCGACATGATCGCCCGGCACCGGCTCGAGCCCGAAACTCAAACATTCGGTATCCCAATGGCCGAAATGGTTGGTGATGATCGGCCCCTTGTGCCAAACACCATCGATTTTGACGTTCTCCATCACCAGCGTCGGTGCGAAGTACATGCCGAAGCGATCTATAAGTCGATACATGAGGGCGGTGCCTTCGTAGGCGTCCTGATCGACATCGCGTACGCGCAGCACGAGGCCGCGCCGTTCGAGTTCCGCTATCCACTGTCGCAAATCCTCGAAGGGACCCACCGTCCACGCAGGGGCGGGTCCCGCGGCGGGCGCACGGGCGGGTTGTGCCGCGGCGATCCGGAAGTCGGCGGCGGCTAATGCAGCAGCCGATAAGCCGGCGCTGCTCGACAGAAAATCGCGGCGTGAAAAGGGCAGCATTCGAGTCTCCTGCTGAAGTCACAGACCAAGAAGTCGTAGGCCAAACTGACACGGCCCCATGAGTGAGTAAAGCGTCCCCTTACCTCGGCGACCGGTCTATGATCACCGGCATCATGGGTGACAGGGTTGCCATCATGCCGGTCAGGCATCTCATCGTTGTGCTCGGCGACCAACTCGATTGCGACTCTGCGGCTTTCGATGGATTCGATCTGCGTCGCGATCTGGTCTGGATATGTGAGGCGCGCGAGGAGTCGACCCTCGTGCCGGTCAGTCGGCCGCGGATCGCGATGTTTCTGGCGGCCATGCGGCACTCTCGTGATGAGCTGGAAGCCGAAGGCCTGCGACTGCTCTATCACTCGCTCGATGCCCGCTGCCCATCGCTCGTTACCGCGCTACGCGGCGATATCGACCGCGTGGCGCCGGAGCGAGTGGTGGTGGTCGAGCCTGGCGAGTGGCGCTTGGCGTGAGGCGATCCGCGCACTCGGGCCGCCGTCGAGCCCACCAAGCCGGAATACCGTCTACGGCGTTGAATACCCGAATAAATCTCAACACGCTCTGCATTCGAAGACATGGTCGTATCACTAGGCTTACGCCTAGCTCCTATTTACGACAGCACTGTCCGGTCGAAATGGGGGCTGCTCCACTTCTTAAAGATGCTCCACTTCTTAAAGATATAGAGGTTCTTAAAGAATAGAGGGTTCGGTTCTGTCCACTCGGACCTTTCAATAAGCCACTTTCCTTCATAAGCCGCGTAAAGGCGGCATTGAGGCTGTGGGGCTGGTAGCCATTGCTGACGCGGAATACGGGGTGCTTGAATCGCGAAGCGATTGATCTGTCCGCTTGAGAGAACGGTTAGCCGCCGAGCGGCTTGCGCTCAGGGGCTTGTTTGAGGATGGTGTTCAGTGGCGGGACGCCAAGCTTGGCACGTTCTTCATCTGAAATTGACCGGTCGATCTCTGGGAGATAGGTCTCACCTGAGTCAGGATCAACGAGTTGATTCGTGCCGTAGAGCTGACGCCCGTCTGTAAATGAGAGATACCGATCAATCGTTACCGCAACCATGTACTTTGCTTTTTCGAGCCCTTCGGCAAATGCGGCCTTGGCGAGATGGTGAGCCAGCAGGTAGTTCTCTGGGCTAAGACTCTTCAACTTTCCTTCGCAGATTGCGCTTGGTGTGTGCTGAAGGATAAGTGCGGCATTGAGCTTGTCCCGCGGGGTTGCGACGGCGCCCGCGGCCAGAAGCTCTAGCACCCGCCAGCGACGCGCATCGTCGTTCCACCGACCATTTTTCTCGGCCCGATCCGACTGATCTTGCGCGGCAAGACGAGCGAGCTCG
>VGVG01000028.1 GCA_016874055.1 Gammaproteobacteria bacterium | reverse complement strand
TTGCAGTTGACGCGGCATCTTGATCAATTGCCGATGGGGCGAGGCTTACCGAAGATCATGCGCAGTGACAACGGCCCGGAGTTCGTTGGCAAGACGATGCTCAACTGGGCACACGGAAGGAACGTCAACTTGCGGCAAATCGATCCGGGTAAACCCAACCAGAACGCCTACATCGAGAGCTGCAACGGCAGGCTTCGAGACGAGTGCCTGAACGAGCATTGGTTTACCTCTCTCGATCACGCCCGCGGCGTGATCGAGACTTGGCAAAGGGAATACAACGATGCAAGACCGAAGAAAACGCTCGGCGGACTAACGCCAACGCAATACGCAAAACAGATCAGTCAAAAGGCAGCTACACTAACCGTCAGTCTCTAGACCCAACCGGAACTAAATCCGGGGGGACGTCGAGCTCGTTCGCGCGGCGATTAGGGGTCATTTGTGTCCCCCTTTTTCACCTACAATCTCGCCATTAGGACGACAGGGTGCTCGGATCCTTGCACGCCTTCAGAGGCAAACATCCAATGCCAAGATCGATCAAAATTGTCCAGGTCGACGCGTTTACGCAGACGCTATTCACCGGTAATCCTGCGGGTGTCGTACTCGGCGCCGGAGTGTTGAGAGATGAAGAAATGCTGGCGATCGCACGCGAGCTCAACAACGGCGATACCGCTTTTGTGCTGCCGGCGGATGGCGACGACCATGACGTTCGGGTCCGTTTCTTTACCCCGCGCACGGAGTCGTCTTTCGTCGGTCACGCGACGATTGCTGCGCAGTATGTGCTCTCTGAGGTCCAAGGCTCGGCGCGCCGGCTGCGTCAGCGCCAGAGGGCGGGCATCGTTGACGTCGAGATTCGTGGTAACGGATCTGATCGTCAAATCGCTGTACGTCAACCGGCACCCGTACTCGGGCGCGAACTCAACGGGCGCGAGAAACTCGCAGTGCTCGATGCGCTAGCCCTCTCGAGTGCCGATCTCGATCCACGCTGCGCCATGCGTCTGGTCAGTTCGGCAGGCAACCGCTTGCTCATCGGCGTTCGTGGTGCGAAGCAACTACGACAACTGAAACCCGATCTCAACCGGCTGACCACATTGTCGGCGCAGCTTGGCGCTTCGGGACATTTCGTCTTTACCCTCGAGTCGGATATCGAGGGCTGCCTCACTCAATCGCGGATGTTCTGCCCCGTCCTCGGCATTCCCGAGGACCCCGTCTCCGGTAATGCGCACGGCCTACTCGGCGCCTACCTACTGCATCACGGGCTGCTGACGCGCAGCAGCAGTTGTACGCACTTCTCCGGCGCTCAAGGACAGTTTATGAATCGCCCAGGTCGTGTAGACGTCGATCTCGAGTTCGACGGCGATACGCTGGCAGGTGTATGGATCATCGGCAGCGCGGCGATAGTATTCGAGACCACACTCACTCTTCCTCTTCCCTGATTAGAGTCGACCAAAGAAAAACCGGCGTGGCCCTAAGCGGACACGCCGGTCTCATATCAACGTTATATCGTCTTAAAACTTGTATTCCATCAGCAAGGTAAAGCTGCGATTGCGCGGATCAGCCACGCGTGGCTCCCATGAACTGCCGGAACCAAAGTTGCTGTCATAGGTGATGGCAAACGGCGGATCCTCGTTGAACAGGTTCCTGATGCCGGCCGTCACCGTCAAATCATCGAAGCCGCGCCAGGTCACCGACGCGTTATAGGTAACGTAGGTGTCGACAAAGCGATCGAGATTCGGCGGTGATACAATACCCGCACTCACACCCGGCAGTTCTTGGTTGAGGTAGCCAGATCGGTAGATCTGCGAAATCGAAGCGCTCCAATCGCCGCGACTGAAGGTGAAGAACGCATTGTGCTTCCAGTCGAGCCCGAGATCTCCTGCGAACGTGAAGAGTCCGATCTCGCTCCGGCCAAAGGGAAGACTCGGGGCGATACGGGATCGCTTTTGAAGCATCTTGGTGCCATCGAGTCCCGCACTCCAAGCGCCGCCCCAAGCCTCGCCACGCAAACGGGTCGCAAATTCGAGGCCCTGAGTTTTTGACTCGCCTGCGTTAATCCAACGCTGGTCAATCGCGATCAGGTTACCCGAGGAGTCGCGACCATAGCGATCAGCGAAGGTCGAGAAATTATCGGCAAGCTGTTGCAGCGAGAGAATCTGGATCGTGCCAATACGGTTAACCCTCCACCAGTCCACCGACACGCTGAAGTTGTCATTGGCCTCCAACACCAGTCCGAAGCTCGCCTGCTCCGCCTCCTCAGGGCCGAGATCGGGCTTGCCGCCCTGGATGATCGTCGGCTGCACGACCGCGCACTCAGGCTTCGTCGCATCTGGGCGTCCGCCCGGACACTTGGCTGGATCAGCGATATCTCGCCCCGTGTAGAGCGCCTGAGAGGAGGCGTTAAAGATTTGGTTGAACGAGGGGACACGGAACCCTTCGCTATAGGAACCTCTTAACATCACCGACTCAACAGGGCGATACTTCAAAGAAAACTTCGGATTTACTGTCGATCCGAAACCGTCGTAGTCGTCACGTCGGACCGCGGCGGTGAGCTCCATCCCAGTCACCAGCGGGACCATCAACTCGCCATAAACTGCTTTGACATCGCGAGATACACCGGCGAGCGCGTTACCATTGTCGAAGGGCGCGGCGATGATAATAGGCTGAGCTGCGGCAGATCGGCGGTCGCCATTGAATCGGTATTCTTCCTTACGCCAATCGACGCCCACGGCCGCGAGCACGTCGCCAGTGGCCATGGAGAAGAGCGGACCGGACATCGACGCGTCGATTTGGGTGACCGAGAACTTGCCGCCGTAGAGGACGACGCCTTCGGCTGAGGCACCCTTCAAGAGATCGAGCGCAGCCTGCGACTGGGACTCGCCCGGGCGCAGGAAAGGATTGATCACGCCGGTGTTGAGCGCATCGATAATGCCGTTGGCGATGATATTGCCCGTCGAATCACGTGTCGTGTTGCGGTAGTAATAACCCGTGCCGAGTTGCGACTCGGCTTCGCTGAACGCGTAAGACGCGCCCGTGCGGTACTCCCACTC
>VGVG01000027.1 GCA_016874055.1 Gammaproteobacteria bacterium | reverse complement strand
CTCGGCTCTGGTTGGCCGACGGATCATGCGTGCGGCTGCGGCCGCTCAAGATCCTCACGCTGATCGATGAGTTCACCGAAAGAGGCGCTCGCGATCTACGTCGCCCGCCGGATCCGCGCTCACGATGTCATCGATCTATTGGCCGACGTGAGGATCGAGCGAGGCATCGCTGAACACATCCGCTCCGATAACGGCCCGGAGAGGGTGGCCAAGAGCCTGCGCGCTTGGCTCGGGCGACTCTGGGTACGAAGACCCTCTATATCCAGCCCGGCAGTCCTTGGGAGAACGGCTACTGCGAGAGCTTTAATGGCAAGCTCCGAGATGAGCTGTTGAACGGCGAGCTCTTCTACACCTTAACGTGACGCCCAGGTGCTGATCGAACCATGGCGAGACCACTCCAACCGAGTTCGCCCGCACAGCGCTCTCGGCGATCGACCCCCGGCGCCCGAGACCTGGGGGGCTCGCCCCCGAGTCCTCGGATCTTCCCGATAACCCCCGAAAAGGCTGCCTAAACTAACTTCAACACTGGACCAAGCAAAGCGGGCTGGACATGTCCGCTTGGCTTCCATCGATTATATTCACAAGATGGAGGCAGCAGTGATTCGTAAACCGGTTGTCGCGTTGGTCGTCTTGTTTGCCGCGTCCTGCGGGGGTGGTTTAGACGACGGGCTGTCTACGCTCGTTGCCACGCCACCCTTGACAGGCTTGTGGATCAGCGGGGGTGCAACAGGCGCCGGTCTTGCGACCTTTCGCGATCGTGCCACCGCGGTGAACGCCGCGCCCGAGGTTACGACGGTACGTGCTGACAGCGGCTCCGCCGCATCCGGGACCTACACGCTGGAAGCGAATGTCGATGAACACGACATCCTGAAATATGACGGCGGCTTGATGGCCGTAGCGCCGAGCCGTACCGCTTGTTGCTTTGTACTAGCCAGAACGACTGCAGGCGAGTCAACGCCCAGTAAATTGCCGTCTAGGGCAATACAGCTGTTCCGCACAGAGCCTGCGGCAGGGCGCGCCACGGCGCTCAGCCGAGTCGAGCTTGGCGAGAACGAGTCCGTCGAGGGTCTCTATCTCGGCAGTGGGCGGCTGCAAGCGCTAATGTCGGATTCGTGGTTTGGCACTTTTGGTGATGCGTTGCGCGTTGCGGTTCTGTGGCAGTCGCGGCAGACGAGGCTCGTAACCTACGATATCTCGGCACCCGCCGCGCCCCGTGCACTCACCGACCTGAAAATCGAAGGTGCGCTAGTGGCGTCGCGTCGCAGTGGTGGTCAGATCCTGCTGGTCACTCGCCACACGCCGGTGATCAAGGGTCTGATCGCCCAACCGACCACGGAGAATGCGGTCGCGGCAAATCAGGTGGTGCTGGCATCAATTAAAGATTCGGATGTGTTGCCGCGCATCACCCAAAACGGTGGCGTGCTCGACGTGCTTAAGCTCGATAACTGCTTACGACAGGATATGACGCATCGTCTTGCAATTGCCAAGCCGCAGGGGATGATCGTTACCACTTTGCTTGGCGTATCGGCATCGACCGGTACGGTGTTGCAGGCGAGTTGCATACTAGAGCCCATAACTGGGGTATACGTCAGTCCGAGTGCGATCCTGCTGACTTGGGTGGATTCGTCCTCAGCCAAATACGGCACCTACGTGCACCAATTGCGCCTTCGCGACCATGCCTACCAAGGTTCGGTGCGGGTACGCGGCCAACTTCATGTCGGCGGTAACGCGGATTTTCGCATTAGTGAAAGTAACGGCATTATCCGTCTGCTGACCACCGAATTAACCGGTGATCCGGCCGATCAGTTCGATCATCGGCTCTTTACTTTGAAAGCCTCGACTACGCTGCCCGAAATCGACGTGCTCGCCACGCTGCCTGCGGAAGGTGATGCGGAGATCGGCAAACCGAATGAGGATCTCTACGGCGTGCGCTTTCTGCAGAATCGCGCATATCTCGTAACCTTCGAACGTATCGACCCGCTGTATGTCATTGATCTAAGTGACCCAGCGCGCCCGCAGGTTTCCGGCACGCTTGAGGTGCCGGGACTGTCGGATCTGCTGCACCCAGTCAATGATTCGCTGTTACTCGGCGTTGGGCGTACCGCGGACAGCAAGGCGAAGGTCGAGCTGTTCAACATCCAGAATCCGGCTGTGCCAACGAGTCTCGGCAGCGTAGAGCTTGGTAGCGGCTACGCGGCGAGCTTCAGCCCCGCCCAATACAATCGATACGCTTTCACTTATCTAGCTGACGAGCCGGTGGATCGGTTCACGATACCGTATACGGCGTGGCGAACAATCTCGGGGGTGTATCAAAACAAGTCTGCGATAGCCTTGTTCGAGATATCGGGGAAAGCGTCGCCCTCGACCAGTCGACTGAAAGCGGTGGGCGAGGTGAGCTTGCCCGTAAACGGCGTCTCAGCGGATACGCGCACGGTTGTCGATCAGGATGCGCTATTCGTGTGGGGTGCGCAGACGCTGTTAGGGGGATTTTGGTCAAATCCCGAGACGCTGACTCCGCAGGGGCGTTGGTAAGCGCGCGAGAAGCGCGCGCTGGCCGGCGCGACCGACCCGCCGGACCCACTCGCTGAGGCGAATCCGCGATGCCGCAGCAGCGCCTGCACATCGGGCTCGCGATCGCGGAAAGCGACGTACAAGCCCATCGGTTCGCGCGTACCGCCCGCCATACACATGCTCGCGCAACCGCGCGCCGTCGCCGGGTTGAAGATATCACCGGCCTCCTTGAAGGCTTGGAAGCCGTCGGCGTCTAGGAACTCCCGACCACATGTAGGAGAAGTAGCCGGCTGAGTAGCCGCCCGAGAAAATGTGACCGAAGTGTGTTGGTCGGTGCCGACAGACGATCTCTGCAGGCATTTGCAAGCGTGCGAGACGGTCGCGCTCGATCGCGTCGATGTCGAAGGTCGCGGCATCGACATTGGTCATCATGTGCGCATCGAGATCGACAAAAGCACTCGCGAGGAATTCGACCGTCGCGAATCCCTGGTTGAAATTCCGCGCTGCCATCAGGCGATCGAGCAGCGTCTGCGGGATCGGCTCGCCCGTCTCGTGGTGCACCGCGAAGCGCTGCAGCACGGCGGGTTCGCCGAGCCAGTGTTCATAGATCTGCGAGGGCAGCTCGACAAAATCGGTCGGCACGGCAGTCCCTGCGGGCCGGACTTCCCTGCGCTTCGGTAAACGTATTGGTCAGTCATCGCGCTTCCCGCCAAACTTCCGAAGTGCTTCACTAATCGGCACCAGACCACCCTTACCGACTGCAGTTACGCTTGATGGAGTTGGGAGGGTTGGAACCTTCTGGTGTGATCGGTATGACCTTTAACCTATGTGCCGAAAAGAACAGATAGGTCTATAACGACCCGAATGCCAAGAGGCCGCCTAAACTGACTTCAACACCTCACCAATCAAAGCGGGCTAGACACTCCCATGGCATCCCTCTTCGGTTTGGATTGCAGATCTAGGTGTAGCGGATGAAGTCGCGAATTCCGATCGGGGTATGGGTGCTTGGCTTCGTCAGTGACCGGCGTGAAAAAACTGGTCCAGATTCAGTGAGAGAAAATGCCGATTTTCTACACTGGAAAGGATCAAGAAATGCCCAAAGGAGTGCGTTTAAAACCCGAGCAGGCTGTGGCCAAGCTGCGGGAGATTGAGGTCAAGTTATCGCAAGGCAAGGACGTTCTGACGGCCTGCCGCGAGGCCGGCGTGACAGACAAAAGCCACTGCCGCTGGCGACGGGAATACGGAGGGTTGAAGGTTGACCAGGCCCGTCGCCTGAAGCAGTTGGAGAAAGAGAACGCCCGGCTCAAGCGTCTGGTGGGCGAACTGCATCTGGAGAAGGCGGTGCTGGCGGACGTGGCCCGGGGAAACTTTTAAGCCCACAGCGTCAGCGAGCTGCAGTCACTGCAGCTGTGGGCAAATATCCGAAGCTCTCTGAACGCCGGGCCTGCCTGATATTGGGTGTGCCGCGCAGCACCATGCGCTACCAAGAGGTGCCGCAGGTTGACGAGACAGCATTACGTCATGGCGTGCTGGAGGTGGCCAACTTGTATGGTCGCTATGGTTACCGGACCGTATTCGATCTGCTGTCGGCGGCAGGCTGGCAGACGACAGACTCTGTGGTGCGTCGTATTTGGAGCGAGGAAGGCTTACAAGGTCCCGGCCCAGCAACCGCCGCGGGGTCGGGCTGTGGCTGCATGATGGATCGTGCGTGCGATTGCGCCCCGAGGCGCCCAACCATGTCTGGAGCCATGACTTTGTTCAGGGGCATACCTACTGTCCCTT
>VGVG01000026.1 GCA_016874055.1 Gammaproteobacteria bacterium | reverse complement strand
TGAACGTTCGGCCGAACTACTCCATACCGGGAGTGGACGCTCCGAAATGACGCCACCAATGAGTGAAGCGCGTGTATCTCACGCTGCAACGTTACTCATGGACAGCAGAGTTTTGGTTGCAGGCGGACGCTACCTGCCGCCCGATGCCAATCAGCGAGCGCTCAATGATTTCGGCACGCTGCGACAATTCGTCCGCGGCGTCGCCACCGCAGGCAGCTTGCTGACGGTGCTGCGCACCACGGTCGGTGCCGCACAGAGCGCGGCGATCGCCATCGATAAGACCGACTGGCCGGAGATAGTCGGCACCATTTCGGGCGACGATACCATTTTCATTGCCACCGATACCGCGGCGGCGCAGGCGATCGTGGTCACGCGTCTGCGCGAACTCTTCCGCGTCTGACGAATTCGCAGCCAAGGATTCCCCATGTCGCAGCCCATCGTCCTCGCCTATTCCGGCGGTCTAGACACCTCTTTCCTCGTGCCGTGGCTGAAGGAGCAATACCAGCGTCCGATCATCACGGTCACCGTGGATACGGGTGGCATCGACGCCGTCACCGCGAAGACGCTCGAAGAGCGCGCGCTCAATGAATTCACGATTGGTGAGTTCACTTTCGGCGCAGGCATCGGCGCAGTCG
This sequence comes from Gammaproteobacteria bacterium, assembly GCA_016874055.1. GTDB lineage: Bacteria > Pseudomonadota > Gammaproteobacteria > Steroidobacterales > Steroidobacteraceae > UBA964. The sequence continues at coordinate 4,236 of VGVG01000026.1, read as the reverse complement.
CGATCACGGCGAGCGCCAATGCGTCAGCGAGCACGGCGGGAGCCAGTGCCGGCGTGGCGGGCGGCAAGAAAGATGCCACGACCACGGGCGAGTTCTACCGCGGCTTCGCGGTGTTCACCATCGCCAAGGGCGGCCTCATGTACGAGGCAGCCGTCGCCGGTAAAAAGTTCAGCTTTACGCCAGCGGGTGCCGCCAAGCCTGCGGGCGCCACAAAGAAAGTCGCGCCCTCGACTCCGAAACCGGCCGACAAAACTTAAGTCGTGGGGGCCCGCGGTCAGCGGGCCGTTTTTTCCCAACGCGGCGGCGTGGCGACGAAGGGCTTGATCCCAAGCTCGCGAAACACGACTGAAGGATCGATGCTGCGACCTTGAGTGACGACGAGCGCCACGTTGCGAATCGCGGTGATGTCCTGTGTCGGATCGCCCTCGACGAGCACGAGATCCGCAAGCTTGCCCACTTCGAGGCTGCCGCGATCCGCGAGCAGTCGGCTGTACTTGGCGCCGTTCCAGGTGGCAATCCGCAGCACCTCGGAGGCCGGAATGCCTGCCTGTACGTAGAGCTCAAGCTCGCGCTGAAGCGTGAATCCTGCGATCGCATCGGTACCCGCCACGAGTGGAATACCCGCGCGATGCATGCGGCCGACGAAGTCGATCATGCGTGCGTAGGAACGGTTGTAGAGCTCGTGCACACGCTCGTTCGGAATTCTCATGCCACCGCTGACGAGACCGCGCTGCAGTGTCACGGGCAGGTGATCCGCGATCGCCGCGTAGGCTGCCGACATCTCGCCGTCGCGCTGCCGCAAAAAATCGAAGGTAGTCAGCGTGGGATCGATATTCGTCCCGCGCGCTTTCAGCAAGTCGATGAACTCACGCACCGCGGGCCCTTCGATATCGAGTCCTGCAGTCTTCTCGGCCGGCAGATAGAAGCGCTGCAGCGTGCGTGTATCGGTACGCTCGTCGACCAAAAAATTAAGCACTATCTGGTTGATGTGATTGAGTTCATTGAAGCCCGCCTCGACCACATCGCGGGCGCGCAGGAAGGCTGGCACGTGACCACTCACGCGCAGTCCGCGCTCATAGGCGTAAGCGACGGTTGCGCGCAGGTGCTCACGCGGAAAACTATTGTAGATCTTGATTTGCGGATAGCCATGCGCCGCGTACCAATCGACTGCACGCTTCGCTTGATCGAGCGTGCTGATCACGAAACCATTGCGCGCACTGTAGGGACTCTCGCCCTCGAGGAACCCCGTGGGCACAATCTGCGGACCAAAAACGGTTCCAGTAGCGGTTTCATCGATGATCTGCTGCAAGGTCGGATTATCGTTACCCAGATCGCGGACAGTGGTGACGCCGGTGGCAAGATTGAGACCGCCCTCCCAGCGACCGACATGCGCGTGCATGTCAAAGAGCCCGGGCAGCATGACCCGCCCCCCCGCATCGAGCTCGCGTGCCGGCTGCGCAGCCTCAACACCCGCCCCGGAAGGCTGTATGAAGGCAATGCGTCCACGCAAGATATAGACATCGTGCAAGCCTTCGCGCAGGCGTGCTTGCTCGCTGTCAAAGAGACGTGCGTTGCGAATCACGCTGAGTCCGTCGAGCGGCATCGACAAGCGCGGCGCGAAGCCCGCCAGCAACTGATTCTCGGCCGTCTTTTGTGCCTCGATGAGCCGTGCGCTCATACCCTCGAACCCCGCGGGTACGGTCACGGAATAGCCCGGAATCACGTATGCAAAGAGTTGCGGCGCCTCACCGCGAGTAACCCACACAAAGTCCGGTGTCAGCCCAAGACCACTGAACGCGACGAGTTCGATCTCGCGTCGTTGCTCGCCCTCGCCGACGGCAAGCGTCGTCAGCGTGCGGCGCGTGACCTCACCGTTCGGCAACATGGCGAGCGTCTTGCCGTCCGCGGTCAACCGCGTCATCGACTCATAGACTATCCCGCTGCCCTGCAGCGGCAGATAGAGCTTTCCTAAGGCCGCATCGTTGCTGCCTCGCTCGGCGGTTGACTGCCACTTTGCACGCCCGTTCCTGCTCTCGAAGCGCTCGTCGACCGGCGAACCAAAGGTGCTCTCGCCCGTGGCGACATAGCGCTCAAGCGTGCCGTCGGCAGCATAGCGAATGCGCTCGAGGATCTCCGGACCACGACCGTTATCTTTGAAGATGAAACGCACGGTGCACTCGCGGGCATTACGGCAGGACTCGGCAATCTCTCCGGCTTTGTGACCGCTATCAACGATGATCACCCAGCGCCGCTCGGCCCCTACAGCCTGCGTTTGCGACTGCGATTGTGCCAGCGCAGAGGCGCTCGCCATCACCAAAGAAAAAATGACCGATAACGCCATCAAACGGCGCTTCATGGACGGTATGTTCATATCAGGGCCTCAACGGTATGTTCATATCAGGGCCTCAAAGGATCAGCGACGATAATCGAGCGGCGGCGCGCGATCACCTACGGCACTCGCGGAACGGTAATCAGGCCCGCGTCGACGTTCGAACTCGGCACGGGCGGCGCTGATCAACTGACTTCCAGGATTGTATTCCCGCCTCCTTTGTTCATCACCATCTTGCTGTATCTTTTGTATTTCCGCTAATACTTTCGTCAGCGTTTCCTGACGGGTCATAAGTTCTAGGCGCTGCTCAGGGGTTATTTCCAAAGAAAAGTTCATTTAGTACGTCCGTCTGTTAAGCAGACAGCACCGACATCTCCAATGATCCCCATCGATGCCACCGGGATGAACCCGTTTGCGGTGAGCCATCGTCTTGGATTTCGGATCATCGAAAGCATCACGACCCGCTACTTGACCTATCGTATCGAGCTCACTCGTTCGCAGCTGAGCGCTCCGCGCTCAACTTTTCAGTGATCGAGCGAACGATACGATGAGAACCACGAGGGTAATCGGGATGGCCAAATACAACAAAACGGAGTTATACACCTGAAGCTGATCGTGCTGCTGGGCAGCTAGGATGAGGTAGCCGGCATAAGCGAGGTATGAAACGAAAAAAAGACCACCCTCCCAGCGCCCGATTTCCCGTCCAGTGAAGAAAATCGGCAGACATACGAGAGTGGCGGCGAGCATGACCCAGATGTCGAAGTTCACGATAGCCTGACCGATCGCAAGCCCCTCGAAGCCCGAGGCCAAGCCCGCTGCGCCCACGCATCCGAGAATATTGAAGAGGTTACTCCCGATGACGTTACCGACGGCGATATCCCGCTCGCCTTTGATCGCTGCAGAAACCGAGGCCGCCACTTCGGGCAATGATGTTCCGGCAGCGACGATGGTGAGCCCGATGACAAGCTCACTCACACCTAGGTCTCGTGCGAATCCCGTCGCAGCTGCGACCAGCCATTGCGAACCCAGAATGAGCAACGCGAGTCCACCGATGACGAGAGCGATTTGTACCGGGAGCTTTCCGTCCCACGCTGCCTCAGTAGGAGGCTTAATGTCGCTCGCCTGCTCGGCTTGGGCTGCTGACGACTGTCGTCGCGACTGAGTGATCAAAAAGATGGTGTACCCGATCAACAGCGCAAATAAGAAGGCGCTCTCAAAAAACGAAACGCGCTGATCAAGGATGAACACCAGAAGCAATACAGAAGCAACGATCATCACGGGTAAGTCCTGACGGACCACTTGCTCGTTGACGCTTAGGGGAATAATTAACGCTGCAAGCCCTAAAATAAACCAGACATTGAATATGTTGCTACCGACGACATTGCCCACAGCAATATCCGTCTGACCCGACAATACCGCAGAGACCGCTACCGTGGTTTCAGGCGCACTAGTTCCAAAGGCGACCACGGTAAGTCCAACTACCAATGGCGAGATCCCAAAGGACAGCGCAAGCTTGGAGGCGCCTCGAACTAGCGCCTCTGCGCCCAAAACGAGAGCAATGAGTCCTAACGCAAACATCAATAGTCCGGACATACACCACCTTACTATCGGCTGATTTGTGTGGGGGCGACTAAGCGACAGGGTAAGGGTACCGGGATTGCGTTTCAGGGAGCAAGGGGAATTCAATGCGGTGACGAGCCCTTTTGCTGACGGTCTCGGGCCTACTCGAAGCGGGAGGACCGTTTATTCATTGAGGCATACCTACGCTACCCTTGAGCTACTAGTGGACTGTAACAACTAAAAAGGTAGTATGATGGTGTTCATGAGCACGATCACGCTGTTGGACACCGAGCGCACGGAGCTGAGCCAGCGAGCGGCAAGTCGAGTGGGGCGAGCGGATGATGCGC
>VGVG01000025.1 GCA_016874055.1 Gammaproteobacteria bacterium | reverse complement strand
CACCCCTGTGGGGGGATTACCGGAGAGCGGCATGGCTGCAGGGGGATGGCGTCGGGGGCAAGGCCGTGCTCGTGACCAAGACACTGGCGGGTGGTCGTTGCCACTTGCTGGCGAGTGGAAGCGCTGCGGTAAAGTACTCACGCTGAACGATTTTTCCACGCTACAGAGGAAATGAATCAAGAAACCAGTCTATGAAGATATCACTAACTGTCCGCTTGTCGGTGAGTTTTTTTTTCGTTGCCGTTGCGTTGTGGGTCACCTTGGACCGTGCCGTCGCCGCCTCCGTAATAAAAGAGGGTGACTGGGTAGCTTTTGGGCGCGACCCAGGCGGTAGTCAGCACTCGCCACTCAAACAAATCGATACGGATAATGTTCAGAAGTTACGTCAGGTGTGGACACATCGCAGCGGTGATTTCATTGATGCACCGTCGCCAAAGGGCTCCATTTTGCAGACAACCCCGTTGCACGTGAACGGGACACTTTATTTCTGTACGCCCTTCGATAGAGTCTTCGCCCTTGAAGCGGATACTGGGCGTGAACGCTGGGTCTTTGATCCTCACCGAACTGGTTCGAGAAGCGGCCGCGAGGCCTCCAACCCGCCGCGCTCAATTGTGAGCCGTTGTCGCGGTGTTGCTTACTGGGAGGCCGCGGCAACGCTAGACTCAAAGACCCCAACTTCTCGCTCGCCGTGTCAACGCCGTATTTTCAAAAACGGCGAAAACGCGCGCCTTTATGCACTCGACGCTGACACCGGAGCCTTATGCATAGATTTTGGAGCTGAAAAGGGGCATCCCGGCTGGGTGTCTCACGCTGATTACGAGAATTACGGCGAAGGCATGATGGCCTCGTCTACGTCTCCGCCCGCCGTGCTTGGTGACACCGTGATCGCTGCGATGTCGGTTAATGATGGAATCGCCAATGCAAAGGACGGTATCGTTCGCGCTTTCGATGCGCGCAGCGGCGAGTTGCGCTGGGAGTTCAATCCGATCCCGCCTGAGTTTCGTGCGCAAAGTGGCGCAGCTAACGTATGGTCGACGATCAGCGTCGATGAGGCCAACAATCTCGTATTTTTACCCACGACTAGCCCATCGACCGATTACTACGGCGGCGGTCGTCGTTTCGAGATACCGTTGGCGAATGCCATTGTCGCGCTCGATGGGACGACCGGCAAAGTTGTATGGTCGCGGCAGGTGGTTCGCCACGACTTGTTCGACTATGACCTCGTGGGCCATCCGCTGCTTGTGGATATCCGCCGAGATGGCCGTACTGTCGAGGCTGCCTTACTGCAGTCGAAAATGGGTTGGCTTTACGGGTTCGATCGTCGTTCAGGAGAGTCTCTTTGGCCCATCACTGAACTTACGGTACCCGCGAGCGATATTCCAGGCGAAGCGGCCGCACCGATGCAGCCGGTTCCTAAAGGTATGGCGCCGTTCGCGAGACAGACGCTGAAACGCGAGGATCTATTCGGTATCACGCCCATTGATGCATACGCCTGTAAGCGCCGCTTCGACGAATTACGCTATGAGGGCATGTACACGCCGCCTTCCGCTCGCGGCTCGATTCTTTTCCCGTCGGCCTTGGGCGGTGGTAACTGGGGCGGCGCCGCCTACGATCCAGCGACTAACTCTCTAATCATCAAGGCGGAAAATCTGGCGACAATCCTTCGGGTTATTGCGAAAAAAGACCCTACTGAAGATCAGCAACCCCCCAAAAATTATTTGACGCGACCCTTAGTCGGTACCCCCTATCGGATCGAAGGCGAATTGTTCAGTTCGCCACTCGGGGTGCCCTGCACGCCACCGCCCTGGGGTACGTTGATGTCGCTTGATCTTGGCACCGGTCAACCGCGCTGGGAAATGCCGTTGGGGCAAATACGCCGCGCAGGTGTGACGGTTCCCAAAGGCGCAGGTTGGGGTTCGCCTAACGTAGCTGGACCGATCACCACCGCCGGAGGGCTTGTATTCATTGGCGCAACGATGGATTCGAAGTTGCGAGCGCTTGACACTCGTTCCGGCAAGGAATTGTGGTCGGCTGAACTCCCTGTCCCCGGCATGGCCGTCCCGATGACTTATTTGGTTAACGGTAAGCAATATGTAGTCATCGCTGCCGGTGGTAACGCTCAGGTGGGCACACCGATTGGCGATTATTTGATCGCGTACGCCTTACCCGATTAAGTAGTCAGTTTTGCCGAAGTTGCACGCGCACGTGTATTTCGTCAGTCGCAGTTGGCCGCTGATCTTCCGATTGCCATACTGCGGTCCGACCGCGCAGCCAGGCGGTTAATTGCCTGGCGCAGTGATGTCGTCTTTCATCGTCCGGCGGCTGCAGCACGTGACGCCGCATCGAGCGCCCGAAGCCTAACGCAACGCAAATCTGGCATCGCGATTTGCCTCCTCGCGGGCGGCACGGTTTAGCCCTGGGGGCCGACCAGCAACTGCGCCTCACGCCGCTTCTGGATGATCTCTCCTGTGGTATATCTTTAATCAGCGATCTTTCAGACCTTCTCTGTATCCGTTTACGAAACATCAAGCGCAATCAAACACCGCGAAGTCACATCAGCTAGATTCAGTTTTCTCTCGAATTAGTAGATCAAGATGACTCAATTTTTAAGAATTTCATTGTTTGTTGTGGCGACGTGGCTGGTTAGCTGCGCAGGCGGAACAGCCGGTAACACTCCGCCCAGTCCTCCGACCACTTCAAATCCTTCGCTTCCCTCTCTGACGGCCGGATTCACGGCGCTTCCGTTAACCACTCGACCCGAGCAGTTCAGCCATGGGCATTTCTGTCCCCCGTACTTGGACTACGGATCGCCTTCGCGAGAGATCGATTTCTTATGTCGGACTGGTTTTGCTATCGGGCACGATCCGGAGGCGCGAACGCCGCGTTGGGTTATTGAGCGATTACGGGTAGGAACTCTTAATGGGGGCGTGGAGCGTACGGATGATTTCCGCGCTGATCCGGATCTCCGTCCTGGACGTCGCGCTGAGCTATCGGACTACGCCGGGTCGGGCTATGACCGTGGTCACATGGCTGCAGCAGGGAATGTGACTTGGAGCCTTCAGGCGATGGTTGAGAGCTTTTATCTCTCCAATATTGCACCCCAGAATCCAGGTCTTAATCGGGGTGCTTGGGCGAGGTTAGAGGAGGACGTTCGGCAGTGGACGCTGGAGCGTGGTGATTTGGTGGTCATCACGGGGCCGGTATTCGGCTCGCAAAGCGCAGTCATTGGGCAGTCGCCCGTTCGAGTTCCAATCGCCTTTTATAAGGTTATCTTTGATCCATTTCGACGAGAGGGGGTTGGCTATGTGTATCCGAATGCACCGCCCGTATCGAACAACCGCGCGGACTACCAAGTGCCTATTGAGCAAATTGAGCGCACCACTGGTTTAGCGCTGATTAGTACCCGATGATGGTCGGTCAATCCAAGCGGTACCACGGAGTTTCGGCCAGGCACCCGACTCCTAATCGCTTGTTGCGGAGATTTCCTCGTGCCCGTTATCTTTGGTAGGCGGCGCTTCTGCCGCAATGAGAAGGTCAGTATATGCCTCTGATGCCCCTCTTCGCGTTGCTCATCACGACGGACGTCAATGTTGCACCGTCGCCGCAGCCGCTCCCTCGCGATGGATCGTGTCCCAACGGCCACTACGCGAGTGATAACTACTGCGTCGCTACGACTGACAGAAGCGGTTCCGCCTCGTCGGCCAGTTTTCCATTGGATTTAATGAAGACTGTCCTGCGGTTTAGGCAGCCAAGGCTGCCGGATGGGTTGATGCGAAGTAAACCTGATCCGGGGTCTGACCGTCCAGTGCCGAGTGCGGCCGGGTACGGTTGTAGAAGGCGAGGTAACGGGTCAGATTTTCTCTCGCTTCCGATGTGCGCTCATAGGCTCGTAAATAAACCTCTTCGTATTTCACCGTTCGCCAAAATCGTTCAATGAGGACGTTATCCCGCCAACAGCCCTTGCCGTCCATGCTGATGGCGATGCGGTGTGCCTTGAGCACGCCGATGAACTCGAGGCTCGTAAATTGACTTCCCTGGTCGGTATTCATGATCTCGGGGACGCCGTATTTGCCGATGGCTTCCTGCAGGGCGCTGACACAGAACTCCGCATGCATCGTGTTCGAGAGCTTCCAGGCGAGGATCTTTCGGCTGTACCAGTCCATCACCGCAACGCGATACAAGAACCCTCGGCGCATCGGCAGGTACGTGATATCCATCGTCCAGACCTGATTGGCTCGATCGATGGTGAGTTGCCGCAGCAGATACGGATACACCGGATGCGCAGGATGCGGCTGAGAGGTGTTTTCTTTTCGGTAGATCGCCTCGATCCCCATCACTCGCATCAAACGCCGGATCCGTCGTCGTCCGATACCGACGTAGCCCCTCTGTCGCAGCAGATCTCGGAGCATCCGAGCACCGGCAAACGGAAAATCGACATGCAGCCGGTCAATCAGCGCCATCCATGCGATGTCGGTCTCCGAAAGGCCCTTCGGGCTGTAATACGCTGTCGATCGGGACATTCCCAACACCTTCGCTTGTCGCGTCACCGACAGCTTGTGGTTCGGGTCGATCATTTTCTTCTTGCGCTCAGCAAGCCCGCTTTGGTGAGCGCAGTTTCTAAAAAAGCGTTTTCCACCGTGAGCTGGCCGATTTTGGCGTGCAGTCGATCCAGATCCACCTTCTGCTCGCCTTTGGCTCGTCCGTCCTCAAAGACTCCAGCTGCGCCCTGCAAGAGCTCGCTCTTCCAAGCTGCGATCTGCGTCGCGTGGGCATCGTACTTCTGGGCGAGCTCCGCCAAGGTCTGCTCACCCCGCAAAGCCTCTAGCGCCACCCGTGCCTTAAATGCGGCACCGTGGTTGCGTCGCGGTCGTCTCATGCGCTGCTCTCCTCGTCATGGGCGATATCTTCGCCCTACAGAGCAGGCCAGTCACTCCCTCTATCCTCCTGTCCGAAAAAGCGGAACCATCTCTGACCTAGACAAAGCAGTCATTCATAGAGCGGATGCGTATCAACGAAATGACTAGGCTACATATCATTCCATTCGTTAACGAGTCCTTAATAAGCTCAGAGCCATCCGAGT
>VGVG01000024.1 GCA_016874055.1 Gammaproteobacteria bacterium | reverse complement strand
CTTTGTGGCGGATCAACTGGCCGATGGGCGATGGATCAGGACGTTGACGATCGTCGATCTATTCACGCGGGAGTGCTTAGGGATCGAAGTCGGCTTCCGTCTGCGTGCCGAGGCTGTCGTCACCGCGTTGAACCACTTGAAATACGATCGTGGGTTACCGAATCGGATTTCTGGTGACAACGGGTCGGAATTTTCAGGGGGCATGATGGACCAGTGGGCCTATCGCAACCAAGTCGAAATCGATTTCAATCGACGGGGCAAGCCGACGGATAACGCCATCGTTGAATCGTTCAACGGTCGATTTCGCGAGGCGTGTCTGAACACTCACTGGTTTCATTCACTTGATGATGCGAAAGAGAAGATCGATGGTTGGAGATGGGATTACAATGAGAGGCATCCTCACCGATCTCTCGAGGGTCTGACCCCTCGGGAATTCGCTGATCAGACCAGGCAACAAGGTGTCGCAAACTCGCAGCCTTAACTGTCCGGTTTCTGGGGGCCTGTCAAAAGCTGCGTAAACTAACAATCAGACTGGATCAATCGATGCAGGCAGGTCACCGCCATTCATCAAATAAAGATAAAGATTAAATAAAGATAAAGATTTGAAGACTATCCAGCATTACATCGGCGGCTCGGTCGTCGAATCCACGAGTGGGCGTACCGCGCCCGTGTTCAATCCGGCGACGGGTTCCCAATCTGCAGCCGTTGCGCTCGCGAGTGCGACGGAGGTCGATGCCGCCGTTGCCGCTGCCCGCGCCGCGTCCCCCGCTTGGGCGGCAACCAGCCCACTGCGTCGGGCGCGGCTTCTAAACAAGCTACGCGATTTGATCGAGACGCACGCCGATGAGTTGGCGGCGATCATCAGCGCCGAGCACGGCAAGGTGCTCTCCGATGCGCGCGGCGAAGTCACTCGCGGGCTCGAGGTAGTCGAGTTTGCCTGCGGTGCACCACAGCTTCTGAAAGGCGAGATCACCGAGAACATCGGTTTAGGCATCGATAGCCACTCGGTGAGACAACCGCTCGGTGTCGTTGCCGGAATTACGCCGTTCAATTTTCCGGCGATGGTGCCCATGTGGATGTTTCCGATGGCGCTGGCCTGCGGCAACACCTTCATTCTCAAGCCCTCAGAGCGCGATCCTTCAGCCGCGTTGTTTTGCGCTGACCTAATCAAAAGCGCAGGTTTTCCGGCCGGTGTGTTCAACGTGGTGCAGGGCGACAAGGAGGCGGTCGACGCTCTGTTGCAACACCCGGGTGTCGATGCGCTGAGCTTCGTCGGTTCGACCCCGATTGCCCGCCACATCTACGCCACGGGCGCGGCGTACGGTAAACGCGTGCAGGCGCTCGGGGGTGCCAAGAATCATATGGTCGTGATGCCCGATGCAGACCTCGATCAGGTGGTTGATGCGCTTCTGGGTGCGGCCTATGGCTCGGCGGGCGAGCGCTGCATGGCGATCTCGATCGCCGTACCAGTGGGCGACAGTGTCGCAGAGGGGCTGCGCGCGCGTTTGGTGGCGCGCCTTGCAACGCTCAAGATCGGTCCTAGCAGCGATGCTGATGCCGAGATGGGGCCGCTCGTCACCCGTGCCCATCTCGAACGGGTCCGTGGCTATATCGACCAAGGGGTTGCCGCAGGTGCTGATCTCGTGGTCGATGGCCGCGGGTTTCGTATGGCCCGTGCAGGGTTCGAGGGCGGGTTTTTCATTGGTGCCTCGCTCTTCGATCATGTCAAACCCGAGATGTCGATTTACCGCGATGAAATCTTCGGGCCAGTGCTCGGCATGGTGCGTGTCAAAGATTTCACCGCGGCTGTCGAACTCATCAATAGCAACCCGTATGGCAACGGCACTTCGATCTTCACCGCTGATGGTGGCGTTGCGCGGGACTTTGTGCAGCGTATCCAGATCGGCATGGTCGGCGTCAACGTACCGATTCCGGTGCCCATGGCCTTCCACAGCTTCGGCGGCTGGAAGGCGTCACTGTTCGGCGATCATCACGTACACGGCTCCGAGGGCGTACGCTTTTACACCCGCCTCAAAACTGTCACTACGCGCTGGCCGTGTGAGCGTCGCGAAGGCGCGAGTTTCGTGATGCCCACGGCGAAGTGACAGGTTACGGCCGCGCGGTGCGCTGATGCCTCTGCAAACTTCCGACCCGCCCTTCGGCTACAGTGCGATCCCTGAGTTGCCCGATTCGGTGTTCGTTGCACCCTTGCGCAAACCCGCGGAACTCGGAGCGGATTGGCTAGAGCCCGCGCAACGGCGCTACACAACCGCGGCGCATCGAATCTGGGATGAACTCTACACCCGGCAGATGAAGCTTATGCCCGGTCGCGCCTTTCCAGACAGGCTCAAATCCTGAGCCGCTGCTAGCCTTAAATAATTTACTTTTATGTAGATTATTTTTCCTAACTCCGTGTTTTATTTCCGCTAAGCAGCACCGCGGCACCGTACATAAGTCATGTCGCCTTCCGACTTCATCCCAGCCACCCAAACTCGGCGTGATTCAGCCACAAGTGACCAACAACGGACCGCAAAAAAGTATGATCAATTTCATCGCCGCTTGAAAATGTATATTCTGGATACAGAGTAGTTCCAGTCGAAACCCGATTCCTTTGAATCCTTGCTGCGCAGGCGTGAATCCAAGTTACCCAAATTTACAAACCAATTAAATTAAGATATCAGCGAACTCGACCGTCGTTGTCTATTTTCGATAACGTGGTCTGGATGCCGGGGTCGATATGTATCAATCGCAGTCATCGCCGAGCTCTGAAACGAATCGACTATCCAGGTGCTGCAGGCGGCACCATACCGGTCATGTTCAGTGCCGTCTGGGATGCCGATGGCAACTTCATCGAAATGAACAAGATTCTCGGCACGCCGGCAGGCGTCGAGCGTTGAGATGAATATCGCGCTGGCGCTCATTCAGGCGGCAGTGCTGTGGTCGTTGCAACAGGCCTTGTCTGCGGCAAGCTGGCCCGCGACCAGCCCCGGTTTGCTGACCGCTCTTTTTCTGGTATTTCTTTGGGTACCCCCGGTAATTCTCGTGCTCTGGAAGCGTCAGCGGCAGGGAGTGCTGTGGAAAGCCAGCGGAGGTCTAGCGATCTTTCTCGCGCTAGCGGGCTACTTTGCGTTTCGCGACTTTCCGGTGCCGTTCAAACCCAGCGATCTCGCCTATATAGATACAGCGCGCTTTATCGCGCCTTTGCTACTCAGTTGGCTGCTGTTTCTGTCACTGCTGCAAGCGCGTCTCGAAGGCGGCCTCTGGCGCCCTACGTATCCCGTCCTTTTCCGCAGTGTCTGGGGTGCATTGTGCACGCTGGCTGAAGCTCTGATCTTCACCGGACTTTTCTGGATACTGCTTTTTCTTTGGGCAGCGCTGTTCGACATACTCGGCAACCCGTTCTTCAAAAATCTTTTTTCAGATTCACGCTTTGCATATCCCGCAACCACGGTAGCGTTCGCGGTTGCGACACAGATCATCGGCGCTAGCGAGCGCTTGATTGTCGGAGTGCTCGAGCAAATTCTGGATCTGCTCAAGTGGCTTTTGCCACTTGCAGCCATCATCGTGACCGCATTCACGCTGGCGCTGATTCCCAAGCTTCCAGTGCTGATCGGTAGCGGCGAAAAAATCCTCAATAGTGCGATCTTGCTCGCACTGGTCGCCGTGACGGTGCTGTTGATCAACGCGGCATTCCGCGACGGCGCAACCGAGCCTGGCTATCGTCCTTGGCTCAAACAGGCGTTGCGGATTGTGCCTGCCCTACTGACCGTGGTCGCTGCGACAGCACTTTATTCGCTCTCAGTTCGCACTCTCGAACTCGGCCTGACGCCTGCGCGTTACTGGGGGCTGATCGCCGCCGCAGTCGCCTGCCTGTTTTCTGCGGGTTATGCCTATGCGGCGCTGCGCAGCGGGCCATGGCTCGCGAGCATTGCGCAAATCAACACGGTGCTCGCAGGGGTATTGCTGCTGACGCTTGCGGCGAGCCTCACGCCCCTTGGCGATTCCTTGCGCTGGAGCGTCTCGAATCAGCTGCAACGGGCAATAGATGCCACCGTCGCCGAAAGTCGTGACGGCGCGCTAAGCTTCCTGCGCTTCGAGGCCGGTAGACAAGGTCAACTTGCACTAGAATCGCTTGCGGCAAACGACTCGGCGCTGGGTCGAAATGCAAAGGCAATGCTGACGCAAAACTCCCGCAAAAAGTCCGAACCCGCTGATCCGAACGCGACGCCCGAGCGATTCGACACGTGGCGACGTAGCCTGCGCACGTTGCCCGATAACGCGAGCATTCCGATAAAGCTCGATACTGCCCTGCGCGCGGAGTTCATGCGTTCGGCCACCACGCTCGATCCGGGTGGCAACGCGGGGGCGCCGATCATCATGTTCAACGACTTCAATGCTGACGGTCTCGCCGATGCACTGCTGATTGTCGGCACTCGCCGTGGCGAGCCGCAAATCGTCCGTGATTATCGGGTTTTTATCGCCGAAAGTGATGGTTGGCGACTGGCCTCGAAAGGATCTTTCAGCCGATCGAACTAGTCGCGTTCGTCAGTTGCAGGGGCGGCAATTCGTATTGCCATGATCTTGTCGATGGCATTGCCATCCATGTCGATGACCTCGAATTTCCATCCTGCCCATTCGACCGAATCACCCTCGCGCGGCACGGCGCCACGCAGCAATAAAAACATGCCGTTTAAGGACGAGTAGCGATCACGCTCTTCTTCGGGTAGCTGCTTAATGTGTAGCAGATCTTTGAGCTCGAGCACCGGCATCGTGTACTGACCCACTGATTTGCTGCTCAGGTGTTATGTTCCCAAAGGAGATAGCACATGAGTATCGAGATGGACGAAGAGATCAAGCGCTGGACGGCGCGTCGCAAGTCGGCTCTGGTTCTGGACATCATTCAAGGGAAGACCACGGTTAGTGAGTCGTCCCGTCAGTTCGATCTTCCCCCGTCAGAGATCGAGTCCTGGATTGACCAAGCCAAAGCCGGGATGGAAAACGCCCTGAAGGCCAAACCGCAAGACCTCCGCGAACAGTACGAGACGCAGCTCAAAGCGCTGCAGGAAGCGTACAGTGAAGCGCTGTTGGAACTGCGTGCCCGAAAAAAATGGGACGCCCTGTTGGCGAAGAAGGACGAGACATGATCCTTCACATCCAACAGGGCCTGAAGGAAAACGGATTTACCGTTCCGATGACCAAGCTCTGTCGTTGGTTCGACGTTCCTCGCCGTACCGTGTACTACAAGCCCGTTAAATCGACACCGAAGGTCCAGGAGCGCTTTGCCGAGCCGATCAAGCCACATGATCGAGGCAGAACCCGCGTTTGGTTATCGAACCGTGGCGAGCCTGTTGCAGTTCAACAAGAACACGGTACAGCGGATCTTCCAGCTCAAAGGCTGGCAGGTTCGCAAGCGAGCCATTGGGCATCGACCCCGCATCGAGGCGCTGCCCTCGGTCGCAACGACGCCGAATGAACGCTGGGCAACGGATCTGTGTCGCATCTGGGCGGGTCGTGATGGCTGGCAGACCTTGGCCCTCGTCATCGACTGTCACACGCGAGAGCTGCTCGGTTGGCAGCGCTCGAGAAGCGGTCGAGCAACTACGGCGATGGCGGCGCTCAAGCAAGCGTTGATCGCACGGTTTGGGCACACTCGGACGCGTCACGACCCCGTTCCTGCTGAGGTCGGACAATGGGCTTGGTCTTCACCTCCCGGGCCTTCACGCGCCTCGTGCGCAGTTATGGCCTCAAGCAGGAG
>VGVG01000023.1 GCA_016874055.1 Gammaproteobacteria bacterium | reverse complement strand
TCGGTATCGACTTACTCGCCGGTCCAACCGAAACGTTGGTGATCGCAGACGACTCGGTCGACGGCGAGTTGTGCGCAGCAGATTTGCTGGGTCAGGCGGAGCACGGGCCGAATTCACCGGCCGTTCTGTTGACCAACTCCGATAAACTCGCGCGGGACACGATGACGGAAATCGAACGGCAGCTGAAAATCCTGCCGACCGGCGAAATCGCCGGCCGTGCCTGGCGAGATTTCGGCCAAGTGATCGTTTGCGACACGCTCGACGAAATGGTCGCAAAAGCGGATGAGATCGCCTCCGAGCACGTACAAGTGATGACTCGCGATCCTGACTTCTTCCTTCATCGGATACGTAACTTCGGCGCACTATTTTTGGGCCCGGAAACAAATGTCTCCTACGGCGACAAGGTGATCGGCACCAACCACACGCTGCCGACACGCAAAACCGCCCGCTACACTGGCGGTCTTTGGGTCGGTAAGTTCATCAAAACGTGCACTTATCAACGCATCACTCGATCCGCCTCGGTGACGATCGGCGAATATTGTTCACGGCTTTGCGCGTTGGAAGGTTTCGCCGGTCACAAAGAACAGGCGGACATCCGGGTGCGGCGCTATGGCACCAAAGAAAAAATCTAAGCGCTCCCTTACAAGCCGCGCTCCGGTAGCTGAAGCGGCTACGCAAGGCTCGCGCGCCACCTCGTATGACGTCGCGCTGCGTGCTGGCATATCGCAATCAGCCGTCTCACGCTGCTTCCAAGAAGGTGCGAGCATCAGCCCAAAAATGCGGGCGCGGGTAATGCGAGCAGCCGAGGACCTCGGGTATACACCGAATGCCATCGCGCGCAGCTTGATCACTCGACGTTCCAACTTGATCGCGGTAATCATCTCCAATCTTACGAATCTGTATTACCCGGAAGTGCTTGCAGAACTTTCCGCGCTTGCGAGTGCGAAAGGCATCCGGGTGCTGCTATTCACGCTCTCCTCAGAAAGCGAAATCGACCACGTGCTCGAGCAAGTCTGGCAGTACCGGGTCGACGGCGCAATTTCTGCTGCGCGCCTGTCTTCGGCTCAAATCGATACGTTCTCGAAAAATGGTGTGCCCTTAGTGCTTTACAACCGCTATTTGCAGGGCTCTGCTGCCAGTGCAGTGTTCTGCGATCAATCTGACGGTGCGCGAGTTTTGGTCGAACGACTGGTCAGCGTAGGCCATCGGCGCTTCGGGGTCATTGCCGGACCGCGAGATTCGTTCGTCGGACAAGAACGTGTCGCTGCATCACTGCAGCAACTGGCGAAGCTTGGTTTTCACAACGTTCCCGTTGTCGCGGGTGAATACGACTACGAAAGCGGCGTCCGCGGTCTGCATGAACTTGTCTCGGCTGCGAAGCGCTATCTACAGGCCGTCATTTGCGCCAATGACGTCATGGCGATCGGTGCGATGGATGCGGCACGATTTGATCTCGGTATCGCGGTCCCGGATAAACTGTCGGTGGTTGGCTTCGACGGTGTTGGGCCCGCGTCGTGGTCGAGTTACCGACTAACAACCTTGCGACAGCCGGTACAGCGAATGGCAGAAGCAACGCTTTCGCTATTGCTCGATCGGATCTCCAACCCATCTTTGCCAGCCGAGCGTCGCGTGTTCTCTGGAACACTCATCGAGGGCAGTTCCGCAAAACTGGGGCCAACGTGAATACCGACGCACTGATTTGCGTATCTGGAACGATGCTTGACGAATCGCTTTTCTCGCATCAGCGCCAACGCCTTACGGCGCAAGTACCGGTAATCAGTATGACGCCTTCGAGCGGCGAGACGGTCCACGAAATGGCAACTGCTATCCTTGCGCGGGCGCCAGCACGCTTTGCGCTCGCAGGTGTATCCATGGGCGGCATCGTTGCCTTGGAAATTTGGCGTCAGACACGCGATCGTGTTTCACATTTAGCGTTGATCAGCACGACACCGCTCCCCGATCACCCACAACGGCGTTTGATACGCGACGCTCAGGTTGCCCGGGCGTTAAACGGCGAGTTACACGACGTGCTGATCGAGTCGATGAAACCGCTGTATTTGGGCCGTCGAGCGCGTTCGGATCGCAAACTTCTCGATCGTATTTTGCATATGGGACTCACGCTTGGCGCCGAGGTATTCCGGCGCCAATCCTCAGCGCTACAAAGTCGTCCGGACAGTCGTGACACCCTGCCGTCGATCGACTGTCCCGCCTTGGTTCTATGCGGCGGCGAGGACGCGATCTGCCCCCTCGAACTGCACGTCGATACCTCGCGACGAATTCCGCGTGCGGACCTCGTTGTGTTAGCTGAATGTGGTCATTTACCGACGCTGGAGCGGCCTGAAGCGGTATCCCATCATTTACAAAGTCTTTTGGAACGCACATGAAACACTCCGTCGATCGAATTCTCACCACACACGTCGGCAGTTTGCCACGCTCCAAGGCGGTGACAGACGTGGTTTTCGGCCGCGAGCGCGGTGACGTCATCGACTCCGCCGCGTTCGAATCGGTGATCCGTCACGCCGTAACAGATGTCGTCGCGCGTCAACGACAAGCGCACGTCGACGTCGTCAGCGATGGGGAAATGAGCAAGATTAGTTACGCCACCTACATCAAAGATCGTTTGACCGGATTCGACGGTGACAGCTCACGTGATCCACCTGCGGATCTCGAAGATTATCCACAGTTTTTGGCTAAACTGGCCAAAAGCGGCGGAACGCCGGCCTACCGGCGTCCGCGCTGTGTCGGTGAAATTCGTCCGAAGGACGCGCACCCACTGCAGGACGACATCGTGTGGTTCGACGAAGCATTGTCGAACGCTGCGGCGCGTCACGATGCTCCGATCGAAGCGTTCATGAACTCTGCGTCGCCGGGCGTGATCGCACTCTTCCAGCCCAACGAGCATTACCCGTCACACGAACGATATTTGGAGGCGATCGCCGAGGCGATGCGGGCTGAGTACGAGGCGATCGTCGCCGCGGGCTATGTGCTGCAAATCGACGCACCAGACTTGGGACTTGGTGGGCACACGTTATTTAAGCGCCGCCCGCCTGAGGAATATCGAAAACTCGCCGAACTGCATGTCGAAGTTTTGAATCACGCGCTGCGCAATTGCCCAACCGATCGTTTGCGGATGCACATTTGTTGGGGCAACTATGAGGGGCCGCATCACCACGACGTACCGATGGATGTCGTGCTGCCGATCGCGTTGAAAGCTAAGCCGCAAGCACTGCTGTTTGAAGCCTCGAACCCGCGTCATGCACACGAGTGGACGTGTTTCCGTGATACCCATATCCCCGACGAAAAAATTCTCATTCCAGGCGTACTCGATTCGGTCACTAACTTCATCGAGCATCCACTGCTGGTTGCAGAACGGATCGAACGATTTGCATCGTTCGTCGGTCGCGAGCGCGTGATTGCAGGCACGGACTGCGGTTTCTCGACTTTTGCAGGCTTCGGTGTGATCGACCCGGACATCGTCTACGCCAAACTCGCATCGATGGCCGAAGGCGCACGAATCGCCTCGTCTCGCCTCTGGACCGCGCGGCACTGAGAAATCATCATGAATTCGATTCTCGATTTACATCCTCGCATCGACGAACACGCATTGCGTGCACGCTTAGTCCGCTACGAGGAACTGCGCCCGTGCACTAACGCCTTCATTGACACCCGCACACCGGGCAGCGATCGTAAAGAAAACTTCACCATCATCGGCCCCGGCGTTGCTGAGAATCCCGAGCAATATGTCCACATTGGTATTCCGCACGGGTTCAATATCGGCGGTGCGCGCCAACCGCCGGGCTGCACGAATTCACAGCACAGTCACAAAACGGCTGAAGTGTTCGTGATCCACGAAGGTGGCTTCCGCTTCAAAACCGGCGTCGATGGACGCGCGGGGTCGATCGATCTCGCGCCCGGTGATGTGATCTCGATTCCAATCGACGCGTTCCGTGGCTTCGACACGGTGGGTTCGGTATCTAGTTTCATGTTTTCGGTTTTGGGCGGTGATGATCCGGGTCGCGTGCTGTGGGCGCCCTACGTTTTCGAACAAGCGCAGGAACACGGGCTCGTCCTCCTCCAAAGCGGTCGACTGATCGATCGTCGACGCGGCGATACGATTCCGCTCGATGATCCACCGGTCCGCACTACCTCGGCCGAACAAGTTGCGCAACTCAAAATTTTGGACGACGCCGGCATCGCAGCGTGCACGGTAAGACGCGACGATTTAGGTCAGCGCACTGGCGGACCGTTCGCGGATTTACCAGGCGTACGCGAATCTGCAGTGATCGGACCGGCCAATCCCGCCGAGTCGATGCCCGCCGCGCCACTCTCTTGGCTACACGGTTTTCATCTGCGCGCCTTGCACCTTGAGGTCGATGCGTCGCTGTCCTGGCATCGGCGCCTTGAAGAGGAGGTGCTACTGGTGCACAAAGGCGTGCTACGCGTTGGTTGGGCGGGCGGCTACTTGGATCTTGGCGCTGGCGATACCTTGACCGTGCCCGTCGGACTGCTGCGCCGCTTCGAAAATGTCGGGGACTCGCTCGTTGAGTGCTATGTGGTTCGCGGAGGCGATCACCCTGCCGCGCCGGTTTTCAAATGATCTGTTCGATCCTCGATATCTTTAAAATTGGGATCGGCCCCTCGAGTAGCCACACCATGGGTCCGATGATCGCGGCCAAGATGTTCGCCGATGAACTTGCGCGCCGCGAGTTACTTACTCCGACCGCCTCTATCACGGCGGAATTCTTTGGCTCATTAGGATTAACGGGGCGTGGTCATCAAACGCACCGCGCTGCGATGCTTGGTCTTAGCGGTGAGAAACCAGCGAGCGCATTGCCTGAAAAATGCGAGACCCTGCTGGATACGGTGCGGCAAACCGGCCGCTTAAAAATACTCGGTCGACACGAAATTCCGTTTGATTCCGACCTACATCTGCACTTTTATCAGCGACGCTCGTTGCCATTGCATGCCAACGGCCTGCGTTTTACAGCCATCGCCAGAGATGGCGCGATTCTGCTGGCCAAAGACTTCTATTCGATCGGTGGTGGTTTCGTAGTAAGCGCCGACGACTGGTCACCATACGATGCCGAGACACAATCGGTCGCAGTGCCGCTGACGTTCGATTCGGCGCAAATGTTGCTCGCACGCTGTCGCGAAACCGGCTTCTCGATTGCTGACGTGGTATTGCATAACGAAACGATCTGGCGATCGGACGCAGAAACCCGCAGTGCATTACGCACGATTTGGACCACGATGGAATCCTGTATCCGGCGGGGTCTGACAACCGAAGGCGAACTGCCCGGGCAGCTGCGTATCACTCGGCGCGCCGCCGTCTTGTATCGAGCGCTTGACCCGACGGGCCACCACTCCAACTCACTCGAGCGACTGAGTGCCTACGCCATTGCCGTCAACGAAGAAAACGCTGCCGGGCATCAAGTCGTCACAGCACCGACTAACGGCGCAGCCGGAATCATACCCGCTGTTTTGGCGCACTATTCATGGCACCACCCGCATTCAACCGAAGATGGTGTCGTGACTTTCCTGGCGACCGCGGGCGCGATCGGCACGCTTTACAAAAGAAATGCCTCGATCTCAGGTGCAGAAATGGGCTGTCAAGGAGAGGTTGGTGTAGCGTGTTCTATGGCCGCCGCGGGGCTCGCTGCGGCATTAGGCGCCACCAACGAACAAATCGAGAATGCCGCTGAAATCGGTATGGAACATAACCTCGGATTGACCTGTGACCCCGTCGGCGGGCTGGTCCAAATTCCCTGTATCGAAAGGAATGCGATGGGCGCTGTGAAGGCAGTGAATGCGGCGCAACTCGCGCTTCGCGGTAACGGTCGCCATCACGTGACACTTGATCAAGTGATCGCCACGATGCGTCAGACAGGACTGGATATGGCCTCAAAATACAAAGAAACCTCGCTCGGTGGACTCGCAGTAAATGTGCCGTCGTGCTGAGATTGATCGTAGGTTGTTTTCTAGCACTCCGGTTAGAAATCTCTGTCGCACAAACAGCGACACCGACAGTAGAGATCACCGCGCTCGCACCGCTCTACGCCGATCTCGATCGATTATTAATCACGTATCGGAATGACGGACTAAAACTGTCAGCATTGATAGTCAAACCGAAACGTGCGGCTCGACCGCTGCCGGTTTTGATTGCGAATCATGGATTTCACCCCGATCCGCCACGCTACGGGTTCGTTGACTCACAGCAAAATGAAAGGCCCGGAAAGTATTACGGTGCCATTCCGAGGGCGTTCGCACGCCGTGGATTTGCAGTCATCATGGCTGACTATCGCGGTCACAATACGTCTGAGGGTCGACGTCCCCCCGGATTTAGTTCCGGTTGGGTCTAGAGACTGACGGTTAGTGTAGCTGCCTTTTGACTGATCTGTTTTGCGTATTGCGTTGGCGTTGGTCCGCGAAGTGTTTTCTTCGGTCTTGCATCGTTGTATTCCCTTCGCCAAGTCTCGATCACGCCGCGGGCGTGATCGAGAGA
>VGVG01000022.1 GCA_016874055.1 Gammaproteobacteria bacterium | reverse complement strand
TGCAGATCCGTCGCTCGGAGTACGCATGCTTTGCGCGCACCAGAGCCACGGCCTCACGACAGCGCACCCGGGCTGAGTAGTTCCCGCGGCGACTTCTCTGCAGGATGAGCTTATCGACCGTCAGATCTGATACCGCGCGCTTGAGCCGCGCGTTCTGCGCTGCGAGCTCCCGCAGCCGCTTCGCTTGATCGATCCGCAAGCCGCCGTGGCTCTTGCGCCAGCGAAAGTACGTCTGCTCCGTCACCCCGCGCTGCTTGGTCACCTGCGCGATCATCTGTCCCTGGCCGATCAGCACATCCGCCTCCCGAAGCTTATGGATGATCGCCTCGGTCGTATCTCTCTACTTCGCCATCGTCCACGTCTCCTGTCCCTTTTATGAACATTAAACATGGACCACAAATACCGGGTCAGGTCACTTTCGCACGAGTCCTTTTGGCTTTGCAGAGGGTAAGCCTTGGTTTCCAGAGCAGGCGCTATCGTTCGAAGAGGCTCTGTTGGCGTATACCCGATCACCGGCTGAGATGACCACTTGGGCGAATGAGATCGGTTCGATCACTCGAGGAAAGTGGGCGGATTTCGTCCTCTTGAGCGGTCGTGTGCCGCAGCCGATGAATCCTTCCTTTCGGACGCTGAGAGTTGAAGCGACTTTCTTTGCTGGTAACGAAGTGTTCTCATCGATCAGGTCCCAAGCCGTGACTCACTAACGAGTCAACCTTTAACTGTAACGATAGTCCGTGAATCGTCTCGAGCGGCTTAGATGACCTCCGCAGATTTCGGACGCTGAGCAGAGTAGTGTTTAATTCGATAATGCCTATGCCTTCCGACACGGATTTCATGCAGCAGGCGTTGGCCCTGGCGCGAAAGGCGAATGATCGCGGTGAGGTACCCGTCGGGGCGGTACTCGTTCGCGGTCAAATCGTGATTGGCGAGGGTGCGAACTGCTCCATTCACGATCACGATCCGACCGCTCATGCGGAAATCGTGGCGCTGCGTGATGCCGCAAAGCGAGTCGGCGACTATCGACTCAACGATTCGACGTTGTATGTCACCCTTGAGCCTTGCATCATGTGTGCCTCCGCGTTGGTTCATGCGCGAGTCAGTCGAGTGGTATTCGGTGCCTGGGATCTGAAGGCTGGCGGGGCGGGGAGCATCGTCGATATCTTTGCCATTCCCGCACTGAACCATCGGGTGGACGTTTTCGGCGGAGTTCGCGCTGAGGAATGCGGCAGCCTGCTGAGCGAATTTTTTCGAGCGAGACGCTCGTGAAGCCTGTATCGGCTCTGACTTCAGGCTCCATCCCGCGGACGCTGTTCACCTTCGCGTTACCGATATTGCTGGGCAACGTGCTGCAGTCGATTAACGGATCAATCAATTCCATCTGGATCGGTAAGTTCCTCGGGGCTGCCGCGCTTACTGGCGCTAACAATTCAAACATTGTGATCTTTTTGCTCATCGGTGCTGTATTCGGCATCAGCATGGCATCAACCATACTCATTGCGCAGAATGTCGGTGCAAGCAACATGGGAGAAGCCAAGCGCGTTACGGGAACGAGCGCCACATTCTTTTTCGGGCTGTCGATGATTTTTTCGATTGGCGGATTTTTCGCTGCGCCATTTATCCTTGGGTGGATGGGAACACCTGCTGACGCGACACCCTACGGCGTCGCGTACTTACGGGTGATGTTCGTCTCGCTACCAGTATCGTATGCATTCTTTTTTATCAACGGTACGTTGCGTGGCGCAGGCGATTCGCGCACGCCATTTCGTTTCTTAGTGATGTCTGTCGTACTCGATATCGTTCTCAATCCACTATTTATCTTCGGGCTAGGACCGAT
Source organism: Gammaproteobacteria bacterium (assembly GCA_016874055.1). Lineage (GTDB taxonomy): Bacteria > Pseudomonadota > Gammaproteobacteria > Steroidobacterales > Steroidobacteraceae > UBA964. The sequence continues at coordinate 4,956 of VGVG01000022.1, read as the reverse complement.
ACCGGCTATGGGGATCGCCGGCTCCGCCTTTGCGACGCTCGTTGCGCAGACGCTGAGCGCAGGCGCCTTGCTGGCATTTGTCTACTGGAGGCGACATCCGCTGACGATTCGCTCAGCGGAGACCCATCTGCTACAGGTTGACCCTGAGATCTTACGTAGCCTCATCGTCAAAGGCATTCCGATGGGTTTGCAGATGATCGTCCTTTCCTCAAGTATGGTGTTGTTCTTACGTGTGGTTAATCGTTTTGGTTCTGATACCGCCGCGGCATTCGCAGCCGATATGCAGCTGTGGGCGTACATCCAGATGCCAGCACTCGCACTTGGTGCTGCGGTGTCCTCCATGGCGGCCCAAAACATCGGTGCGGGACAATGGCAGCGCGTTTCGGACATCGCTCGGCACGGACTCCTCTTCAATTTTCTGTTGAGCGGCCTACCCGTGTTTCTCATTTATATGGTCGAGACTCAAGCTGTCGGGCTATTTCTGCCGCCTAATAGCCCCGCCATCGAGATCGCCGTACGTATGAACCACATCATTCTTTGGTCCTACCCGCTCTTCGGGATCTCGACGGTGTTATCGGGTGCGGTGCGAGCGACTGGCGCGGTGATGATGCCGCTGGCGGTGCTAGTTGTCGCGATGCTGGGGGTCCGTCAACCCCTAGCGGAGTACGGGTGGGCGCATTGGGGCGCCGACGGCGTGTGGTGGAGCTTTTCAATTTCCGCCATCGTCGCAGCGATCCTATCGAGCGCCTACTATCTCGGCGGCTCTTGGCGCTCGGCGACGATGCGCGTTGGCGTATCGACCTGAGGGTCCTCTTGCGGGAATTTTTCCCGGATCAGAGTTAGGTACTGTTGGACGCGATCGACCAGCTGCTTAGTTTCAAAGCCACGCGCATAACCATTTTTCGTCTGCAGGTACCAGAACTCCTCCGAGAGCAACGTTAGCCGTTCGCGAACGTCGATCCACGAATCGTGATCTCCACCCTGCTTGACCGTCATTACGCGCGCATCTTCGAGATGCCCGTAACCCATGTTATACGAAGCGACAGCCATCCAAAGTCGATCGGGCTCGCGGACACGAGAAGGAATCGTCGCATACAGTTCGGCGAGATATCGCGCACCGGCTAAGGTGTTCTCGCGCTCATCGAACGGGTTGACGACGCCGAGCGATTTCGCGGTGCGAGGCATGAGCATCATGAGCCCTTGCGCACCGAACGGGGATACCACGTCGGCCTGCCACATCGACTCCTGATAAGCGAGGGCAGCGATGAGACGCCAATCGAGACCGGAGAGCTCTGCCGCTTCATTAAAAATTTCGCGAAGCACAGGCAGTCGTACCTCGATGTCGACGAGAAGCTGATCCGAGTTCGCGCGAGGTAGCACGGAGAGTTTCGAAAGCACCGCGATCTCGAGGGTGGGCAGGGGCGTTTTGGCACGCTCGCGAGCAAGAAAGGTATCGGCAAGCTCAAGAAGATCTCGCCCATCCTGGCGCACCATCCAGTGAAGCTCGCGTTGCTTTGGTAGCGCGAACGCCACCTCTAAAGAAGGGTGGAGGGGGCGCTCGGCTGCGAACTTGCGGCCGTCCATCAGCGTCACATCCGCGCGACCCGATGACACGAGCTCGAGAGGGTCACGACCGACGTGACGTGGTACAACGGTGTAGCGAATCCGCGGCCTACCGACAGCCGGCTGCTTCTCAAGGACGGCGAGTTCAGCGCTTTCATCGGCGACAACCACGCGCAGCGCGGCGATGTCCTTTAATGTCTTGGGGCGCGGACGATCTTTACTGTAAATCCAGAAGAGGGGGGATTCGGAGTAAATCGTCGAGAGCAGAGCGACTTGACGCCATTTTGAGTCCGAGGAGAGTTGCGCGGCGACGATATCGGCACGTTTATCTTTCAACGCTCGCTGTAGACCCGCCCGATCCGATTCGACGACGAGCGTGAGCTTAACGCCGAGTTCGGTCGCGAATCGTTCGGCGAGTGCGTGTTCGGAGCCCTCCGGACCCACCGGGCCGATATAGTAGGTGGTCGGGCCGTTCAGCGTGGCCACGCGTAATTCGCCGCGTTCGCGGATTTCCTCAAGCGCAACGCCGTGGCCACAGCCGGCCAGCATCAGTAAAACCATTAGCGCAGGAAGGGTCCGGAGGCCCCTTCGGACTGTCCAGGTCCGAGTCATGTCAGGTAGGATACTAGGGCCTGGAGAGGTACCGAAGCGGTCATAACGGCGCCGACTCGAAATCGGATGGTCGGTTAATCCCGGCACGTGAGTTCGAATCTCACCCTCTCCGCCATTTTCACGATAAGCGATACCGATACCATGCCAGCGAGCCACATCTACAAAGTCATGTTTTTTTACCAGAGCAAGATCTACGAGGTCTACGCCCGCAAGGTCAATCACGGCAGCCTGTTCGGCTTCATTGAGATCGAAGAGCTCGTTTTCGGTGAGCGCTCGACTGTGGTGCTCGACCCGGCTGAGGAGCGGATTAAGTCCGAATTCGAGGGCGTCAAGCGCAGCTATCTGCCCTTGCACGCCGTACTGCGCATCGATGAAGTGAAGAAGCAGGGCGTGAGTAAAATCAGCACCTACGAGGGTTCAAACGTGGCCCAGTTTCCGATGCCGGTCTTTCCGCCGCCGGCTGGAGACGGGTCCAAAAAGTAGGCTGCATCGGACGTATGCTCGTCCGCGGCGCCCCCGCGCTTTCCGGTTTTCGTATCCGTAAGCTGCTCGCGCGTCTGCGCGCCGTGGTCGGCGCCATTACCATTAGGGATGTTGACCCGCGGTTCGTTCATTTCGTCGATCTCTCGCGTGAGCTCAGTGCAGCGGAAACCCGCACGCTCGAGTCGCTGCTTCACTATGGTTCTCGCAGTGAGGCGGTTGTTGATAAAGCAACGGATGGAACGGGTGCGCAGACGCTGTGGGTGATTCCGCGTCCGGGCACCATTTCGCCGTGGGCCAGTAAGGCTACGGAGATTGCTAAGGTCTGCGGTCTCAAGACCGTGCGCCGCATCGAGCGCGGAATCGAATATCGATTGAAATGCGCTTCGCCGCTCGATCGTGCAGCGCTCGAGGCCATTGCGCCTGTTCTGCACGATCGCATGACCGAGATCGTGATCGACGAGGCAGCGAAGGCCCAGGCGCTCTTCGCTGTCGAGTCGCCCCGTTCTCTGCGACGGATATCCTTAAAGACGGGTCGCGCAGCGCTCGAGGCGGCCAACGCCGAACTCGGGCTTGCGCTCTCGGCAGACGAAATCGACTATTTGCTCAAGGCATTTGGCGAGCTCGGTCGTGATCCGAGTGACGTCGAGCTCATGATGTTCGCGCAGGCGAACTCCGAGCACTGTCGGCACAAGATCTTCAATGCCGAATGGATCATCAACGGCGAGCCGCAGAGGAAGTCGCTGTTTGCCATGATCCGCAACACACATGCGCAAGCCCCCCGGGGCGTGCTAAGTGCCTACAAAGACAACGCCGCCATCATCGAGGGCATCGCCCACGGGCGTCGCTGGTTCCCCGACCCCGAGACGGGTGTCTACGGCACGCAAGTCGAGCCGATCGATATTCTCATGAAGGTCGAGACGCACAATCATCCGACGGCGATTTCTCCGTTTCCGGGTGCGTCGACGGGCTCGGGTGGTGAAATCCGTGACGAGGGCGCAACCGGTATCGGCGCGAAACCGAAAGCGGGGCTCGTCGGTTATTCGGTCTCTCACCTGCGCATTCCGGATTTTGAGCAGCCCTGGGAATCACTGCCTGACAAGCCGGCTCTCGGCAAACCCGATCGCATCGCCTCGGCGCTCGATATTATGCTCGAGGGGCCTATTGGCGCGGCCGCATTCAATAATGAGTTCGGACGACCGGGAATCAACGGCTATTTCCGCACGCTCGAGATTCAGGCTGCGGGGGACTTAGCGACACGATTCCGCGGGTATCACAAGCCCATCATGATCGCCGGCGGTCTCGGCAACGTGCGTCGATCGCACATCGAGAAACGTGACTGTCCGCCCGGCGCAAGCATCGTCGTGTTGGGTGGCCCGTCGATGCTTATCGGGCTCGGGGGCGGCGCAGCCTCCTCGTTGGGTGCGGGCGCTTCGAGCGCTGATCTTGATTTTGCGTCGGTGCAGCGCGGCAACCCCGAGATGCAGCGTCGCGCGCAAGAGGTGATTGATCGCTGCTGGGCGCGTGGTGATCGCAATCCGATCCTGCTCATTCACGACGTCGGGGCAGGAGGGCTCTCCAACGCCGTACCCGAGGCCGTCGCACACAGTGGCCGCGGTGCCATCGTCGACCTGCGCGCGATTTTGAGCGACGAGCCCGGCATGTCGCCGATGGAGCTCTGGTGCAACGAGTCGCAGGAGCGCTATGTGCTCGTCGTCGGTGCCGACTCACTCGATGAGTTCGCGGCACTTTGCGCGCGCGAGCGCTGTCCGCATGCCGTGATCGGCACGCTGACCGACGACGGCCGATTGCTCGTCAAAGATGCTTTGCTCAACGACTCGTCCGTCGACATGCCCATCGAGGTGTTGCTCGGTAAAACGCCCAAGATGCTGAGAGATGTCGTTGCCGTGAAGCCGCGCACGCAAGACTTTGACGTTACGACGATCGACCCGAGTGAGGCTTTGCGGCGCGTGCTGCGATTCCCAGCCGTCGCCGATAAAACCTTCCTCGTCACCATCGGCGATCGCACGGTCGGCGGCATGATTTCCCGCGATCAGATGGTCGGGCCGTGGCAGGTTCCGGTCGCCGATTGCGGCGTAACCACTGCCGATTATTTTGGTCATGCGGGCGAGGCCATGGCGATGGGCGAACGGACGCCGGTTGCCATCCTCGATTCACGCGCAGCGGCACGTTTGGCGGTCGCTGAGTCGATCACCAACATACTCGCGGCCGACGTCAGGCGCCTCGGTGACATCCGTCTTTCGGCCAACTGGATGGCTGCATGCGGTGAGCCGGGGGAAG
>VGVG01000021.1 GCA_016874055.1 Gammaproteobacteria bacterium | reverse complement strand
GCGTACAGGTCGCCGTGAAGCTGGTGATGGTTGCGCCGCCGTTATCCGAAGGCGCCGTAAACGCCACGGAAATCGATCCGTTGCCTGCAGTGAGTACAAGCCCCGTCGGCGCTCCAGACACCGTTACGAGTGCAGCCGGGGTCGCTTTGGCCGCCGCTGAAACGGGTCCTGCACCCTTCGAGTTCGTCGCAAGAACGGTACAACTGTACTCGACCCCGTTGGTCAAGCCCGACACCACGATGGGACTTGCCGACGCAGTCGCCGAGACAGCCGATCCCGAGGTCGGCGTACAGGTCGCCGTGAAGCTGGTGATGGTTGCGCCGCCGTTATCCGAAGGCGCCGTAAACGCCACGGAAATCGATCCGTTGCCTGCAGTGAGTACAAGCCCCGTCGGCGCTCCAGACACCGTTACCGGTGGACTGGCGTCTGCCACGGGTGTTCCCGACACCGCTGCCGAAGGAGGACCGGCGCCCACTGCGTTTTTCGCCACTACTCGACAGGAGTACGTTGTCCCATTGGTCAATCCCTTGACCACGATGGGACTCGCCGACGCAGTCGCCGAGACAGCGGATCCAGAGGTCGGTGTACAGGTCGCGGTGTACAACTCGATCGGCGATCCGCCATTGCTCGCTGGTGCCGAAAAAGACACGGTCAGCTGACCGCTTGAGGCGACGACCGACAGACCCGTCGGCGCGCCGGGGATCGTCGCCGGCGGCGTGGGTGGCGGCGGCACCGTGTTGCCGGGCGCGACTACCGAATTACCGGTGTTTACGTAGATAGTTTGGAAGTTGTTGAAGGTGGGCACCGTCTCAGCGAGGGTGTTATTTTTGACCGCATTGGCAATCGTGCCGGCAAACGTGCCCAGGTCGGTACCGGCTGGCGCTAGCTTCGCAACCGCAACCAGCGCGACCGCAAACTTCAATTGCACCGGCGAGCCGGCGAGCTGTTTGTTCGTCCCCACGTCTGCAACGCCGAAGTACGCCGCCGCAGGCAGCGGTGCAAACGGATTAAAATCGGCATCTGTGAATCCAAACACCTGCAGCACCTGCGTGACCGTTGCCGCAAGGCCGGCCGAGGTGATCGAGGGCGCCGCGAAAGAGGTCGCCGTGGCCGACAAGGTAATGCCCGCCTGAGCGGCAATGATCGTCGTTAGCGTGGATACCGTCGTTCCGGCGGTCGCGCCGGAAGACCACACCGCCTGCGGAATCACAGAGGCAATCAAAGCAGTGGCCGGAAAGTCCACTAACGCGTTGGTGCGCTCATCAAAGTATTTAACGCCCGGTCCACCTTTGACACGCAACACGACAATGCCGCCGTAGCTGCGCGGCAAATTCAATACGCACAGACCCGCGGCATTCGTGAGCGAAGCATTCAGCACAGCACCCGTGTCGGCACGAAAGGCCTCACAGGTGGCCCCGGCCCCTAATCCACCCAGAATCGGCGTCAGGGTGAGTGCCGTTAGGCCGCTGGTGGGCCTGAGGCTCACCGAAGACGAAGCCGGTCCCGTGCCCGCGTTGTTGGACGCGGTGACCGAGCAGTTGTACGTCGTCTCGTTGGTCAGCCCCGCCACCGTAATCTGCGTCGAGGCATTCTGCGAGGAGACACTCGCACCGCTCGTCGGGACGCAGGTTGCGGTGTAGAAGTTGACCGCGCCCGCGGGCGCTGTGAAGCTCAGCGTGACCGATGCATTACCTGCAGTGCCCGCCAACCCCGTGGGCGCCCCGGGGGGCGAGCCTGAGGTGACTCCGCCGCCTCCGCCACCGCCGCCACAGGCTTGAAGCAAGGCGAGCAGCGCCACGCTCGACAAAGAACGTGACAAACGCTGAAACGGGGATTTAAGCATTGCTGAACTCCACGCAAATCTGACTTTGTGTAGGAAATCTGCCGCCGTACGAGAAACCCTTTTCCCGCTCGCCGACGGTTGAAAACTGTTTTTACTATAATACCGGTTCTTTGTATTGCTACCAACTTTTGGAAGAAAAGAAAAAAATAAAGAAAATATGGGCCCTTTGGACGGCTCCCCCACGACCCCCCGCCTCCCAATTTGTTGGGCGCCGTCCCCGCTCGACGAGCCCCGGCTCACCCCCTCAAGCGGAGATCGTCTGACTGAAGTCCGGCCTCCCGCTTTTTTACGACTGCGATGCACGCGACCCTTTCGATCGGAGCCCAAAACCCGAGACCCCTGACCGCGAACCTTGCCCTCAATCAACCTTGCCCTCAATCATTGTTCACGGAGTTAATCGCCGCGACGGCCACCGCCGCGTTGTAGAGGATTGTCGTAACCGACTGCCAGAAGGTAAGCGGCGGTAAGCGTTGCGTATCAAGGGGCACCACGATCGTATCGCCTGGCTGAATGCTGGCTCGTTGACCCCCACCCGCCCACCAACTCGCCCTACCCGACACCACTTGGCCATCTGCCCCCACCACGTACGTACGCGAGCCATCGGCGCGGCGCGTAACCCCCCCTGCTGCCCGAATGTAATCTTCTCTGCTCAAGCCACTTTGATACATCACCGATAGGGCGTTTTGCACCTCGCCAATAATCGTGATCTCCTGCCGCTGCTGCGGTAACGCAAGCTCATCACCATCGCGAAGCGCGACATCGGCCTCGGCACCTCGCTCACTCGCTAAGAGGCGATCCAAATCGAAAACCAACCGGCCGACCGCTGCGGCAGCATCGAGCTGTTCGACTAGCGCTTGCGACTCCGCTCTCTTCAGCGCACCGCCCGCGTCTTCTTTTGCCGCTCCCGCCTGGAGCGCGAGTGCTGCTAAATCCGCACGCGCTCGTTTAGCAAGATTATTGATTTGTTCGGCCTCGCGCGCCTTCAGTTCCTGCCGCGTAAAGATCGCGCCCCGCGAAAACGCGAGCTCCGTTACACCCCCCGCGCGATCGATCACCGAGCGCAGGGTCTCGCCTCGACGAATTGGATAACGGCCCGGAAAGCGGACCTCACCGCGTAGCGTGACGAACTCTTGCGTCGACCACTCGGGTAATTCTTTGACGAGAAGCGTATCGAAGGGTTGCAGCAGAACATCGGCTTGCGCATCACCGCGCAGCACTGCTGCCAGATCAATCTCGAGCAGCGAAGCCTCGCGCTCTTCGCCGTTACTCGAAAACCGCGTGAGCTCGGCCTTAAGAGCAAAGGCTGCCTCCGAGAGTCGGCCCCCCGCGCGCAGCAAATCACTCACCCGCATCGCCGGCTCGAGCGGATATGCACCCGGCGCGTTCACCTGACCGCCGATCGAAACGACTTCGGCCGGTTGGTCGACGCTTGACTGGCGACGCAACTCTGCGAGCAGAGGTTGAATCGCCCAATTCCTCCCGACCTCCTGGTCAAAAACGGTAAGGCGGTCTCGTGCGGCCAACTGCACATCTGCAGCCGCGCCGGGTGCGCGCAAGGCCGCTGCAAGATCTGCAGAGAGCGCCACCACCCGACGATCAGGCGGCAACTCGCGCCGAATGAGCACATAACCGAGATCGGCACCCGGCTTCAGTTCATCGACCGATCGAATCACCTCAGAGAGGCGCAGGCCGTCACGCCAGGCGACCGTCGACGGGTGGAACACATGCCCCCCGATGACTACTCCCGCATCGAGCGTTGGGCGCAAACGCGCCACACTCACGCGGTCTGCGTTCTGGAGTTTTGGACCCGTCGCGCGCGCATCAGCCAGCGACACATCAACCGCGACGCGTCGGCGGTCTTCACCGATCCGCACCATCGTCAAGCGACTGGCATCGGCTTCAGTCGTCAAGCCCCCCGCGAGGCCAACGAGACCCGAAGCGGTGACATTACCCTTGAGCTCATAAATCGCCGGGCGTCGAACTTCGCCTTCGATCGAGGCCACAGGCCCCAAGGGCGGAATGAAAATCACATCGCCCGGCAAAATCTTCGCATCGTTACTCGTATCGCCACGCAGCAGAAGATCATAAATATCGAGTCGGCGTACTACAGAACCCTGACGCTTAAGCTGAATGTCGCGGAGCGAACCCGTCATCGCGACGCCACCTGCGGCATAAAGCGCGCTCGTCACCGTCGATAGGCCACTGACCGCGTAGCTGCCCGGTCGCTTGGCCTCACCCAACACGAACACCTGTATCGCCCGACTCTCGGCGATGCTCACGTTCGCTTGAGTACCGATCATTTGCTTCGCAACGCGCGACTCGATTTCTTCGCGCACCTCTTTAAAAGTTTTACCGAGGACCGGAATTGGCCCGAGCTCTGGGAAACTAAGGGTCCCGTCGCGATTCACAGAGAGCTGTATCGTGCGGTTCTGTCCCCCGTAGAGTTGCACCGAGAGGCGATCCCCCGGACCCACTACATAATCAGCAGGAACAGGACCATCTGAAGCGGGTGCAAGCGTCGATGATTGCTGATCGAAGAGCTCGTACCCAAAAGGCTTAAGGCCGACGACGCCCCCGACCTGCCCAGGAAGACGACTGAGCGTCACCGCTACGCTACTCAGAGTCGGCTCCAACGCTAAACGCTGATTAGCCTGGTTTTCGGTCAACCCTGCCAAAGTCACCGAAGGCACACCCGGCAGAGAGAGTTGCCCGTTTCGATCCAGCGAGTACGGGTTCCCCCGCCTGACGGCTTCGACAAAGCCGCTCGACAGTACGTCGCCACCCTCTCGGATCGCCACAGAGCCACCCTCTCGGATCGCCACAGAAATGAGCACCGTGTCATTCGGTTGCAGCGTCAGCGCCTGTGCTGCCTTTTCGAGTTCTTCCTTGGTCGGCCCCGCCGAACGCGCCGCAGAGGCTCCAGCCTGCGATGCACTTATGCTCGACTCTTCCCCCAACACCGACGGATCGATGCCGTACTGCTTGAGCAGTGCCTCACGCTGCGGTGCGGGCATGGATTTCAGCAACTCGAGTTGAGCGGGGGTCGGCGTCTGCGCCAATGCAAGGCCGCCAACAAGGCCTAAAGACAGGATCGCAAGACGGATCACTCGCATGGTAAACCACTCCGACATTTCAATTATCATAAGCAATTATCATAAGCGAATATGGACTGGGCTTCACCTGAGTTCTGGGTCTCGGTCGGTCAGATCATCATGATCGACATCTTGCTCGGGGGCGATAACGCAATCGTCATTGCGCTGGCCTCCCGACGCCTTCCCGAAGCGCAGCGCAAACAGGCCATTTTTTGGGGTGTGCTCGGTGCTATCGCCCTTCGGGTCATCCTGATTTTCTTTGCTCTGCAGTTACTGAAAATTCCGTTTCTTAAAATAGTGGGCGGTTTGCTCTTACTTTGGATCGGCATCAAATTACTGCTACCGCAGCACGAAGGCGATCGCGAAATCGATGCGTCGGATCACTTACTAGGCGCCATCAAAACCATCGTGATCGCTGATGCGGTGATGAGCCTTGACAATGTGATCGGAATTGCAGGGGCGGCAAAAGGCAGTCTGGGCTTGGTCGTCTTTGGCTTAATCTTTTCGATCCCGATCATTATCTGGGGCAGTCGCTTTGTGCTCACGCTGATGGATCGATTCTCTGTCATCGTTCTCTTTGGCGCAGGGCTTTTAGGCTGGATCGGCGGCGGTATGATCGCCGATGACGTCGTGCTGGCGCCGCACGTCAACGATTTTTCAATAGACGCGCATTATTTATCAGCCGTGGTTGGCGCACTAGTGGTAGCAGTGCTCGGCAGATGGCTCGCCTCGCGCACCCCAAAACCCACCGAAGGCGCCTAGACCCGCGTCGATGATATGCCGCGTGCGGTGGCACTGACCAAGCGCGCTCGCCCTAAGCGTAGCTCTGACCCGCGTCGTCGGCGTTCATTTCAATTGCGCCTAATCGATCACGTAATCTACCACGTTCAGTCACACTGCGCTCTTTCGCATCAAGCATACGTGCTTATCGAGTGAAGGATTATCGTCAAGTTGACGTCTTATTTTTGATTAATGCCGTGCGTCTGTTGGGAGAACGGTCCGAAGGTGAGGGTGCGAAGAGTCGGACGCTGGCATCGCGGAGGAAATGAAACAGCGCGAAAGCTCTTCTCTTAATGATGCGATCGATCGGCGTGGGCGAAGCGGCTTCGATGATTATCGATCTCACGAAACTTAATCGGCGAACCAAGTGAGGATAAAGACCACCGAGATCTTGAGCGGCCGCTACGGACTCTAGCGCCCGTGGCCAGCACAATCATGGGCTGGATCGCGCAAAAAGCCGAACTCGATATAGGATTTTCCAGTGATTTTCTCTTAATATCGCGTGTCGACCGCGGGAATACTGGTGAATACTGGATGTTATTGTCTGATTAAGTTATCTTTGTTATGTTTATGTATTGCCTTATAGAGATCGAAACTCATGCCAAAACTCTCCGTTATCGCCCTGAAAGCTCGTATCGCACAACTGCAAAAGCAGCTCACTACTGCCCAAAATAATAAAGTACCGGCCATCAAGAAAGTGATGGCGCTCATGAAAAAGCTCGGCGTCAGTCTCGCCGATCTTTCAGCCGGTAAATTTCAGCGTAAGGGTCGCCCCCGGCGCAAGGGTGGCAAAAGAGGCCCGCGGCGCGGGAGAAAGGTCGCCATTAAGTATCGCGATCAAAAAGGTAACACTTGGTCGGGCCGCGGCAAGACGCCACGATGGCTAGCCGCTGCTGAGAAGGCAGGCGCTAAGCGCGATCAGTTCCTGACCAAAAAATAACACGTGTAGGGTTTAACGTGTAGGGTTTAATTAGTGGTCGGCCTCTTCAGCGCCCAATCGCCGGAGCAGGCCGAGCACCTCATCAGTCTTCGCCCGCATCAGCTCGCGGCTGCCGCGGCTTTCCACATTGAGGCGTAGCAAGGGCTCGGTGTTCGATGAACGCAGGTTGAGCCGCCACTCTGCAAACTCCATCGAGAGCCCGTCGGTAAAATCCACCGACAGCGCCTTGGGCTCATATTGCCGCTGCACCGCCTCGATGGCGGCTCGTCCATCGGGCACCCGGCGGTTGATCTCCCCGCTACACGGAAAGCGCGCCATGCGCTCACCCACGAGCGCGGAGAGTGTCTTGCCCGTGCGAGACATCCACTCAAGCACCAAGAGCCACGGCACCATGCCCGTATCGCAATAGGCGAAGCGTTTAAAATAATGGTGGGCGCTCATCTCGCCGCCATAGGCGGCATCGACCTCGCGCATCTTCTGCTTGATGAACGCATGACCCGATTTACAGAGCACAGACTTGCCGCCCAATTGCTCGACGACCTCGATGGTGTTCCAGGTGAGGCGTGGATCGTGAACAATCCGGGCG
>VGVG01000020.1 GCA_016874055.1 Gammaproteobacteria bacterium | reverse complement strand
AGTCTTTTAAATATAGAAAGCCCAGAACCGAAGTCCGCTTGACCGATGAAGGTCGCAAAGCCTTCATCAGTTACCTCGACTCCCTCACGAAGTTGATCAGCCAATAGACCGGAAGTTTATTGGTTTGTAAGACTGGGCTCGCTTAGATTCGAACTAATGACAAAGGGATTATGAGAAGACTGGAGTTCGTGATCCCTGTTGGCCTTCAACGACTTACGCGCGTCACTAAGCTGTGTGTAAGAGAATGTGTAAGTAAATATCGTGTTTTTGACGGGATTACGACTCGTCGTTTAGCGCTATCGCCGCACCAAGCAGTGCCGCCTTGTCATTCACAATCAAGTCGATAGGAATTTTTGCCATCCAATCCGAGTGACGTCCTTTCTCATTGAACTTTTTGAAAAAGCCACTGTTGCCGAGTAGCGGAACTAATCGCGGCAATATACCGCCGCCAAGAAATACCCCGCCTCTCGCCCCGAACATCATCGCAGCATCGCCCGCGAAGCTCCCCACGATGCCTAAAAACAGATTTACTGCATCGGCCGCTATGGGATCGGCTGAACTCAGCGCTCGCTTCGAAATCGCATCGGGCGAATCATCTATAGATTCACGCCCTGCTCTACAAGAAAGAAATCTGTAAATATTGGTTAGTCCGGGTCCGCTCGCCACTCTCTCGATGGAAACCCGCCCAAAAGTCGTCCGAAGATATGCTAACAACGCTTCTTCAACGTCATCTCCTGGTGCAAATGCTATATGACCGCCCTCGCCCGGAATTGGAATCCACCTAAACTGTCCGTCAGTTGACGAGTGTCGAATTAGCCCGGCGACTCCTAACCCCGTCCCAGGCCCGACGACGACACGCGCGGCGTTTGGGTGACTTTCACCATCGCGAAAACGGGTTATGAAGTTAGGGGGGCGATGCTGAATCTGCAGCGCCAAGGCCTCAAAATCGTTCACGATTAGAAGCTTTTTAAACTTGAATCGCTCAGTCAAACTCTGGCGAGAAAAACGCCAAGGTGAATTAGTAAACCGGATCTCGCCTATCCCAACTGCGGAGGCTACGGCCAGAGAGGCCCCAGCTACGCCGGACTGCGCCAACCCAGATGAGTCAAGATACTCGGCGATCGCATCATCAAAATTTCCAAATTGCGAAACCGCTATACTTCGGAATTTAATTAACCGAAACCCCGAGTATGCGCACTCATGCGAGCGCTCCGCCACCGCAAATCTAGCGTTCGTGCCACCCACATCGGCGACAAGAAAACGGTCTGAAATTTCGGGGTTCACGAGTTCTTCTATCGACGCGATATTGACACGCGAAATACTAGGCTCGACTTAATGGTCACATGCTCAATATCAGACTCAAGCTGACCATCTTCAATTCGCCGAATGAGAATCTCTGCCGCTCGCTCCGACATCTCACGCACCGGCTGCTGAGTGGTGCTGAGCTGCGGCCACACTTGAGCGGTGACCGGAATGTTGTCGAATCCTGCTATCGACACATCCTTCGGAACTGAAGTTGCCCCTATCAGGCCGCACAGTCAACTGCCGGTTGATGGGGGCAGCTCCATTGCGCGAACGGAATTGGCTTCTGACACCAATCTTCCGGTCACCTCGCTTCAACGAGTCATCGAAGGGTAATCCCCCCGCCCCTGTAGGGATTACCGTACAACGAACGCTGCGAGGTGCAACCGGCTACGGCCGTAATGCACAGCACATCCCAAAGCGAAATCCAGCGACCATGTCGTGACATGCGAGCCTCCTGAGGCAACCCCTTACTGGAGTGTACAAGCGACGATCGCCTGAAGCCTAGAGAACGCTCACTGCATGGTCGGGGCGAGCGGCTACATGCCTGCGGCGGCCGGGGCCCGGACTACTCTTGCCGTGACGAGGCGCTGCAACGCCCGAGGAGAACATCATGTCCGTCATTCCCTACGTCACCAAGATCGATTTCATGAGCCCACGCTGGAACCGCGATGCATGGGCACGCATTCAGGCGGATATGGACAGCAGCAAGCAGCGTACCATCCACTGCAGCGGCACTATCCTCGCGGTGCGTCCCGGCGAAGCACTCAAGCCCTTCCTCGGATTTCAGACTTTTCTTTGTACCCGTTTGTTGCCGTTGCCCGATGGCAACATCCGTCGCGTCAACAAAGAAGTCATTTTCTACACCAATCTCACTCGCGGTGGTCAGCCGGGCGAGATCATCGACAGCTTCGTCAATCCGTTTACGAAAGAGACGGTACGTGTCGTCCATGCGATCAACGATCCTTTCAACTACACGATCAGCGAAACGCTGATTCTGGCTCCCGAAGATTTCGGCGGCGATCCGAGCAAGTTGATCAAGCTGCCGTTGATATTCCCGTGGCAGGAGCTCGACAGCGAGACTCTGGTGCTCGCCACCGACATGCATTTGAACTACAAGAATCCGCTACAGCCCGACAAATGGCCGCGCGAATCTGCCGGCCCGAAGGCGCAGGTGTCGGAGATGATGCGTTACTTCGTCAAAAGAAAAGACCTGGAGAATCCCGATCTTTCTGCGTTGCCCTACGTGGGTACCTGGCAGCGCGTGACTCCGTGGCTGCCATGGCTGCTGATGGGCCAAGCACCGGGCCACTGCATTTACATGTCGACGATGACCACAGTCGCCGATGCCTCGGGTCTGCCCAAGCATGTTCGCGAATACGCCGAGAAAAACTGCCCGCACATGTTGTCGGCACCGACGGAGGACTATGGCCCGAGTCACTCTAGTCTTGAACTCTACTCACGACAGCAGACTCCCGCGCCGGCGATCTGAGCCGGCGAACTGAACCGGCGGTCCGGCCGCGGCGCAGCTAGCCTTGGGCAGGTCGACGCCACTCGATTTCGTGGCGCCGCAAACCGTTTGCGGTTTTTTCCACGTCGCGGCGTGGCAGCAGAGTATTGCTGCAGGGACAGTCAGTACTGGCTGCGTATGAGCACTGCTGGCGAATTTGGACTGGGCCCGCTTGGATTCGAACCACGGACCAAGGGATCATGAGAAGACTGGGGTTCTCAATCCCTTCTGGCCATCAACAACTTACACGCGCCACTAAGCTGTGTGTAAGGGTGTGCAAGTAAATATCGGGTTTTTGACACGGGATTTACCAAGCAGAAACACTTCCGCACGCAGAGCTTAGTCAGAGATTAAGGAAAGCGGCTTGAGAGTAAGAATTCGGTTTTGACGTGGATTTCTTTATTAACCGAAGCCCAGCGTTTGTCGTTTAAACGACAAACGGAGTGTCTACAGACCGTCGCCAACCGCTCGGTCATTTCCTAAATTATTTCCACCTGACCGATCAGCACATCGGCCTCCCGAAGCTTATGGATGATCTCCTCGCTCGTATCTCTCTGCTTCGCCATCGTCCACGTCTCCTGTCCCTTTTATGAACATTCAACCTGAACCAAAAATACCGGGCCACGTCAGCCGCTGCGCAACGAATAAACTCGCTCGAAGACAATGCTGCGCATCTTTTCGCTGCAACCTGCTACAGCGCTGTCGTCACAGTAGTACCCGATCATCGAGATCGGGTAGCACGCCGCTGCAGGTACCGGCACAATAGCGCTTAGTCAGAAATACGGTAGGGTGTGGTTCCATGGATGTCGTTGCGCGTGCGCAAGAACAGCTCGCCGGCCATCAACCGCACCTAGCCCTGCCGGAAGGTACCGATCCGCGCATCTCCGCCGCCGCTGCCCGCTTGACGAGAGAGCACGGCGTTCGTTGCGTTCTTGTCGGTCCAGCAGAAGCGCTGCGTGCAGCACTCATAACCGAGAATCTGTTCGCTGAATCGGTCGACATCATCGACCCGGACGCGCATCGACCCGACCCGGCGCTCATCGGAGCCTGCCTTGCAATCCGCCCAGACATGCGCCCTGAAATCGCCGAGCGCCTCACGCGCAAGCCGTTGATGCACGCCGGTCTGTTGGTCGCCACGGGGCGCGCCGACGCGATGGTAGCCGGAGCGACCTGCCCGACCGCGCGCGTGATCGAGGCGGCGATGATGACGATCGGTTTGGCCGATGAGGTACAGACGCCGTCGAGTTGCTTCGTCATTCGACCAAGCGGTACTCCCGAGGGTCCGCGTCGTACCCTCTTGTTTGCCGACTGTGCGGTCAACGCCGACCCGTCGTCCTCCGAGCTTGCCGACATCGCTTTGGCTTCTGCAAGAACGTTACGCGAGCTGACCGGCGAGGAGCCGCGCGTCGCATTTCTGTCTTTCTCGACCCGCGGCAGCGCGAAGCATCCGCACGTAGAACGCGTGCGCACTGCCGTCGAACTCGCGCAAGCACGAGCACCACAACTCTTGATCGACGGAGAGCTCCAAGCTGACGTAGCGATCTCACCGCGCGTGGCGAGGACGAAGTTAGGCGCGGCCGGCGATGTGGCCGGACGTGCCAACGTATTGGTTTTCCCCGATCTCAATGCCGCCAATATCGCCTACAAGCTCGTGCAGCACCTCGGCGGTGCTGAAGCCCTTGGTCCCCTTCTCCAAGGGTTCGCTCGACCTGTCAGTGATTTGTCACGTGGCGCGACGGTTGAAGATGTCGTTCGGACGGCACTCCTGACGTTGATGCGGGCCGTGCGTCGCTAGATTGCTCCGGTCAGCCTCGCGCGTCGATCGGCACCCAGTCTCGCGCAGGCGGACCATCATAGAGGGTCAACGGCCGAATCAGAATGTTGTTCTCTACTTGCTCGCGCACCTGGATCACCCACCCGGGTACTCGTCCCATGGCAAAGATGGGTACAAAAAAATCCTGAGGGATACCAAGCAGGTGGTAAATCACGCCGGCGTAGAAATCAACGTTCACGTTGACTCCCAAACGCGAATACGGGCGCATGGCCTCAACTACGGCCTGCAACACCGCATACCATTGTGGCTGCCCGAGTTCACGTGACAACCGCTCGGCACGATCGCTCAAATGTCTTACTCGCGGATCCCGGGCTCGATAGACGCGATGCCCGAAGCCCATGATGGGTTCACGCTGCGCGCGTTTCTCCTTGACCCATGCCGCGGCATTGGCCGGTTCGCCGATTTCACGCACCATTTTCGAGACATCTTCGGCTGCGCCGCCGTGCGCTGGACCGGAGAGCGCGCCAATGGCAGCCGTTAATGCCGAATGAAGGTTAGCCCCCGTGCCGGCCACCACGCGTGCGGTGAATGACGAGGCGTTCGATCCGTGCTCGGCATGCAGTACCAGATCGACATCCAAGATTCGTGCCGTGTCTGCTGTCGGCTCAACTCCGTGCAGCATGTACAGAAAATTGGCGGCATGCGCGAGTTCACGACTCGGCTCTACCGGGTCGAGGCCACGGCACAGCCTGTAATGACTCGTGATGATGGTCGGCACCTTCGCAGTGAGCTGCAGTCCTTGCCGCAATAGCGCTGATGTCGATGTGTCATTCGACTCAGGACACAATGCACCGAGCGCCGACACCGCCGTGCGTAACACCTCCATCGGGTGTGAATTCTTGAGAGAAGCGATCAACGCGTAGACCTCAGCAGGAATACCGCGCGACGCCTTCAACTCCGAATCGATCTGCGCCAACTGTTCGCGGGTCGGTAACTCTCCGTACAAAAGCAACCCGCAAACCTCTTCGAAGGTCGCATTCTCCGCTAGATCATGGATCGTGTAGCCGCGATATCGCAATTCACCGGCACGCCCGTCGATCGAACTGACACCGGAACGATCGAAATAAACGTCCTTGAGACCCCGATGAATACGTGGCCCCATCGCTTCCGATTCGCTCATGACCTGCGTCACCCGGGACGCTGCTGACGCATGTCGGCGACGTCGATTCCCGCTACGACCACGGGTTTCTTCATGGCATCACGCCGGAATGGTTCGCCGAGCTCCTGGTTCAGCAGGACCTCGATGAACGTCGTGACGTTGTTCGCCTGCGCGGCACAGGCTGTTCTGATCGCTTCGGTCAATTCCGCCGGCGTGCGAACCAGAACACCGCGATGACCACAGCCTTCCGCAACGCGCGCGTAACTCAAGTTCTGATCGAGTTCCGTCCCGACGAAGTTATTGTTGTACCAAAGGATCGAGTTTCGTTTCTCTGCACCCCACTGATAGTTGCGAAAGATCACCATGGTCACGTGCGGCCATTCGTCACGCCCGATGGAGGTCATTTCGTTCATCGAAATGCCAAAAGCGCCATCGCCGGCGAAACCGACGACCGGCGTATCCGGATTGCCGATCTTGGCGCCGATGATCGACGGGAACCCGTAGCCACAGGGACCGAACAAGCCCGGTGCCAGATATTGGCGACCCCGCAGGAAGGTTGGATAGGCATTGCCGATCGCGCAGTTGTTGCCGATGTCGCTGGAGATGATCGCCTGTGGCGGCAATCCCGCCATGATCGCCCGCCACGCCTGACGTGGCGACATGTGTCCGGGTTCGCGTGCGCGGCACTCAACGTTCCAATCGGTGCCCGGATCATCATCTTCATGATCCATCGTTGCGAGCGCCTTGGCCCACTCACGCTTCTTGGTCTCTATTCTCTGACGGCGCTCCGCACGCCCGGCGTCACCAGCCGTCTTTGGCAGTTGCTGCAGGATTTGTGCAGCCACCAGCTTTGCGTCACCGCAGATCGCGACTGCCACAGGCTTCGTCAGACCGATTCTGTCGGGATTGATGTCGACCTGAATCACGGCGGCGGATTTCGGCCAGTAGTCCAATCCGTATCCCGGCAGCGTCGAGAAGGGATTGAGACGTGTGCCCAGCGCAAGCACGACATCCGCCTCGGAAATCAGCTCCATCGCCGCACGCGATCCGTTGTAACCGAGCGGACCGACTGCCAAAGGATGGTTGCTAGGGAAAGAATCGTTATGCTGATAGTTATTACAGACCGGAGCATCGAGTCGCTCGGCCAGCGCAGCACACTCCGGAATCGCGTTGCCAAGCACAACACCGGCACCGGATAGGATCACGGGGAACTTCGCACGCGCGAGCAGCTCGGCCGCCTCGGCGATCGCCTTGGCGCCACCCGAGGGGCGCTCGAACTCGATAATCGTCGGTAACGGCACATCGATCACCTGCGTCCAAAAATCACGCGGGATATTGATCTGCGCAGGTGCCGAAAGACGCTTCGCCTTGCCGATCACGCGATTGAGCACCTCGGGAACCCGACTCGGATCGCGCACTTCTTCTTGATAGCCGACGATGTCTCGGAACAGCGCCATCTGCTCCATCTCCTGGAAGCCGCCCTGCCCGATGGTCCGATTGGCCGCCTGCGGCGTCACCAGCAGCATCGGCGTGTGGTTCCAGTAAGCCGTCTTGATAGCGGTCACAAAACCAGTGATTCCCGGTCCATTCTGCGCGATCGCCATCGCGATCTTGCCCGTTGAGCGCGTATAGCCATCGCAGATCAACCCACCGTTACTCTCATGGGCAACGTCCCAGAATTTAATCCCAGCTTTCGGAAACAGATCGGATATTGGCATGAATGCCGACCCGATGATGCCGAATGCGTTCTCGATGCCGTGCATTTGCAGCACTTTCACGAACGCTTCTTCTGTCGTCATCTTCATACGTGATCCCTTAAATATCGAATTTATTATTTATTTCCGAAAACTTTCTCCAACGCCGCATCGATAGCGTTAGTGATGCGGTCTATGTCATCCGCCGTAGCGATCAATGCAGGACTCAAGCACAGCGTGTTGTTGAGGCCCGGTATCGAGCGGTTGGTGGCTCCGATGATCACGCCGCGACTCAGACACTCGGCAATCACTGCCTGAACCTGCTTCTCATCCGCCGGCGCACGAGTCTGGCGATCTTTGACGAGCTCGGCACCGCAGAACAGACCCAACCCTCGTACATCACCGATCACTGAGTGACGAAGCTGCAACTCCGCCAGATTGCTTAGCAATCGTGCGCCCATCACGGTTGTATTCTCGAGCAGCTTCTCGTCTTCGATGATCCGCATGTTTTCAAGCGCAGCGGCTGGACCCGATGTGCAACCGCCGAAAGTGGAGATATCTCGAAAGTGCGACAGCGGATCGCTTGCGTCGTCTTTGAAGAGATTAAAGACAGTCTCGGTTGTAACCAAACAGGAAATTGCAGCGTAGCCCGACGCAACGCCTTTGGCCATGGTCACCAGATCCGGCTTGATGCCGTAGTGTTGGTAACCAAACCATTTGCCTGTGCGACCAACGCCGCAGACAACCTCATCGAGGTGCAGCAGGATGCCGTAGCGCCGGCAAATCTCCTGCACCCGCTCCCAGTATCCCTTGGGCGGGGGGATCACACCTCCACCCGCGGTGACGGGCTCCAAACAAATCGCACCGACGGTATCGGGTCCTTCTCTGAGGATCACCTCTTCTATGGCATCGGCGGCGCGTTCGCCGTAATTGGCGACTGCGCCATATTGACTGCGATACTCAAGACAATGCGGTACCTGTACGAAACCGGGAGTGAGCGGACCATACTGAGCGCTGCGCTCAGGTTGACCACTTGCCGAGAGCGCACCGATCGTGGTGCCGTGATAGTCGCGCTCTCGGTAGAGAATTTTGTATTTACGACCGCCATAATGACGATGCGCAATCTGACGCACGATCTTGAACGCCTTCTCGTTGGTCTCGGAGCCGGAGTTTGCGTAATACACCCGACTCAAGCCTGGCATCTTGCTGATCAGACGCTCGGCAAACCGGGCACCCGGTACTGAACCCGCGGCACCGGAAAAATAGTTCATCCGCACGAGCTGCTCGTGCACCGCATCGGCGATGCTCGCTCGACCGTAGCCGACATTGACGGTCCATACCCCACCCGAAACCGCATCGAGATACTCTCTGCCCGTCGCATCCCAGAGGCGCATTCCACGCCCCTCGACGTACAAACGTGGATCTTGGCTCTCGAATGGCTTGTGTTGGGTCAAATGGTGCCAAACATGAGATCGATCGGCGTCAATCGTCTGGCGCAGGTAATTTACAGGCATATGCACGCTCAAGTTGGAGTCACTCCTGCTGTAGAAATCGGCGGCGCAGTGGTCATACGGTTAGCACTCCCGCGTGTAACTCGACAGCTGACGTTAGTAAGCACGACTCGGAGGCGCTAGCACCAGTCGATCCGCGTCGTTGGAGCCAGTTGGATTCAACCGCATGCGAGATATCGATTCGGGAGAATTCCGAATCATCCGGGATTTCGAAGCTGCTTTTCAGCGGCGCGAGCCAACCGCTCTATTCCCGGTTCAATCAGGTCCGCGGCGATTGATGCAAATCCGAGACGAAAGTAGTTCCGTGGCGCATCCCCACCCGAGAAGAAAACATCGCCGGGCTCGATCAAAACACCTTCCGCCGCGCAATCCTCCGCGAGTCGGCGGGTATCCAGGTTCTGCGGTCCGCGCAGCCAGACGGCCGTACCGCCGGCGCTAGGCGCCCGATGAGCCCACGGCAGATACCGCTCTAGCGCCTTGTCGAGCAGCCTTCTGCGCTGCCCATACGCTTCACGCAAGTGCGCCAGATGCGAACTGTGATGCCCAAGCTCGATGAACAGCGCCACCGCAGTCTGCAATAATGCTGGCGGGTGGCGCAGCTGCAAGCGTCGCAGGGCACGCGCCTCTCGAATGACGTCTGCCGGTCCGACCATAAAGCCAAGGCGAAGACCAGGCGCCAACCATTTCGAAAGACTGCTCACGTACAACACGCGATCATGACGATCCAAGCTCTTGAGCGCCGGACTCGGATCAGATGCGAAATTCATTTCCGGCTCGTAGTCATCTTCGATGATTACCATGTCCTGCTCACATGCGCGCTTGAGCAACGCCTCACGCCGCGGAAGAGACAGTGTTACCGCCGTTGGTGACTGGTGGCTGGGCGTCACGTAAACATATCTGCATTCATCAAGCCGTTCGTCCGGATCCAAACCCGCCTCGTCGACAGCGATGGGTAACACGCGCCTCGAATGAAGTGAGAATAAGTTCCGCGCATCTGGGTAGCATGGATCTTCGACCCCAATGGTGTCGTCGGGACGCAGGAGCAGCTGTGCTAGCAAAAACAACGCATTCTGAGCGCCGAGAGTGACAAGAATATTTTCAGGTACAACCCAAATTCCGCGACCGGGGAGCAGTCTCGAGCGAATCATCTCGACAAGGCGTTCATCGTCTCTATCGATCCGGTCCAATCCCTCCTGTGCAATCGATGACAAACTCATCGCCTGCCGTAAACATTCTCGCCAATCTGCCACCGGAAACAATGCAGGATCGCCTTGTCCAAAGATGAAGGGATACGTGAACCTCTGCCATCGTTGGGGCTTCTCGATATTGCGCTGATTGGATGGCTCGACCCTGAACCGGCCACGCCAATCCGGAACCGAGTCGATTTCGATATCGGTGCTAGGCGCAATAACTCGCCCCGATAACACTTCAGGGTTGACGAAGTAACCCTCGCGCTCTCGACTGATCAGGTATCGATCGTTGATCAAACTTTGGTACGCAAGAACGACAGTATTGCGCGAAATACCAAGTAACTGTGAAAGATGTCGACTTGATGGAAGAGGCAAGTCTAGCGACACCTTTCCATCTAAAATTGCTTTTGTAAGCACGGTTCGGAGCTGTTTCTGCAAGCCGAGGTCATCTCTGGTCTCAAGAGTAACCAGTTGACTCCACATCAGATCGCTTGATCCACGTGTCATGAATCGATAACCGAGACGCCATCACGGGAGCTGAATATACTCGAGCGGACCAAGCAGATCGCAGATCGACGCCTGTAATGATTTCTTGCTGGCGCTATCGAGCTTACGTCGCTGGTCGTGACGATGGACTTCGCCGTGTAGATGCGCAGCGGCGACTCAGCTGCGAGCGTTGTGTCCAAACCCATCGCGACGATGCACAGCGCGCAGGCCAGCTGTGCACCGAGGTTCCAGGATCTGGTCCCGTGCAAGCGAGGCGCCCCGTGTCCACGTCGATGCGGGCAGTCGACATGCGGTCGAGCACGGCCAGAGCGTCGCGCCCCTGCACGAGGTACTTCGCGAAACTCGCCTGATCGAACAGCGCCACGCGGTCGCGAACCGCA
>VGVG01000019.1 GCA_016874055.1 Gammaproteobacteria bacterium | reverse complement strand
CGGGAGTACAGCCGTACCCCCATATCTACCCCCAAAATGCTCCGGATACCCCCGGATGTCAATAGACTACTGCGGACGCTAGTCCACTTGAAAACCCTGTTTTGTCAGGGATTTCTGCTCTTCTCTGGACGTTATCGGAGGGAGATTTGGTGGAAAGGGAGGGACTCGAACCCTCGACCCCGGCATTATGAGTGCCGTGCTCTAACCAGCTGAGCTACCTTTCCAGAAAGGGCGGCCGAAGAGGGGCGAAAGTTTGGTTGGCGGTACCCCGCCCTGTCAAGGCAAGCTTAGACCCGGGTAAGCCAGCCATACGGGTCGGGCGCCTGGCCTTGCTGCACGGCTACAAGAGACGCGCGCAACTTGAGCGTTTCGGAGCCCACCTGCCCGTCTCCAACTTGATGCTCTACGCCGCGGCGCATGAGGCTTCCCACGCTCGACAGCACAGCCGCCGTACCCGAGAGCGCCGCCTCGCCGGTCTTGATCCACTCCATCATTTCATTGACGGAGAAAACGCGCTCCTCGATGCGATAACGCATATCCCGCGCCAGCGTGAGCAGAGAGTCGCGCGTCACGCCATGAAGGAAGCTACTATCGAGACTACGCGTCAAAATATGATCCCTTCGGATCAACAAAAAATTGGAAGCGCCCGTCTCCTGCACTTCGCCGCCCGGACAAAACAATACTTGGTCGACGCCGTGCGCCTGACGCGCCGCGAGCGTGGGACCCATGGCGGCAGCATAGTTGCCGCCGGTCTTCACCATACCGAGATGCGGTGCACAGCGCTGCACCTGCTCCTCAACTAATATTTTAAGTGGCCGAACACCGCCTGCAAAGTAGTCCCACACGGGGCTTGCAAGCACGACGAGACAGGCCTCGTTAGAGGGTGTCGAGGCGGCGCCGATGTTGGGCATGGTGCCGAACAGCAGCGGTCGCAGATACAACGCGCCCGGCGCCTCCGGGACATCGGCGCGAACGCGATCGACGAGCGCGTTGACCATGTTGGCGAGCAGTACAGGATCGGGCTCGGGCAAGATCAGGGCCGCCGCACTGCGGCGCATGCGCTCAATGTGTCGCGAGAGACGGAATACCTGAACCGAGCCGTCCGAATGACGATAGGCCTTGAAACCCTCGAAGCAGGAGCTGCCGTAATGCAGCGCATGCGCGGCAGGGTGAATGGCGAGCGTACCCGTAAGCTGCAGCTCCATCGGCAACCAAGCGCCATCGCGATACCAGGCGATCGCCATGGTGTCGGTTAGGATGCTGCCGAAGGGCGTGTTCTTTAATTTACCCATCATCATCGTCTGCTCCGAGGCTCAAGCGTGAATGATGCACCAGCGGCGGCCGAGCCGGGGGTATCTGCGGGCGATTTCGGTACGCTCTAAACCGCACACCGATCGTCGCGAATTTACTTACCGCACCAAGTTCGAGCGGCGTTCGCATCTCCCCGCTCGATCGCCTCGTAAACAAGCCGCTGCGCAAAGGCGATGCGTGCATTCCATTCGACTGTCCACCGCATCGGCGAGCGCAGTGAGTTGGTCCAAGAATCCTGCCCACATAAATGGGGAGCGCGCAACTCCCCTTTTAATTTCAGATGGCGGATCAGCGCAAACCACACCACTAACTGGCTCAACGTTCGGTCGCCCTCAAATCTGATGAACGGGCGGGATTCGAACAGCTTGTGGATCCTGATCAGCCGCGTCGACCAATGAGCTTCTTGTCGAGCCAACGCTCGCCTCGGACGACATGCACGATATGCGCCGTGCTCTTTTCGTGCCGATAAATGACGCGACAGGGAGGCTCGATGATCTGGCGATAACGCCAGCCTCGAAACTCGGGCAGCTTCGGTCCGCTCAAGGGATGAACTGCCAATTGGTCGACGTGATCAAATACCCGTCGAACCTGCTCTCTGGCAGCCTTGGGATTCTCCAACGCGATGTAGTCGGCGATAGCGTCCAGATCGGCGAGCGCAGGCTCCGTCCAGATCACTTCAGCCATCTGGACATCCGCTTCTTCGCATCGACTTGGGAGACAGTCCGGCCCTCTTCGATAGCCTTTTCTCCGCGAGCAATGCCTTCCAGCAGCGTCATCCGACGCTGTAACAGTTCGTACGTCTCAACGTCCACCAAGTAAGCACTGGGACGCCCATGCTGGGTGATCAGAATGGGCTCGCGGCTACGCTCAAGCTCATCCAACAGTTCGGTAGCTTGACGTTTCAGGGTCGTGACAAGTTCAGTACGCATAAAGTGATACTAAAGTATCACTAGTACGGGCGCAAGGTGGCGGAGAGGGTGAGATCGACTCGGTGCGCTCGTCCACAGACCCTGCCCACACCCATGAAATAAAAAAAGGGAGCGCGAGGCTCCCTTTTTTTATTTCATGTGGCGGGCGACTAACAACTACAGCAATAATTCGCTCAGGTCCACGGAAACCCTGTCTTTGGAGGGTTTCAGGATTCGAACAAAAACCCTCTCTGGCAGACTCGAGACCTGAAAGCAACAAGCCTTTCCGCTAGCGGAGAGCGCATCGATCGCTCCGAGTTGAGGGTGACCCTATCTTCGGAAATAAGGTGTTCTTGTGGTCTGTGGCGCGACGCGCTACACTGGGTCCGTGATTAAGTCGTTCAGGCACAAGGGCGTCGAGCGCTTCTTCCGAACCGGCAGTAAAGCCGGAATCCAAGCGACCCATGCCGCCCGGCTCCGGCGGCAACTTGCTTTTTAAGCAACGCAAAAGTGCCTGCGGACATGAATGTTCCGGGTTGGAATCTGCATCCACTCAAAGGGAAGCTGGAGAATCATTGGAGCATCAGTGTCAGTGGCAATTGGCGGCTGATATTCATGTTCGAAAACGGCGATGTCGTGCTGGTCGACTACCAGGACTACCACTGAGGTTTTTATGAACGAAATGCACAATCCCCCTCACCCGGGCCTCACGCTTCGGGATGACGTACTTCCCGCCCTCGGTCTGCAGGTCGGTGAAGCGGCCGCTCAACTTGGCGTCGACCGCACGACGCTCTCGAAGGTGCTTAACGGCCGTGGCGCGATCAGCCCGGCGATGGCGCTACGCATCGAGCGCTGGCTCGGGCGCGATCGAGGCGGTGCCGCCGAGGTGTGGCTTGCGCAGCAGACCGCCTATGATCTTTGGCATGCCAGATTGGCACTCAAGAAGTCCAAGACCTTGCAGGCCGTCAAATCGGCGGCAAAACGCGCAGCGTGACTCCAAGTACTCCGATTTGGGGCCCGCGATGAAGTGGCGCGCGACTAATAACTGCAGCGCTAACTGACTCACCACCGACGCCGCTCGAATTTGAAAGCCATGCGAGATTCGAACGTCACGCTGCAGTCAAGGATACTTTGATAGCGAGACTCTGTAGTACCTTCAAAACAGTGTCGTAGCGCGGCTTAGCGCCCAGCGTCAGTGCCTTGTAAAGACTTTCTCGACCGAGCCCAGCCCCTTCGGCGATGGCACTCATTCCGCGTGCCTTCGCAACCTGCCCAATCGCCGTCAGGAAAACATCCGGGTTCGGGTCCTCGAGTGCTGCGGTCAGATACTCCGCAACGACCTCGTCATCGTCGAGGAACGCGCTGGTATCGAATCTTTTAGTTTTACGTTGCGCTCTGCCGATATCTCGCGCTTGGGTCGATTTGTCACCGCCACAAAGCAGAAGTAGCAAAACCTTGCCAAGCTGGGCGGAGTCGAGACGAGCAAGAATTCGGGCACGACTTTTCGGTCCTCCAAACCACGCGGCCAATCATAGAACACGTCGGTGGATTGCAACTCGTACACGCGATATCTGCATCCACGTGGATACAACCTCGTCAACTAGCTGACGCGTCGAAATTGGGCGGAGAGGGTGAGATTGACTCGGGCCATCCATGGCCCTCGCCCCTCGCTCCCGCTCGGGGTGCGCTGCGCGCGTCCGATTCGGCTCACCTGCCGAATCGTCGAACTCAGTGAGTTCGTCCACAGACCCTGCTCACACCCATGAAATAAAAAAGGGAGCGCGAGGCTCCCTTTTTTTATTTCATGCGGCGAACCATTTACCTAGCGCGACATTCAGCGAAGATGGCGAGGTCTCTTCGTTTCGCATTAGTTCGAATTTCCAGAAGATCCAGCAAAGTATGGAAAATGTGATCGTGCGATACGGGCTCGCGAGATTGTTCACGG
Source organism: Gammaproteobacteria bacterium (assembly GCA_016874055.1). Classification (GTDB taxonomy): domain Bacteria; phylum Pseudomonadota; class Gammaproteobacteria; order Steroidobacterales; family Steroidobacteraceae; genus UBA964. The sequence continues at coordinate 12,552 of VGVG01000019.1, read as the reverse complement.
GCACAGCTCGGCTCGATGGCGACTCGCTGCTTGAATCCCGGTGACGCCCAGAAAATCATCGGTACGCGAGTCTGCGTCTCCGGCGCGATGGCATAGGGCAACGCGTGTAGAAAAAGACCATTCTCACCCAGCGACTCGCCATGATCGGACACGTACAGCATCGCCACATCCACGCGATCACTGATAGCGGCCAGTCGCTCGATGGTCGTCGCCAGCAGATGATCTGTATATAGCATCGTGTTGTCATAGACATTGACGACTTCGGCAACGGAACACTTGGCGAAATCAACTTCGCGGCACGCCGGCTTGAACTGTTCGAACTTCGCTGGATAGCGCAGATGATATCCGGGCCCATGACTACCGAGCGTATGGATCACGGTGAAGCGATCGCGCTCTATGCCGCTCAACGAACGAAAAAAGTCTTCGAATAATGCGCCATCCAAGCAGGGCCTGTCTTCGATGCAGGCTTCCGGATGCTGCGCCCGATCCACTCGACGCTCAGGCACACTGCGGCAAACGCCCTTACAGTCGGTGTTGTTGCCATACCATTGGACATCAAGCCCGGTACGTAAGGCGATATCGATCAAATTGTCGCGGGCCTTCGCCTCTTCGGCATCGAATCCGGCTCGACCCATATCGGAAAACAGACAAGGCACCGAGATTGCCGTCGATGTTCCGCAGGAAGTCACTTCGGGAAAGTAGATCAAATCCTTAATTCGAGAAAGCGCGGGATTAGTTGGCCTCGGATATCCACCGAGCGAAAAGTTCGCGGCACGCACAGTCTCACCGAGCACGAAAACGACCAGCATCGGTTTTTGACTCGGACTGCCAACAACGCGCTTCGCGTCTTCGCCGACGCGCGTATAGGGAATGGTCGGCTTGAGCTTGTCGCCGACGTGGCTGCCAAGACCTGCAATGAAATTGACCGGTACCAACATGTGCCGAAGCTCGCGATGATTGCGCAGCAACGAAGCATGATCCTGATAGAAAAATCCGGCGATGACGCCGACACCCAGCAGCGTTACCAATAGCGCGATACCGCGATCGCGCAGCTCACCGCGCCAGCTCTTCAACGTGACGGGCATCATCAGCAACAAGACGGCGGGTAGGATTCCGAGCGCGCCCACTTGCAGCAACATGCGGCCGGTAAATAGCTCGAGGCTTTCGGTCGCGTTCGTTTCTAATACGTTGCGGATCATCACTTTGTCGATGAGTACGCCATAGACATCGACGAAGTAACTGGCTGACGCTGCGAGAATCAGCACGAGCGCTAGCATCGCCTTCGCCAACGGCCGAATCAGCGTTAACGGCGTCAAAAAGAGATTGGTTGCAAGCCCGGCCAGGAGGAAGAAGCTCGCGAGAAAAGCAGTGTCTCTGCCATCGCCAATCGGCCGGATCTCGTTCAGATAGATCCACAGCGGCGAATTCAGCAAAAGCAGGCACCACAACGAGACCAGCGCCGTCAGCGCCGTCAAACCTGGTTTCCAGCGTATGGTCATCAGAAGCTCTTCTTGGTTTCGACGATGATCTGCATGCTCTTGATCGAGCGATCACCTTGCAGTGGAAAGGCCAAATCGATGTGCAGCACGTTACCGAGGGCAGATCGACTGTTGCCGAGACGCAGCCCCACCCCTGTATCGGCGAGGATGTCATGACGGGAGCGTTGCCCATCCACATTGCCCCAGGTGCCACCAACGTCTACGAACGCAGCCGCTCCGACATGAACGAGACGAAACGGATACCAGTCGGTAAAGCCGCGCTGCTCTAGCGTTACGGTCCAACGGCCTTGCCCGTCTCGATAACGCAGGGGATAGCCACGAAGGCCATTTTCACCGCCGAGCAGAATCTCGTTGTCGAGATCGAGTTTTTCCCCCCCGACTCGATTTCGGCGCTCGCGAAAAACAGCCGATGATCGGACTGACGGTGGTAGTAACGCGCCGATGCGGACAGCTTGGCGTTGCGTAGCCCGTCTTCTTCGTAGCGCGCACCGAGGCCGCCGGCGATGAACAAGCTGCTTTTCGAATCGAGCTCGTAGCCTTTGTGTAGTTCGCCAGCAAGCAACCAAGCATTACGGTCTGAGCCCCAGGACTCGAGCGAACGACCAAGACGACCGCGGATTCGCCATCCATACTGGAAATCCTCGTTTCGCTCGATCTGGTCACGGTTGCGAAGCACACGAAAATCATCTTCGATCCAGTCGAACTGCGCCCACGGATAGACGAAGCGGCGATCTGCGGGGATCGTAAAGAGAGGCGAATAGAGCTCTGCACGTCGGAATGACGCCGATTCGTCTGAGAGACCAAAAGTCCAACGCGTCACCGATCCCTCGCGCAGCCCCGCTGATCGACCGACATAAAGTGTCTTGGTCGCCGACTCGCGTCGATATCTTCCAAGTAGATCACCGTCGTTATAGCGAGGATCGATCCGTTGATCTTTGAACCAAAAGACACCGTAGGCTTCACGTGTATCGAGTTCGTAGAACGGTTTTTCCAACAGAACTCTCTGGGCGCCACCATCACTGAAGTCGGAATGCTCCAACTCCAACGACCACCACCCACTGCCGATTTGGTTGTCGATATAGCGAAACGATTGAATGTCTCGGTCAACTTCGTTCAGCTGCTTCACACTGATTTGTGTTCCGCGACCAAAAAAATTTAATTCCTCGAATTCGATACCGCTCGTTGACTTGCCACCCTTACGCCCGAATGAAACGCCCGGGTTCAATGTCCATACGTCACGAGTGACGACCTCAAGATCGACAATGCCATCGGCATAGCGAATCGGCGTGATCATGGCATCGTAGAGATAGCGAGTGTCACGCAGCAGACGCTCAGACTCGCGCACGACCGACTCGCGATAGAGATCACCGCTGCACACAAGTAGGCGATCTAGCACTGTCGATTCACGCGTGTTGATATGCCAACGATTGGCCAATCGAAAAAGGCGAGTGTCTTCCTCGGGCCGTGTGGTATCGAAAATATCCTGCACCTTGATGATGACTTGACCGACCCGAGCTCCTTCGCGCTCCAACGTCGCGTCGTCCGGTATTCTTGGCGGGCGAACAGCCTGCGGGCGATCGGTACGAGATCGAAATCCCGGCGCTTCGTCAGTCACCGCATCGAGCGATACGATTCCGGATAAAACACTCAACACGACAATCTTAAGAAGTCGTCGTGACACCACGTCTCCGAAATCGATGCAGCCCGAGACAAATCAGCCACGCGAGCAGTGCCGATACGATGTCGTGCGACAAAAAATGAGCGCCACGGGACTGCTGGGCGATCGAAAACGCCCCTCCCAACGCGAGGGTGCCCAGCAAAGCGACCGTCGCCCACGCAGGCTTTGCCGAGCGCCACATAAAGAACAAACCGAACAACGCAAAAGCAGATGAGGAATGAGCGCCCGGAAAACACGTCGCACGAGGCAACTCTGCAGGTCGCGACTCGAACCAAGACATCGCGGGCATGCCGCCACCAAACCCTTGCAGATCCCACGGGCAGTCGACATTGGTGATCTGTTTCAAAATGCCGATCGTCACGGGCACGAGCACCATACAAGCGGCGAAGTAACCGAGGTCGGCCCGATGGGTAGCCAAGCGCGTCGAGCGATAACTGGCTGCCCAAGCCACTAGCGCGAGAACGCCAACGAGACGCATCAAATTGCGCCCGCCGGTATGCAGCAACTCGTTAGCCCACCAGTCGTGCCTGGCAATCCACTCGTTCGTCGCTACATCGAAAAAGAAATATCGGGCAGTCATCAAATCGCCGTCAAACAACGCGAGCAGCAACAAGAACAGTGCGACGAATCCGATGATCCAAAGATCAAGATTGATTCGCCCGATTAACTTCAGTGGCATGGGTGACGATCGACTTAGCGACCTGCGGAACCCGCTTTGCCAAGCAGCGCTGCGATTTCCTGCCGGCGACCTGCGTCTGCCGTCTCGCGACCGGGTCGTGACGGCGCCGCCTGCGCGATCTTCAAGTGCTTGATCGCCAGAGCCGTCTCGCCCTCATCGAGCAGGAATTCCGCGTAAAAGAAATTGGGGTCGATCCCGGCAGGATTCAGTTTCAGCGCCGTCTCGAGGTGCTTGCGCGCCTTCTTGTCATCGCCGAAGCCCACGGGGAAACCAGGAACTTTTTGGTAGAGCGTGCCGAGACTGGTATGCGCGGAACCTGCGAGAGCCGTTGCATCGATCCTCAGTGACGCCTCGAGCACACGGCGCGCCTGCTTGGCCAGAGACAATGCGCCGAGCCCTCCCTTGGCGCCCGCCTGACTCGAGAGCACGATGCCCTGCCACACCATCGGCTCGGCTCGCCCCGGGTTGCTCGACGCCAAGGCGCCGGCCTTGCTAGCCAGCTGTGCAAAATCCGCCGTCTTTTGCTCGGCAGAAAGTGTCGAGTAATTGATACGAGCCCACGCTTGCTGAATGTCCTGCAATTCGGAATCAAGCGATGCCGCATCGGCAGGCGACGCCAAAGTCACTGCCAGAAAACTCAGGAGCAGGACGGATCGAAGGGATGTCATCATGGGTTTGTACCTCTCTGCATGAACTGCCGGATCACCGGCAACTGTTTGATCAACGCACCATCCACCAAGGACGGAAAAATGGCATTCACTCGCGCGAAGAGAGCCTCCCGCCAACCGATCACGGTGTTCGTACGCTCCCTTGTCAGGGCTTTGATTAGCGCCGCGGCGACGCGCTCCGGCTCGTCGACCCGATTGCCTAGCGCTCGATTCAATTCGTCCATGGCCGATGAGTTCATCGCTGTGCGAGTTGCCCGAGGAGCGATGTGATGCACTCGCACGCTCGTCTCGTCGAGTTCTCGACCGAGCGCCTCGGAAAATCCCCGCAGGCCGAACTTGCTCGCCGAATACACCGCTTGGGACGGATAGCCGATGTAGCCGAACACCGACCCGATATTGACGATGCGAGCCTCGGCAAGAGATTTCAAATGCGACAGCAACGACTGCGTGAGGCAGATCGGTGCGATGAGATTGGCTTGCACAACTGCATTGATTCGATCGACATCCATCGAATCGAAAAATCCGCCGCCACCGACACCGGCATTGTTGATGAGGGTGTCGATCCCGACACCTTCCCAACGAGCCGCGAAATCCGCGAGTCGCTGCCTGTCCGCTTCGATCGTCAGATCCGCGACACAAACACCGATCTGCTCTGGCGCCTCGGCGGCAACCGTCTGCAATTTCGCCGCGTCACGCCCGGTGATCAGTACTCGCGCCCCGTGAGCCACCAGTGCTCGCGCGACGGCAGTACCGATGCCGCTGCCACCCCCGGTAATCAACGCCCTGCGCGCTGTGCTCATGCCGCCACCCGCTCGAGACTGCGGAAGACGTTGCCGTACAACCAAAACATGGCATTGGCGCAACTGGTAATCGCTTCTTGATCCGTCGGTGCATCAAGACGATTGACGATGCCGGCCAGATGCTGGGTGTGCTCCTGATCCAACTTCCCGTGACTGCGCAAATAGCTGAAAGCTCGATCCGGGAGCGCGAGCGCGGACTGGATGCGACTTGCAGCCTCGAGAGCCAAGGCCACACTTGTCCCTTCCAACACGAACACCATGCCGAAGCACCCGACCGGATTTCGCCGCATGGCGACGTCGTACGCGTACGCCACCATCGCGTCTGTTTCAACCTGTGGCTTGGAGCGTCGAACGCCTTCGGCATCACCCCCCGAAGCGGCGATGTCATTGAGAATCCACTGTTCGTGCCCGTGCTCCTCTTCGACGTAGTGCACGAGCTCGGAACGCAGCCACTCCCTAGAATCGTCGAGTCGGCTGCCGACCGCCATCAGCAAAGGCACCGTATGCTTGACGTGATGATAGGCCTGTGTCAAAAACGCGACGTAGAGTTCGCGGGTCACCTCGCCGCGCAAGGTGCGCTGAATGATCGGCGCAGAGAGCAAAAAACCCCGCGCCTCCCGGGTCGACTCTGCGAGACAACCGTAAGCATCAACTGGCGATGGCATCGACATACAACTCCTCGATGAGACGTTCATGGCGCGAAAAGACGATATCGCGGCGCGTTCTGCCATTGGCAGTGATCGCACCGTCGTCAACACGCAGGGGGGCGGGAAGCTTGGCCCAGCGGCGTACTTGCGCGTATTCCGGTAACCGGTGATTGGCGGCATCGATCGCCGCACTCAACTCGGCGGTGTTGACCTGCGCGCTCCTCGGGTAGATCAATGCAGACAAGAAAGGCCGAGCCTCGCCGAAGACCACGACTTGCGCGATCGAAGGGCTCGTCATCAACTCACGCTCCACCCACTCCGGTGAGACGTTTCTACCGAGGCTCGTGATCAGCAAATTCTTGCGTCGACCCCGCACGTGCAGGAAGCCCTCGCCATCGATGAAGCCGAGATCGCCAGTTGCGATCTCATCGAGTGACTTGCTGCTTTGCCCGCGGTCATCGCCGAGATACCCGTGCATCGTGGCACCGCGTACATGGATCTCACCGTCCGCATCGACCCGCACCTCGGAGTGCGGCAATACGCGCCCCACGCTGCCCTTGCGCTCGGCGCCGGGCAGGTTCAACGCCACCACCGAAGCGCTCTCGCTCAGGCCATAACCTTCATAGACCGGAAGCCCCGCCCGATGAGCTGCCTGCAAGAGCTCTGCTGAAACCGAGGCGCCACCGACTGCGATGAAGCGCAGACTGGCAGGGGCACGCCAACCCTGGGCAACGGAAGCCACGAGCACGCGCAGCAACTCGGGAACCAGCAGCAGGCTCCCCGGTGAGTGTTCCGTGATGCATTGCAGCATCCGTGGCACATCCAAGCCGCCATAACCGATGCCGGTCATGCTCGATGAAGGCAGCGACACCGCGGCGCCTAGCGCAGGGGCAACATGAACGCTGACGAGATTGTCGAGCAGGGTGGACAAGGGCAATAAACACAAATGCCGCGTGATGGCGAGCGGTCTCAGTACACCCATCAAAGAATTCACGACGCGATCCATCGCTTCTTTCGAGAGACAGACGCCCTTGGGACTGCCGGTGCTACCGGAGGTGTACGTGATCTTGCAGGTGTCCATGGGCAAAGGACGGCGCGCCACTGGAGGCATCGTCCTGACCCAGCGCTGTAATCCGAAAACTCCGTTGTCGATATGACGCCAGGATCCAGGCAGCGTCGCCACCTTGTCCGGAGTATCGGTGATGATGCGATCGAGACCTGCATCCTCGATCACATGCGCGAGTTGCGCTGGACTGAAGTGTCGGGGCAACGGCACGCTGACCAGAGCGTTGCGGTGCAGGACGCGATCGACGATGGCCCACGGCACCCCGTTATCAGCGAGCAAACCATGCCGCGCGTTCCGTCGGTCGGCATCGAGCAGCCATGCCGAGACTTCCGCCTCTCGCGCGAGAAGATCGTCCTGCGTGAGCGAGTGCTGCGAATCCGCGAATCGCGCGCTCATGCTGCCACCCGAACGCAATGACCGAGCCATCCCGCCATAACCCGCGGGGTGCCGTCGTAGTAGCGCCCCCACTGTTCGGTACCGCCGTTCACCCTCGTTGAATCAGCCGAACCCAGATCGAGCAGCGGCGCCCCGAATCCGGCAACCAAGGCGCACACTCGCGGCGTGCCCGTGAACACGAGCCATTCGAACCCTTCGCCTGCCAGATACCCCGGCAACCGCTGCATCAGTTCGAGAGTGGCTTGGCGATCTCGACTCGCGAAGTTCCCCACCTCGACGATGCGTCGGCGGCCGATTCGGGCCACGGGCTCGTCTGTCGGGATGCACTCGAGGCTACTTTCGATGACTTGTTCGATCGGCCCATCGACGTATTGTTCGAGGAACAGGCGATCATCCGCCGCGCTTCGATAGCCGAGCACTGCGAGCGGCTGTTCGTCGGCACCGAGACAACCGATGAGATTCGGCATGAATTGCACGAGCCTCGCTCCGTGCGCCTCGGCGTAACGCGCCCGGATGAAAGTCTCGTAGGTGGCGCGCAGAGGATCCCCCTGGAGCTGCGCGAGAATCCTGCAGGCACGGGGGCGGTGTGATGCGGCGACACCGCTCATGACTTGGCTATTCATGACCGGCTAGACGGGGCGACGATTCGAAATCCATCGCGACGATTGATCCGGGTGGCCGTGGCCGTCTAACCTCCCGAGCCGCGATGTCGAACTCTGATCGAATACTGGTGGAGCGGCTCCTGGCGGGTGACGAACGCGCCTTCAGGGAGTTTTTCGATGAGTATTTCGACCGTCTTTACCGCTTCGCCCTCTCGAGAGTGCGCGACAACCCGAGTCTCGCCGAGGAAGCGGCGCAGCGGGCCTTGTGTCGTGCGGTCCGAAAGCTTGATGGATTCCGCGGTGATTCGACTTTGTTCTCCTGGCTCGCGGGAATCTGTCGCAACGAGCTGGCAGACCTACTCGAGGTGTCGAATCGTCATGCCGAACGGCACGTCAGCCTCGACTCAGATCCCGCGGGTCAACGTGCAGCCCAACATCAGGCTGCTGAATCAAGGGACGAGCCCGACGAACAAACGACATCCAACGAACGACTTGAGCAGATCGAGACCATACTGCGCCAACTGCCGGGCCGGTACGGTGAGGTACTGGGATGGAAATATCTCGAAGGTTTTTCTACCGAGGAGATCGCCGAGAAACTGCTCACCTCCCATGATGCGGCACAATCCGCTCTGCAGCGCGCCCGGTCCGCATTCAAATCGGCGGCCGATGCAGCGGGCCTTGAGGTCTAGACCATGAACGACGAGGAAATGGAGAAAACGCTGCGCGCCTTGCGAGATCGACCGGGCGTTCCGAAAGAGCGTCGCGAAGCGGCTTTCGAACGTGTACGCGCGGAGTGGCAGGCGGGACTTGCCTCGCGAGAGTCCGGTCGCAACGCAGCTCCGCGCCGGCGATGGATGCTTGCCGCGGCAGCAAGCGTCCTGATCGTGGCTTTCTCTGGGCTCTCGCTCTGGGTCTATCGAGACTCGCCGCCGCGTGTGGTCGTGGCGACGGTTACCGCAGTCCACGGCGACGGCTCACTCCGAGTGGATGACCTCGTGCACGCGGAGCAACGCATCAAGTCGGGAGCGACCACGCTCTCGATGACGTTAGCCTCCGGTCTCGTTGTTCGAGTGGCTCCCGACTCGGCGCTGACTTTCATCGAGGCAGATCGATTCGAACTCGAGCGAGGCAGGATTTTCATCGACTCGAATCCCGCGCGAAGCAAAGATCCGTTGCTGGTGAAAACCGCACTCGGCGAAGTCAGCCACGTGGGAACTCGATACTTCGTGGAATACGATCAAAAACGACTGAGCGTCGCCGTTCGAGAGGGCATGATTGCCTTGCAGCAAGCCGACGACTTCCGATCACGCGCCACTGCGACGGCTGGCGAACAACTAAATCTCTCCTCGAGCAGACCGGAACGAGTCGAACGCACCACCGTATCGGCTGCGGACACGCGATGGCGATGGATCGAGATGGTTCCCTCTCCTCTCGACATCGATGGACTCAGCCTCGGTGTCTTTCTGGAATGGTACGAGCAGGAAACCGGACGGCGCGTCACCCTCCGTGATGCCAGTCCTGAAACGACGCTGAGCGGCAACATCGCGGGACTCTCGCCGGATGACGCCTTGGATGCCATTGCCCTTGCAGTGGAACTTGACGTGAACCGTGGGAGCGAGAGCGTGGTGATCGGCAAGCGCTGACCGCCTGTCCGACCATGCCTGTCTGGCTATAATGAGCCGTGTGAATGTTCGGCTAGTTATCATCTGCGTCTCGCTTCTGCTGACTTTAGCCTTTTCTTCGCCATCTTCGCTCGCCGCTCCGCCGGCCAATACCCTCCCTGCCGGCACCACCGTGGTCGCAGCATTGGAGCAGCTACGGTCGCGAGGTCTTTCCGTCCTCTTCAGCGACCGGCTCATCGGCGCCGACTTGCGTCTGCAGCGCGATGTATCCCTCGTGAATCCGCGCGAGGCAGCACAGCAACTGCTGGCCGAGCATCGCCTGCAACTGCGAACGTTGCGCCCAGGGCTTTTCGTCGTCATTCGAGCCGACGCGAACGAGCGCGATTCAACAAGACCGCTGCAGGAAGACGAACCTCTGGCGGAAGTGGCGATCTACGCGAGCCGATATTCCGTGGATCCCTCAGCGACGAGCACGATACGTTTGGAGCGCTCCGAAATCGAAGCCGTCGCCGCACTGAACGAAGACGTCCTTCGTGTCGTACAAACCTTGCCGGGCACCGCCAGTACACCCTTGGGTGCGAAAACTCATGTACGCGGGGGTCTCGATAACGAACTGCTCGTACGCTTCGATGGCATTCCGCAACTCGATCCATTTCACTTCAAAGATTATGGCGCGATCCTCGGCAGCATAGAGCCAACGACCATCGATGCGCTGGACTTCTACAGCGGCATTTTTCCTGTACGTCATGGTGATCGACTCTCCGCTGTGATGGACATCCATCCCCGCAGCGCCAGAAGCGGAAACCAACACGAGATCGGTCTCTCGCTGCTCGCCTTGCACGCGTTGACCGTCGGCGAGGCAGAGATTGCGGGCGCCGACACACACTGGTTGGCATCGGGTAGAAGCGGCAGCGCGGGATGGGTGGCACGGGCCGTCGGTATCGACGATACCGAGATCGAATTTTCCGACCTTTTACTGCGCGGCGAGCGAGTCGTCGGCGACTGGACGCTCGTTACCGGACTCTGGAGTCTTCAAGACGAACTCGACTATCGAGACGACGACCCGATCACGGGGCGTGAATTCACATCGGCCGGTTATCGCGACAACATGGCATGGTTGAAAGCGCGACGCGATACTGCAGCGGATCGCCGCGTGGAGATGGCCGTTGCAAGATTCGATTCGAAAGCCGATCGGCGCGGCGAATGGACAGGCGATCCGCTCGTCGAGGGGCGGGTTAGGGAAAACCGGAGTACCGACGGTTATTATTTTGACCTGAGCTGGAAACAGTCCGGATCGTGGACGCTCGGTGCCGAGATGCTCAAGCTGAGCAGCCGCTACGATTACTCCATTCAGGCGCGCTACGACCAGATGCTCGCGGCGCTTTTCGCGCGCACACCGCAGCTTGAGCGCCAGACGCTGATTGATGCGCGAACTCAGTCTGTCTCGGCTTATGCATCAAAGCTGTTCAGGCTCTCGCCACGCTGGCGAGTGGATCTTGGAATTCGGGGTGATCATCGAACTCAACCAACGGACGCTGTCGAGTTGTCACCCCGTCTGGCCATGGAGTACGAGCTCGCCGAGGGGCGATTCCTTCGGGCGAGCGCGGGCCGCAGCACGCAAGGCCAAAGAGCGCACGAGCTGCAAGTCGCCGATGGCGAGCCGGTCTTTCACCCGGTTCAAAAGGCAGATCAATGGGTCATCGGCTACCAGCAGCTGCTGGCCGATCACGGCGCGTGGCGCATCGAGACTTACCGCAAGCGGATTAGAAATCCCTCACCAAGATACGAAAACCTGCTCAATCCCGTCTCGCTCATTCCGGAAATGGAAATCGACCGGCAGCGTCTTGCGCCCCACGGCGCCCTCGCCTACGGCGTGGAGTTCGCAGCGCGCTACAGGCTCGATGATCAATGGTCGGGCTTCCTGAACTACACCTGGTCCGAGGCTGAGGACGATTTCGGAACCACCACCGTTGCACGCAACTGGAACCAGCAGCATGCGCTGCTACTCGGGTTGTCGTGGCGCTCAGGCTCCTGGAGCATCTCGGGACAGGGCAGCTGGCACACCGGCTGGAGCCGGACCGAGTTTTCCACGGGTGACACCGGAACACTCGTGCCTCTGCTAGGCGCGCGCAATCGAGCGCGATGGCCGGACGCATGGAACATCGACTTTCGTGCCTCGTGGCGCAGACCGCTTCACGTCGGTGCGCTGCACGTCAACTTCGATGTGAAGAATCTGACCAATGGCGGCAACCCTTGCTGCACCGATCTTCGCGTGGTCGGCGAGCGTCTGGATGCGCGTACGCGATCCTGGCTGCCTCGTTACTTCAATCTCGGACTGGTATGGAGCCTGCCCTTGCTACGTACTCCCCCTTAATCCTGCGCGATCGAAATCGGCGCAAGCTGACCTGACCTGCCGGGAGATTTTCGGCCCAGCCGATTCTTGGGATGATGGCTTTCTCTGAACCTCACCCCGATAAAGCCCAGAGATTGTGAGACGAAGCGGTTCTGAGACGGGTTTTCCGGGGTTTTGAGCTGAACCGCAGTCCAGAGCCATCGCGCGAAGTGCTGCGTTTTAAGGGAGTTTGCGCGAGGGGCTTATTTTCGCTGAGCAAGTTGGTCCGCGATGAAGTGGCGGAGAGGGTGAGATTGACTCGGGCCATTCATGGCCCTCGCCCCTCGCTCCCGCTCGGGGCGCGCTGCGCGCGTCCGATTCGGCCCTCCTGCCGAATCGTCGAACTCAGTGGGTTCGTCCACAAACCCTGCTCCAATTCCAAATGAAAAAGGGCACGAGGCCCCTTTTCATTTGGAACTGGCGGAGAGGGTGAGATTCGAACTCACGGTCCCCGTAAAGGGACGCCGGTTTTCAAGACCGGTGCATTAAACCGCTCTGCCACC
>VGVG01000018.1 GCA_016874055.1 Gammaproteobacteria bacterium | reverse complement strand
CAAGGCGCGCTTGCAAAAGCGCCAGCTGCGCCTTTATCGCCTCAAGCTCGGACTGCGCTGAGGTGATCGGCTCCGATGCGCCCGCAGCTTGCGCAGTCGACAGAGCAGCCGCTGTGACCAAGGCGGCGGTAAACGATCGAAGGTTCATGGTGTTCCCTCTAGGTGTGGTGGCGACCGCGATGTTACGGAGCGAAGTTCTTGAGCGATTTCACATCCGCTCGAGTTTTCGCAAGATCCGACTTCGGCTGCGGTACGAGACCGCGATCGGCGAGATACCCTTCCTCGCCGAGCGCCTTGTCGCTCACGTATTCGTTGACGAACTCCTGCAGACCCGGGATCACCCCAATGTGCGCCTTCTTCACGTAGATGAAGAGCGGACGCGAGGCGGGATACTTCCCCGAAGAAATCGTGTCGAAGGTCGGCTCGACGCCTTCAATCTTTGAACCGAGCAGCTTGTCGAGGTTTTCTTCAAGGAAGCTGAAGCCGAAGATACCGACGGCATTCGGGTTCGCTGCAAGCTTCTGAACAATCAAGTTATCGTTTTCGCCCGCTTCGATGAACGCGCCGTCCTCACGCACCGTATGGCAGACACGCTTGAAGCGCTTCTCGTCTTGACTACGCAGCGTGTTGATCCACGGATAAGTGCGGCAACCGGCTTCCATGTAGAGCTCGTCGAAAGAATCGCGCGTGCCCGAGGTCGGCGGCGGACCAAGAACCTCGATCTTCGTATTCGGCAGCGACTTGTCGATCTCGCTCCAGCGCGTGTACGGGTTCGCAATCAGTACCGTCGGATTTGCCGGATCCGGGATCTGCTTGGCGAGCGCCAGGTAGACCTGCTTGCGCGTCAGGTCGAGTTTCGGACCACGCTTATTTTCGGAGATCGTCAGGCCATCATAACCGACCCGCACCTCGACGATGCCGGTGGCGCCGTTCTTTTTGCAGGTGTCGAATTCCCAGACGTTCATGCGGCGCGAAGCATTGACCACATCGGGGTGCTGGGGGCCCACGCCATTGCAGAAGAGCTTAATGCCGCCGCCCGTGCCTGTGCTCTCGACCTTCGGGGTCTTGAAGCGACCTTGGCGACCCAACTGTTCCGCCACCGTGGTGGTAAAGGGGTAGACGGTCGAGGAGCCGACGATGTTGATGAAGTCGCGGGCGGCCTGAGCCGGGGCGATCGGGGCGAGCATAGCGGCGACGGTGACCGCAGCGGCGAGGATCAGTATCTTTTTGAGCACGGAGTAACCCCCTGTGGTGTACCAGCAGAATGATACTCGGCGCGTGTTGCAGAAATATTTCAGTCTGCGAGGACCCGATCTCTTGCATCCCCTGCCCCCCGCCTCTATAAAAACGGCCCCGTGTTAGCGACTCTTGAACTCACCCAGGACCTCATGGCCCGCAACTCCGTCACCCCGACGGATGCGGGATGTCAGGACGTCTTAGGCGCTCGCCTGAAGGCGCTCGGTTTTACGGTCGAAAACCTGCGCTACGGAAATGTGGATAATCTTTGGGCCAAGCGCCGGGGCGATGGCAGCACGAGTGGCGCCGACCCCTCACCCGTCGTCTGTTTTGCGGGGCACACTGACGTAGTCCCAACCGGTCCACTCGAAGAATGGCGTAGCAACCCGTTCGTGCCGACCATCCGTGATGGCGTGCTCTACGGCCGCGGTGCTGCAGACATGAAGAGCGGACTCGCAGCAATGATCACTGCTACCGAGGAATTCGTGCGCGCTCATCCGACACATTGCGGCACCCTCGCTTTTTTGATTACAAGCGATGAGGAAGGTCCCTCGATCGATGGCACCAAGCGCGTCGTCGAAACTCTCAGCGCCCGTAACGAACGCATTGAATACTGTATCGTTGGGGAGCCATCGAGCGAGCAAGCGGTCGGTGACACCATCAAGATCGGTCGTCGCGGTTCACTTTCGGGCCGTCTTACCGTCCACGGCGTACAGGGTCATGTGGCCTACCCGCATCAGGCCGAAAACCCCGTGCACATGCTCGCGCCCGCACTCGTCGAGCTCACCTCGCGCAGCTGGGATGCCGGGAACGACTTTTTTCAGCCGACAACGTTTCAGATCTCGAATTTGAACGCGGGCACGGGTGCGCCCAATGTGATTCCCGGCGAACTCAGGGCGCGCTTCAACTTGCGTTACTCGCCCGTGCAAACAGTCGAGGCACTCAAAAAAATTGTTGAAGACATTCTCGTTAAGAACGGCGTGCGCTACACGCTTGAGTGGTACGTCTCAGGTGAGCCGTTTTACACGCCTCCGGGTAAGCTCTCGGCTGCCGCGGTCGAATCAGTCAAAGCACTCATCGGCAAGACGCCGAAGCTCTCCACGGGTGGCGGCACCTCAGATGGTCGATTCATTGCGCCGATGGGCGCTCAGGTCATTGAGCTTGGCGTAACTAGCACCACAATCCACAAGGTCAACGAAGGGATCCGCGTCGAAGAAATCGACCTGCTGCACCAGATGTACGCCGGCATCCTGCGGCGCCTACTCGCGTGACAGCGTGATACTTCGAAAATTGACGAACACCGCCCAGGTTGCCAAAGCTGCCACACTGATGAACACCCATGCGGGCATCGAGAGCCCCAAGAGTGACCAATCTATTTTTTGACACTCACCTGCACCGAAGAGCACCTTTCGTAGCACAGTCACGAACGGTAGGACGTCCATCATGTAATCGAGGCTCGCGCCGCAGGCCGGCACCGAACCGAACGGCAAACTTTGAATATAGACATGGCGGCCAGCTGAGTAACCCGGAAACGCCGACACCGCGAGCAGCAAGACGCCGTACACCCGCGATCCTCGTGCGCTTAGGGGATTCTGTAGCGCTGCGATCAAGAAGGTGATGCCAAGTGCGATGACGCCAACGCGCTGAAAAATGCAGAGCGGGCATGGCTCGAACCCAAGCACATGCTCTGCGAAAAGCGCATATGCCATGAGGCCCGTACAGGCGAAGAACCCCGCGAGGTTACCGAGCCGTCGATCGTAAAACAGGCGTCCAAGAGCGCTACCGACGCGAGACGATTCCGTCAATTTTTAACCCCACGCTGGGCGAGCTCAGTCTCGACGTCCTCCAGCCTCACGTGACGGATATCTTTGCCACACACCATAAATATCACGTACTCACAGATGTTCTTAGCGTGATCGCCGATACGCTCGAGAGCGCGGACCACCCACATCACATCAAGCGCACGACGGATGTTGCGCGGATCTTCCATCATGAACGTGATCGCCTGACGCTGGATGGCTTCATACTCTTCATCGACGAGGCGATCCTGACGCGCCACCTTGAGCGCAGCCTCCGCGTCAATGCGTGCGAACGCATCGAGCGAGTCGTGAACCATGCTCTGTACGATTCGACCGAGATGCTTGATTTCGCGGTACTTATCGGCCGGGCGTTCTTGCGTCGCAAGCCTGGAGGCGATGTACCCGATCTTCTCGCACTCATCGCCCATACGCTCGAGATCAGTAATGGCCTTAATAATGGCGACGATGAGTCGTAGGTCACTCGCCGCCGGGGCGCGCGTCGCGAGAATGCGCGAGCACTCCTCATCGATCGACACCTCCATACGATTGACTTCGAAATCGTCTCGTGCAACGGCCTCACCGAGCGTACTGTCGCCTTCGACGAGCGCAGAGACCGCTTTAGCGAGCTGCTGCTCAATGAGACCACCCATGCTGAGTACCTGAGCGCGCACGCGCTCGAGGTCTTCGTTGAAGCGGCGCGAAATGTGCTGCGAAAGTTCGATGGTATCCACGATGTCCTACCCCTCGGGCGTTGTACCCCAAATTAAGTCGTCAAAATCCGAGGCTCGAGAATAACTGCTGTTGCTGCCTAATGCGACTCGTCATGACTTGAGACGCGCTCTCGAAAAGTGACATGTAAACGCGCTTCCCCGCCCCTCTTCGCTCTGAATATTTAGTTCGGCTCCGTGCCTTTGCAGTACGTGACGCACAATGGCTAGACCCAAACCCGAACCGCCCAAATCGCGGGCTCGGCTGGGATCGACCCGATAAAAACGCTCTGTCAGCCGAGGTAAATGCTCCGGTGAAATTCCAGGTCCCGTATCCGAGACCGCAAAATGCCCGCCAAGTTCATCGACCCACCAGCGCAGCATGATCTTGCCGCCGGCTGGCGCGTACTTTGAGGCGTTGTCGACGAGGTTCCAAAACGCTGAGTGGACTTGGCCTGCATCGCCGACGATGCGCGCCGGGGACTCGATCGAGACGATGATCTCATGCTTCGTGCCATCACGGGCGAGCAAATCCCGCCGTAGATCGGTAAGGAGCGTCGCCACATCAATGGACTGTCCGACCATCGGCTCGCTCGTCGACTCAAGCCGTGACAGCTCGAGCAAATCAGAAACGATCGCCGTCATACGTTCGGACTGTCGTCGCATTTCTTGAATCGGCGCGCGCAGCTCGTGCGGCAGCTCACTCTCGTGTGACAACGTATCAAGATATCCCGCGATCACCGTGAGCGGCGAGCGAAGCTCATGCGAAGCATTGGCTACAAAATCTTTCCGCATGGTCTCGAGCTGCTCCTGGCGGGTGACATCGCGCACAAGCAGAAAGAGCTGTCGCTCGCCATACGGCACACCCTGAAACTCCAGACACGTCGGTTCGCCGATCCTCGGGTGAACGCGCAGGCTCTCGCTGAAATCACCTTTGCCGAGATAACTCGCAAACTCGGGGACCCGCACGAGGCTCGCAAGGCTGATGCCGAAGTCCAGCTTACGACGTAACCCAAGTAGCTCTGCTGTCCTGCGGTTGAACCAAAGAATTTCCCGATCTGCGTTGAGTGCGACGACGCCATCGGGCATCGAAGCCGTGGAGCGCCGAAGTTCGCGGAACATCTGCAGCAAGCGCTGTTTGTGAAACTGCTTGCGTCGATGCAGGCGCGAAACGAGTGAGACCGCATCCCCCCAGCTTCCGCTCGAGTCCGGCGGATCACGTCGATTTCGGTGGTGCAACCAGTCGAGGAAATTATTGAGGTTCGCGAGCTGCCTTACGAGCTCTATCGCGAGCGATCCGGCAATTCCCCACCAAAGGTGCCCCACGAAAAGACCCACAAGCGCGCCGAGCACCGCCACCAGCGCGACGCGCCAGAGCGCTGAACCCCAGTCTTCGAGCGGATTCCTGAGCACAGTCACTCCGATTTAATCGAAAAGCGGTAACCCGCCCCCCGCACCGTCTGAACGAAACGATCGTAACCGAATTCCTCGAGGGCTTTGCGTAGACGGCGGACATGCACGTCGATCGTCCGCTCCTCGACATAGACGTTGCCACCCCAGATCCGATCGAGCAGTTGCTCGCGTGAGTACACCCGATCAGGGTGGTTCATGAAGAACTCGAGCATTCGGTACTCGGTCGGCCCGAGCGTCACCGGCTGACGATCGGCTGTCACACGATGCGAAATCGGATCAAGGCTTAATCCCTCAAAGGTGATAACCGAGCCTTCGACCTGTGGGTCGACGCGGCGCAGCACGGCATTGATGCGGGCCACAAGCTCACGCGGTGCGAAGGGCTTCGTCACATAGTCGTCCGCCCCGCCCTCGAGACCCACGACTTTGTCCGACTCCTCCGCTCGAGCTGTGAGCATAATGATCGGCAGATCACGAAGATTTGGGTCGCGCTTGGTCTGCCTCGTAAACTCGAGTCCGCTCATATCCGGCAGCATCCAATCGACGAGCATCAGATCGGGCCGACGATTCACGACCTCGGAGCGCGCACTGCGCGTGTCGGCGACCTCACGTACCTCAAAACCGGCACGTCGCAGACCGAAAGCGATCATTTCGCGTATCGGTTTTTCATCTTCAACGACTAGAATGTTTTTGACGGCCATGAGTCAGATTTCACGTGAAATCAATTTCAAATACGTGACAAAGACCCGGGAGTCTTTACAACCTCATCCCGGACATAAATCGGTAACGCGGCCGTGGCCGGCAATACCCGCCCCGCCGCGATCTCGGGCAGGGCAAGGGCGAGGAGGTCCTCTGCGCGCGGCAAGATGGTCTCGTGCACCGAGGCGAGCGGTCCGCCCTGCTCCGCACGCAACGACGATAGCGCGGGATACGTCTTAAAACCCCGCCCTGCGCCGATCCAGCGCAGGGCGTCTCGAGCGCCCATTCGCGCACCCGCGACTTGGGGCACAACCACCCTATCCGGCGCCTGTACGGTTTCGGCTCCTAGCGCGACCGGCACCGCGACGCCTGCGATATCCAACCCGCGCATAAACGCGCCAACATAAACCTCATCCATGCGTGCATCGTTACACACGAGTGCGTGCGTCGCCTTTGGCGCATCGCTTTCGTTCGTCAGCGCGAACGCTCGATACGCGACCGCCTGTAGCGTCGACACCGGAACCACGCCAATACCCGCACCGTACGCCAAGCCTTGCACCACGCTCGAGGCAAGCCGTACGCCCGTGAAACTGCCAGGTCCGCGCCCAAAGGCAATGGCTGTCAAATTTTTGAGTGTGATATCTGCCTCGGCGAGGAGCGCATCGATCATAGGGAGGATCAACTCCGCATGACTGCGCGGAACCTCTTGATAGCGCGACAGCACACGGCCGCCAGAGGCGTGTGGTGTCGACCCCACGCAGAGCGCGGCAGAGCAACCTTCAGTCGCAGTATCAATAGCAAGAATATTCATCGGAGTTTGCGCAAAAACCGCAGCGCCTCATCTCGATCTTGGGTCGCCGGCATCGGCGGCAGACTCGCACGGAACGTGTGGCCGTATCCCTTGGTGAGTAAACGCGGATCGGCGATCACGATCATGCCACGATCCGACTCGCTGCGGATGAGCCGACCTACCCCCTGCTTGAGCGCAAGCACCGCTTCAGGCAACTGGTAATCCCGAAATGCGTTTTCCCCCTTACGCTGCAGGTGCATAATGCGTGCTTTGGTGAGCGGGTCGTCGGGCGATGCGAAGGGCAGCTTCTCAATGATGACGAGCCGTAGCGCCTCGCCCTTTACGTCCACCCCCTCCCAAAAACTCGCTGTGCCGAGCAGCACCGCATTGCCGTACTTCCGAAAATCCCGTAACAGTTTTTCGCGCGAACCCTCACCCTGCACCAAAATTGGCGTATCTTCCGTGCCATCCCAGCGTGCATGCAGCGCCGCTGCGCCTTGTTCAAGCGCTCGATGGCTCGTAAAGAGTACGAACGCACCACCGCCCGACGCATCGAGTAGCGGCAAGCACGTCTCGATCACCGCCTCGACATAACCCGGCGCCGTGGGCTCAGGTAGCCCTGCAGGTAGATACAACATCGCCTGCGACTCATAGTCGAAGGGACTTGCAATGCGCAGCGACTCGGCATCGCGTAAGCCCAAACGCGAGGCAAAGTGGCTGAAGTCATCGCCTTGCGATGCACTCGCCATCGACAGCGTCGCCGATGTGAATACCCAGGCCATCGGGCGTACTTCGAGCAAACTTCGGAACCGCTCGGAGATGTCAAAAGGTAACAATCCCAAAGAAAAACTACGCCCATTGCTCTCGCTCGTGCGCGCGCCCTCATCGTCGGTGCAGAGCGCGATGCGCTCGAGCGAGCCTGCAAAATTCACCGCGCGCTGGGCCACCTGCTCTGCCGCTTCGCGCCCCGTATCGGTGAGCCGCGAGGCGTAACCACGTAGCGCGGCAACGAGCGCGAGCGTTACTGACTCGAGATCGACTCTCGAAGCCAGCGCGGCGAATATGGCACTGATCGCAACCTCGACCTCGTGCACGGCGGTACTAATCTCCGCCACCGAACCGCCCGAGTGTAGAAGGGAGGCCCGCCCGTCGATGAGCACACTCTCGATCTGACGACTACTGATCTGCACCCCAAAGAATTCAGTTGCGAGGTCAGGAAGCTGATGGGCCTCATCAAGAATCACCGCGTCGGCGCTACCTAAAAGATCGCCGAAACCATCTTCTTTAAGCGAGAGGTCTGCGAGTAAAAGATGATGATTCACGATCACAAGATCAGCCGCCTGTGCCTCGCGCCGCGCCGCCACCACATGACAGTTCGCAAACTCTGCGCAGCGCGTACCGAGGCAGTTATCGCGTGTGGAGGTCACCTTGGGCCAGAGTGCGTGGCTTTCATTAAAGCCCGGTACCTCGGCCAGATCGCCGGTCTTGGTCATTAGCGCCCAAGACTCAAGACGCGACATGAGTGCATTGCGCGGCGCTACGCTTTCGAAGGCGCCCTGTGCCACCTCGCGCTTCAATCGATAGGTACAAAGATAATTGGAGCGGCCTTTAAGTAGGGCCACCTTCGCTGGCGTCCCAATTGCGCCGGCAACGAGCGGCACATCCTTTGAGAAGAGCTGGTCCTGCAGCGTGCGCGTGCCCGTCGAAATTAACACCCGAAGCCCGGCGAAAAGTGCAGGCACAAGGTACGCGAAGGTCTTGCCCGTGCCCGTGCCCGCCTCGACGAGCAGCGGCCTGCGCGCCTCAAGAGCCGCGGCTACCGCCGTCGCCATGCGCCGCTGAGACTTGCGTGGCACAAACCCCGGCAGGTGTCGAGCGAGCGGGCCGACAGGCCCGAACATGTCCTCAATGGACTGCATGCGGCGCGCACGCTACGCCCGAAGCAGGTCCCAAACAAGACCCACAACGCGGTCAGAGCACTATTTGCAGCACCGGCCCCGCGTTCACGGCGGGGTGGCGGTGTTAAGGGGTTTTTGGGTAATCCAGAGATGACCCCTCACGACGAGCGAAAGGCCATGGTGCATCGTGAAATCGCGGAGGGTGAAAATCACGTCGGGGTGGGCGCGAGCGTAATCGTCGCCACAGAAAATCGCGCCGGGTCTCAGGCGCTCCCACCAAAATCATAAATCCTTTTGAAAAATCGGGTTGTGATGAACGCCGTCCAAAAATACTAAATCGGTCGACGAAAACGGCCGCTGCCAGAAATCATCGGGCGAGCGCCCACGGCGGGCCACGATATTCGGGCAGTCGGCGGTATAGCGCGTGAAGTTCTCGAGCGACCCTTCGGCCTCGCGCCAGTCCTTGGCCGCACCGAATCGACCGACGTCCGTATCCGCATCCACCAAACTCGGCGGTGAGTACGGGTGTTCCCCCGGATCCCAAATGTCGAGGCCATAAACCGTGATCGATGGATCCACCGATTTCGCCCAGGGCCACGAACTTCGCCCGCAAAAAGAGCCCACTTCAACAATGTTTCCGTAAGGGGCGACGCGACCCGCCAAGTCTTCGATCACCCGAAGCTCATGCTCGGACATCCAACCCGGAATATTCAGGTTATAAGCCATGGGTCACCGGACGTTGCTCGGTGTAAGTTCGCGCGTTTTCGCTAATCATCTTATACAAGCACAAGACCCTCATCCCGTGTGGGCTTCGCTATGATTTTGGATTAAATTAATTTAAAGATTTAGGGGAACAGGTTCGCTAATGATAAGTCCCTCAACCCTGCCGCCGTTGCCGACACTGTCCAAAGCTGTCGCGGAATGGGCGACCTCCGTGCGCGAACTGACGACGCCCGATGCCATACACTGGGTCGAAGGGTCGGATGCCGAGCACCAGAGCTTCATCGATCAACTGCAATCGAATGGCGAGCTGCAGAAGCTCAACGAAGCGCATTACCCCAACTGTTTCCTCGCCCGTTCGCACCCATCGGACGTGGCGCGCGTCGAGCACCTCACCTTCGTGTGCACCACGAACCGGGACGACGCCGGTCCCAATAACAACTGGATGCCCCCGGCCGAGGCGTACGCCAAGATGCAAGAGCTCT
This sequence comes from Gammaproteobacteria bacterium, assembly GCA_016874055.1. Classification (GTDB taxonomy): domain Bacteria; phylum Pseudomonadota; class Gammaproteobacteria; order Steroidobacterales; family Steroidobacteraceae; genus UBA964. Next base: position 8,451 of record VGVG01000018.1, on the reverse strand, counting down.
TCAAGGGCTGCATGAAGGGCCGCACGCTGTACGTCGTGCCCTACTGCATGGGCCCCATCGACTCGCTCTACTCGCGCTGCGGCGTCGAAATCACCGATAGTGCCTACGTCGTCATCAACATGATGCTCATGACCCGCGCCGGTCGCCCCGCGCTTGAGCGCATTGCCCGCGAGGGAAACTTCGTAAGAGGCTTGCACTCAATCGGCGAGCTCGATCCGAACCGCCGGTTCATCATGCATTTCCCTGAAGAGCTCTCGATTCAAAGTTTTGGCAGTGGCTATGGCGGCAACGCACTGCTGGGTAAGAAGTGCCATGCGCTGCGCATCGCGAGCTATCAGGCGCGTCACGAAGGCTGGCTCGCCGAGCACATGCTCATCGTCGGCCTTACGAGTCCAGCGGGCGAGACGCACTACGTCGTCGCCGCTTTTCCCTCCGCTTGCGGCAAGACGAACCTTGCAATGTTGATCCCACCCGACTCCATGCCGGGCTGGACGGTCACGACCGTCGGCGATGACATCGCCTGGCTACACCCCGGACCCGATGGTCGGTTGTATGCGATCAACCCGGAGGCGGGTTACTTCGGTGTCGTGCCGGGTACCAACGCCAAGACCAACCGTAACGCTTTTAAGATGATTCAGCGCGACACACTCTTCACAAACGTCGCGCTCACCGCAGATAACCGGCCTTGGTGGGAAGGTCTCGAGACCGGCAAGCCCGTGATCGACTGGCAGGGTCGGCCCTATGACCCGGCGAACGGCCCTGCGGCGCAACCGAACTCGCGCTTTACAGTGTCAGCCAAGCGTAATCCGCGTTATGCGTCTGAGGCGGATAGCCCCAGTGGCGTGCCGATCTCAGCGATTATCTTTGGCGGACGTCGGCGCGGCGTCGCCCCGCTCGTCTACGAAGCGCGCGACTGGAACCATGGTGTGCTCGTCGGTGCCTCGGTTGCCTCAGAGACGACCGCAGCCGCCATCGGTCAAGCGGGGGTACTGCGTCGCGATCCGATGGCCATGAAACCCTTCGCCGGCTACAACTTCGGCGATTACTGGGCGCATTGGTTTGCGATGGGCCAGAGGCTCAAGGACCCTCCCAAAATTTATCACGTGAACTGGTTCCGTCGCGGTGCCGACGGCAAGCTCTTGTGGCCAGGGTTCGGCGACAATCTGCGCGTGCTTGAGTGGATCTTAAAGCGCTGCACCAGCAAGGCCGCGGCGCAGGAGAGCCACATCGGCCACCTGCCGCGCCCCGCCGACCTCAACCTCCAGGGCCTCAGCATCGCGCAGCCCGCACTCGATGAGCTGCTTTCGGTTAGACCGGAGGAGTGGCGCACTGAAGCCGCCGATATCGGTAAATTCTTTGAGCAGTTCGGTGCGCGCACGCCTGCGGCGTTGTGGGCTGAGGTCAAAGCCCTGCAAAAGCGCCTCGGCTGAGGGCCCCATGACGATCTATCTTCGTTTGCGAAGCCGCTTCGGCCTCGCCGTTGCGGCTGCGTGTGTCGCGGGCCTCTCAATCTTTGACATCACGTTCGCGCAGGCCTCCAAAGAACCCCCGCCCGTGCTGCTCTCACGCGAGGCGCTTGCCGGCGCCGGCAGCGTACGTGAACTCGCGCTTCAGAGCGATGAAAGCTATCGGCTCCTTGAGTCACTGACCACCGAAGTCGGGCAAAGATTTGCCGGCACAGCAGGTGATCAGGCCGGCGTCGAGTGGGCCGTTAAAACCCTGCGCGATCACGGCTTTTCGAACGTGCACACCCAAGAAGTGATCGTGCCGCGGTGGATCCGCGGCGAAGCAAGCTTTGAAGTGCTTGCACCGTATCCAATGTCGATGGTGACGACTGCGATTGGCGGCAGCATCGGGACGCCTGATGAAGGTCTCTCAGCGTCCATCGTGATGGTGCCGGACCTCCCCGCACTGCAGGCGCTGCCGGAGGGCACCGTGCGCGGCAAGATCGTGTTCTTCAACGCCCGCATGGAACGCACGCGCGATGGCAGTGGTTACGGCAAAGCCGTTTGGGCGCGTACCGAAGGGCCGAGCATCGCCGGGAGCCTGGGCGCTTTAGGGGTGGTCATTCGATCGGTGGGCACGAGCGAGAACCGTATTGCGCATACCGGCACGCTCTCCTACTCCGTCTCCGCGCCGCGCATTCCGGCGGTCGCTATCTCGAACCCCGATGCGGATCTCCTTGCGCGTCAAGTTACGCAGACGCGCTCCGAGGGCACGGCGCGGGCGGGCCAAGCCGTACGAGTGCGCCTGCGTGTCACCTCGCGCGATCTACCGCAGGTACGCTCGGCGAACGTCATCGGCGATCTGCCCGGCACCGACCTCGCTAATGAAATCGTACTGATCGGTGGCCACCTCGATTCGTGGGATACCGGTCACGGCGTTCAAGACGATGGCGCAGGCGTCGCCATCGCAATCGCGGCGGCACAACTGGCCGCGAACGCTGTTCCTAAGCCGCGCCGCACCCTGCGCGTCGTGCTTTTTGCGAACGAGGAGTTCGGGCTCTCGGGAGCGAGTCGCTACCCTGCTGCCATCGGCGATGAGGGGGTCGCAAATCACGCCTTTGCGATGGAGGCCGACCTTGGCGACGGTCCGGTATGGAAGCTCTCCGCACGAGTGCCGCAACGGTACTGGCCAACCATTGTGCAGACACACCGCGTAGTGCGATCGCTCGAAGTGGAGCTTGGCGACAACATCGCCAACGGCGGCGCCGACCTCGGCCCGCTGCGTCGTCTCGGCGTGCCCATCTTGGCGCCACAGCTCGATGCGACAACTTACTTCGACATCCACCATACCGTGAACGACACGCTCAATCAGGTCGACCGTGCGCACCTGCGCCAGTCGACCGCCGTCTTCGCGGTCACCGCGTACGCCGCCGCCGTGGTGGACGGACCCGTGCCGCGTCTTTTGCCGTAGTCGCCGCCTTGCTCGACGATTGAACCCTTTAAAGTCCCCGCACCATCAAGGGATCGCCCATCGCGTGGCCAGCTCTCTCCCTCGTAATGGTCGCCACCTCAATCATCGCCTCGATCGACTTTTTATCGATAGGTTGCGGTAGGTATGCCGAGTCGCTACTTGAAGATCGCCTTAAGACATCAAAGTCTCCCCACTCGCCACCCCGAGAAAGCTACTGAGTAGCTGTGCTGCACTCATTATCAAAATTTTTTACCCATCCTCTCCCCCGTTCACAGGGGCGAGGCAAACGCCATCGGCCGGGGGTCGGTCGATTGAGAGTCTTGATTAGATCGTGACCTGCGATGCCGCACGATGCAGGAGCTCGGGCCCCGCATCGCGTTCACGGGCGCCTTCTGAGAGCAAACGACGATACTCCCGCGAGCCCGGCGTGTGACTAAGAAGGCTGAGCATATGGCGGGTGATGGCGTGCAAGCGCTCGCCTTTCGAGAGTTCTCGTTCTGCGTACTCGGCCATGCGAGAAAGGTGATCTTCGACGCTGGGGGCGCGATAACCCACATCTGCCTCCAGGGCAGCAAAAAGTTCGCCAAGCACCATCGGCCGGTGATACGCCTCGCGACCGAGCATCACACCATCGGCCCACTCGAGCGCCTCGATCGATTGCCCGACCGTCTTCAGGCCGCCATTAAGCAACACCGGCATGTCGGGGAAGTCTTCCTTCAAACGCCGCACTACGTCATACCTAAGCGGGGGAATCTCCCGATTCTCAGCCGGCGTCCAGTGACCAAGCACCGCCTTACGCGCGTGCACGATCACGCAGTCGGCCCCCGCTGCGCGGACGGCGACTAAAAAATCGGCGAGCTTGTCGTAGTCTGCCTCATCAAAACGCTGCACAGCCTCATTAAGATCGTGTGCGCTTGATGGCAAGGCGCCGATGCGCATCTTCACGGTCACCGGCAGAGCCACCGCCGCGCACATCGCCGAGATACAGTCTGCAACGAGACGAGGCTCGTTCAGGAGACAGGCGCCAAACGCGCCCTTCTGCACTTTGTCGGAGGGGCAGCCGCAGTTGAGGTTGATCTCATCGTACCCCCACTCCTCACCGTAGCGGGCTGCGGCGGCGAGATAATCAGGCTCGCAGCCGCCAAGCTGTAGTGCAAGCGGATGCTCTTCCGCAGAAAACTCGAGTAGCCTCTCCCGCTCGCCCCGCAAAATAGCCGAAGCCGTCAACATCTCCGTGTACAGCAGTAAATCTTTATGAAAGCCGCGCAGAAAGTACCGGCAATGTCGATCCGTCCAATCCATCATCGGCGCCACAGACACGCGGCGATCAAGGAAACGACTCATGGGGGGTCCTCTTCAGCCACCTTCTGCGAGTCCGCCTGCCACATCGCCCGTAGACGGTAATACGCACGGCCAAGCGCTTCGCGGATGACGAGGTCTGATTTCTCAAGTGCAGCGGTCGAGGGCAGCCAGTTCATGAGTGCACTTCGCTTAACCGGCACCCGAAAATCCACCGGATGCGAAATCACTTCAAACCCCTCGGTCGCGAAGATCACGGCTGCCCGCGGACTGTGAAACGCTGAAGTAACCAAAATAATCTTCGGCCTCACCGAGCGGAACATTTTTCGGATGACTTTGGCCTCCTGCTCGGTGTTAAGCGCCTGGGGCGACACCTCGACTCGATCGGCAGCTAAACCAAACTCAAGCGCGAACTGCCGCGCCACCGCACCCTCAGAGGGCAACCCCTCCTGACCAATCCAGCCTCCTCCCGAGAAAATGAGACGCGGCGCTCGCCCCTCCCGCGCAAGCGCGATACCCGCCAACACGCGATCAATTGCATCACCCCACTCGGCAATCGGCACACCCGAGGGACGCACATAGCCCATCGCACCGCTGAGCACGACGATCGCCTGCGCGACCGGCATCCCCCGCTCAAGCCGCGCAGGATCTCGGTCGAGCACCTCAGCCTGCGACCACGCAAACACTCGATCCGCCACGACAGGCAGGCTACCGAGCAGCAAAAACATCGCCCCAGCGATCGCCCAACGTCGCTCACGCCGCACTGCGCCGACCAGTACCGCAAGGCACACCAGCACGATGGGCGAGAAGAAAATCGGCAAGAGTTTGTTAAACACAGGATCGGCGCTATCGACTCGGTTGGTCGCGGAACTTACGCCAGATCAGCGGAATACGACGAAGATTGGAGGCAAGATACGCATCCGAGGCACGATCAAAGTTAAAAACCGTACCGTCGAGGGACAACGGTACCGGCGCAAACTGACCATATTCGCGCAGTAAATCGTTGGTAGGATTTTTCACGACGGTTTCAATGCCGTAAAAAAACCGATCATTGCCGTTCACCCGCAGCCAGCGACTCGAGAAACCTTTGCGGGGCGCCAGAGGAAAAGAGAATTCAAGTCCTGCAAACCGCCGCTCCGGCAGTGCAGGCACAATTTGGTAGCCATAAACACGGTAAGGAAAGTACGCCTCTTTTCTTGAGGTTTTTCGGTAGTAAGGGGTGATCGATACATCGCCAAACCAAAATCGACTGAACGCTAAAAAGCCCGTATCGCCATTGAAAAATCGACCCGCCTTGACCTCGAAGGTAGCTTGCAGAGACTCGCTGAAGAATCGGTACGTCGCAATCTCAGATCGGTTGTAGCCGTCACCGGAAAACCCCGGTTGAGTCACCTTGAACTTGGCGACCTCTGCGCCAAGCTTGTGTCGACCTCTTGCCGGCTCCCATCGAAGTTCTGCGGCGTACCCCTCAAATAAATCACCCACCTGACCCACTGCTGCACGAGCCGATACCCCAAAGGGCAGTCCAAGCGCTTGATGGAGCATCACCCGATGATCCGTGCTTTGGGAGTATCGATACCGAGAGAAAATGCCGCCGGGTTTAAAATCTTGGGTGTCATTGACGGGGAAAATCTGCGTGCCTTCGATCAGCGCGCCGCGCCAGAGCGGCAGATGCAAGGCGACGTTCGCTCCGAACGAGGCATCCCACGCACCGTACTCGGTTCCGATTCGCGACTCGATTGCCGGTACCACGTAAAGACGCGGCACAAACCTCGAGCGCTGACGACCGCTTGCTCGCCAATCGACCGCACGCCACGCGCGATCGGCCGACCGCAGCGATAAATCATCCGGCGGACACCATCGATCCAACGCTAAAAAAGGCTTTAAACACTGAAGCGTAAAATGAAAGTCAATCGACTCAACGCCACGGCGCATGACGCGTAGCGTGACGCGCCGAGCCTCTGCCCCCGCGATCTCCGCCACGGCTCCTGCCGCAACCGCCAAGGCATCCAAATCATTATGCTGATAGTCGATGTTCTCAAAACGGACCAACCAACCCTTCTCAACTTCCTCTTGTTCCTCTTGACCGACCGACACATCCTCAAAGCCCTCTCGCTCAAGCGCCGCCACCACACTTAATGCCCACTCTTGATCCTCCGCCGCCGTCGTCACCACACGCGGCGCCGGCTCGCCCGCATCATCCGCAGCCTCCGTTTTCAACGCAGTATTGGGCGCGTGCAGAAACGCGCTTAGCCACCGTGGCTTCTCCCAAAGCGGTCGCCAATCCTTGAGTGCCTTGCCCGCGCTGATCAGTCCCTCTAACGGCGGTGGCGGCGAGCGGGAGGGGGTCAAGGGGTCCAGATCCAACGCGAGCCCCAAGCCGAATGAACTCTTTGGCAACACCTCCCGTCGCGCCCGCCAATGCTGGTGCGCATCGACGTACACGGCGGCGTTCTCCGGTAGCCAGCGGCTCGGCACCCACAGCCGCACCGAGCTCAGCAGATCTTGATCAACCGCCGCCGCATTCACCTGCAGCCACTCCGAGGCAGCCCATGACAGACTCGCAAAGGGCCCCTTCCCAAACGCTGTCGCGCTTTTGGGTTTGAGGTACCCCGCAGAGACACTCCAGCGACCGGTGTTCCAGGTGCCGACTGCATAGAGGACGCGCGAGAGGGTCGCCGCACCGCCGAAATCCGTCACGCCCGCCGCTGCATTGAGCGAAGCATCCTCATCGGCAAATAACGTGGTCGAGAGCTTCAAACCCGCACTCAGATCCCGAATGCCCGGCGGCTTGCCGCAGTCCGACACGTACAGGTTGCACTGCAGATCTCGCGTCAGCAGGCGGCCGGTTAACTCCACCCCCGGCAACACCCCGAAGCTGCCCAGAAAATTAAACCCCGAGGAGGTGGTTTTACCCGGCAACGCCGATGAAAAACCCAACACCGCCATCCCCTGCGGGGTCGGATTCGCAGAGGGCGTTAGGCCCACCCCGCCGTAGCCGCTCGGTGACACCGAAGGCGGAATAAACGCCGGCTGACCCATCTCCTGCGCAAAAGAAAACGGGGTGGCCACAAGCCACCCCGTCAAGATCACTACCCGAACAACTCTAAGCATCAATTCACCGGAACCGATCCCCCTAAGGCGGTGGTGATCTCAGCCTTCAGTCCCGCATTCGTGACGGTGGTGGGCGTGAACAGCTCGTTCGTGAACGGGGCAGTCGGGAACGAGGTGGGCGCCGAGGCAGAAAAAGAATCGATAAAGAACGGCCTCGACTGGTTGTACCTAAAGCCTGCCGCCAGCATCGCCGCCGTAAAGTCGCAGGAGTTGGTCGGCGCGTAGCGCAGTTTGTTGTCTGTCGCCGTCCATTTCTTCGCGGTTGGGCTGAACTCGAAGAGCTGTCTTTGCGCGGCGACCTTTTCCCCTCTTTCCAGTCCGGCGTTGTCGCCTGTGAACACTCCGGTTGTAGTGTCGAAGCTACCGCCGTTTCTGTCGGAGCCCTTGCTGGTCCAGTTGCAGTACATCCGATCGATGATGCCCGTGTAGTCGCTCACGAGGGAGTCATTCGCACCCGTCATCGCCGAGGTGAACCCAAAGAATGCGGTGCCGGTCAACTTACCATTGACATCCTGAATCCGCAGATTAAACGTCCGCGTTTGCTCATTACCCGAACCGGCCACCCACGAGTAGATGTAGGCGCCCGTCAGGTCAAGGACGCTGTACGAGGCGGCCGAGCGGATGAAGTTGTTGTCGATTCGCCAGCTCGGCGGGGTGTACGTCGTGTTCTGGGCTTTCATGAAATTAACCTTCAGCTCGCCGTTCGAGCTGAAGGCATGCACGACGCCAATTTGGCTGCTGTCGAAAAAGCTCGTGTAGCTACTCGCTGGGTCCTGGTTCGCAAGCTCCGCCGAACTAATCCCGCAGGTCGCCCCGCTGCGCGCCTTGATGTTCATCGTGTTATCCACGCGCTGGTAGGCCACGCTTGAGAGTACCCACGCAAGCGTGCTAGTCGTGCTACCAACTTGGCAAGTACCCAAGGCGGGGCTGCGCGAGGCGAACTGCACGACGCCGGTGTATTTGGTCGTCGCCGTCGAAGACGCGTCACCAAAGCCAAACCCGCCACTGACGCCAGAGGACGTCCCCGTATTGCCATTATCACCCGTGCCGCCGGTGCCGCCGGTGCCGCCGGTGCCGCCGGTGCCGCCGGTGCCGCCGGTGCCGCCGGTGCCGCCGGTGCCG
>VGVG01000017.1 GCA_016874055.1 Gammaproteobacteria bacterium | reverse complement strand
CGTGCTCGCCTCCTGACCCGCATGGCGCGAGAACAGGCCCGCCAGCCGTTCCGCCAGAAATCGCTTCATCCAGCGATCGATGAACGCATCATTGCAGTCGAGCTTGTCGCGAATGCGCGCCCACGTCCCCCCCGACTCGAGCAGCAGGATCAAGCGTGCACGGCGCGCATCATCCGCTCGCCCCACTCGGCTTGCCGCTCGCTGGCTCAGCTCCGTGCGCTCGGTGTCCAACAGCGTGATCGTGCTCATGAACACCATCATACTACCTTTTTAGTTGTTACAGTCCACTAGTGATCGCTCCGCGGCCTTTGCCCGCTGCCAGAGTTGCTCCCAGGACTCTAAGTCGAGCTCTCGCAACCGCTTGCCCTCGGCTGCAGCCAAATGCTCCATGTGAGCGAAGCGACGCTCGAATTTTTTGTTCGTACCGCGCAACGCAGCCTCGGGATCGAGGCGCAAGTGTCGAGCCCAATTAGCGATGACGAAGAGCAAGTCGCCGAGCTCGTCATGCTGGCGGCCTGGCCGTTCCTGATTGGTGAGCGTCGCTTCGAACTCGCCAAGCTCTTCGTCGAGTTTCTTACGCATACCCGAGGCGCCTGGCCAATCGAAGTTTACTCGAGCCGCTCGCTTCCCAAGTTTTACTGCGCGTGTGAGCGCCGGAAGCGCGAGTGCAACACCATCGAGAACGCCCTCGACCCCTGCGGCCACTCGCTCTTTTTCTTTTACGAACTCCCAGGCGCGAGTTTGCTCGTCGTCACTCAAACCCGATCGCTGGTCGAACACATGCGGATGTCGACGAACGAGCTTATCGGAAATACTTCGAGCGACATCGTCGAAATTAAATAACCCACGCTCCTCGGCGATTCGGGAGAGAAACACGACTTGGAACAACAGATCCCCGAGCTCATCCCGGATCCGATCAGCATCTCTGCTGCCGATCGCCTCGGATACCTCATACGCTTCTTCGAGGGTGTGCGGAACGATGCTCTCAAAGGTCTGTTCGCGATCCCATACGCAGCCCGAATGCGGGTCTCGCAGGGCGCGCATAATTTCGAGCAAGCGATGGACGGACTGATCCAAAGTTAGCCCCGCTATCAGGCGGGATCGCCGCGTAGCGTGCGATACAAGGTCATGAGCATCCCCGCCGTGGCACCCCAGATCGTGTGATGTCCGAAAGGGAAGTCAATAAAATGCACATCCTCGCCCTTGAAGTGTCGTACCGCAGGCACGTGGTTACGCTCATCGAGTACAAATGACAACGGTACTTCGAACACTTCCACTACTTCGGTAGGATCGGGTGTCAAAGAAAAATTCGGACGAATGAACCCAACGACGGGCGTGACTCGATAACCCGTAATCACAAGGTGATCCGGAAGATAACCCGCAACGTCAATCTGATCCCCGCAAAGACCGATTTCCTCCTCCGTCTCACGTAGGGCTGCACTGAGCGGGTCAGAGTCGCTCGCCTCGATTCGACCGCCGGGAAAACTGATTTGTCCGGCGTGATTCTTGAGATGCGATGACCGAAGCGTCAGCAGGATGCCGAGGTCGTCACCTCGATCGAGGACGGGAACCAGCACGGCCGCGGGCGTGGGGTATTCAGGGAAGAATTTGCGCAGACGCTTCCTGCGAGCTTCGGACTCCTGACCGAGACGCCAATCGTTAGCGGGCTCGTGGCATGGGCTCGCAAGCAGCCGCGATCGCAGGGTCGACTTTAGGTCTGAAAACCGGGAGAGAACAGGGGGAGCGTCGAGCATGAGGTAACATTCCTATCTTAGCATTTTTAGCGCACCGGGTTCCTCATGGCTCTGGACTCACTTGACGCCCTTTCCCCGATCGATGGCCGCTACGCCAGCGGGTCGGCGCCGCTGCGAGGTCACCTTTCGGAGGCGGCTCTCATCCGCGAACGGATCCGTATCGAAGCCGGATGGTTACTCGCCCTACATCGCGAAAGACCGTTTGGGCTCGCAGCTGCCGCCACCCTGTCAGCCGCGGTGCTCGAGGCCGTCCGCGAATTGGTTGAGAACCCGCCGGCCAATGCTGCGAGCGAAGTCAAAAAGATCGAACAACGCACGAATCACGACGTGAAGGCAGTCGAATACTACGTACGTGATCGGTTGACTGCCGCAGGTGCCTCCGCCGCTGAGCTCGAGCTCGTGCATTTTGGTTGCACTTCAGAGGACATCAACAACCTCGCGTACGCGCGAATGCTACAGTCTGCACGATCGACACTGCTGAACGAATTCTCGCCGGCGCTCGAGGCGTTGCGCACGCTCGCCTCGCGCTATGCCGCACTCCCGATACTCTCGCGGACACATGGTCAAATTGCGAGTCCGACGACTCTCGGTAAAGAATTTGCAAATGTAACGGCCAGACTCGATCGCGCACTCGATCGATGGACGAGCGTACGAATCCTCGGCAAATGGAATGGTGCAGTAGGGAACTTCAATGCCCACATCGCTGCTCTGCCCGATGCTGATTGGATCGGGATTTCGGATCGTTTTGTCCAGTCGTTGGGGCTAGAGGTCAATGCGCTCACCACGCAAATTGAACCTCACGACTGGATCGCCGAGTATTGCGACGCGCTCGCCGCGGCCAACGTCATCGTCATCGACCTCAGCCGGGACATATGGGGCTATATCAGTCTCGGCTATCTCAAGCAGAGCACTGTTGCTGGCGAAGTGGGCTCCTCGACCATGCCCCATAAGATTAACCCCATCGATTTCGAAAACGCCGAGGGCAATCTAGGCATCGCAAGTGCTCTGCTGCGTCACTTTTCGGAGAAGCTGCCGATTTCGCGTTGGCAGCGCGACCTCACCGACTCAACGGTCTTACGCAACCTCGGTGTCGCGCTTGGCCATGTGCTCGTCGCCTGGAAGGCCTTGCAGCGCGGTCTCAGTAAGATCGACGCGGACCCCGTGCGCATTGCCGCCGATCTCAAGCAAGCTTGGGAGGTTCTTGGGGAAGCGGTACAAACGGCCTTGAGGGCAGCCGGAGTGCCGAACGGATACGAACTTCTTAAAGATTTCATGCACGGTCGAAAGATTGACGGGAAATCGTATGCTGAGTTCGTTGCTGGACTGCCTCTACCCGCCGCGGAGAAAGCGCGGCTCGCCGCCCTGCGCCCCGAGGCGTACATTGGGCTCGCCGCAACCCTCTCGACCGGCGTAGCGAAGATCCCGCACTCGGCGTGATCGTCGTAGGACTTTCGGGGGGAGTCGACTCTGCCGTCGCAGCGCTCCTGCTGCGCGAGCAGAATCTCGAAATCGAAGGTCTCTTCATGGCCAACTGGGAAGAGGGCGATGCGTACTGTACGATCTCCGCCGACTACCAAGACGCGCTAGCCGTCTGTCGCGAGTTGCGTATCCCCCTGCACAGAGTCGATTTTGCGGTCGAGTATCGGCAGCGCGTGTTCGATTATTTCTTGACCGAGTATCGTGCCGGGCGAACGCCGAACCCCGATGTGCCATGTAATCGCGACATCAAGTTCGGCGTCTGTCTCGAATACGTGCGTCGACTCGGCGGAAACCGTTTCGCCACCGGACATTACGCACGTCGAATCAATGGGCCACGTGGTGTCGAGCTTCACAAGGCGCTCGACTCCAACAAAGATCAATCCTACTTTTTGCACTCGCTTAAGCGAGTACAGCTCGAGGCGGCACTTTTCCCCCTCGGCGAACTCACGAAGATCGAGGTCCGTGAGCGAGCACGAGCGGCCGGGCTCCTGGTACACGACAAGCCCGATAGCACCGGCATCTGCTTTATCGGCGAACGACCCTTTTATGAGTTTCTAAATCAGTACATTGCACATGCGCCGGGCCCCATTGAAACACCCGAAGGCGAGCAAATCGGCTCGCATCACGGACTCGCGTTCTACACGCTAGGTCAACGCGGGGGACTCGAAATCGGGGGCCGATCGGGGCATGCCGAAGCGGCGTGGTACGTCGCGCGCAAAGATCAGCACAAGAATGCGCTCATTGTCGTACAAGGCCACGACCATCCCCTGCTGTTATCAAAGTCGGTTTCGACGGCCAAGGCACATTGGCTTATCGATGCGCCCTCCAGCCCGTTTGAGGCGAGTGTCAAGCTGCGCTACCGTCAAACCGATCAACCCTGTCGCGTAGTACCTTTGGATGACGGTCGCCTGCTGATCGATTGCGAGTCCCCGCAGCGGGCGGTAACGCCGGGGCAATTTGCGGTACTTTTCCTCAATAGCCAGTGCCTCGGCGGCGCCGTGATCGAGTCCACCGCGCCGTAATTGTCCGGCAATCGCTCATGCGGCGCGCACACCTACGCGAGCGGCTATAATTCGCGCCCATTTTCGAGGTTGATGACGGTTTTCGACCGAGCGGGGGTTCCCATGACCGACAGTCGCCAGACTCGCACCACTCTTAAAGTGGGCTCGCAGTCGTACGACATTTGGAGTCTCGCCGCGCTGCCACAAGACAGAATCGCGCGCCTGCCCTATTCCCTAAAAATTTTGCTCGAGAACCTGCTGCGCTTCGAGGACGGCGTCAACGTGACGCGCCGAGACATCGACGCCCTGCTCGGCTGGAACGCCAAGTCAACCCCGGAACACGAAATCTCGTTCACACCTGCGCGCGTAATCATGCAGGATTTCACGGGCGTCCCCTGCGTCGTCGATCTGGCGGCCATGCGCCAGGCGATCAAAAAATTAGGCGGCGATCCCCAGCGCGTCAATCCGCTCGCACCCGCAGAGCTCGTCATCGACCACTCCGTGCAGGTCGACCATTACGGCACCAACGAAGCGCTCGCACAAAACACCAAAATAGAATTTGCGCGCAACAGCGAACGCTATTCGTTCCTGCGTTGGGGTCAAAGCGCGTTCCGTAATTTCAAAGTGGTTCCGCCCAACACGGGTATCGTCCACCAGGTCAACCTCGAGTACCTCGGCCGAGTCGTATTCGAAAACACCGACGGCGCTCGTCCGCAGGCCTACCCCGACACACTCGTCGGCACCGACTCCCACACCACGATGATCAATGGGCTCGGCGTGCTCGGTTGGGGCGTCGGCGGCATCGAAGCCGAAGCGGCGATGCTCGGACAACCGGTCACGATGCTCATCCCGCAAGTTGTGGGCTTCAAGCTCACAGGCCGATTGCAGCCGGGCGCCACGGCAACGGATCTCGTTCTCACCGTCACCGAAATGCTACGTAAAAAGGGTGTGGTCGAGAAATTCGTCGAATATTTTGGCGACGGTCTCGCTAATCTCCCACTCGCCGATCGCGCGACGATTGCGAATATGGCGCCGGAGTATGGCAGTACATGCGGCATCTTCCCGATCGACGAAGAGACGCTTCGTTATCTCGAACTGTCGGGCCGCCCGAAATCACAAATCGATCTGGTCGAGGCCTATGCGAAGACGCAAGGCATGTGGCGGCACAACAGTGCGCCGCAGGCCGACTACACCGATATTCTCGAACTCGACCTGAGCACAGTCGAGCCGTCTCTCGCCGGCCCCAAGCGCCCGCAAGATCGCGTCCCCGTGCGCAGCTTGAAGCAGGTCTATCGCAAGACCCTCACCCAGATGTCTGAGGAGCGCGCCGAAAGGAACCCGGCCGCAACGGGTATCGGTAAGGTCAGCGGCGGCGGCAGCTATGACGTCCGCGACGGCGCCGTACTCATCGCCGCGATCACGAGCTGCACCAATACTTCCAATCCCTCGGTCATGCTGGGTGCGGCGCTGCTCGCGCGTAACGCCGCGCGTCGCGGACTCAAGGCCAAGCCCTGGGTCAAGACAAGCTTGTCGCCGGGCTCGAAGGTGGTGACCGACTACCTCACTAAAGCGCAACTGCTCGATGACTACGCCGCCGTTGGCTTTCATGTCGCCGGTTACGGCTGCATGACCTGCATCGGTAACTCGGGACCGTTGAAAGCGGAGATTTCGGCCGCCGTGAAGGCTGGTGACGTCATCGCGACTTCAGTGCTTTCGGGTAACCGTAACTTCGAGGGTCGCGTACACCCTGAGGTGAAAATGAATTTCCTCGCCTCGCCGCCGCTTGTTGTGGCCTATGCGCTTGCGGGTACGACCGATATCGACCTCAACACCGAGCCGCTAGGCACGAGCTCGGACGGTGATCCGGTATTCCTTAAAGATATCTGGCCAAGTCCTGAGGAAGTGGCGGATACGGTCCGCGCTTCCATCGACTCGAACATGTTCCGCGGCAGCTATAACGACGTGTTCGCCGGCGATGAAAATTGGCAAGGTATAAGGGCCCCGGCGGGTAATTTGTATGCCTGGGATGAGACGTCTACGTACGTTCGCAATCCGCCCTACTTCGACGACATAAGCATGCAGCCCAATTCGGTCAGGCCGATCCGCGGGGCCCGTGCGCTCGCTCTGCTCGGCGATTCAGTCACCACCGACCACATCTCCCCGGCAGGCGACATCGCCAAGGGCAGCCCGGCGGCGAAGTACCTCGAAGCACACGGCGTTCAGAAAGCCGACTTCAATTCCTACGGCGCGCGCCGCGGTAATCATGAGGTGATGGTGCGCGGCACCTTTGCCAACATTCGTCTGCGCAATTTGCTGGTCCCGGGGACCGAGGGCGGTGTCACGCTCCATATCCCCTCAGGCGAGCGGATGTCGATCTACGATGCCTCGATGAAGTATCAGACGACTGGAACGCCGCTGGTACTCCTCGCAGGAAAAGAATACGGCACTGGATCCTCGCGCGATTGGGCGGCCAAGGGAACGATGCTGCTCGGCGTCAAGGCGGTCATTGCCGAGAGCTTCGAGCGCATACACCGCTCCAACCTCATCGGCATGGGCGTACTCCCTTGCCAGTTCATGGACGGACAGACCGTTCAGAGCCTTGGGCTCACCGGTCTTGAAACCTTCGACTTTGACGACTGCCGTGATGCCGAAGCCCGAACAGTCACCGCTACGGCAACTCCGAACGACGGTGGTGAACCGATAGTCTTCGAAGTCCGCGTGCGTATCGATACCCCGAAAGAGCGCGATTATTACCGTCATGGCGGCATTCTGCAGTACGTGCTGCGGCAGCTGGCGGGCGGCACGTCGGGACAGTCAACTCAAAGTCACGACAGATAGCTCGGTGGCTCGCGTGGACGATCTCGAATACCCACGCGAGCTTGCTCCGCGCCTCGTTTTCTTTGATCTCGACGGGACGATCTCCCGTAGGGACACGCTCTTGGGTTATGTCGCGGGGTTCGCCTTAAGACACCCTGTTCGACTCTCTCGCTTCCTCGGTGTGATTCCGGCAGTCCTCGGGTACCTCATCAGCAAACGCGACCGCGGATATCTCAAAGGTGCTTTGATACATTTCGTGATGGGCGGCGCCTCTCGAGGAGACGTCCGCGCGTGGACCGAGCTGTACGTTCCAAGACTAGTCAAGCGTGGAATTTTTGAACAGGCGATCCTCGCCATCCGGGGTCATCGTGGCGCCGGCGACCACCTCGTCCTGATGACGGCTGCCGTCGATCTCTATGTGCCCGAACTCGCTAGCGCACTTGGCTTCGATCAGTACATTTGCAGCCGCGTCGCCTGGAATGAAGACCATCTCGACGGTTGGCTGACAAGCCCTAACATGCGCGATGAGCAAAAAGCGATGGCATTGCGACGCGCCGCAGCGAACTTTCCCGGTAGGCGGCTGGTCGGTTACGGTAATTCGGCCTCCGATTTACCTCATCTTAAATTGGTGGATGAGGCGGTTCTGATTAATGCTTCTAAAAAGCTCCGAAGGGCGGCATCCAAACTTTTAGTAGAATTGAAGTATTGGTTTTAAGCCGTTGTTTTATGGCAGGTGGTTTATGGGGCAATATCACGATCCTTCGATTCGGCCGTCCGAGATCCCATCGGAAGCTGTATATTTTGATCGACGGTATGTTCTCGCAGCCCTTGCCACATCGGCGGCGGTGATCGGCGGGGGTATCGAAGCCGCTCCCCAGACGGGGCGCCCCGCCGCACCCGCCTTGCCAGAACCGCGATACACGCGTAACCCAAAGTTCTCCACGAATGAACCTCCTAACTCGTGGGAAGACATCACCACGTACAATAACTTCTATGAATTCGGTTTCGAAAAAGAAGACCCCTACCGAAACTCGCAAAACTTTCGTAGCCGCCCATGGAGCGTCGAAATCGACGGCGAAGCGGAGATTCGCGGACGCTTCACACTCGAGGACATCCTAAAGCCCCATTCGCTCGAAGAACGCATTTATCGTTTCCGGTGTGTCGAAGCGTGGTCGCGGATCGTACCGTGGGTGGGCTTTCCGCTCGCCGACCTCATTCGCCGATTCAAGCCAACGTCCCGCGCAAAGTTCGTCGAATTCACGACGCTTTTAGATCCCAAGCAGATGCCCGGTCAGCGTACGCGCGTACTCGACTGGCCCTATCGTGAGGGACTTCGAATCGATGAAGCCATGAACCCGCTCACGTTGCTGGTCGTCGGTGTCTATGGAAAGTGGTTACCCAATCAGAGCGGTGCTCCGCTTCGGCTCATCGTTCCGTGGAAATACGGGTTCAAGGGCATTAAGTCCATCGTTCGCATCCAATTCACGGAGCGCCAACCCGCGACAAGCTGGAATCTCTCTGCTCCCGATGAATACGGGTTCTTCGCCAACGTAAACCCCGCCGTCGATCACCCTCGCTGGGGTCAGTCAAAGGAGCGACGGATTGGCGGAAACTTCCTCGCTTCGCGTATTGACACGCTACCGTTCAATGGCTACGCCGCTGAGGTGGCATCGCTCTATCGCGGTATGGATTTGCGAAGGTTCTACTGAACCGATGCCTATTCCTGCTCAATCGCTGAAGCCCCTCGTCTTCGTCGCAGCCTTGATTCCTGCAGCGCTTTTGATTGCCGGCGTGATGGGCGTCGCCAATCAGTCGCTAGGTCCCAATCCGATACGCGAGATGCTGCACGTAACGGGAAAGACAGCTCTGAACCTGCTCATGATCACGCTCACAGTATCGCCCGTGCGCGCAGCGACCGGGCGGATTGCAATCCAAGGTATCCGGCGCATGCTCGGGCTCTTTTGTTTTGCGTATGCCCTGCTGCATTTTTTGGTTTATGCTGTGCTCGAGCTCGATCTCGACTTCAGCGATCTCGGACGCGAAATTGTCCGTCGTCCGTTCATCGTCGTCGGCTCTGTCGCCCTACTGGCCCTGATTCCGCTTGCCGCTACCTCGACCAACCGACTGATGCGTAAGCTCGGTCGTCGGTGGCAGACCCTGCATCGACTGATCTACCCCATCACTATCCTCGGCGTCTGGCATTACTACTGGCAGGTCAAGGCAGATATACGCGAACCGCTGATTTACGCGGCCGTGCTGGCGACGCTGCTGGGCTTTCGACTATGGCGCACGCGCCGAAGCACTCATGCGAACACCCAAGGGGGAATACGCTTCCAGCCCTGACTCAACTCGCGATCAAGGCGTTTCCAATCAGGACACATTTCAGCGACGGCTCCCCAATACGCAGCGGAGTGGTTCATGTAGCGCGTATGGACGAGCTCGTGCACCAGCAGGTAATCGAGTACTTCGGGCTCCTGAAACACGGCGCAGACGTTCAGACTGATCACTCCACGGCTCGAACATGAGCCCCAACGAGTCCGCTGACGTCGCAGTTGCAGGCTGTGATACTTAAAACCCCAGCGAAACGCTATCTGCTGCAAACGAACCTCGAGCGCCTCCCGCGAATGCGTCGTCAGCCACGTTAGTAAAGTTCGCCTCGCAGACGATATCGTGGCTTCATTCAAAGCGCCCCGCAAAGACAGCACCACACCACGTCTCTCCACGCGCAGTCGCCCTCGTCCTCCAGCCAAGTGCACGCGATAACGCTCTTGGAGCCCCGAGAGCGGGATCTCCGCCGGCGGAAACGGCTCGGTAACGACCCTCGCCGTCCGAACCGTCCGCTTACGCACTAACCAGTCCTGATGACGCGTAACGAACGCCTTGATGCTCGACATCAAGACGCCACGCGGAACGACCACGTCGATGCGCTCGTCGAGGTGAACCCGTAGCGCCAAACGCCGAACCCGGACGCTACGGCGCACGGTCAGCGATCGGCCTCCAGAAGCGGTAGGTTCTTCGAGTGGCAGTACGATCTGATCGCGCACCGACGGATCATGCCATGCCGATCTTTCGCCTGTTAGAGTACGATTCGCGCCCGATGGCGAGATACTTTAAAAGCGACAACACGGCGCCCGCCGCCCCCGAAATCATCGAGGCAATTGCGGCTGCCAACCACGGATACGCGCTCGGGTATGGCGACGACGCCTGGTCGTCACGCCTCGATGCTCGTTTCTCCGAGCTCTTCGAGAAGTCGGTGCGCGTATTCCCAGTCGCTACCGGCACCGCAGCAAATACTCTTTCGCTCTCGACCTTGGTACCACCCTACGGTGCCATCCTCACCCACGAGGAGGGGCACATCGTCCGTGATGAGTGTGGTGCGCCGGAGTTTATGACCGGCGGAGCACGACTGCTCCTGATGCAGGGCCCGAATGCGAAAGTCACCCCGCAGATGATCGATAGGACACTGGCTGCGAATCCGCCGTCGACCCATACGGTTCAGCCGAGGGCGCTATCGATCACGCAGGCGACCGAGCTCGGTACGGTCTACACGCCAAGTGAAGTGAAGACACTGTGTGACCTTGCGCATTCACGAGGGCTCGTCGTGCATATGGACGGTGCGCGCTTCGCTAACGCCGTAGCATCACTCGGCTGCTCGGCTGCCGACATAACCTGGCGTACCGGTATCGATGTATTGTCCTTCGGTGCAACTAAGAATGGTACGCTGACTGCCGAGGCGGTGATCTTCTTTGATCCCGATAGAGCGGGAGATTTTGAGTTTCGGCGTAAGCGCGCCGGTCATCTGCTCTCCAAAATGCGGTTTGCCTCTGCCCAACTTCTCGCCTACCTAGACAACGATCTATGGTTGCGCCTTGCCACCCGCGCCAACTCCCTTGCCGCGCGTCTCGGCCAGGCCGCCGGCAGCGCGTTGATGCACCCTGTCGAGGCCAACGAGGTATTTGTGCGAATCGGAGACCTGAGCGCAACCGCCTTGCGCGAACAAGGTTTTGAATTCTACGACTGGGGCGCAGTCGGTTCAGGCGAAGCCCGTCTTGTGGTGTCCTGGGATCAGTCCGAAGAGGATGTCACCGCGCTTTGTGCAGCGCTGGCCTCTCTACAGAATGGAGGTTTTTAGCAGTGACTGTCGGGCTGATCGATATCGGCATCAACCTGACCCACGACAGCTACGACCACGACCGCGAGCAGGTTCTGCAGCGGGCCATGGATGTCGGCGTTATGCAATTCGTTGTAACGGGCGCCTCGCTGGAAGGCAGCAAGGCGGCGCTCGCACTAAGCCACACATTGCCCCGCATTTTACGCGCTACCGCCGGTTGTCATCCGCACCATGCCGTCGATCTCGATGATGCCTCGTTCGCCTCGCTCGCGAAGCTTGCCGAGGATCCTTTGATCGCTGCGATCGGCGAGACCGGGCTCGACTACCATCGTCATTTCTCTACGCCTCGCGACCAACGCCTTGCTTTCAAGCGACAGGTGGAGCTGGCCATCCGTTTGCGCAAACCCCTCTTCCTGCATGAGCGGGATGCGCATCAGGACTTCATCTCGATCCTTCGTGAATATCACAATGAGCTTCCACCGACTGTTTTACATTGCTTTACCGGTTCGGCCGACGCGCTAGAGGCCTGCCTCGCCCTCGGCTTGTACATCGGCATAACAGGATGGATTTGCGACGAGAGGCGTGGACTTGACTTGCGCGAACTCGTCAAAAAAATTCCGGCCGGTCGTTTGATGGTAGAAACCGATGCGCCTTATCTGCTGCCTCGCGACCTGTACCCAAAGCCCGAATCCCGGCGAAACGAGCCGGTGTATTTGGCGCATATCGCAGGCGTCATTGCTGCGGCGCGAGGAGAATCGCTCGAGGATCTATCGGCGCATACTACAGCCACATCTCGACAGTTTTTTGGATTACCCACGCTCGGGTAGTGCATTAGCTTCGGGCGCTGAATTCGCTCGGCACCAAGGTCTCGCGCACGCGCTGCCAATCCTGCCGCCACACCTCGATGGATTGCTCGGCCTGGGCCCGATCGCCAAGCGGAAATTCGCTCTCCAAGGCGTCCTCTCTCAGCGTCATTCTCGGTAAGCCTTTCGGGAATGACGACGTACTACCAAACATCACTCTGGCCTCAACGGGCACATCACTCACGATCGCCTTGATGGCGGCAATTCGGTCGTAAAGCGGCCCCTGAGGATTGACAAAACCGTTACGACGGCCCGCGTGCATGACCGTCCATTCGATCATGGCATCCGATCCAAAAACGTTACCGACGACGTCACGAACATCGAGCAGTAAAACGCCTTGAACCGTCAATAGTACATAGTCGATATGAAGCATCACCCCGCTGCCATCGGGAACTGCAACATCGCGCAAGTGATCGATAGATATCGCCTCAATGCGTCGTTTGCGGCGTTGGCGCTCGCGCTGCCTTTTATACCAGCGCCACCCCAAAGTGACTACGATCCCGATCAGGATACCAAGAACGACGGCGGCAGCCACTTGCATCCATTGTTCGAGTTGGAGCTTCATTAGTGCTAAATTTTAATTGATCTTCGTCAGCTCGGCCTCGAGCGCCTTAAGTGACATATCGATTTCCTTAAATACCGAGGGTCGGTCGAACAAGCGCGTCAGCGTCTCTGGAATCGGGACTCGCGCGTTAATCAACGGCTCCACAATTTCCGGAAACTTTGCCGGCGAGGCTGTCGACACCACACACCATGCGTTTTCCCTCCTCGACTCCACCGTCATGTTCTCCCACGCCTCCGCAGCGACTGCCGTATGCGGACACCACGTTTCGCCGAAGCGCTCATGATCTAGGCAAATGCGACGTCGAATCGCATCATCGGCGATACTCACCGCACTCACGCTGGCGCGTAACTCTGCGACCTCGGGGAATAAATCCCTGAGTCGCTCCATGTTCGACGGATTACCGACGTCCATCGCCGAGGCAATCGTCGTCGTACTCAAGCTCGGCCGCCATTCTCCCGTCACCAGAAAATCGGGGACTGTCCTATTGGCATTATGGGCGAGTACGACCCGACCGATAGGCAGGCCCATACGCCGCGCCCACAAACACGCGACAGCATTACCGAGATTTCCACTCGGAATGACGAATGAGAGCTGCATGCCATGCTCTCGATACCAAGCGAGACTCGTTGCGGCGTAATATACAGCCTGCGGAAGCAGGCGTCCGAGATTAATGCTGTTCGCCGATGACAATTGCTGTCGCTGACGAAGCGCCACTGTACCGAATGCCTGTTTGACTATGCGTTGGCAGTCATCAAATGTACCACGCACGGCAAAGGCGCATACGTTATCGCCCCAACAGGTCAGTTGGTGTTGCTGCAGCGGTGATACAAGACCCTTCGGAAAGAGTACGGTCACCTTCGTTCCCGATCGCTGATGAAATGCTGCAGCCACTGCGCCACCGGTGTCTCCCGACGTCGCGACTAAAATATTGATTGAACCGGACCCAGATTTCTGAATCCGCTGGAAACAGGCAGCGAGAAACCTTGCACCGAAATCTTTGAACGCTGCAGTCGGTCCATGCGACAACTCGAGGACCGACAGCGCCTCGCCAGGTGAAGTCCCTTGTACGCGCTTTAGCGGCGCGGGAAAGTCGAAGGCTTCACGAACGATATGACTGAGTTCCAGAGTAATCGGATCGTCCTCGACAAAGGGCGCCAGCAGACGCGTGGCAACCTCAGAAAGGGACTGGGCGCCGATGAAATCGTTCAGCGTGAAATTCGGCCACCTTTCAGGGACGTACAAACCGCCATCGGCGGCTAACCCACGCCTCAACACCTCGGAGAATCCCGGTCGCTCTGCACCACCGAGGGTACTGCGAAACTTCATCCGGTCGTCACTATTCGACGATTCGTGCGCCAGCCGATTCGACGGGCACTACCCAGTGGTCGGCCGCTACGCCGTTGCGCGCGAACTCCGCAACCATCTTTTCGCGAACGGCCTGTGCATCAGCCGCGAGCGCCCAAGCAAACATGGTTGGACCCGCACCAGAGATCGAACAACCGAGTGCACCAGACGCCATCGCTGCAGCGCGCACGGCGGAGAATCCGGGAATCAACTGCCGTCGCTGTGGCTCGATGACCACGTCGTTGAGCCCTTCACGAATAAGCTCGAGATCGTTCGTATAACAACCCGAGAGGAAGCCAGCGAGGTTGGCCGTTTGCCAAACGAAGTCGGTCATCGCTACGTCCCGCTTCAAAATGGCACGCGCTTGCTGGGTCGGTACGAACATGTGCGGGTGGGCGATTACCGCCGTGACGCCGGACGGTACTGGAATGCGCTTCACTTTTGGATTATCAATGCCAACCGTCAGCACAAGTCCACCAAAAAGCGAAGGCGCAATGTTATCGACATGAACAGAGCCACTCGCCACCGCTTCGCCCTGCATCGAAAATTTTAAAAGCGTGAGTCGATCGAAAGGTTCGTCGAGCAAAGCATTGGCTGCCACCACAGCGCCCACCGCCGATGCTGCAGAACCACCAAGACCAGAACCGAGAGGAATACCCTTCTCGATGTGCATCTCGAAACCAAAACGCGGATTAGCGGCCACGCCAAGGGCAATCAGCGCACGTCCCGCGGTGTTTTTCTCAGGCTCGAGCGGAAGATCTGTTACGACACCGGAACAGCCGGTGATTCGAATGCCAGGACGTTCGGTCCGCGACACAGTGATGCGGTCGCCGAGTGCATCTACGGCAAACCCGAGGATATCGAACCCGATACCGACATTGCCCACAGAAGCTGGCGCGAAGGCGGTCGCTCGGCTCATGCCGCGATGCTCGGCCGCGGAGCTCACAGCCTTGCCCCAAGATAAGCAGACAGACGCAATACATCGGCAAAGATTCCGCCTGCAGTCACCTCGGGACCTGCGCCCGGACCCTGAACGATCAGAGGATTCGAGTTGTAGCGGGCCGTGGCAAATCGAACGACGTTGTCCGTGAGCGCGATGTTACCGAAGGCATGTCGTGCATCGAGCTCGACCACGCCTACTGTCGCCTCTCCTGCCGACGTGAGACGACCCACATAGCGTAATACCTTACCTCGAGCACGTGCTGAATTGAAACGCATCTTCATGGCGTCGTCGTGCTGCGGAAGTCGAGTCAGAAACTCTTCGATAGAGCCCTGCTCCAATCCTATGGGAACGAGACTCTCGACCTTTACGTCCGACATCTCGAGTGACAAGCCCATTTCCCGACCGAGAATGATCAGCTTACGCGCGACGTCTATTCCTGAAAGATCATCACGTGGATCCGGCTCTGTATAACCACGCTGCCTCGCATCCGCGACGATCGCGCTGAACTCACGCGATCCGTCGTAAACGTTGAAAAGATATGCGAGCGTCCCCGAAAAGATACCTTCTATACCCGTCACGTCATCGCCGGTCTCGCGCAGGTCACGGAGTGTCTGAATGATCGGTAGCCCTGCACCGACCGTCGCTTCGTAGAGGTAGTGAGTTCCTCCCGCGCGTCGTGCGTCACGCAGGCGCCGATAAAACGCCATAGGAGCGCTATTCGCTTTTTTGTTCGGCGTCACTACGTGGATGCCGGCGGCTAACCATTCCGGATAGAGCTGCGCTACTTCACCACTAGCCGTGCAATCGATGATTACACGGTGCGGCAGATAATCGACACCCACATGAGCGACAAAGGATTCGAGATCGGGCGTGACCTTCGAGTCAGCAAACTCCGACTGCCATCGACTGAGCGTAACTCCCATATCGGACAGCACCATCCGCTTCGAGGACAGAAGACCTCTAACACGTAAATCAAGTTTGAAGTCGCGACGAAGGCGTTCGGTCTGAGACGCGATCTGCTCGAGTAGCACACGGCCCACTGTGCCCGGACCGATGATACCGACCGACACCGTATGGGTCGAGAGATAGAAACTCGAATGCACGGTTCGCAAGGCACGCGTAGCCGCCTTCGCCGGGACCACCACGGAGATATTGCGCTCGGAGGCGCCCTGAGCGATCGCTCGGACATTCACACCTGCAGCGCTGAGTGCTCCGAATACTTTGGCTGAGATGCCAGGGGTACCTGCCATGCCATCACCAACGACGGCGAGAATGGCGAGTTCACGATCGACCTCGACCGATTGAATCTGTCCATCTGTTAACTCGCGAGCAAACGCGGCGCTAACAGTGGTGACGGCGCGATCGGCCTGATCACACGGTACGGCACAACAGATCGAGTGTTCAGAACTACCCTGCGAGATTAGGACAACGGAAATCTCTTCCTCCTGCAAAGCACCAAAAAGGCGTGAAGCCGTGCCTGGCACGCCGATCATGCCCGCGCCTTCGAGATTCAGGAGCGCGATGTTCTCGATGGTCGTGATGCCCTTGACCGCGAGCGACGACTGAGGACGAGCACAGATTAACGTGGCGGTATGGTCAGGCCCAAAGGTGTTTCGGATCCAGATAGGGATTTCCCGACTAATCGCCGGTGCCATCGTCTGCGGATGGATAACCTTCGCCCCGAAGTACGCAAGCTCCATCGCCTCGTCGTAGGACAGAGAGTCGATCACCTGCGCATCTGGCACGCGACGCGGATCGGCGGACAACACGCCATCGACGTCAGTCCATATGTGAATCTCTGAGGCATTTAGCAACGAACCAAAAATCGAGGCCGAGAAATCGCTGCCGTTACGACCAAGCGTGGTCTGCACGCCGCTCACGTCCGTCGCAATGAATCCGGTTATCACCAAGGTGCCGGAAAAATCGGCTGCTACCTGCTTGGCAAGCCGACGTCGCGATTCCTCCCAGTGGACGAATGGACCGAGAGGTCCCCACTCGACGATCACGACTTCTCGCGCATCGAGCCAGCGTACCGCACCGCGACGTTTCGATGAACGTCCTCGCTGACTCTCGAAAAAATCTCGGAAGAGCCGAGTGGACCAGATCTCACCGTACCCCGAAATTAGATCGGTAATGTGACGACCCGCCGAACGCGTCAGGCTGACGGCCTGCAGGATTCCTTCGATGTCCGCCCGATCACGATCGAAAGTCTCCAGATATCGCTCCGCGTCCTGCTTGGAAAGCAACTCCCCAGCGATCCGAGCATGACACTCGCGCAACACGTCGAGGTCCACTTGAAACTCTGGCTCGCGTCGCCCCGCCTTGGCGACAAGCTCAAGTAGTGAATCCGTCACCCCTTTACAAGCCGAAAGTACCACCCCCAACTGCTTTGTGGTCTGCGGATTGAGGATGGCTGCAACGCGCCGAAAGCAATCGGCATCGGCAACGCTAGAGCCGCCAAACTTGTGTATCGCCCAAGAGGAACCGGGCATGGGTGTTAATCCGTGCTGACTTGTCACCGAACTCTATCGGCGCCCACCCATCGAGCGCAAGGAAGGTTTTTTAGAATAGAGTCGTACCCTAAACTGCTGCTCCTATGGATATTGCTTCCGATGCATCCTCCCTAGCCCTGCTGGCAGCATTGCTGGCGGTAACGGGCTTACTCGCCGGTCTAATCGCAGGGCTCCTCGGGGTCGGCGGCGGTATCATCCTCGTGCCCGTACTCGAATCCGCTTTACAGTTCACGGGCTTCCCAAAAGAGTGGTGCATGCATGTGGCGGTGGCGACCTCCCTCGCCACCGTAATCCCGACGTCGATCGCCTCGTCTCACGCCCACCATCTGCGGGGCGGCATCGACTGGACGATCGCTAAGGCCTGGGCTCCAGGAATGATCGTCGGAGGCTTAGTAGGCAGCCTACTCGCAGCTCACGCGAGTGACGGCGCCCTCAGCGGATTATTTGGTATCGTAGCCTTACTCGTGGCGACGAAGATGTTCCTGCCGCTCGATCACCTTCGTCTCATCAACAGCATCCCCCGAGGGGTACCCGGCAATCTGCTAGCGGTATCGATCGGCAGTGTATCGTCGATGATGGGCATCGGTGGCGGAACCCTCTCGGTTCCCGCCATGGCTCTTGCGGGTGGACCGATCCACAAAGCCGTTGGAACGGCTGCATTCTTTGGCCTACTACTTTCGGTCCCAGGAACTATTGGCTATCTATTTGCACGGCCCGATATGTCGTTGCCGGGGCTCACAGTCGGACTCGTAAGCTTCACCGCGTTCGTTGTGATCGTACCGATGTCCATCTTCACGGCACCCTTCGGGGCACGACTTGCGCACTCTCTCGAGCGACGTACGCTCTCCCGATTATTTGGTGTGTTTCTTTCTATTATCGCTGTCCGCATGCTGATCAGGACGTTTCAATGAAGGTCGATGGCCCGTACTTTGAAGATTTTCACCGCGGCCTCGAGTTCGACGCCCCGGCCGTCACCGTGACTGCCGGTCATGCCGCAATCCACCAAGCGCTGTTCGGCGATCGTTTGCGACTTCCGCTCGATCACGGGATATCCGCACGAATCACGGGCTCTTCCACGCCGCTCTGCCATCCACTGATAGCCATCAACATCGCGATCGGCCAGTCGACCTGGGCATCACAGCGCGTAAAGGCTAACCTCTTTTACCGCGGACTCGTGTTACGCCAGCCCGTATTCCTCGGCGATACGCTGTACACCCGAACATGCGTCGCCGGTCTTCGTCAAAATAAAGCTCGGGCGGGACGAGCAACCACCGGAATCGTCGCCCTCGAAATAACTACGACGAATCAGCGCGATGAAACTGTGCTCCGCTTTTGGCGCTACCCGATGATCCCGTATCGTGAGACAAACACTGTAACTGGACATGCCGATGATCTCGACACCATCGGTCAGTCAACCTCACTCAATGAAATCGCAGCGGCTGTTCAGTCGAGTTGGAATGTCGCACCCGCCTCGGTATGGCGTGGAGTGCGGGCTTCGGAGATTCCAATCGGTGAGCGCTACGTTCTCGAGGCTCGCGACAGCATAACCTCTGCGCCTGAACTCGTACGTCTATCGCTGAACATGGCGATCGCGCATACGGACTCTCGGCTCTCTTACCTAGGCGAACGACTGGTGTACGGCGGCCATACGATTTTCATGGGCTTCGCACAGATCACACGCGGCTTGCCTAACCTACTCACGGTGCTCGCATGGGAAAGTTGTGATCACTTAGCACCGGTCCTTGAAGGTGATCGAGTGCGAACAGAATTTATCGTCACGGATGTTAAACCATCCGCCCTGCGCGGGGCGTATCTTTTACGTATCATGGCGGAGTGCTTTGCTGCGCGAGGAAATCCTGAAGAGGAGGTTCGCGTGCTCGACTGGAAGTTTTGGGCGCTCAGCATGTAATTTAGGTGCGCCGCAGCAATATCCTACTTCGACAACTTACCCTGCAGCGCAGCGACCTCCTGCTGGAAGATGCGCACAAACTGAAGACGTTACCGCCCGTGCTTTTTGGCCGCGAAGGCTTAAGTGCGATGCGTATCGATCGAGGCGCGATCGAGCAATTTACGCTCGGATAGTTATCGCTCGACCGTATTTAGACGCACCTGCGTGACAGCGAGCTCGCCAGTTATCGCCTAAAGGACAGATAACAGACGATCCATGTCGTGATCTCCAAACAAAAATGGTCGCTTATCACTCGCTGCTGCATTGATGAGCTTTTGTACATCGGTCTCATCGATACTATGACTTGGATAGTGTGACTCATCAGTTGACCCTGCAGGCGAACCACATCCCGCCACGCCCGTGATCTTCGACTTCGACCGACTCCGTCGGCATCTCGCACTCGACCGAGGCATGCACTAACGCATACGGCCTAACTTCGGTCCAGGGCGAGGTACACGCGGGCTGGGTAGCGCCTGACGAGCACGAACCTGTAGCATCGCACTTCATATGAACTCGCCTAGCGATATTGCCCACCGCCTCGTCGAACGCGCCGTAACGACCCGGTTCTCCACACTCTCACCCAAGGCCGTCGCGTCCGCTAAAATCTTCATTCTCGACACCCTCGGCGTCAGTCAATCCGGCTCGCGTGTTCCCCTCGCTGAGGACCTAGCGGCAGTAGTGCGAGAATGGGGCGGCGGCAACGCCGCACGCATTTGGGGCTCGGCGCAGCGCGTGCCCGCGAGCACTGTAGCGTTCATCAACAGCTACCAGATCCACAACCAAGAGTGGGATTGCATACCCGAGCCTGCGCTCGTGCACCCAATGGCCGTGATTCTCGGAACCCTCGTGGCGTGGTGCGATGCGCACGGCGGTGTCTGCGGCTCACAGCTTATCGAAGGTTGCTCGGTGAGCGTCGATATCGCGACGTCGCTCGGGCGAGCTGCAAAAAATAAGCTGCGATTTTTCCGGCCTGCGATGTGTGGCACCCTCGGCGCCACAGCGGGTATCGCACGGATTGAAGGCCTTGACGCTGCTACCACCCGCAGCGCCCTCGGTCTCGCCTACAGCCAGCTCTCCGGAACTATGCAGGCCCATGTTGAAGGCTCGCCGATGCTACCAATGCAGATCGGCTTTAATGCGCGCGTTGCGATCGATGCTATCCGCATAGCTCAACGGGGTATCCGCGGACCGCTTCAATTTTTAGAAGGTCCTTTTGGTAACTCACGCTCATCAACCCTGAATGGGATCGAACTGCCTTCGATAATCTTGAGTCGAAAGAGGCGATCACCGAGCTCTCGCACAAACCCTTTCCGAACGGTCGTGCGACGCATGGTGGCGTCCATGGCGTACTTACGTTGCGCGATCACCACGACTTCGGTGTGGAGAACCTAAATGAAATTAGAGTGCTTGCGCCACCGCTCATCGTCCGGTTGGTTGATCGCCCTCCATCACCCACGATGATTCCGTCATACGCGCGGCTCTGCTTGCCTTACGTGACGGCCACTGCCCTACTTTGCGATGACGTGCGCGTCACCGATTTCGATCCAGCCGCGATCGCCGAGCCTGCCCGACATGACCTCGCCGCACGAATTCGCATCGTCAAAGACCAAAATCCAACAGTCAACGTGCTAGCTCCCCAGCGCGTTGAAGTGAGTCTTCGCGACGGCACTGAACTCGTCATCGACTTACCAGCCGTGCTCGGCGCCCCTGATCGACCTCTCTGCCGCGAGCGTCATCTCGAAAAGTTCAGGTGCGCTGCGGCATCCGGTCTGCACCCCATGAGTAGTACTCAAATTGCGCAACTCATCACACTCGTTGACGACCTCGAGCATCTAAACGAGGTCCGTACGTTCGTCGATGGGTTTTGCTTCGATTTGGTTCCATCATGAGCTTTCCGTATTACTTCGAGTCCTTCGACCACGCGCAGATGCTGCGTGACTTCCCCATCGGTACATCATTTACCCAAGATTTCGCTCGCCGGTCGCGGGAGGACATTCATGTCCATCAGGATAGACTCTTCCATCGTTGCGTGTTGCGTGCGTGGGAGATTCCGTTCTATCAGCGGCTGTGGAGCCGCCATGGCGTGAAACCCGGCGATGTCATGAGTCTCGACGACATCACCAAGCTCCCTGTATTCGACAAAAGTGATCTCATGCACAGTCTGGCGGAACATCCACCATACGGCGATTACCACGGATTCGACCATCGATCGATTACGGATAGACCAGTCACTGTCGTTCATACGACAAGCGGCACCACCGGACGTCCGCAAGTGGTGCTCTTCAGCCCCAAGTCGCGCGAGGTGCAGGCGCTCTTAGTCGCGCGCATTTGGCGCATGCAGGGACTTCGCTCCGATGACGTAATCCACTCCGTTTACGGACACGGCATGATCAACGGGGGACATTTCATTCGCGAGGCCGCTCTACATTATACGAATTGTCTTTTCTTATCAGCGGGTACCGGAAAAGAAACCCGCTCGACAACTCAAATCGAGCTAATGCGCGACATGCGCGTCACCGTCATCGTTGGCTTCACAGACTACATCCGCCAACTCGCTGAAACGGCACGCAGTATGGGTCTCGATCCGGGTCGTGATCTACCCGTCCGCGCCATCCTCGGTCACGTCGGTCGCGAACCGCGACTCACTCTCTCCAAGGCCTGGGGTGGAGCTGAAATCTTTGACTGGTATGGTGTAGCGGATACTGGGCCGATCGCTGCCGAGGGTCTGGACCGTGACGGCATGTATGTCATGGAAGATGCCCAATATCTTGAAATCATTGATGGAATGACCAGTAAAGTTCTGCAGGACGAAACGCCAGGCGATATGGTAGTGACGTCGCTTTACCGAGACGACGTCTACCCGCTTATCCGCTTCAATACGCATGATCTGTCCGCATGGCGCCTCGATAAGTCGACGATTGGACTGTCCCTACGGCGGATCGTCGGTGTGCTTGGACGCAGCGATAACATGGTCAAACTTCGCGGTATCAACGTTTATCCGCTCGCCCTCGCCGCCATCCTCAACGAACGACCGGAATTCACGGGGGAATACATTTGTCGCGCGACTCGCGATGGCACGGGCCGCGACGACCTGACGGTCATTATCGAAATTCGCAGCCAGTACGCCCTCTCAAATACCGCACTTGAGCAACGATTCGCCGAACTGCTCGCGCAGCGTATTGGCGTCGAATTGCGTGTCGAATTAGTCGCTGCAGGTGGTACGGCCTCGCTCACGCAAATCGATAGCCGTCAAAAACCGATTCGACTAATCGACGATCGGTCGAAGACGAACCCCTGATGGGCAGCAATCGTCGCGCGCTCGAAATATCCCTCGAGCGTATCCGCGCGGACGAAGCTCTCAACGCTTGGTCCTACCTTGCAGAGGGTGAAGCGCGGTTGATGGCTGCGGAGAGCGATGCGCGTCTTGAGTCAGGCCTCAGCAGAAGCCCAATCGAGGGCCACCTCGTCGCCCTCAAGGGAAACATCGCAGTAAAGGGATGGCCGTTTGAAGGGGGCCTGCTCAACCGGAGAGGCTTGGTCGCCATGCAGGACGCGCCGTTCGTACGTCGACTTCGACAAGCCGGTGCCGTGCTACTCGGCCAAACAAGTATGGACGTCGGAGCGCTCGGTGCCGAAGGTCGCTCTATCGACGGTCCCATCCGCAATCCCCGGCGACGAACGCACTCAGTCGGCGGCTCGAGCGGTGGCTCAGCAGCCGCACTGGCGGCGGGCCATGTCGAGCTCGCCGTAGGGAGCGATACCGTCGGATCGGTTCGAATTCCGGCGTCCTTCTGTGGTATTTCGAGTCTCAAGCCCTCGTCCAACCGCATCGAACTAGATGGCGTACTGCCAATACACTCAGATTTCGATCATGTCGGACCCATGACCTCGCGAGCCGCCTTGCTCCAACCCCTGCTGAGTACGTTGTCTGGGTTACCGCACTCCGTAGTGCATTCGGCAAAAAGTGTGGATAAAATATTGAGCGGTCGACCGATGGGATTCATATCTGACGCAGCAGCGCTCGGCACGACTCCCAAGGTCTTGCATTACTACCACCTCGGTCTCGATCGTCTCCGATCACTCGGCGCCCGACTTGTCGCTGTTGAGCTTGCGCCGCTCGATCCTGCGCGGACGCGTCGCGCCGTGTTCTCTTTGTGCCAACGAGCGATGGCGGAGCAACACCGCGACGGCCTGACCAAGACTCCTGAGCTCTACTCACCCGAAGTGCGCGTCATGCTCGAGTATGGCGCCTCTCTCGGACTTGACAAACTCCAGGACTTTCGCGCCCGAATTTGGCGATTCGCCTGCGCCGTTCAGGGGGTGATGCGACCTCTCGGTGCACTCGTGCTACCGACAACGCCCGATCAGGCCTTTAATTTCAATAGACCGACTCCGACCGACCTCGCCGACCTCACGGTCATCGCGACAGCCGCTGGCCTGCCAGCCGCCTCAGTTCCGTTACCGACCGGGGACGATCTTCCTGCGGGTCTGCAGATTATCACCGCTCAGGGCGAAGACCTTCTCGCTTGCGAGCTTGCCACGCGCTTTGAAAGCGGCGCCTGAACAGCGATCGGTTCAGCGAGCAAAGAGAGCGGCGATATCACGCCGCTTAGCGACCCACACGCGTCCGCCGCCATGCTTCCGCACGTGCTGAAGAAATCGATCGAGTGCGCCGATACGCCCAGGTCGACCGATGATTCGCAGGTGGACCCCGAGCGACATCATGCGGGGTCTACCATCGGATTCTTTGAGTAACCAATCAAAGGTATCGATCGCGTATTCGCACCATGCGCGTGGCGTAAGCGCCGGTGCGTTCCACATCTTCATGTCGTTCGAGTCGAGCGCGTAAGGAAGAATCACCATCGGCCTCTCGAAAGAACGATCCACAAATGGTTCATCGCGACTGTAGTCGTCCATATGATAGAGATAACCCTCTTCCGAGAGTAGGCGCCTCGTCTCGCTCGTGTACAGATAACGTGACAACCAGCCGATCGGACGCACACCGGTGCTGCGCTCGATGCTGCTCGTCGCCCTGCGTATGAACTCGCGCTCCTGCTCCTCGCCCATACCGAACTGATGCGTCCAACGATAGCCGTGCGCACAAACCTCATGCCCACCCTGTATAATACCGGCGGCGACTTGCGGAGCCCGCTCGAGCGCCACGGCAGCTGCCGCGAACGTCGCTACCATACCGTGTCTCGCGAGTAATCCGAGGACTCGCGGAGAACCCTCGTTGATGCCGTACGCGTAGTTGCTCTCGTTACCGAAATTTCGTACCGCTTTTTTGAGCGTGATACCGAGCTCATCGACCGGTTCAGGACCTCGGTCACCATCGGTAATGTTGAGCTCCGCACCCTCCTCGACATTTACGACGAGAGAAAAAGCGAGTCGCGCGCCGCCCGGCCACGACTGAGCCATTAGTGGTACTCCTCGCCGCCTGACACGTTCATCGCCTCACCCGTGATGTACGCCGCCTCTTTCGAGGCAAGGAACGCACAGGCCTTGGCAATATCTTCCTGCAGGCCCAAACGACCGAGCGGAATTCGCGCTCGCTTATCGGCGAGGTATTTTTCCTGGCTTCTTCCGGTTGCCGCACTAAAAGTTTGGTTCTGCCGCGCACCGAGACCCGTCGCTATGTGATTCGGACAAATCGAATTGACTGTAATGCCTGCCGAGCCAAACTCGACCGCCGCACTGCGCGTTAGACCCACGAGCCGATGCTTCGAGGCCGTGTAAGCCGACGCGAAGAGAAAGCCTGACTTCGACGTCTGCCTACCAATGTTTATTATTCGTCCGCCTTGATTTTGCTTGAGCATCTGGATGGCAGCATACTTGATACCGAAGAACGCACCACGCAAATTGGCGCCGAGCACTGTATCCCAGTCGGCCTGACTCATCTCAACTATCCGCTTCATCAGGTAACCGATACCGGCGTTGTTCACCATGACATCAAGTCGCCCGTAGTGCTGCACCGCTCGCGCGATGAGCTACTGCACCTCCGATTCGACGAGCACATTGCAGGAGAGACTTATCGCCTCGCCGCCTGCAGCACGAATCTCCATCACAATTTGTTCTATCTCGGAGGTCGAGCCGATTGCGGAGGCGGGTATGGCTTCGCCGTGCGGCGCGCCGATATCGCTTACCACGACCTTACAAGCCTCAGCTGCGAGCCGTTTCACCATGGCCTCTCCGAGACCCTTTGGGCGGCCAGAGCCCGTAACGATCGCGACCTTGCCGCGCAGGTCCGAGTATGTGCCCATCGATTTTTAATCCCCCTTTTGGTCCCGATTTAGCTGACTGTTAACATGATGGCATGACTGAGCTTTTGACGGACATCCACCCTCCTGTTGCGCGAGTGATCCTCAATCGCCCCGAGCGTCGGAACGCCGTCTCCAGCGCGATGTGGCAGGGTCTCCTCGATCTCGCCTCCCGACTCTCTGGCGATGTCTCGATCAAGGTCGCCCTGATCACCGGAGCTGGCGAAGCGGCGTTCAGCGCCGGTGCCGATATTGCGGAAATGCAGGAAGCGGTCGCTGACCCGCCCATAATTCAAGGCATGCAACAACAGGTACTCGACGCTCAGGCCGCGTGGGAGCGACTACCAATTCCTACCCTCGCGGTAATTCGCGGCGCCTGCACGGGCGGAGGCTGCGGCCTGGCGCTCGCCTGCGATATGCGCCTCGCGACGCCCGATGCATTCTTTGCCATCCCGCCTGCAAAACTTGGGCTCGCCTACAGCCTTGCCGATACCAAGAGGCTCTACGATCTCATCGGGCCTTCGCGGACTAAAGAAATTTTATTTACGGGGCGACGAGTGAGCGCCGAGGAGGCTCACGCTCTGGGCATGGTCAACGAAATCGTGCCCGCTGATTCTCTCGATGATCGCGCCAGCACGCTTGCCCGCGAGATTGCCGGCAATGCCGGAAACTCCGTGCGCGCCGCTAAGGCCATCGTCAATATGATTGCCGATGGCGTGCATGGTGAGACGCTAGAGTCGAGGCGCCTCTTCGACGAAAGTTTCTCGTCACCCGAGTTTTCAGAGGGCGCGCGGGCGTTTCTCGAAAAACGTCCACCGCGGTTCTAACCCGCCGAGTTAGATGATTTATTGATTTTTTGCGGCCGCTCCGGTCGGCATTAAGCCCTCATCGAGATAGCGTCGAATGAGCGTCGAGCTCGCCTCCGGCGCCTCCTGAACTAACATATGTCCGATTCCGGGGAGCACCTCGAGCTGCACCCTCGGTGAATTGACGAGCAGGTTCCTCGTCTCGTAGGCCAGCGCGATTGGCGCGCGCTTGTTCCTCTCGCCCCAGATAAGTAGCACCGGCACCTGTACCGCACGAATCTTATCCTCGACTCCGCCAGACACGTACTGCCGGAGAAGACTGACCATGGCGAGTCGATTGCCCTCGCGCATCCACATCTCGTACCACTCGTCGACCACCGCATCAGTCACCCGGGCCGGATCGCCATAATCGTTAGTTAACACAAATCGCGTGAAAGATTTCGGCAGGATGTAGCCGAGGATATCCACTACCTTGGGCACGTTAGCGGGCGTCGTGCGACCTCTAATACGCGGCTCTAGTGATCCTGGGCTGATCAGTACGAGTCGCTCGATGCGCGCGGGATGGTCGGCCGTGTAGCGCATGGCGACCGTACCACCGATTGAGGTTCCAACCACAGTAAATCGAGTCAGGTCTTTTTCGTCTGCAAATCGCTCGAAAAGCTGTTGGATGCGCTCGAGAGTATAGTTTCCGCTCGGCTCAGGGCCCGTGAGCCCGTGAGCAGGTAAATCGAGTCGAATCACACGATAGCGATTGCGGAGCGCCGCGACCCAAGGCTCCCACATGAATAAGCTCGAATAGTTTGCGTGTAGTAACACGACAACCGGGCCCTCGCCCTCGTCCCGGTAATGTATGCGTACACCGTCGATCACGATAAACTGCGAGGGAGGCACAGCCCATTTCGCTTCCACCTCCGCAGCCGGTATGTCCTGATAGGCGATCAGGCCAACGATGAGCAGAAAGCCAATCGCCGCGCTCAATCCGAGCAGCCCTTTGATTACCCATTTGAGCCAACGCATGACACCCCCGAACGCTTGTCCGCCTGATCGCTGGCGGGAGATATACTCCGCCTCTGGGATCTTTCAAACCGGCGGCCAACAACTTGACCACCTTTAAGGCCTCGGCAGCGGCCCACACTAGCCCTGGCTCACTCCAGCCCGTCTACGCCTGGTTTGTAGTGATCGTGCTGGCCCTCGCTAACTGCGTGTCTTTCATAGACCGTCTAATCCTGTCGCTGCTTGTGCAGCCCATCAAGGCAGACCTCGGTATTTCCGACACGGCATTTAGTTTGCTCGCCGGCGCGGCTTTTGCAATTTTTTATTGCGGCATGGGGCTTGTCATCGCGCGCTGGGCCGATCGCTACAGCCGGAAGTGGATCATCACCTCGGGCATCACACTGTGGTGTCTGATGACCTCGCTCGCTGGCACCGCTCGCTCGTACGCTATGCTATTCATTTATCGAGTCGGCGTCGGCGTCGGTGAGGCCACATTATCTCCCTCAGCGTACTCCATGCTGGCCGGATACTTCCCGCCACAACGACTCGCACTCGCCATCGGCATCTTCAGCGCGGGTGTTACCGCGGGGACGGGCATGGCGTTTTTACTTGGCGGTGCCGTAATCGGATGGGTTTTTTCGCAAGACCCGATCACCTTGCCCCTACTCGGCGAACTCGCGGGATGGCGTCTCGTCATGGTACTAGTCGGCGCGATTGGTCTACCCGTGGCCCTGCTGATGCTAGTCGTCGAAGAGCCCCCACGTCCCTCGGGATTCACCCGCTCGACCGTTGCCGAGGTGAGGACTCACTTCCGTAACAACCTGCAGCGGTACGGCTATGTGTTCGCAGGTTATGGCACCACGTCCATCACCGCGTTCGCCGTCATGACCTGGACGCCAGCGCTCTATCAACGCCAATACGGCGCGAGCATTCCAGAGGCTGCAGCAGTCATTGGAACGGTGGCGCTGGTCGGCGGTCTGCTAGGTGCTTTTTCAGGCGGCTGGCTCTCCGATCGCCTTGAATCTCGGGGCGATCGACACGCGAAACTGCGTGTGCTTTGCGGGTGCGGTATCGGACTGTTGTTGCCGAGCATCATCGCCCCCTTGATGCCGAGCATGCTGTCGCATGCCGCCGTTATATTTTTCACGTTTTTCTTTGGCTCGGCGGCGACCGGTCCTGCTGGCGCGTACGTACAGTCGATCACGCCCGAGACGATGCGCGCCCAGTTTGGCGCGATGTATCAATTTTCTTTGGTACTCGTCGGCGCAACGCTTGGTCCATTCCTGGTCGGCTTTTTTACCGACTTTATCTTCGTCGACGAACAAAAAGTGGGCTGGTCGCTCGCCCTCACTTCACTCATCGCCAATCCGATTGCTACCTGGCTCCTTTGGAGAGCCCTCAAGGGAACACGTGAACGGCCTTGAGCTGCGAGTAGCTCAGTAACTCCTCGAGACATTCCTCGCCGCCGAGTCCGCTGTCTTTCCAACCGCCGAAAGGCGTGCCCACGAAGTGCTGTCCTGCCGTATTGACCCACACCGTACCTGCCTGAACCGCTCGAACCATACGTAACGCGAGCGGAAGATCGCGCGTCCACACCGCCGCTGTCAGCCCGAAGTCCGTGCCATTCGCGATCGCAACGGCCTCCTCTTCCGTCCTAAATCGCTGGGCACACACCACTGGACCGAAAACTTCCTCGCGCGCGATACGCATGTTCGGTGAGACATCCGCGAACAAGGTGGGTTCGACCCAATGCCCCTTTACAAAACGCTCACCGTTGGGTCGACCGCCGCCCGTCACCAGACGCGCACCCTCGGCACCAGCAGGCGACTGGTCGAACCGCAGGACTGACCCGCCGGCATTATCTAGCTGATGCATTAGACCCCGACCCCCTCCTTGGGAGAGGATCGGGAGATGCCGAAGAACCGTCAGTACACCAACCTGGAGCGCACGCCCCCGTCCATGGCGTGGCTCATCAGTGAGCGCGCCAAGCTCAAGGGAATGCTCGAACGCCGTCAGAAGCAGCTTGAAGATCTGCCAGGTGAAATCGTTGACCTTCAGGCAAAGCTCGACGCACTGGATGCCGTCATTCCCCTGCACGAGGTGAAGGTTGATCCGAAGGCGATCAAAGGCAAGCGGGAGAAAGTGAAGGCGATTGGCCCCTATGGCTTGATGACGAAGGTGATCTATCGGGTCCTGAAAGAGGCCGAGGGCAAGCCCTGTTTATCCACGGAAATCGCCATTGAATTCATAAGGGAAGCGGGCCTTGCCATGACACGTGCCAACAAGGTCTACATCACACTCAGAGTGAGTTGCAGACTCAAATCTATGGTGCGCAAGGGTCAAGTGGTCAGACACCACAGCAGTAGCGTGGGGGCAAACGACGAGGGCCTTTGGTCTCTACCCAAAGACGGCTGGGCCCGTGACGATGAAGACGATCACGAGCCCCTTCGCAAGGCTGCTTGATCAGGCGGCGACAAATCGCTTCCGCCTGAGTTGGGGGGCGAGGGCTGAGCCCCTTCAAGGGACGAACAGCACCTCATCCTGTCGTCGCTTGCCCTGCCAGTAGCCTTTCCAACTGGACGCTTCTGGCGCCAATCGGCTCGCCCACTTCAAGATGCTGCGGGACTGGCGCATCGGGGAAGCCCGCCGGTTGTCCTCACGCCAAGCAACCTCTGACATGTACTCGTACATGTACTTCGGCGTCACTCGATGGGCTTGGCCGATCACCATTCGGCGCATGCGCGCGAAGAAGGATTCAGCGTGGTTGTTGTTTACCCCGTCGCCCGTTGAGAACTCAATCGAGTGGTTGACGGTCAGATGCTGGAATCTGGCCATGTATTCCCCGTACGCGGGATGCTCATCTGTCATGACCGTGGCGTTCTTGTTGATGTACTTCTTGGCCAGCGCCCGCGCCGTGGGTGAGTCTTCGGCGCGAACCACTTGCACCACGGTTCGGACTGCGCCAACACCTGGCGTCTTCGACACCTCCCGCAGGACCATCACGATTCGCCTGTTTGGATGAAAGGCCTTCGCATCTGCAGGAACGCGGTCCCGGGCCTGGGTCTTACTGGCCTTCTTTATTCACACGCGGCTTGCGAACTCGCCCTGACAGGTGGGCGCCGTCGACGTGCACCAAGCCGTCAAGAGGCTTGGTTTTGCTTTCCTCCTCTTGCTCGTAGGTGACGGCCTCGCGGATCTTGTGCACCAAAACGAAGGCGGTGGAGTACGCAACCCCAATGTAGCGACTCATCGTCAGGGCGCTAATTCCCTTGACGTTGGAGACGAACAGGAGGATGGCATGCAGGAGCGTGCGCAGTGGGAGCTTGTGATCCGCGAACACCGTGCCGCTGGTCACCGAGAACATCCGGCCGCAGGCCACCTCCCGGCAGCGCCACTGCTTGCGACTCTTGATCCAGTAGTGGCTGGCCACTGTCCCGCAATCCGGACAAATCTGCTCCGTCTCACTCCCCCAGCGGCATCGTGCGAACAAAGCATGTGCACGCGTCTCCGTCATCCCATCGATGTCTTTACATGAGAAGTTCCGACCGATGGGGCGCAACAAGAAGTGGGCAGCCATGGTGAGGGGTTGGATCGGTCAAGACCCGTCAGGTCTTGGCGATGGGCGTGCGCGCTGGACGATTCATGGCGGTGAGTGTTCCAGGCCATCCACTTGGGTTCGGCTGAGCCTGGATCGTTGATAACTCGTTTTTGATGTATTCAAGTCGCAGTTCCTTCTTACGATCGGCAAATCGAAACCGATTTATCTGACTGGTTCGAACATGGATGCGAACACCTTCTACGAGAGCCAAGCTCGAGAGCTCATCAAGCGCATCCGACGCGAGAAGGACATGCCGTACTGGCGACTGGCGGAGAACCTGTCGGCGATGGGCGTGGATATGGAAGAGCAAGTCCTCATCAACCGCGTGAACCGTGGTCGGTACTCCTTCGCTTTTGCACTCCAGTTGCTGGCAGCCTTGGGGGTCGACACGCTGGAGGTGCCTCGTCCGCCCCTGAAGGGACGCTAAAACCATCCCGTGCGACTGTATTTATATACAGTTGCAGGGGCCATGTCCAGCTTCACCATGCGATTCGATCTACATCGATGACAAGACTTGACCCTGTCCCAGATTTCCGTACCGAGCGGTACTGAAACGGGGACAGGGTGAGCACCCGGGCCGGCGCCCAAATCCTCGGCCGTCAGGCTGTCGTCGCTGACCTGATCACTGCCCGCAACAGCGGTGAGTTGGTCGCCCTGCAAGCCGAGCAGGGCGTCGAGGTCAGCGCACCCGTCAGCTTCAAGCGCGACGTGCCAGCCCAGG
>VGVG01000016.1 GCA_016874055.1 Gammaproteobacteria bacterium | reverse complement strand
TCCCGCAGCTTGGCCACAGCCTGCTCGGGTTTTAAACGCACTCCTTTGGGCATTTCTTGATCCTTTCCAGTGTAGAAAATCGGCATTTTCTCTCACTGAATCTGGACCAGTTTTTTCACGCCGGTCATTTACTTCTCTCGATCACGCCCGCGGCGTGATCGAGACTTGGCGAAGGGAATACAACGATGCAAGACCGAAGAAAACGCTCGGCGGATTAACGCCAACGGAATATGCAAAACAGATCAGTCAAAAGGCAGATACACTAACCGTCAGTCTCTAGACCCAACCGGAACTAAATCCGGGGGGATGTCGGTTCTGGTTCACGTCAGTCGGTCTCAATAACTACGTCAACAAGATCACGTAGCAGATGGCGATGTCCTCGCCTCAGGTCTTGACCTAGCTCGGCCTGATCGACGACACACCGCTTGGCTTTCATAGGACAAGCTCGATCCCCAGACCGAAGAAAATGAAGAGCGCATGCTCGAGCGCATCCGCGAGTCGCGTGCGGAACTCGATCGGTACGGTCCGGAGAGTCTTGAAGGTTAGGAGCTGCTCACCTGGGAAGTGACCACATATTTCTTCGACGATATCATCCGTCAAGGTGAATTCAGGCATTCGGGATACCGAATCAATCGGATCTCGGGTGCGCCGGTTGATCTGCCGCAATGCTTTACCGACGATTACATCGTCAAGAGTGAGCGCAGCGCCGAACGCCATCTGTCCCGTCTGAAGGATTTCGGTAGGGTGCTTCGCGAGGTCAAGGTCCGCGTCGAGGACGATCGGGCGAACGGTGTAATACCGCCGGACCTCGTGATCGACCGGGCGCTTACGGGCATGCGTGCCTTCATCAAAGGCGGTGCGGTTAGTAATGTGCTCATGATGACCTTGCCCGCCAAGCTCGAGAGGATCGAGGGCCTCTCGCGGGCCGAAAGTAGCCGCTGAAATCGAGCGGTACGTGGTGTGGCCGGGACAGGCGACGAGTTATAAGGTCGGTCGGCTTGCCATACTGCGTATGCGCGAGCGCGCGGAGCGCGAGCTCGGCGACCGTTTCGATATTAAGAGTTTCCGTGAGGTACTCCTCACAAACGGCAGCATACCGCCCGAAATTCTCGACCCAGCGGTGACCGAGGTAGGTTACTGGGTCCAAAGCCTCAACCGTAATTAACGGAGTGCGATCACGGGTACACTATCGCTCGTCATGCTCTCTTGGTTGGTTGTTTTGACGAAGCCTCGCACTGAGGCGCTTGCTGAGGGTCACCTCGAGCGACAAGGCTTTGAGGTGCTGTGTCCGCTTATGCGCGTGCAAAAGCAGCGACGGTTCAAGTGGACTTGGGTTGAAGAGCCGCTTTTTCCGCGCTACCTCTTTGTTGGTGCGAAGCCTGAGCAGTCCTGGGCGCCCCTGCGCAGCACGGTGGGTGTCGTCTCGCCTGTCAAGTTTGGCGGCATTTATGCAACTGTGCCGCAGACGCTGATCGATCTTCTGCGATCCCGTGCCGAGGAGCGGCAAGAGCACCGTCCGCTTTTTATGCAAGGACAGAAGTTGCGCATCGTCACGGGACCCTACGCAAGTCTCGATGCGGTATTCGAGATGCAGGATGGATCTGATCGGGCACTAGTACTCCTGGACCTGCTCGGAAGACAAAACCGAGTATCCGTAAACGTCTCGCAGTTGATCGTAGGGGATCGATGATGCGCAGGCAGATCGCGACGATGCTTCGGGCTCTACTGCTCGCGGCCGTGGCGACTTCGTATTCCCGCGCTCTCCCGGCAGAGCAGGGCGAGACTCTGACTGCGCGCGAGATCGTCGCTCGGGCGCAGATCGCAGCCGGCGGCGACACCTGGGTTCATCCGAGCAGCTTATTGATGCGTGGCCATGCAGTGTTTTACACGCCCCAAGGCGCCGAGCGACATGAGCGGTACGATATGTGGCGCGTCTATCCCGAACAGAAAGGTTCGGCTCATGCCGCCGACGGCAAGGTGCGTATTGAGTCGTGGTATCAAGGTCGATGTGTCCGTCTCATTACCTTCGACGGCAAGCGCTCTTACACGCTCGAGGGTCTGCAGCCACCGTCCGAGGCCGATAAGCAATGGTCGGAGAATTTCGGATTCGGTGTGATTCGCTTTGCGATCGAGCCCGGTTTCCGTCAGGAGCGGTTACCCGACGACTCGGTCGAAAGTCGACCTGTGTACGTTGTGCGGATCATCGACCCGTCTCAGCAGGTCACGCTCTTCTCGATCGCAAAAGACGACTACGCGATCTTACGGCTAGGCTTCGATACCTCGCGTGGCTGGCACGAGCGCCTTTACTCCAATTTCTTCCGTAAGCCCGGTGTCTCTTGGGTACAGCCGGGGCTCGTGCGTCTTTATTACGACGGTGTTAAACAAAACGACATCATCTGGACGGACTTCGAGCTCGATAAGTCGATGCCGGATGAGCTCTTCGTCGTGAAGGCGGGGGACTTATGCTCGGACTGATGCAGGACGAACCGCTCTTGATCTGGCGGTTTTTGGAGCATGCAGGGCGCCACCACGGCGACATCGAGATGGTATCGCGCCGAGTCGAGGGGGATATTCACCGATATACCTATCGCGGAGCACTTAACCGATCAAAGAAAGTCGCCTCTGCACTCGATACGCTCGGGCTCGCGCAGAGCGATCGAGTCGCAACGCTCGCATGGAACGGATATCGGCACTTTGAGCTTTATTACGGCGTGAGTGGAAGTAGTCGGGTAATCCACACGATCAACCCACGCCTCAAGCCCGAGCAGGTGGCGTGGATCGCAAACGACGCCGAAGATCGCGTCTTCTGCTTCGATATGACTTTTCTACCGCTCGTAAAGGCGATCGCGCCGTACTGTAGAACGGTGCGCCATTGGGTTGCGCTCTGCGAGACCGAGGCGTTACCTGAGTATTCGGGTATCCCCAATCTTTTGAGCTACGAGGCGTGGATCGGCGCTGAGGACGGACGTTACGAATGGCCCGTGTTCGATGAGCGTCTGGCGGCCGGGCTTTGCTATACGAGCGGAACAACGGGTGATCCGAAAGGCGTGCTGTATAGCCATCGCTCCACGACCTTGCATGCCTACGCAGGTTCGCTCCCGGACTCGACGTTCCTGTCGGCGCGCGATTGCATCTTGCCTGTCGTACCGATGTTTCACGTGAACGCCTGGGGTGTACCGTACAGCGCGCCGATGATGGGCGCGAAGGTGGTGTGGCCGGGTGCTGCGCTCGATGGCAAATCCATCTACGAATTGATGGAGGCCGAGCAGGTGACCTGCGCGGCCGGTGTACCGACGGTGTGGCTTGGTCTGCTTAATCATCTCTCCAGTGAGGGCAAGCGATTCTCAACGCTGCGTCGAACCAGCGTCGGCGGTTCTACGTGTCCGCCCGCGATGATCGACGCGTTTCATAAGCTCGGCGTCGAGGTGTTGCACGGCTGGGGTATGACGGAGATGTCTCCACTCGGTACGGTGGGCGCACTGCGTAACAAGCACGTCGGCCTCAGTTGGGAAGAGCAGCTGCCCATCGTTGCCAAGCAAGGTCGAGCGGTGTTCGGGGTTGATATGAAGATCGTCGATCCGGACGGAGAGGAGCTGCCTTGGGATGGTAAAACCTCGGGTGATCTTCTTGTTCGTGGACCGTGGATCGCCTCAAAGTATTTCAAGCGCGAGCAAGAGTCCTTACTCATAGACGGTTGGTTTCACACGGGCGATGTCGCGACTATCGATGCCGACGGTTATCTGCAGATTACCGATCGCAGCAAGGACGTCATCAAGTCGGGCGGTGAATGGATCAGCTCCATCGACATCGAGAACATTGCCATGGCGCACCCGGCCATCGCGATGGCCGCCTGCATTGCAGTGCCGCATCCCAAATGGGATGAGCGGCCCTTGCTGGTTGCGGTTAAGAAGTCGGGTGCAAACATTGATCGTGAGCACGTGCTCACTTTCTTTGCCGGTAAGGTCGCCAAATGGCAGATCCCGGATGATGTCGTATTCGTCGATGTCATTCCGCTCGGCGCCACGGGCAAAATGCAGAAGAGCGTATTACGCGAGCGCTTTAAGGATCACGCGCTCCCGGCGTGACCATGGATTCGATGAAAGATATCGATCCAGAGGAGACTTCCGAGTGGCTTGAAGCGTTACGCGCCGCAGTCGCAGCGGGTGGCCGTGAACGCGGGCTGTATCTGCTCACCCAACTTGAGCAGCAGGCGCAGCAACTGGGCGTCGTCGCGCACGTGATGCCGTACTCGGCTTATCAGAATACGCTGCCGCTCGATGAGCAGGCGGTGCACCCGGGCGATGTTGCGATCGAGGAGCGTCTCACGGCGATCATGCGTTGGAACGCTCTTGCCATGGTCGTCAGGGCGAACAAGGCCTATGGCGAGCTCGGGGGCCACGTTGCAACCTATGCCTCTGCCGCCGAAATCTTCGAGGCGGGCTTCCATCCTGTCCTATCGCGAGAGTCGCGATGGCCAGCTGCTCTAGGAAGGTATCACCGAGGCCGGAGCGCTTTCGTCCTGGGTTGCAGCGGCCACCGCCTACAGCGTGCACGGCGTAACGTTGCTAGCGCTCTATATCTATTTAAATCTTCGGCTTCCAGCGGGTCGGTGATCTCATCTGGGCGGCGGCCGACCAGCGCGGGCGCGGGGGTTCTTGCTCGGCGCGACGGCCGGCCGCACCACGCTTGGAGGCGAGGGTTTGCAGCATCGAGACGGGTCGAGCCATCTCGTCGCAGCCACCGTCCCGAATTGCCGGGCCTACGATCCCGCATTCGCAGGCGAGCTCGCGATTATTTTTGATCATGGTGCGCGTCGCATGC
This sequence comes from Gammaproteobacteria bacterium, assembly GCA_016874055.1. Classification (GTDB taxonomy): domain Bacteria; phylum Pseudomonadota; class Gammaproteobacteria; order Steroidobacterales; family Steroidobacteraceae; genus UBA964. The sequence continues at coordinate 30,666 of VGVG01000016.1, read as the reverse complement.
TCGAGGAGGGTCGGGACGAGTTCTATTACCTGACCGTCATGAATGAAAACTATCCGCATCCCTCGATACCGACGGCGGCCTACGAAGGCGTGATTAAAGGGATATATCGCTATGCGACCTGCGGTTCCGTGGCGGTCGTCCACCTATTGGGTGCGGGGGCCATTCTGCGTGAGGTGATCGCGGCAGGAGAGTGGCTTGAGCGTGAGATGGCGATTTCGAGCGAAATCTGGAGTGTCACGAGTTACAGCGAGCTTGCTCGCGAGGCGGCTGCACTTGAGCGTGAGTGTCGGTTATCACCGACAGCGCCTCGTAAAATATCGTACCTCGCGGCTTGCCTGTCGGGAGATGCGCCCATCGTTGCCGCATCGGACTACGTCCGTGCGGTGCCGCAGATGTTGGTAAGTTACCTGCCGAATCGACGCTTTGTCGTACTTGGTACGGATGGTTTTGGGCGCAGCGATACCCGATCTGTGTTACGTGAATTCTTTGAGGTCGACTGCTCGAGCATCGCGCTGGCGGCTGTACAGGCGCTGGTCGATTCCAGGCGACTGCCGTCGATGCGGCTCATCGAAGCTGCAAGTCGTCTCGGCGCCGTAGCCTCCGATCCGCCGTGGCAGCGCTGAGGGTTCCTTAGTCGAGACTGAGCAAGGCGGTGTTTCCGCCGGTTGCGGTCGTGTTGATCGTCAAAGTGCGCTCCGTGACGAAGCGCAAAAGATAGTGCGGGCCACCGGCCTTTGGACCCGTACCCGATAGACCCGATCCGCCAAAGGGCTGCACGCCGACCACCGCACTGACCATATTGCGATTTACGTACACGTTGCCGGCATTCGACAGCGCGTAAACGCGCTCCCGTGTCGACTCGAGTCGGCTTTGAATACCGAGCGTCAACGCGTAACCACTAGCGCGTAATTTTCCAAGTAACTGCGGAAGTTCGCGTGGGGCATAGCGGATAACGTGCAGGATAGGCCCGAAAGCCTCGCGGGAGAGATCACATGCGGAGTCGAGTTCGATCAGGTGGGGGACCACGTAGCGCCTGGGATCGATGAGGTCCGCACCGAGGCTTGAGGGGACGTTCACTGGACGACCCACATGAAGCAGCCGACCTCGAAGACTCATCTCTTCAACATGCTCGTGTATCTGACGCACCGCCTGAAGGCTGATGACCGGTCCAATATCGACGGCGAGATCACGCGGATCACCCACGACGAGTGTATCCATCGCGCCCCTCAGCATGTCGATGATGCGGTCTGCGATATCGTCCTGAACGCAAAGAAGCCGCAGCGCTGAACAGCGTTGACCCGCACTGCCGAAAGCCGAGGCGATGGTATCGTCAACCACTTGCTCGGGTAGAGCGGTGGAGTCAACGATCATGGCGTTGATCCCGCCGGTCTCCGCGATGAGCGGTAAGATCGCCCCCGGACGCGCCGCCAATTTTTGATTGATCCAACGTGCCGTAGCCGTCGAGCCGGTGAACACGATACCGGCCAAAGCGGGATGCTCCAGAGCGGTGTCACCGAAATCCCGACCGATCATCGGCAAGACCTGTAAGGCGTTGTTCAAAACACCTGCCTGACGCAGCAGCTCAGCGAAAGCGAGGGCAATACGCGGCGTAGTTTCTGCGGGCTTTGCGACGACAGTATTACCCGTGACGAGCGCTGCCGCGACTTGACCCGCAAAGATGGCGAGCGGGAAATTCCAGGGACTGATACACGCAAACACACCACGCCCGACGAGATGTAAGTCGTTGGTTTCGCCGGTGGGGCCTGCAAGCCGCTGAGGCATACTCTGAAGCTCGCGCGCTTGGGCGGCGTAGTAGCGACAGAAGTCGGCAGCCTCCCTCACTTCGGCGAGCGCATCACCGAATGTTTTTCCGGCCTCCTGGACAAGCAGTGCGAGAAATCGGTCGCGCTGTTGCTCAAGCAGATCGGCGGCGCCTTCTAGACAAACGGAGCGGGATTCGACGCCCCGTCGTTGCCAATCGGGAAGCGCAGCCAGCGCCGCATCGAGCGCAGGCGCGACCGCGGTAACCGAAGCGAATGCGGGCATCGGGCTCAGAGGGTGCGTATCGCAGACCTTTCGCAGGGCCTGTAGCGTTTCTTCGAGTCCGAAGTCGAGACCCACCGAGTTTTTTCTCGCATCGCCGAAAAGTTTCGGCGGCAGCGAGATCCCGGGATGAGCCACCTTCGCATCTTTAAACCTCATACGTACCTCTCCAACCAGGTCGCCGACAACGTCTGCAACTGAGACACGCTTGTCCATGAAATGGTTGACGAACGATGTATTTGCACCGTTCTCGAGCAGGCGACGGACGAGGTACGCGAGCAGATCGGCATGTGCACCGACAGGCGCGTAGACTCGTACCGGCGGAAAATTGGGTAGCTGTCGACGAGCCTCGTCATAAAGCAGGATGCCCATGCCATGCAGCCGCTGGAACTCAAACGCAGGCGCCGCACGGCCGGTGGGACTCGCGTTTCGAGACATGGCGAGAATGGCGCCGATCGTGTGGGCGTTATGAGTGGCGAACTGTGGATAGATGAGAGGGGCGGCGAGCAACTTGCGCGCACAGGCGAGATACGCCACATCTGTCGAGCACTTGCGCGTATACACCGGGTACTCGGCCAGTCCGCGCTCCTGCGCTCGCTTGATCTCGCCGTCCCAGTAGGCGCCTTTGACAAGGCGTACGGCTAGAGGACGGCGGAGTCCGTGGGCAAGGGACGTTACGAAATCGACGACTTGAGGCGCTCGACGTCCGTAGGCTTGCACCGCTATCCCGAGGCCCGGCCAGTCGCGCGTTTTCGGGTCGCGCGCGATTTCGCTGAAGAGTTCGAGCGACAGCTCTAATCGATCCTGCTCCTCAGCATCGATGGTCAGGTCAAGTCCATATGCTGCACCGAGTCGGGCGAGCTCAAGCGCGCGCGGCAGCAGGCGATCGAGGGTACGTCGGCGCTGCATGAGGGCGTAGCGTGGATCAAGAGCCGAGAGTTTGATCGAGATAGAGTGGTACGAGTGCGGTGACGACGTATCGTGTTGTCCTCGGGCCGTCGTAATGGCGTTGATCGCTGACGCATAGGCCTTTGCATATCGCTCTGCATCGATGTCCGTTCGAGCGCCCTCCCCTAGCATGTCGAAGGAGCAGAGTGCGAGGGTGGGCTCCGAAGTGCAGCGATCGAGCGCCTCCTGGATGCTGCGTCCCACGACGAACTCGCCACCGATGATGCGCATGGCACGACGCAGAGCATTACGTACCACGGGTTCGGTCATGCGCTGACTAAGCCCGTGCAACCAGTGTCGGGTGTCGCCCGTCAGGTCTACCGGTAGATCCACGAGTCGGCCGGTCAGCATGAGGCCCCAGGTCGACGCATTGACGAATACGGATGAGGATCGTCCCGAGTGGGAGTCCCAGTTGCCGCTCGCTATTTTTTCGGCGATCAGGCGGTCGGCAGTGTCGTCATCGGGAATGCGCAGCAAGGCCTCGGCGAGGCACATGAGCGCGATTCCTTCCTGGTTGGAGAGACCGAATTCCTGAAGAAATTCATCAAGATAGGGGCGTTCATCGGCGCGGCATCGAGCGCCTGCGACGAGCGCGCGACCGGTGGCGATCGCAGCCTCGCGCCACCACTCCTCAAGTGAATCGAGCAGCTGTAAAACGTCCGCGGACTCGCTGCGAGGAGGCGATGAGAGGAATGTCATGTTCCTTATTATGAGCCCGGGTACAATCTGTGCCCACTTCGATGACTTGAGGGCAAGAGGTAATGCAGACCAGCACTGAGAACCCGAGTCGCAAGGCCTTACTGATTGCCCTCGAAAACGCGGGCTATCTCAAGCCTTTCTTTGCTCTTGCCATCGATCTTGCCCTGTTTGCTGGCGGCCTCACGCTCGTGCTCATCGACGCTTCGATGTGGCTCAAGGTGCTCGGGTCGTCGATGATCACCGTGGGCATCGTTCGCCTTTTTCTCATCGGTCACGATGCTTGTCATGGCTCATTCTTTAAGAGTGAGTGGCTCAATCAGGTCGTTGGTCGAATCGCCTTTTTGCCCTCGATGACGGCGTTCAGCCTGTGGGATGTCGGTCATAACGTGGCTCATCACGGTTTCAACAATCTCAAGGGCCGCGATCAGGTTTGGACGCCGTTCTCCAAAGTAGAGTTTGACGCGCTGCCGCGCTATCGCCGCGCTCTCGAGCGCATTTACCGCAGCGGTCTCGGATGGGGACTCTACTATTTTCTCGAGTTATGGTGGAAGAAGCTCTACTTCGCCACGCGCAAACAGATCGGCGCGAGCCGTGCCAAATATCATTGGGATAGCGCGCTCGTAACGTCGGGCATGCTGACCTGGGTGTCGCTGGTCATCCTGGTAGCTTTCGAAACTAATCAGAGCCTCGTACTGCTGCTCACGCTTGGCGTGATCGTGCCGTTCGTTCTCTGGAATGTGGTGATGGGGTTTGTGGTGTTCGTCCATCACACTCATCCGAAAATCGCGTGGTTCCTAAAGCGGCACGAGTGGCAGCAATATCGCGCTTACCTCACCGCAACAGTTCAGGTCAGGTTGCCTTTGGGCATGGATCGATTACTCCATAATATTATGGAGCACAACGCGCATCACCTGAATCCGCGTATTCCGATGTACTCACTGCGTCGTGCACAGGCGCTGCTCACTGAGCGCTTCAACGATCAGTTCCAGATTTATCGAATGAACTGGCAGACGTATCGCGACTGCGTGCGTCGCTGTAAGCTCTACGACTACACTAATCACGCTTGGCTCGATTTTCGTGGCCAAGTGACCTCGCGCGTTCCTTTAGTCACTAGCTCAACTTAAGATTTCGACCGCGTCACCGATTCGCAGTGAGCTGCTGACGCTGCACTCTACGCGTGCATTTTGTCCGAAAGTGACGCCTCCCAGTGCCGCGTCAAATCTGAATCCATGCAGGATAGGCAAAGGGCTTACGCCTTTTAGTCCACTCTGCTGGTCGATACCCGTTATGGCACATCGAGTACACGCCTTTACGAACTTTAGGTACACGTCGTTGATGCGTAATTCTTTAATCTGATCCTCGTTCCAGGCATCGAGACCATCGAGCACGAGGTTCGGTCGAAAACGATTCATAGGTAGAGCCGATGGCAAGCGGTGGTTTAAGTCTGCGAGCGAGGCCAGTGTACAGACGAGCAGAGGATAGCCATCCGTAAAATTATCCGCGCTGGCTGCAACAATTCGCGCAGGCTCGCCAATGACCGCGCTCGCGAAACGTGCGGCTTCTCTTCCAAGATCGATGGCGTCGATACTGCGTTTCCAGACGTTGACGGAGCGCCAATTATTCGGCGCGGTGGCCATAAGGGCGGGTCTTTCCACCGTTAATTGCCCCGCCTGCGGATGCGAGAGTGTGATTCCAGAGCTATCTAGGGTCGCTTCGAGCAGAGCCAGCGTGGGGTGGCTGCGTTGGGTCACGAACCGCCCCTCGGCGGTAATGAACATCCACTCGCGATCGTAATGAAGTCCGCGTGGGCCGATGCGTGCGACGTTAAGGTCGATGACTCGTCCCGATTTGACGGGGTAGATGTGCAGCGAGTGGATGCGGACGTTCCGATTCACGCTCGCATGATAACGCTGCAACTGTGGAGTCGTGGGCTACAATTCGTCGATGACGACGTCCGCACGGCGCGCACTTCAAGAGACTCAGTTCGAATCAACTGTGGTTGAGGCGCTACCGGCGGATCCCCAATCCGAAAATGTACCGCGTCAGGTATCCGGTGCGGCATACACCGTTGTCGCGCCAACTGCCGTCGTTGCACCGAGCCTGCTCGCATGGTCCGAGGATCTGGCCGAGCGCCTCGGTCTCGAGCGTCCACCGTCGAAGGGTGCTGCTGTGGATATCCTCGCGGGAAACGGTTTGGCGCCGGGTATGTGTCCGTACGCGGCACGATATGGCGGATATCAGTTTGGCAACTGGGCGGGGCAACTCGGCGACGGACGTGCCATCACGCTTGGTGAACTCATCGCACTCGACGGTTCGCGACAGGAGCTACAGCTGAAGGGAGCGGGGCCGACGCCCTATTCGCGATTCGCGGACGGTCGGGCCGTACTTCGCTCGTCGCTGCGCGAATTTCTTTGTAGTGAGGCCATGCACCACCTTGGCGTTCCGACGACGAGAGCACTCGCGCTCGTATCGACGGGCGAGCAGGTGGTTCGAGACATGTTCTATGACGGACACCCGAAGCCCGAGCCCGGAGCGATCGTATGCCGTGTTGCACCGACTTTTATTCGCTTTGGAAACTTTGAGATCCACGCAGCGAGCAAAGAACACGTCGTCCTGCGGCGTCTCGTCGATCACGTCATCTGCGCGCATTACTCAAACTTTGACATCAAAGACCCAGCGACCCCTGCAGCTTGGTTTACCGAGATTTGCCGACGCACGGCGGTGATGATCGCTCACTGGATGCGGGTCGGATTCGTCCACGGTGTGATGAATACCGATAATATGTCCATTGTCGGACTGACGCTCGATTACGGTCCATACGGCTGGCTCGAGGGTTACGACCCGAATTGGACCCCAAATACTACGGACGCTGCGGGTCGCCGTTATTGCTATGGCAAGCAGCCGCAAATCGGTCTCTGGAACTTGGCGAGGCTCGCTGGCGCGCTCATGCCGATCATCGAAGATTGCGCCGTCTTGCAGCGCGGACTCGAACTTTACCGCAATACCTACCGCGTTACGTGGCAGGGTATGCTCGCCGGCAAAATTGGCTTGGACAGCATCGAGCGTGAGGGTGACACGGCGCTCGTCGATGAGCTTTTTTCTTTGATGGCGGCGGTAGAGACTGACATGCCGATCTTCTTCCGTGCACTGGGCGAGCACATCGTCGATCGGGAGTATCGGCTGATCGAGCAAGTAGTCGAGCCAGCTCTCTATGACGCTAGCCGATTCCCGGCAGATCTCAGGGCGCGATGGCAGGCGTGGTTTTTACGGTGGCAAAAGCGAGGCGAAGCGAGTGGCCTCGACACGAGCGAGCGCCAGCGACACATGAACGCCAATAATCCGTGCTACCTACCCCGCAATTACTTGGCACAACTGGCTATCGATGCGGCAGCGGAGGGTAATGTCGAGCCGCTCGCTGAGCTACTCAGCGTGTTACGTCGTCCATACGAGCGGCAGCTGAACCGAGACGCGTACGCATCGCGTCGACCTGAGTGGGCGCGGCATCGTGCAGGCTGCTCCGCACTCTCTTGTAGCTCCTGAACAATTGACACCGCTCGGTGCCAGAGCGTAGCCTCCTATTTGTTCGTGAGGTGCCCGCGGCGCGATGGTCGCATCGGAGGTGAAACGGGAAGTCGGTGAGGGCGTCTCGGCGCGCAATACCGGCACTGCCCCCGCAACGGTAAGCGAGGCAGAATGATTTTCCGCCACTGTACCCACTGAAGGGGTGGGATCGGGAAGGTGATCATCCAGGTCGCAGAAGTCTGCGACTGCTCGTAAGTCCGGAGACCGGCCTCGGGATATCCACAGCGTGCTCGGTGGGAGCGCGAGAAGGAGTATCGATGGGTGCTCAATTTCCGGCGCCCAAGGCCCTGCTCGCAGCCCTCTATGATTTCCGCTGCGGTAGGTCTCGATGCCGTCGAAAAATCTGTGCTGCCTCGGTCCTACGTCAACACTGCCGCGCGCATGCTACAAAAACTTGAGGCTATACCCTGTCTTCCAAGGCCGAGGCTCGGCTGGCAAATACGCTCTATAGTCGAGACGCCGCCGCTGCTCTCAGCTCTTGGTGAAGATTTTTTTGAAACTGCTCAACAAGCGACGTATTGAGATCGGTCATTCAGGAGGTCAGTAGATAATGGATAAAATAACGTCAGCCCCTCGCGGGTTCTGGTGGTTGGCTTTGGGGCTGGCGACCGTATTGGCGATTACGCGACTTGGCCACTTCGGCGAGCACGGTGGTCCCCCCGATGCGTCTTGGGCCGTATTCTTCCTTGCGGGGCTTTGGTTACGTGATCTGCGACTTTTTCCTGCGTACTTCGTACTGGGTTGGATCGTCGATCTGACGGCCTTTGCGCTGGGGACGCCCACTAACTGCTACGGCATCGCATACCTCTTTCTCATCCCGGCCTATGGCGCGCTATTTTTGGCGGGGCGCTGGGGATCGGACCGCGGTTATGGTCGTGTCTCCCTTGCTGTGACGGGTAGTTCCGTCGTCACCTTTTTTCTAGCCAATCTGGGCATGTTCTGGCTGGCGCCTTCGCCTGCCGCGCTGTCGCTGTCGGAGTTTGCCTCTACCGTGGCGGGTTACTACCCGGGATATTTGATGACGATGGCGACCTACGTTGCCGGCGGAATAGTCATTGAGCGAGTATTGCGTTTCCGCCGTCGCGCACTTACCTGAGAGCCTTGCTCAGATCTGATGTGTTTTTAACTTAAAAAAACGCCGGGGCGATCCCCGGCGCATTTTTTTGGACAGACTTTAATTTTTTATTGAGTCGCGAGCCTCATTTCCCCCAGGGCAGCGTGGTCGCCACGGTGAGCACAACCTTGCTCTCGGAGGAGTTGGCATCACCGATATCGGTACCCGGTCTGTAGTCGCTACCGTCGACCCACTTGAGACCGAGATCGAAGTTGCCGACGGTTTTGCTCACGCCGATGGCGTAGTCGGTGTATTTGTCCTCTCCCCAGTGGTCGCCGCTAGAGCGGCCCACATGCAGCGAGGCGGTGAAGTCATTAGGCAGCGGAAGCTCTACGTTCAATTCGATATAGTTCGCGCTATCGCCTGAGTTACTGAAATCGGATGCGTACCAATATTTCATCGACGCTGCTTTGAAGGAGAGGCCAACGTAGTACTCGGTAAAGTCGATGTCGTCCCCGTCATCAAAGTAGTTGTATCGGGCAAGACCAATATCGTAGCCAAAATCGTCAGTGAAGTTCCCCGAGAGGCCGCCGAGGAGGTCTAACTCTAACTCAGACTCTGTGCCGTCACCGTAGTCGACGTTACTAGCCCAGGCTCCGAGGTAGAAACCGGACTCGGTCGACCAGTCCAGGCTCGCTTGCAGGGCTGGATCGCGCGCCGTCTGAGAGATGCCACGGAAGTCGTAGTCGGACGCGAGGGTGATAGTCGAGGATACCTCGGCCCGCGCGTTGGTCGCCGCGGCTCCGAGCGCAAGTAGGACAAGGACTAGGGTAGTCTTCATAGGGAGGTGACCTCGGGATTTGTAAGGATTACCGTTCATTTTAGTGCGAGCGTAATTGTAGCCCCATAGTGTCTAGATCGTCGCGCAACTTTAAATTCTAGCGCATATTCCCTACTGGTTTGGCACGAGTGAATCTCCAAAACGGAGTAACGGCATATGGACTGCTACACTTCCTGACTATGCCTGCGCAACATAATTTTCTTTGGCACGAACGTGCCGTCGGTCTCCGTCCCCCCACTCGAGCGTTCATTGATGGACGATATGTCACCGCTCTGAGCGGCGATACGTTTCCAAAGAAAAGCCCCGTAGACGGTCGTTTGATCGCCGATGTGGCCTCATGCGATACGCCAGATGTAGAGGCCGCCGTGGCGAGCGCCCGTAAGGCCTTTGATTCTGGCGTGTGGTCGGCGAAGAGCCCGGCTCAGCGCAAGCGTGTTTTGAAGCGTTTTGCTGAATTGATTAGCAAATATGAGGAAGACCTTGCTTTACTCGAGACGCTCGATATGGGCAAGCCGATTTCCGACTCCTTAAAAGTAGATGTCGCGTCCTCTGCACGCTGCATCGAGTGGTATGCAGAAGCCATCGACAAAATTTACGGTGAAGTGGCGCCATCTGGCCCGGGTTCGCTCGCCACGATTACGCGCGAGCCGATGGGGGTCGTTGGGGCCATCGTGCCCTGGAATTTCCCGATGATCATGACCGCATGGAAGCTTGGTCCGGTTTTGGCCTCAGGCAATTCGATGGTGCTTAAGCCATCCGAAAAATCACCGTTGAGCGCTTTGCGACTCGCTGAGATTGCGGTCGAAGCGGGTATCCCTGCCGGGGTTTTTAATGTGGTACCGGGTTTCGGTGGCACAGCGGGCAAAGCGCTCGCACTCTCTATGGGGGTCGATGCCATCGGCTTCACCGGCTCGACAGCGACGGGCAAACTCGTTATGCAGTATGCGGGTCAGTCGAATATGAAGCGCGTGGGTCTCGAGTGCGGCGGGAAGTCCGCCAATATCGTGCTCGCCGACTGTCCTGATCTCGATGCGGCGGCGCGCGCAGCAGCCTTCGCCATTTTCTATAATCAGGGTGAGATGTGCTCCGCGGGCTCGCGCCTGTTGGTGCATGAGTCGGTCCGCGAGGCGATGCTTGAGAAGGTGGCCGCGATCGCGCGTGATTTCAAGCCTGGTGATCCGCTCGATCCGGCAACCCGGCTCGGCGCCATCGTCGATGACATCCAACTGTGTCGGATTTTGAATCTTATCGATGCGGGTCGCCAGGAGGGTGCTCGAGTGCACCTCGGTGGTTTGCGAGTGCGCACGGAGACGGGCGGCTGCTACATCGAGCCCACTATTTTCGATGGTGTGACACCCGGTATGCGCATCGCCCGAGAGGAAATCTTTGGACCGGTATTGTCTTGTCTCTCCTTTGACGATCCTGCAGAGGCACTACGAATCGCCAACGATAGCGAGTATGGACTAGCTGCGGCAGTGTGGAGTAGTGATCTGTCGACTGCGCATCGTTTCGCCCGTGGCCTTCGGGCTGGAACGGTCTACGTCAATTGTTACGATGCAGACGATATCACGGTACCTTTCGGGGGTTACAAGCAGTCGGGTATCGGTCGTGATAAATCGCTACATGCCTTTGATAAGTACACCGAGCTGAAAACCACCTGGATCGAACTCGGGTGACTTTGGGAGAGGACGACTCGCCCCTCGCCGATGGGGCTATCGCTTTCGTCGACGTCGAGACTACTGGCGGACATCCGGTCTGGCATCGCATCGCCGAAATCGCCATCGTCGCGATGCGGGCGGGTGAGATCGAGTGGGAGTGGAGGTCGCTGGTCAATCCTGGTACGCGCATTCCGCCCTCGATCGAGCGGCTGACTGGCATAACTCAGGACATGGTGCAAGATGCACCGCGATTTGAAGACCTTGCTGACGAAATTGCAGCGCGCCTCGCGCAACGGCGTTTCGTGGCCCACAACGTGCGATTCGACTATGGCTTCGTGCGTGCGGAAATGCGTCGCGCCGGCCGCAAGTTTTCGGCACCGTTGACGTGTACAGTTCGATTGTCTAGAGATTTGTACCACGATACAGGTCGGCACAATCTCGATTCCATCATCGAGCGACTCGGCTTGACCTGCGGCTCGCGGCACCGCGCGCTGCCCGATGCTCAAGTGCTCGCGCAGCTTTGGCAGCGCTTACGTGCCGGTTGGCCTACAGCGACGCTCGATGCGGCCATTCAGCGCGTGAGTCGACGGCCGTTGCTACCCTCGCATCTATCGCCCGATCTTATCGATGATCTGCCAGAGTCGGCAGGTGTCTACCGTTTCTTTGGTGAGGGCGGAGCGCTCATTTATGTCGGCAAGGCTAATAACCTGCGCGAGCGGGTGCTCGGGCACTTCATGGGGGCAAGTCGCGACGCCAAATCGCAGCGCCTGACCTCGCAGTTGCGACGCATAGAGTGGACCGAAACGGCAGGCGAGCTCGGTGCGTTGCTGCTCGAATCGCGTCTCGTGCGCGAATTAGAGCCGGTCTATAACCGCCGGTTGCGCGGTGGAGACGCCTACACCTGGCTCGTCGACGATACGGGTCTCGCGCCACAGCTGCATCAACTCGACGGACCGATTCCCTTGGGCGTCGATGCCTTCGGAATCTACCGCAGCGCACGTCAGGCGAAGACAGCTCTCGTCAATATCGCACGCGACCACAAGTGTTGTTTGCGCGTCCTTGGGCTCGAGGCTGGAGACACCGGTTCGTGTTTCGCTTACCAAGTCGGCAGATGTGCGGGTGCGTGCGTGGGTAAGGAGCCTTTGGCGCGCCACAGCGCACGTTTGAAACTCCACCTCGCTGCACTCAAGTTGCGACTCTGGCCGTACCAAGGCCCGGTCGCAGTGGAAGAGATCAGTGCACTCGGCATCCGCCATTGGCATGTGATCGATGGTTGGCAGTATCTCGGTACCGTAGTGGCCGACGAGTTTGATCAAAGTAATGAATTGACGCCGCGTTTGCATCCCGCGACTGATGGCTTCGATGCCGATGCTTATCGAATTCTTTGTCGCCACCTGAAACCCGGCGCGCGTAATTTTCGTCCATGGCCGTCTTCCATATGAGTGTGCCTAGAGCATTTGTCGCTAGCGTTCCGCGCGGTTTTGGTGATCTACTCGCGCGCGAGATTTGTGAGTTCGGCGGTCTCGACGTGCGCGAGCGGGGTAACACTGTAACCTTCACAGGGACCCTCGAGGTAGCGTATCGCATTTGTCTCGAGTCCCGAGTGGCGAGCCGCGTTCACCTTGAATTGCTGCGCTTCGAAGCTGCCGATGATCCGGCGATCTATTCGGCGCTACGTGTCATCGATTGGGCGGCACATATCGATACATCGGGGACGCTCGCTTGTGTGTGGTCGGGTCGACATCCGGCGATCTCCAATACGCATTTTGGCGTGCTGCGATTGAAGGATGCGATCTGCGATTCACTGCGCGATAAAACCGGCAAGCGTCCCGACATCGCCACTTTCGAGCCATCGGTCCGTGTTCATGCGCATGCGGCGGGCATACGTGTCACGGTGTCTATCGATCTATCCGGTGAAGGACTGCATCGACGCGGCTGGCGTGGCGATACGGCCGAGGCGCCGCTACGTGAAAACATCGCAGCTGGCATCCTAATGCGTGCTGGGTGGCCCGAGATTGCGGCGAGGGGTGGTGGCTTCATTGACCCGATGTGTGGCGGAGGAACGTTCGTCATCGAAGCGGCACGCATGGCTGCGGGCATCGCCCCTAATCATCGTCGCCAGTATTTCGGCTTCATCGGTTGGAAAGGTCACGATGTGGCACTCTGGAGCCGACTCGTTGAGACGAGCGAGGCGCGTGCGGTCGCGGGCTTGGTCGAGTGCAAGGCGAAGGGTTTATGTCTGATTGGGCGCGATCAGGATAGGCGTTTGCTGCGCGAAGCTGTGATTAATGCCTCGCGTGCGGGCGTTGCAGAGATTACGACATTCGAAGTGGGCGAGCTGACAACGGTAACGCTGCCATCACCCCGCGGCTTGCTCTGTACAAATCCACCGTGGGGAGTCCGACTCGGCGATCAAGAAGCGGCTCGCGCAGTACATGCCAAGCTCGGCACGGTGCTGCGCGAGCGGTTCGGGGGTTGGGAGGCTTCGGTGCTAAGCGGCGATGCATCGCTCGGCCTTGAGCTTGGGCTTCGCGCGCATCGTGTGCACAACGTCTTCGTCGGCGCACTCGAGTGCCGGCTCTTGCGGTTACGAGTGGGCGAGTCGGCGGTGCGAGATCTACGACCACGTCGGGGCTCACAGATCGACGTCTTGCTTGCGACGCAGCCGGGCGCCGTCATGTTCTCGAATCGTATTCGTAAAAATATGAAACAACTCTCAGCATGGCTACGCCGAGAGGGTGTCGGTTGTTATCGGCTCTACGATGCTGATATGCCGGAGTACGCGTTCGCGATCGATCTCTACACGTCATTCGATGGCGCCGAACGGTGGCTCGTCGTGCAGGAGTATCAGGCACCCGCGCAGATTCCAGAGGAGTCGGTACGCAAGAGGCGTTCTGAGGCCCTCGCGGGGCTCGTCTCGGCGACGAAGATTCCTGCCGACCACGTGCATCTGCGAACACGCCGTCGCGTGAGGAGGGGTGATCAATACACCAAGCGTGGTGAGCGCGGTGAGTTTCACGTCGTGGGTGAGGGTGGTTTGCGCTTTCGGGTAAACTTCGAAGACTACCTCGATACGGGTTTGTTCCTCGATCATCGCATTACTCGTACGCGATTGCGGGAGGGCTCATTACGGAAACGAGTCCTGAATTTATTCGCGTATACGGGAGCGGCAACGGTTTACGCCGCAGCCGGCGGCGCAGCATCCACAACGACCGTTGATCTCTCGGCGACCTATCTCGATTGGGCTGAGGCCAATCTCGCGCTCAATCAATTATCGGATCCGCGACACCGCTTCGAGCAAGCTGATGCACGTGAGTGGCTTGCTGCTGCGGCGCGGCGGGGCGAGCATTACGACCTCATTTTCTGTGATCCGCCCACGTTTTCGAACAGTAAGCGCATGGAAGGGGTGCTCGACCTACAGCGGGATCATGTGGCACTTATTGAAGATTGTCTTGCAGTGTTGGCGCGCGGCGGGCTGCTCGTGTTCACGACCAATGCTCAGAGATTTCGGATGGATGAGGGCTTGATGGCACGTCTCCCAATTCGCGACATCAGTAGAGAGACGGTACCCCCCGACTTTTCTCGAAATACCAACATCCACCGAGCTTTTGAGATTCGTTAGGTTAATCTGACCGGACCATGGACGCCGGGCAGTGGCTTCGTGGCAACTGCTGTGACGAGGACCGTATCGTGCTTCGCGTGAAATCTCCCAAAGTTTTCCCATTCGCGATCGCCCTGATGGCTGCCCTTGCTCTTGCGGCCTGTTCCCGCGGTGGTGGTACGGGTGCGCCCGCTGCATCCTCGCTCACCGTAACGCTTACGGCGGCAGAACGTCGAGCGGTCGATCGCGAGGTCGTAGCCTCGGGCTCGGTAGCAGCCTGGCAAGAGATGTCCCTCGGCGTCGAAGTTACGGGGCTACGCGCGGCGAATGTCCTTGTTGAGCCCGGCGACAAGGTGGTCGCGGGTCAGGCGCTCGTCGAACTCGATCGACGGACGCTCGAGGTGCAAACACGCCAGGCCGAGGCGAGTCTCGCTCAGGCTAGGGCCAATGCCGAGCTTGCCATCTCCCAGGAAAAACGCGGCGCGACGCTGCTCGATCGCAATCTCATCTCCACCAACGACTTCGAAGTACTGCGTACCAATCGGGCGCGCGCCGAAGCGCAAGTCGCCTCCGCCCAAGCCGAATACGATGCGTCCAAACTTCGGCTCGGCTTCGCGACGCTGCGTGCACCCGATAACGGCATTATCTCCACGCGCAACGTGCAGCCCGGTCAAATAGTCGTTGGGGGAAGCGAACTCCTTCGCCTTATTCGTCGGGGTCGCCTCGAGTGGCGCGCCGAAGTCTCCGAGACCGATCTAACCCGCATCAAGGTGGGGTCAACCGTCGATCTACGTGGGCCCTCGGGCGAGCGGGTATCCGGAGTCATTCGTGCGGTGTCTCCGGCCATCGATCCGCAGACCCGAACCGCTCTCGTCTACGCCGATCTTGAAAAGCCGGGCGCGCTGCGTGCTGGCATGTTCGCCGAGGGTCGGTTGCGGGTAGGTAAGGCTGAAGTGACGGTGATTGCCCGTCAATCTGTTGTCTTCCGCGATGGGTACTCCTACGTGTTCGTGTTGGGTGAGGGCGGCAAGGTCTTGCAGCGCCGCATCGACTCCGGTCTGCCGCAGGGTGATTTCATTGAAGTTCGCTCTGGTCTCCGAGAGGGCGAGAAAGTCGTTGCGCGAGGGGCAGGCTTCCTAAGCGACGGGGACATCGTCAAAGTCGTCGCTGGTTTCTCCTCGTGAATCTTTCGCGCTGGGGCGTCAAGTACCCCCTGCCTTCGGTCCTGCTATTCGTCGTCCTGGTCATCGGCGGCTTTTGGGGTTTGAGGCAGCTACCCATTTCTTATCTGCCCGATATCGCTCTGCCGTCCATTCAAGTGTCTATAGACTTACCGGGTGCTTCGCCCTCGACGCTAGAAACCGACGTAACGCGTCGCGTCGAGGATGCAATCGCAAGTACTCCTGGAATTAAGCGTATTAACTCCGCGGTGAGCGAGGGAACCTCCGTCACACGTATTGAGTTCGAGCTGGGTCGAAATATCGATCAAGCACTCGATGAGGTTAAAGATGCTGTGTCGCGCATCCGTCGCGATATGCCGCAAGACATCACCGAGCCGAACATTCAGCGCATAAGTCTTGTGGGTCCGACGTTGATCGCTTTCGCAGTGGAATCAGACCGCCTCGAGCCGGACGAATTATCGTGGTTCGTCGACGATAAAATATCGAAAGCCGTTTTTAAAGTGTCGGGTGTTGGCTCGGTGTCGCGTGTAGGTGGCATTGAGCGCGAGGTCAGGGTCGATCTGCGACCTGAGGCGCTTCAAGCGCTCGGTGTCACGGCGGGTTCCGTGTCGAGTCAGCTTGCACGCCTACAGGTCGAAAAGCCGGGCGGTCGCACCGAAACCGGAGGCGCCGAACAGTCGGTCCGCACCGTTGCTGTGGCACGGAATGTTCAGGAACTCGCCGATTATCCAATCTATCTGCCGGATGGCCGCACGGTGCGACTATCGGCTATCGCCACGGTTACTGACGGCGCTGGCGAGGCGCGAGGAGCAGCGTTACTCGACGATAAACCGGTCGTCGGATTTTCGGTGCGTCGAACGGCGGGCTCTAGCGAGGTCGCAGTTGGCGAGAGTGTTCGAGAGAGCATCAAAAAACTACAAGCCGAGCACCCCGAGGTCCGCTTCACCGAGGTACAGTCTACGGTTGAAACTGCCAAAAATTCCTACAACGCTTCGATGGTGATGCTCATCGAAGGTGCGCTACTCGCAGTAATCGTCGTCTGGTTCTTCCTGCGCGAGTGGCGAGCGACCGTCATTTCGGCTCTGGCGCTACCGCTATCGGTGATTCCGACCTTCGCCGTGATGAGCTGGCTCGGTTTTTCCCTAAACCTACTCACGCTGCTTGCATTGGCGGTTGTGATCGGCGTGTTAGTCGACGATGCTATCGTCGAGGTGGAGAACGTGGCGAGACACCGGGCGATGGGTAAGCCGCCCATGCAGGCTGCCATCGATGCAGCCGACGAAATCGGTATTGCGGTAATCGGGACGTCGGTTACGTTGGCGGCGGTGTTTATCCCGGTCGCTTTCATGCCGGGTGTGACTGGTAAGTTTTTCCGCGAGTTTGGATGGACCGCCGCAGCTGCGGTGCTTTTTTCTTTACTCGTCGCACGATTGCTCACGCCCATGCTCGCGGGGCATTTCATGCGCGGTGAACCGAAAGTCGCAACAGACTCGCCGCTAATGATTCGCTACCTGCACTGGGTGGAGTACGCCATTCGTCATCGAGGAAGGGTAATCGCACTCGCGATGTTGATATTTGTGCTCTCACTCGCCCTTGCGTTCTTTATTCCGACAACCTTCATCCCTAACGCTGATACCTCACGGGCGCAGCTGCAGGTCGAGCTGCCCCCCGGAGCGCGACTATCCGACTCGCTTGAGGTCGCCTCGGAAGTTCGCGTACGACTGAAGGCTGAGGTGCCGCAGGTAGCGCGGATATTCGCGACTGTGGGTGGAGAGCGCGGTGAAACCATGGGAGGCGGTCTAAGCTTCCCTGAGGTACGAAAAATCTCGATGACCCTCGAGTTCGCTGAGGATCGTGATCGCAGCAGCGCCGAGATTGAGAATGATGTCCGCGAGGCTTTGATACCCCTACCAGGAGTTCGGGTGAGTTTTGTGGCGGGCGGGCCTGGCGATCGACTTTCGATGGCTATTGGCGGCAAAGACTCTGAACAGTTATCGACTGCCGCCCAAGACATTGCCGCGGCAATTCGCACAGTTCCGGGGATCGGTTCCGTGTCGACCACAGCGGCTTTGCTGCGTCCTGAAATCATGATCCGACCCGATCCAGCTCGTGCAGCGGATCTTGGGGTGTCCACGATCGATATTGCCGATGCGGCGCGTATTGCTACAAGTGGTGACGTCTCTCAGCGTTTGGCTAAACTAAATCTTGCGGAGAGACAGATCCCGATCCGTGTGCAGTTGGCGGGCTCATCGCTCACTGATCCAGCGGTGCTAAGTCAGCTTCGAGTACCCGGGGAGGGTGGTCCTGTGCCGTTGTCGGCGGTGGCGGACATTACCGAGGGTAGCGGCCCTGCGCGCATCGATCGTCTCAATCGTGAGCGCACGGTGACCGTATCCGCCGAACTCAATGGGTTGCCGCTTGGCGATGTTATGGCGAAGGTTCGTGATATGCCTGCCGTGAAAAATTTACCCGCGGGGACTCGCATTCTGCCGGCCGGAGACGGCGAGGCTTTTGTAGAACTATTCGTCGGCTTTGCGCTCGCGTTGCTCGCCGGAATTGTATCGGTGTACATCGTATTGGTGTTGCTCTTTCACAGCGGTACACAGCCGCTCGTGATCCTCGCTGCCGTTCCACTTTGCGGTGGCGGTGCGTTTGGCTTGTTGCTACTCACTGGCAACGCGCTGTCGCTGCCGTCCCTTATTGGACTTCTTTTGCTGAACGGTATTGCGGTAAAAAATTCGATCTTGATCGTCGACTATGCCATCCTCGGCGAGCAGGCTGGCATGTCGCGTGACGAAGCCCTGATCGATGCGTGCCGGAAACGTGCGCGACCTGTAATCATGACAACTCTCGCCATGGGCGCAGGAATGTTACCGATTGCTCTTGGTCTCGGTGCAGACGGCAACTTCCGTACGCCGCTTGGTGTGTCGGTCATCGGGGGGCTCATCACCTCGACGTTGCTGTCGCTGGTCGTAGTGCCGGCCGCGTACTCGGTGGTCGCCCAGATCACCGAGACACGCCTGCGGCCTATGGTCGCGCGCTTTTTGCCGCACGATGCGACGCATTAAACCCTCGGCGAGCGCTCAGAGAAGGTCACGCAGGCGATACCACAGCATCGCGAGCACCAAGGCCGGCCGACGTAAGGTAGCCCCGCCTGGAAAATCTCGGTGCCGAATGCGTGCGAAGACGTCGAATCGGTCCTGCGTGCCGCTGATGGCCTCGGAAAGTAGCTTGCCGGCGATACCCGTGAGCGCAATTCCATGACCGCTGAAACCCTGAAGGAAGTATACGTCAGGTTCTAGTCGACCAAAATGCGGCGCACGGTTCAGCGTGATATCGACAAGTCCACCCCAAGCAAACTCGATTTTGGTATCGGCGAGCTGCGGGAATACTTTAATCATTCGTGCCCGCGTCGCGCGTCGGGTACCGAGCGGATCGATCCCCGAATAACTCACTCGGCCGCCGAACAGCAAGCGATGGTCTGCGGAGCGCCGGAAGTAGTCGATCACCCAATTGATATCGGTAACAGCTGCGTTATTCGTTATGAGTGCCGTCGCACGTTCAGCACCGAGGGGTTCCGTCGCGACTATGTAGGTACTGACGCCAATAATCTTTCGGGCGAGACTTGGTGCGAACGACCCCAGCCATGCGTTTCCGCAGAGCGCGATTGAGCGACATCGG
Organism: Gammaproteobacteria bacterium; assembly: GCA_016874055.1. Classification (GTDB taxonomy): domain Bacteria; phylum Pseudomonadota; class Gammaproteobacteria; order Steroidobacterales; family Steroidobacteraceae; genus UBA964. The sequence continues at coordinate 11,378 of VGVG01000016.1, read as the reverse complement.
ACTGTGGCATCGGACGTGCGGACGAGCAGGGCGGGAGCCGAGGACGTGGTATTCCTCAATCGTTGGTACCTGAGCGCGCGCGAGCGCTCAAAAATCTTCGCGCCGGCGCGCTCGGCTGCGGCAGCGAGACCTAAGGTGTATTTAAGCGGATGCAAATGACCGCAGGCCGAGTCGTATGTTCCGGCAATATAGCGATTGGATGCGACTAGGCTGCGCAGCTCGTCATGCTCGACCATGCGTAGCGAGTCGTGGCCATAGAGGGTTTGAGTTATCTCGACGTCTTTGCGCAGCTCGCGTTCCTGGCGGGGCTTGAGCGCAACGTGCATCTGTCCCGCCACGTAGTCGCAGTTTATCCCGTGTCGGTCGATCAGCTCGCGCTGCAAGCGTAGTGCTTCGACGCTCATGTCCCAGATACGGCGCGCGTCGCTCGCTCCCACTAAGGTCTTGAGCTTGGTCTGTCCACAGGCGACGCCGGTGATAGCCTGGGCGCCGCTTCGGCCCGAGGCACCCCAACCGATGGTTTCGGCCTCCAGCAGCGTCGCCCGATAGCCGCGCTCGGCCAAATGTAACGCAGTGGAGCAACCGGCGATACCGCCTCCGATGACGCAGACGTCTGTCTCATGATCGCCCTCGAGTACGGGTCGCGACGACGAGGCGACGGTGCTCGATACGTACCAGGAGTGGATCGGATGACTCATAGCGAATGGCTCATCCGCCGATCAAATCGCGCCGAGATACCACTGCATCTCGTGCGGGGTGACGTAAGAGTTGAACTGATCGAGTTCGCCTTGTTTTACCTTCGCATAGTGATCTCGGAAGGGTCGACCGAGGTAGGCTGCCGCAAACTCGCTATGTTCAAAGCGTTGGATGGCGCTCGCCCAATGTAGGGGTAGCTTCTCGCCGATCTTCCGATAGGCGTTACCGCGGATCGGCGCTGCGGGCTCTAGTTGCTCAGCAATTCCGTAGTGGATACCCGCGAGTGCCCAGGCGACGACGAGGTAGGGATTGGCATCAGCTCCGGCGAGTCGGTGCTCGATACGACGATTGGTTGCATCGCTCAATGGAATCCGCACGGCCGTACCCCGATTGTTGATCGACCAGCTCGGAGTCAACGGCACGTAGGCTTCAGCTCGAAAGCGGCGATAGGAATTAGGGCCTGGCGCACAAATTGCCATGCCGTCGGCGAGACTATGCAGCGTCCCGCCGATGGCATGGCGCAGCGCTGAGCTCTCGATGCCATGATGCGGCGCATCGTCATGGATCGCTGCAGGATCCGGGCAGGCAAAAATATTTTGACCAGCAGCATCGAGCACACTGATATGGATATGCAAGCCCGAGCCTGCCATGTCGCGGTAGGGCTTCGGCAAGAAGGTGGCGTCCCAGCCCTGCTCACGCGACACGCTGCGTACCACGCGCTTGAAACGCATCGCTTCGTCGCAAGCTCGCAGAGCATCTGGTCGGTGCTCGAGATTCACCTCGAACTGTCCTGGACCGTATTCGGCGAGCGCACTCGTAGAAGGTAGACCCTGCAGTCTCGCCACCTCGTCGATACGCGACAGCACCTGCGAGAATTCGTTAAGGTCCGTCATCGAGTTGATCTGGGTACGAAACTCCCGGCGACCTGCAAGAGGCAGTCGCGGCGGTTGCGGCATGCCGCCCTCCAGACGCCCGCAATCGATGAAATAAAACTCGTACTCGAGTGCGACAACGGGTGTCAGGTTCAGACGATGAAACCGATCGAGCACGCGCGTGAGCACATGTCGCGGGTCCGCGAAGAAGGGTCGACCGTCGGCTTCGAACATCGCCACTTGAACCTGAGCGATGCCGCCGCTCTGCCAAGACACGGGTACCAAGGAGCCGGGTAGGGGCATGCAAGGACGATCTGCGTCACCCTCGTCAAAGCCGAGACCGCTCTCCTGGATGGTTCCGCCCCGGACGTCCAGGGCGAACATGGAGCCGGGTAGCGGTATTCCCTCGGAGTAAAGGTGGTGCAGAGCCGCACGCTCGATCCGCTTGCCGCGCTCGACGCCGTTAAGGTCGTTCAGGAAAACGTCGACGTGCCGGGTATCAGGATGGCGCTCGAGAAATTGGTCGAGTTCGGGAAAGGCACTCATTAGAACTCGGGGGTCTGGACCCCAGGCGATCTGCCTGGAAAGTATCTAGGATCATAGGGGGTCCCACTTACCAAAGCAATATAGATTCAATAAAAACAGTAACTTACACGAAAATTAACAAAGACTGGACGGTTATACAGTCGCTCTTATGCTTTAATCCCTCGCACTCCGAGCCGACCTCGGTATTTCCTTCCATGTTACCTCGCCCGCTTATCGGAATTCCTGCCGACCGCCGAATGGTGGGTTCTCACCCGTTTCACATGGTCGGTGAGAAGTACGCGCAAGCGGTGACTCGGGCCGCCGGTGGGCTGCCGCTTCTAATTCCCGTGCTGCCGGAGCCCATGGATGCGCCCGAGCTTTTGGCGCGCGTTGATGGCCTGCTTTTTCCTGGGAGCCCCTCCAACGTCGAGCCATACCATTATGAAGAACATACAAGCGACCCGGGGGTCCTGCACGACCGCGCGCGGGATGCCACCACCCTGCCGCTCATCCGGGCGGCCGTTGAGCACGGTGTCCCGATCCTTGGAATTTGTCGGGGCTTTCAGGAAATAAACGTCGCTCTCGGGGGCAAGCTTTGGCAGAAAGTTCACGAGGTGCCAGGACTCCTCGATCACCGCGAGGACAAATCGGCACCCTTGGAGAGTCAGTACGGGTCAGCACATGAGGTGATCCTCGAGTCGGGGCCGATGCGCGAGTGGGCTGGTGGTATCGAGCGTATCGCCGTTAATTCTTTGCATGGTCAGGGTGTCAAACAACTGGCCGCGGAATTGCGCATCGCGGCGAGGGCGCCGGATGGATTGATCGAGGCGTTCTACCTCCCGGACTCACCTGCGTTCACGTGGGCTGTTCAATGGCATCCTGAGTGGCGGGTAATGGCGAACAAGTTTTCATTGGCGTTGTTCAACGCTTTCGGCGAGGCCGCGCAAGTTCGCGCCACACGACGTGGCGGCGGCGCTCAATAGGGGTTTAAGTCATGACAGATCTTATTTCGCAATTTTTCCGCGACCACAATATCCAGGAAATCGAAGCGATCGTTCCGGACATGGCCGGAATCGCCCGCGGCAAGGTGATGCCTGCTCAAAAATTTCAGGGCGACCAGGGCTTACGCTTGCCTGAGAGCATATTCCTGCAGACAGTGACTGGCGATTACCCCGAGGAAACCGCGGCGGCGATGAGCCCCGCAGAAATCGACATCATCCTGAAGCCCGACCCGCGCACCATCCGTCGCGTCCCGTGGGCACCGGAGCCCACCGCGCAGGTGATTCACGATTGTTTCTATGCGGATGGTCGTCGCGTGAAAATGGCGCCTCGAGAAGTGCTGCGGCACGTGCTCGATCTTTACGCGCAGAGAGGGTGGGAGCCGGTAGTGGCGCCCGAGCTCGAGTTTTATCTTGTCGAGCCAAACATCGATGCGGACTATCCGCTCAAGCCGCCGATCGGTCGCTCGGGGCGTGCGGAGTCGGGACGTCAGTCGTACAGTATTGCGGCAGTCAATGAATTCGATCCGCTATTCGATGACGTGTATCAGTTTTGCGAAGATCAGGACATCGCGATCGATACGTTGATCCACGAGGACGGCCCTGCACAGATGGAGATCAATCTGCTGCACGGCAATGCACTTGACCTTGCCGACCAGGCCTTCATGTTTAAGCGCACGGCACGTGAAGCTGCGCTTCGTCACAAGATGTATGCGACATTCATGGCTAAGCCCCACGCCAAGGAGTCGGGCTCTGCAATGCACATTCATCAGAACGTCATCGACAGCAAGACGCGAAAGAACGTGTTCTCGAACGCCGATGGCTCGCCGACGCCACTCTTTTTCTCGCATATCGCAGGAATGCAGCGTTATCTACCCGCGGCGATGGCACTACTCGCGCCGAACGTCAACTCCTACCGTCGAATCACGCGTTTTCAGGTGGCACCCATCAACGTACAATGGGGCTACGATAATCGGACGGCGGGATTGCGCGTGCCGGGTTCTGACCCGCAATCGCGCCGAGTCGAGAATCGTCTGTCGGGCGCTGATGCCAACCCCTATCTCGCGACCGCCGCCTCGCTCGCTTGCGGATATCTCGGGATGGTTCAGGGACTGGATGCCAGTGATCCTGTTACGGGTAGTGCTCACGATATGCCGTTCTCGCTGCCTCGAAATCTTGATGAGGCGATTTGCTTACTGCGCGAGTGCGATCCGCTTATCGAAATTCTTGGTGAGAGTTTCGTGTCGGCCTTCTCGCTCGTAAAGCAAGCCGAGCACGAGGTATTCCTACAGGTGATCAGTTCCTGGGAACGGGAGCATCTATTGCTCAACGTTTGATGGCCAACGCCGTAAGATGCTGCGATGAGTCATATTCCCAAGCGCAGCACAGCAGAGTGGCAAGCTATGGACGCCGCCCACTACCTGCATCCCTTCACCGATTCGCGCGCGCTTGCGGCGCGCGGTACGCGGGTTATCACTCGCGCAGAGGGCGTGTATCTCTACAACAGCGAAGGTCAGCGCATTCTCGATGGCATGTCAGGCCTCTGGTGCGTGGCGCTTGGTTATGGACGTCGCGAGCTCGCTGAGGCGGCCTATCGGCAGATGCAACAGCTGCCGTATTACAACAGCTTTTTCCAATGCTCGAACCCACCTGCGATTGAACTTGCTGCGAAGCTTGCTGAGCTCACGCCGCCGCAGTTCAGGCACGTATTTTTTACCGGCTCAGGCAGCGAGGCCAACGATACCTTCGTTCGGCTCGTGCGTCGCTATTGGGAGTTGCTCGGCAAGCCGCAGCGACAGGTGATTATCAGCCGCTGGAACGGCTATCACGGCAGCACGATGGCTGGCGCTTCGCTCGGTGGTATGAAGGTCATGCACGCGCAGGGCGGGCTGCCCATTCCGGGCATCGTGCATATCAATCAGCCGTACTGGTTCGAGCGGGGTGGCGATCTCGATCCTGCAGAGTTCGGTCTGCAAGCGGCGCGGGAGCTCGAGGCCAAAATCCTCGAAATTGGTCCTGAGCGCGTGGCGGCCTTCATCGGTGAGCCGGTGCAAGGAGCCGGCGGAGTGATCATCCCGCCTGACACCTACTGGCCCGAAATCCAGTGCATCCTCGATCGGTACGGTATTTTGTTTTGTTCGGACGAAGTGATCTGCGGCTTCGGTCGGACCGGCCGATGGTTCGGTTGCGAGTACTTCGGTACCCGCCCAGATTTCCTAACCCTGGCCAAGGCTATCACCTCGGGCTACCAACCGCTCGGTGCGCTGATGGTCTCCGATCGGATCGCAGAGGTTTTCATTGAGAAGGGCGGGGAGTTCGCCCACGGGTATACCTATTCCGGTCACCCGGTCGCGGCCGCAGTGGCGCTGGCGAACCTCGAGATCATGCAGAAAGAGGGTGTGGTCGACCGAGTTCGCAACGATCTGGCGCCGTATTTCTCAACGCGATGGCGCGAGCTGGGGGCGCATCCCCTGGTCGGCGAGGCGCGAAGTTTAGGGCTTTTGGGCGCGTTGGAGCTCGTCCCAAGAAAGCCTTCGCGCGAGTTCTTTCCCGAGCGGGGATCGGTCGGCACGCGGGCGCGGGATATTTCCATCCGAAACGGGCTCGTCATGCGGGCCGTCTGGGACACCCTGATCGCTGCGCCGCCGCTCGTCGTCACCCGAAATGAAATCGACGAACTCATCACCAAGGCGGTCACGTCTCTGGACCAGCTCCATGCCGACTTGCGTCAGGACGGCTGGTTGTAGAGCGGAACCGCGACGCGTCGAAACCCTTCGATGGACTTTCCCGGGACGCGGGTCTGCGCTATAACTTCGCTGTCTCCCGCACGGTGCGGGAGTTTCCCTTTCCAGGAGTCCGCCCGAAATGAAACAGGTTTTCAGACCGGCTCTCGTTGCCCTGTCCGTCGCCGCGCTGCTCACTGCTTGCGGTGGCAAGTCGGAGGATGCGGCGGAGTCTAAGGTACTCAATGTTTACAACTGGTCCGATTACATTGAGGCCAGCGTAATCGAGGAATTCACTAAGGAGACCGGCATCAAGGTTCAGTACGATGTCTTCGACTCCAATGAAATGCTGGAGACAAAGCTGCTTGCGGGTAATACCGGTTACGACCTGGTCGTTCCTTCAGCCTCGTTTCTTTATCGACAGCTTCAGGCCGGCGTACACCAGAAGCTCGACAAGACGCAGTTACCAAACCTTGCCAACATCGACCCAGATATTGCAAAAAGGCTCGAGGCGTTCGATGCTGGAAATGAGTACTCAGTCAACTACATGTGGGGTACCTCAGGGGTCGGCTATAACGTCAAAAAAATTACGGAGCGCATGAAGGATGCGCCGGTGGACAGTTTTGCGATGTTTTACGATCCGAAGGTCGTCTCGAAGTTCGCCGACTGTGGTATCAGTCTGCTTGATGCGCCGGGCGAAGTTATCGGTACTGTGCTGATCTGGTTGGGTAAGGATGCGAACAGCGAGAAGCCCGAAGACTTGGCGGCTGCCGAGGCTGTCCTAAAGGCTGTCCGCCCGTATATCAAAAATTTCCATTCCTCGAACTACATCGAGCAGCTTGCGAACGGCGAGATTTGCCTCGCACTCGGTTGGTCGGGCGACGTACTTCAGGCCAAGGCCCGCGCTGAAGAGGCCAGTAACGGCGTGGAGATAAGTTACAACATCCCGAAAGAAGGTGCGGTGATGTTCTTCGATCAATTGGCGATTCCTAAAGACGCCAAGCATCCAAAAAATGCTCATCTCTTCATCAACTATTTGCTTCGCCCCGAAGTGGCTGCGAAGAATAGTTCGTACATCGTCTTCGCTAATGCTAACAAGGCGGCTACACCGCTTGTAGATACGAAGGTCACCGGAAATCCCAACGTCTATCCGCCTGCTGACCTGATGGGCAAGCTGGCGCCTGACATGCCGGAGTCCCCAGAGTTCTCGCGCTCTCTCAATCGCGCATGGACCAGCATAAAGACTGGAAAGTAAAATTTAGCGAAAGCAGGACGGCCACCTTCGGGTGGCCGTCCTGCTTAAGGGTGCTACGCTCCGATCGGGGTCAACCATGGCTGAAAAGACCATCGACCGCTCGCAGGAATACGTTCGTATAGAAAGCGTCACCAAGCGCTTTGGTGATTTCGTCGCCGTCGACAACGTTTCGCTCAATATTTACAAGGGCGAAATTTTTTGTCTGCTTGGCGGCTCCGGTTGTGGCAAGACGACACTGCTACGGATGCTGGCAGGCTTCGAGGCGCCGACGTCAGGTCGCATCCTTATCGATGGTCAGGATATGGCGAGTACTCCGCCGTACGAGCGTCCAGTGAATATGATGTTCCAGTCCTATGCGCTCTTTCCACACATGTCGGTCGAGAGAAACGTCGCATTTGGTCTCGAGCAGGAAGGTCTAACCAAAGCTGAGGTCTCCAACCGAGTTGCCGACATGCTAGACATCGTCAAGTTGGGTGAGTTTGCGAGACGTAAGCCTCACCAACTCTCTGGTGGGCAGCGGCAGCGTGTGGCCTTGGCGCGCGCTCTTGTCAAGCGACCGAAGATTCTGCTTCTCGACGAGCCACTTGGCGCACTCGATAAAAAGCTGCGTGAGCATACCCAGTTCGAGCTCATCAATTTGCAGGAGCGATTAGGGGTCACCTTTGTAGTTGTCACTCACGATCAGGAGGAGGCGATGACACTCGCCACTCGGATCGGAGTCATGAACAAGGGACAAATCGTGCAGGTCGGTACGCCGACAGATATCTATGAATTCCCGAATTCTCGCTTTGTTGCCGATTTCATTGGTTCGGTCAACATATTCGAAGGTCAACTCATCGAGGACGAGCCGGGTCATGTGCGCATCCGTTGTCCTGAGCTCGATACAACGGTGTTTGTGAGTCACGGCATCAGCTCTGCGCCGGACGCCAAGGTCTCGGTAGCTATACGACCTGAAAAGATAGAAATGACGCGTGGAGCGCCGGAGGGTGCCGAGAATTTGACCCGCGGCATCGTCAAGGAAATAGCCTACATGGGCGATATGTCGGTTTATCTTGTCAAACTCGACTCAGGACGTATGGTACGCGTCACGATTCCCAACGTTGAACGCCATGCCGACGAGCGAATCGTCTGGGACGAGGCAGTTCATTTGTCTTGGCATGCGTCGAGCCCTGTGGTGCTCTCGCAATAATCATGGTTCGTATCTCCGGTAGTCCCGCGCCTCAAGGTCTTTCCAATAGTAGATTGGGTCTTTTGCACGCGCTCTTACATCAGTACGGGCCTCCACGTTGGTCCCGTTACGTGCGGGAGCACTGGTCTGGGCAGCGACTTGTGATCGCCGTGCCATGGATCTGGTTGTTTCTTTTTTTCATTGTACCTTTTTTAATCGTATTCAAGATCTCGTTCTCCGAGATCCGGCTCGCGATGCCGCCGTATGCGCCGCTTTTCGAGTGGCTTGAGGAGGGCAGGCGCCTCGTCACCACTCTCGATCTCAGCAACTACGCGTTCGTGATAAGCGATGGGTTGTACGTTAGTACCTTTCTTTATTCCTTAAAAATTGCGGCCGTATCGACGGTGCTCTGCCTGCTCGTCGGATATCCGATGGCCTACGGTATCGCGCGTGCTGCGCCGACTACTCGCAGTCTGCTTCTGATGTTGATTATCTTGCCATTTTGGACATCGTTTCTGCTCCGCGTCTACGCGTGGATGGGTCTGCTGAAATCGGATGGAGTCATTAACAACGTGTTGTTATCGCTGGGCCTCATCGACATGCCGCTGACCTTGCTGTACACCGATCTCGCCGTCTACATAGGTATCGTTTATTCCTACTTGCCGTTCATGATTCTGCCTTTGTACGCCAACCTCGAGAAGCACGACATCACGTTGCTCGAGGCAGCAGCGGATCTGGGTGCTCGTCCCTTCAAGTCGTTCTTCCTGATCACTCTGCCGCTGTCGGTACCGGGTATCGTCGCAGGGTGTCTGCTAGTTTTCATTCCGGCGGTGGGAGAGTTCGTTATTCCCTCCCTGCTCGGACGCGCAGACCAGCTCATGATCGGCCGTATCTTGTCCGATGAGTTCTTTGCCAACCGAGACTGGCCGGTCGCGAGCGCAGTAGCGATCGTCATGCTGATCGCGTTGCTGCTGCCAATCATGATTTTCCAGCGATATCAACGACGGGAACTCGAGGCAGCGAAGCGATGAGATTTAAACGATGAAGTCGCGCAGCGGGTTTCGTAACGGCGCGCTCGTGCTTGGGCTCGCATTTCTCTATATGCCCATCCTGTCGATGGTAGTGTTCTCGTTCAATAACTCGCGCCTCGTTACCGTTTGGGACTCGGCGAACTCGCCGACACTCACCTGGTACAGAAAGTTGTTCGCCAATGAGCAAATACTGGATGCGGCGTTTCTTTCGTTACAGATCGCCGCCATGACCGCCACCGGCGCAGTCATCCTTGGCACGTTGGCTGGTCTCGCTCTCGTGCGATTCGGAGCTTTCCGCGGTCGTGCAATGCTTTCGACGATGACAACTGCGCCGCTCGTCATGCCGGAGGTCATTACGGGTCTGTCGCTACTGCTGCTTTTCGTCGCTCTCGAACAACTGACGGGATGGCCTGAGGGGCGAGGGATTATGACTATCACCATCGCGCACATCACCCTTGCGATGGCTTATGTCACGGTAGTCGTGCGGTCGCGCCTCGTGGGGTTCGATGACTCGCTCGAGGAGGCTGCACTTGACCTTGGAGCTAAGCCGCTGACGGTTTTTTTTCGCATCACGCTGCCGCTCATCACGCCTGCTTTGGTTTCCGGTTGGCTGCTTGCCTTTACTTTGTCCTGGGATGACGTAGTCATCTCTCAGTTCGTCTCGGGACCCAATTCAACGACTTTGCCGATGGTGATCTTTTCGAAAGCGCGACTTGGCGTCAGTCCGGACATCAACGCGCTCGCCACCATCTTGGTGCTCATCGTCGCCACAGGGGTGGTGCTCTCGACCCTATACATGAAGCACGAGGAAAAACGTCGGCTGCGCGAGGAGCAGATGGCCCGTAGCGGCAACTGACGTATCGAATGAAAGACGAAACACGAGTCAATCACCCACCGGCGATCGAACTGCCGGGCGATAACTATCCCCTCAATCTGCCGATCTTCCAGAACGTGAAATGGGAGACCGAGACCGTGCTCGAGGGCGAGCGGATCGCGCGCGGAGAGCGACCGGGTTTCTTTTACTCTCGCCTATCGAATCCCTCCGTCCGGCAACTCGAGCTCATGCTGGCTCAGCTACAGCGTCGAGACGAGTGCATGGTGACCGCCTCGGGCGTGAATGCGGTCGCCCAGACGCTCATCGGGCTCACCCGCGCCGGCGACCATGTGGTGTTCTTCACGGAGGGATACGGCCCCACGCGTCAGATTATCCGCGGAATGTTGGCGCGTTTTGGGGTCACCCACAGCATGCTCTCCATCGATGACCTTGAGGGTCTCGAGCGAACGCTTACTGCCCGAAAGACCCGTCTTGTGTGGTTCGAGAGTCCAACTAATCCGATCAACAAGATTGCCGATATCGAAGCGATCACCCGACTGGCTCGGGCGCATGGCGCGCTGACTGCCATCGACAATACCGCCGCAGGATTTCATCAGCACGGGGAGTTTGACATCGATCTCTTCGTACACAGCCTCACCAAGTTTACGACTGGGGCGGGAGATGTCATGGGCGGCGCGGTCATCGCTCGACGCGAACTCATCGGTCAGCTCCGCAGTGATTTCCGGTTGTTCGGCGCGCACCTCGATGCGTTGTCTGCCTCGATCATGGTGAGAGGTCTGAAGACCTACTTCGTGCGCTACCGGCAGCAGTCATCGAGTGCGCAGGCCGTGGCGGAGTTTCTCGAACACCATCCGGCGTGTACGCGAGTTCGATATCCTGGGCTGGCCTCGCAACCCAAAGCGGAGCTCGCTCGACGCCAGATGCGAGAGTTCGGCTCGGTGATTTGTTTCGATCTCGTGGCGGGATACGAGGCGGGGCGGAAATTTACCGAGTCGCTGCAGCTGTTTGCGCGAACGCCTAGCTTTGGCTCCACCGAGTCGTTGGCGATGCCCCCGCAGATGATGCAACCAAAGGATTTCTCGCCTGAGGATCTCGCCCTCTCTGGCATCGGGCCGGGTACGGTTCGATTGTCGATCGGACTTGAGGATATCGAAGACTTGAAGGCAGATCTTTCCCAAGCGCTTGAGAAGGCGGGTCAATGAAATATCAAGAAGGCATATTGCCGAGGCGGATGTGGGTGGTTGTCGCGCTGTCGTGGGTGCTTGCGGGTTGCAG
>VGVG01000015.1 GCA_016874055.1 Gammaproteobacteria bacterium | reverse complement strand
GCTGGGGGGCTTCCTGCACGATCCGCAGCTTCTCGTCGACCGAATACCGTCTACGCCCTTGGATACCCGAATAAATCTCAACTCGCTCTGCATTCGAAGACATCGTCGTATCACTAGGCTTACGCCTCGCTCCTATTTACGACAGCACTGTCCGGTCGAAATGGGGGCTGCTCCACCGGCAGCGCTCTCGACATCAAGCAGCTCATGCAGCACCGCGGTCGCAAAACTGCCCGGACGCAGCCTGAAACTTAAGCGCGCCGTACGTGCAGGCTCGAGCCACTCGAGCGATAGGTCGCGAACGGCCACCCGTAGCGGCCGGCGGCCGGGCTCGAGTCGCGCCTCGCTAAGCCGCGCAACATACTTCGGAAAACGTGCGACGATCTCGGCCTCGAGCGTCGCTACCTCTCCCCCAACACCGCTTTTCCCCACCCCAAAGAGTGGGCCCGTCGGATGGATGTCAAGCATCGTGAGCCGCGCACGAATCGTCTCGTCCACGATGTCGACCAAAAATGTCGAGTTACGACCGTCGAGGTTCGCACGCTCGCCCAGTTTTAGCTCGACCCAGCTACCGCGCCGTACCCGCTCTGCGAGTACCGCATTGAATAGCAGCCCGCGCATCGCGGACCAGACGAGTCCCTGCCCACCGCGACCGCCTTTAAAATTTACTTCGCGTCCGCCGTCCTCGCGGGGCTGCAAGTTCGACAACTCGCGCCCGAAGCGCTGTGGACCAAAATAATTAGGGACGCCCGTCCGTGTAATTTATTGACGCGCCGCTGAAGAATCGCAGCATCACCATCAAAATCGCACAGGAGGATCTTGAACGTGTTTCCAGAAAGTGTACCTCGCGATAACTTTCGGTTGTGCACATATGCCTCGATCACTTCGTAACCCTCACCCTGCACGCCAACCCAATCCGCGGGCAAGCGGGTCCTGCCCACGCGGTCACGCGCTGGCACAGTGAACCACTGGGTCGCCACGGCACACCGATCTTTGAGACCGGCATAGCCCACGTCGAAATCGCGGACCCCCGCACTGCGCGCGAGCTCGTGCGTGACCCATCTGGTATTCGCGTTACGTTTGCGTACTCGCAACAACAGATGCGGGCCCTGCCCTGCAGCCTCAAAGCCGATATCCTCAATGACCTCAAAATCCTCGGGCTCCAGACGAATGCGCGCGCGACCTGCAGCGGGCTCCACCGCGCGCGGCGGTGAGAGCGCAAGGTGTTCAACGGAGATCACGAGCGTACGATCAGAACGACCGCTTCGGCCGCGAGACCTTCGCGGCGACCGATATAACCCATCTTCTCGGTTGTGGTCGCCTTGAGGTTGACGGCGTCGTCGGGAATACCGAGCAGTCTTACGATTGAGTTGAGAATTTGATCGCGATGCGCGGAGAGTCGCGGTGCCTCGCAGATCAAGGTGAGATCGACGTTGACGATCGAGTAACCCCGCTCGCGCAGCAGCGCCACTGCATGCGTGATGAACCGATCACTCGAAGCACCTCGCCACTGCGGATCGCTATTCGGAAAATGTTGGCCGATGTCGCCGAGCCCCGCCGCGCCGAGCAGCGCATCGCAAAGCGCATGCAACAAGACGTCACCATCGGAATACGCAACGACTCCCTGCGAGTGCGGCACGCGCACGCCGCCGAGCATTACGTGATCTCCACGCCCGAAGGCGTGGACATCAAACCCTGATCCGACTCGCATCACGCTGCCCCTCCGACCGAACTCCTCCGTGCGCGTAGTATGCCGTCGGCGAGCGATAGATCGGTGATCGTCGTCACTTTGAGATTGGTGGACTCACCGACGATCAGCCGCGGATTGGCGCCGATCCACTCCATCGCCTGCGCCTCGTCTGTCGGCACGCGCCCTGCTGCTGCTGCTGCCCGCAACGCTGACAGCAATGCGCCGAGTCGAAACATCTGCGGCGTCAACGCACGCCACAGCCCTTCGCGCGATACCGTCTCGAAACTCACAACACCCTCACCCTGCACGCCGCCGCGCTTTAGAGCATCGGCAAGCGGCATCGCAAGCAGGCCACCTTCCAAGGTTGAAGCCGAGACGCTGTCATCCCGAGCAACACCTAAACGCAGCGCAGCGATCTCCAAAGCCGTCACGCAGGGCCTTGCGGCATCGTGTACCAACACCCAATCCGCATCGCCCGCACCTTGAGCGCGTAGCGTCTCAAGCGCTCCGCGCACCGAGTCACTGCGCTCCGGACCGCCCGGCGCCTCGATCACCGTAACGGACAGTCGAGGCCGCACAGCGGACCAGTGTTCATCGTCCGCGGCAAGTGCGATGACGAGTCCTCGACATGCGGGGTCGCAGGCGAAGGGATGCAAGGCCCACTCGATAACGGTGCGATCTGCGACGGGTAAATATTGCTTCGGGAGATCGGCACCGAGCCGTTGGCCCCGCCCGGCCGCCGGCATGACGAGCCAGTAGTGCGGGTCGATCAAGACCAGAGACTCAGCGCTGCGCCTTGCCCTTGGTCGGCGCGACGCGCGACTCGGCAGTCGCCGAGATAACCTTGGGGACGACTTGGTAGAACGATTCGCCGGTCACGATCATGCCGAGTTCGCTGCGAGCCCGCTCTTCAATTGCCGTCAGACCATTTTTAAGGTCGGCGACTTCCGCCGCGAGCTGCTCGTTACGACGCTTAAGTTCGGAGTTGGTCGCGACTTGTTGGTCGACGGCTTGACGCAATCTGAAAGCCTCGGGAATGCCGTCGTCAGATAACCAGATGCGGTGCTGAAGCAGTACCGTCAAACAAACTAATACGCTGGCAACCCAATTCATCATTGGCGCGGAATGGTAGTACTGAGATGAGATAAAGGAAACCCCTCCCCTTCAGATCTTTACCGAAAAAGCGTCACGACCCGAATAATGCACCTTACCGCTCAACCCCTCTTCGATGCGTAGCAGCTGGTTATACTTAGCGATACGGTCGGAGCGGGACATCGAACCGGTCTTGATCTGCGTAGCGGACGTTGCGACCGCAATGTCGGCAATCGTGGTGTCCTCGGTTTCGCCTGACCGATGCGAAATCACCGCGGAATAGCCAGCGCCCGTCGCCATCGAGATGGCCTCAAGCGTTTCGGTAAGCGTGCCGATTTGGTTGACCTTAATAAGGATGGAGTTAGCGATTCCCTTACGAATACCCTCGGCTAAAATTTTAGTATTCGTGACAAAAAGATCATCGCCGACGAGCTGGCAGCGCTCACCGAGCGTGCGCGTCAGTCCCGCCCAGCCGACCCAATCATTCTCGGCCATGCCGTCTTCGATGGTGATGATCGGATAACGATCGACGAGCTTGGTGAGGTACTGCGCGAACTGTACCGCCAAGAACGACCGGCCTTCACCGTGCAGCTCGTAGCGGCCCGCCTTGAAGATCTCTGAGCTCGCTACGTCAAGGCCAAGGTAGATGTCGCGACCCGCCTTGTAGCCCGCCTTATCGATAGCTTGTAAAATAAGCTTAAGAGCCGCCTCATTCGAGGGGAGATCGGGCGCAAACCCGCCCTCATCTCCGACAGCGGTCGTGAGCCTCTTGCCCTTGAGGATACCCTTGAGCGTATGAAACACCTCCGCTCCCATCTGCAGCGCCTTCCTGAAGCTTCGCGCGCCGATGGGCAGAATCATAAATTCTTGGATGTCGAGACTATTGTCCGCATGAGCGCCGCCGTTGATAACGTTCATCATCGGCACCGGCATCTCAGGCTCACGACGACCGGCGAGATATCGCCACAGCGGTAGCCCCGCATCCGTCGCCGCAGCACGGGCTGAGGCGAGCGATACCGCGAGCAACGCGTTCGCGCCGAGACGCGCCTTATTTTCGGTGCCGTCCAGGGCGATAAGACGGGCATCTATGTCCTGTTGATCGCGCGCATCGCACTTTAACAGTGCTTTGCGAATCGGGTCGTTGACGTTACGTACCGCCTTCAGCACGCCCTTGCCGAGGTAGCGACGCATGTCGCCGTCACGCAGCTCCACGGCTTCACGAGTACCGGTCGAAGCACCTGAGGGCACGGCCGCGCGACCGAGCACACCACTTGTGAGGATTACGTCAGCTTCGATCGTGGGATTACCGCGTGAGTCGATGACTTCACGGGCGTGGATCTCGGCAATACGACTCATAGCCGATCTTCCTCGAACGGATTTTTTTTGACAGCAGAATCAAGCTCGACGAGCGTCGACAACAAAGATTCCATGTGCGGCAGCGGCCAGGCGTTGGGGCCGTCGGAAAGCGCTTTGGAAGGATCGGGATGCGTTTCCATGAAAAGACCTGCCACGCCCGCTGCCACCGCCGCGCGGGAGAGCACCGGTACGAACTCACGTTGTCCTCCCGAGGCGTTGCCCTGCCCCCCGGGCAACTGCACTGAATGTGTAGCATCGAAAACCACCGGGCACCCGGTCTTACGCATGATGGCGAGCGAGCGCATATCGGAGACGAGGTTGTTGTAGCCGAAGCTAAAGCCGCGCTCGCAAACCATGATGGAGTCGTTGCCCGTGGATCGCGCCTTATCGACCACGTTCTGCATTTCCCAGGGAGACAGGAACTGCCCCTTTTTGATATTTAAGGGCTTGCCCTGCGCGGCTGCCGCGACGATGAAGTTAGTCTGACGACAAAGAAAAGCGGGTGTCTGCAGCACATCGACGACTGAGGCCACTTCGGCAAGCGGCGTATCTTCATGCACATCCGTAAGCACCGGTAATCCTAACTTCGAACGAATGTCATCGAGAATCTTGAGTCCGACTTCGAGCCCAGGACCCCGAAAGCTCGATCTCGACGAGCGATTCGCCTTATCGAATGAGGCCTTAAAAACGTATGGCACGCCGAGGCGCGTCGTGATCTCGCGCATCTTCCCAGCCACCTCTTCGCAAAGCGTCGCGCTTTCGATGACACAGGGGCCAGCGATCAAAAAGAGCGGCAAGTGCGGTCCGACCTCGAATTGGGCTAGCTTCATAATTTCCGTCCTTGGTGCTGCAGGCGGGCTGCGGCGATAAACGCCGTAAAAAGCGGATGACCGTCGCGCCAGTTGGAGGTGAACTCCGGGTGAAACTGCGTAGCCACGAACCACGGATGTTCAGCGAGCTCGACAATTTCGACGAGTTCGTCCGACGACATCCCCGAGAATGAAAGCCCGGCCGCCCGATAGCGGTCGAGGTAAGTGTTGTTGAACTCATAACGGTGACGGTGGCGCTCACGAATCACCGACTTGCCATAGATCTCTCGAACACGCGAACCGTCAGAGAGGTTCACCTCCTGACCGCCGAGCCGCATGGTACCACCGAGGTTCGATTTATCGCTGCGCGCCTGGATGCCACGGAGCGCGTCTTGCCACTCGGTGATGAGCGCGATGACCGGATACGGCGTCTTACGATTAAACTCCGTGCTGTTAGCGCCATCGAGGCCGAGCACGTGCCGACCAAACTCGATGACGGCGATCTGCATGCCGAGACATATGCCAAGGTAGGGAATTTTGTGCTCGCGCGCGAAGCGCACTGCCGCGATCTTACCCTCGACACCCCGCTCGCCGAATCCGCCCGGCACAAGAATTGCGTCCATCTTCTCAAGTGCCGCGGTCCCCTGCTCTTCGATATACGTCGACTCGGCGAAGTGGATGTTCACTCGCGTACGGTTCTGGACGCCGGCGTGCGTGAGCGCTTCGTTAAGCGAAATGTAGGAGTCCCGGTTCTGCACGTACTTGCCAACCAGCGCGATATCGACTTCCACCTCGGGGTTCGCCTTAGTGTCGACCACGCGCCTCCAAGAAGACAGATCGACAAACTCCGCTTGCGACTCGAGCCGAAGCTTTTCGACGACGATGTCGTCGAGCCCCTGCTCGTGCAACAGAAGCGGGATCTCGTAGATGTCTCCGGCATCGACCGCAGAGATGACCGCGCGATACTCAACGTTGGTGAAGAGTGCAATTTTGCGCCGGTGCTCGGCAGGCAGCGGATCACGCGCGCGACACAGCAGAATATCCGGCTGGATACCGATACTGCGTAATTCTTTGACTGAATGCTGCGTCGGCTTAGTTTTGATTTCGCTGCCGCCACCCACTATGGGCACGAGAGTAAGGTGTATGAAAATCGCATGCATGCGACCGAGCTCAATACCAATCTGACGAATCGCCTCAAGAAACGGAAGCGATTCTATGTCGCCCACCGTCCCGCCGATCTCGGCCATACAGACGTCCGAGTCACCTGCTCCGAGCATGATGCTCGCCTTGATCTCGTCGGTGATGTGCGGGATCACCTGCACCGTAGCGCCGAGGTAATCACCACGACGTTCTTTGGCGATTACGCGCTCGTAGATGCGGCCGGTGGTGAAGTTACTGTGACGACTGGTGACCGTGCGCACGAAGCGCTCGTAGTGACCGAGGTCAAGGTCTGTCTCGGTGCCATCGTCAGTGACGAACACCTCACCATGCTGGAACGGACTCATCGTACCCGGATCGACGTTGATGTACGGATCTAGCTTGACCATGGCGATCTTGAGACCGCGAGCCTTAAGAATGGCCGCCAACGAAGCGGAAGCGATGCCTTTTCCAAGCGAGGAAACGACACCACCGGTGACAAAGACGAAACGAGGCATGAGACCGCCGCAAAAAACCGCCGGATCCACCCCGGCACGACGGGAATTCAAACTAACAAAAACGGCCTTCCCACACCAGCCGTAAACGCCCCTTTGCGCCCTTCGATTTACCCGTTGCCCGAAAAGGGGCTGCAACAAGCAGATCGGCGACGGCCACCACCGCTGCCATGCCCGACTTACAATCGAACAAAATGGGCAGCCTTCGGCGCTCCCAAGGCGGTAGCCTCGCCACGCGCAATAGCTCCTTAAGCGCGTGACGCGGCCCGTCCGCCTCGAGCGCAAGCCTCTCGCCCCCCTCGCGTACACCCACCCAAAGCACCGCCGGCAGCGAAGCGGTGCTCAGGGAACCGTGAGGATCCGAAACGAGCCGAAGCACGCCCTGCTCCTCACCGAGCTCGAAGCGACGAACCTCGCGCCAGTGCCAAGCCCGACGAACGCGCACCGTCTTCGCTGTCGCCGATGTAGTCGTTGCGGACTCTCGTATTGCATAAAGCCGACCGCGAAACCGCCTGACCTCGCCTCCCGCCCAGTGCACGCTCGGACTCGCGTCTCGCCGCGCCGCCACGAGCTCGACACGTATGCGCTCGAGATGTACGGCAGCGGGCGTCGCAAGACCGCGCGTCTGCAGCCAATGGCGCAGCAGATTTCGCTGTCGCGCCGCATCGAACTTGACGAGCTTCGCAAGCTCGATGAGCCCGTCATCGACGGTCACAGTCGCAAGGTCCTGCGACGCGAGTACCTCGAGCAAGGTCAACGCTTCGCTAAGATGCAAAGCACTGCGCGATGCGACACGTGCCGCAGCAGGCCAGCGTTCGCGCAGCAACGGTAATACGCGTCGTCTCAAAAAATTCCGATCGAAGCGCTCGTCGCTGTTGCTGTCATCTACGACCCAAGCGAAACCTTGCGTATGTACGAACGCCTCAAGCTGTGCTCGCGACTCTCGCAACAACGGCCGTACTAACCGGCCTTTACCAAAAGCGATATCACGCGGCATCGCTGCAAGACCCGCAACACCCGCACCGCGCATCAACTGCAGCAAAAACGTTTCGAGCTGGTCGTCCTCGTGATGTGCCGTAAGTAGCCACTCGTTTGGTCGCAGTCCTTTTGCAAGCGCCTCGTAGCGCGTCCGACGTGCCTCGGCCTCAAGCGATGTACCGCGCGTTCGCGGCACTGTGACTCGTCGCACCGACAGCGGGATACGCAGGCGGCGACAAACCGAACGGCAGTGGCTCATCCAGATATCGGCCTCCGGTCGCAGGCCGTGATGGACGTGCACGGCGCGCAGCGGGACTCGCCGCCAACGCGACCAGCGACGAAGCTGCGATAGTGCAACGAGCAAGGCCTCAGAGTCCGCGCCACCGCTCAGCGCGACGCACCAGCCTGTGGGCGCGGTATCGCTCGCGAGTGGCTCAAGTTCGCGCGCGAGGCGTTCGAGCATCGGATCGAGAGGCGAGTTCAGCCTGACCCCTCAGAGAACACACCAAAACCGCGGAGTCGAAGCGCTCGGTCGGCGAGCAGCGTCTCGCGCGGCTTCGCCTGTAACTCGCGCAAGTGACGCAGGATCGCGTCCTTGACCGACGATGCCGTCGCGGTCGGGTTGCGATGCGCACCGCCCAGGGGCTCAGCGAGTACTTCATCGACGAGCCCGAGCGCCCGTAGTCTATCGGCGGTGAGACCCAGAGCCTCTGCTGCGATTTCTTTTTTATCAGCGCTTTTCCAAAGAATTGATGCGCAGCCCTCGGGCGAGATCACCGAGTAAGTACTGAACTGCAGCATTAGCAAGCGATCGCATACGCCGATGGCGAGTGCCCCACCTGAACCTCCCTCGCCGGTGACGATGCTCACCACCGGAACTCGAAGTTTTGTCATCTCGAAAAGATTACGTGCGATCGCCTCGCTCTGCCCTCGCTCTTCCGACTCGAGTCCGGGATACGCCCCCGGGGTATCGATGAACGTGATGAGCGGCAAACCGAAACGATCTGCCACGTGCATGAGACGCACGGCCTTACGATAGCCCTCAGGCTTCGGCATACCGTAATTACGACGTACGCGCTCCTTAGTGTCTCGCCCCTTTTGGTGGCCGATCACCATCACGGCCTCACCCTCAAGCCGCGCGAGGCCGCCGATGAGTGCCTGGTCATCACCGAACATACGATCGCCGTGCAGCTCTTCGAAGCGCGTGAACACCTGCGAGAGATAATCAAGCGTGTAGGGTCGATGCGGATGACGCGCAAGCTGCGTCACCTGCCACGGACTCAGCTTTGAAAAAATACTTCGCGTGAGTTGATCGCTCCTCATCTGTAAACGCGCGATCTCATCCTGCAAGTTGATACCGCCGCCCGACGTGACGTGACGCAACTCTTCGATTTTCGCCTCGAGCTCGGCGATCGGCTGTTCGAAATCGAGAAAATTTAGGGTCATTGGCGCGGAGGTTACGGGGCGAACCCCGGGCTTTCAACCGTCAACGCAACATCAACCGTAAGCAGAAGTCGTAGCGCCGGTAGGCGGGCCATAAACAACGCGTACGCCGCTCGGCCCCACGAGCTGTTCGAGCGTCTCGATGAGCTCAGCAGTCGCTCTGACCCTCCACTCCGGACCGAGTTCGATCGCAACGCTCCCCTGCGCACCGGTGTAGCGGACTCCGACCGTACAAGGCCCTGGTCGATGCACCGACAAGGTTTCGGCAAGACGCTGTAGCATGAGCCCTTGATCGCTACCGTTTGCGTGCGGCCAGATCAGCACAATGCGATGCGCCTGCTGCTCGCGGGCGCGGTCGAGCGCAATGACTTTAGAGGCGGCCATACGCCAGGTGTAACCTTGCTCATCGAAACGTAATTGCCCTTCGATGAGTACGAGAGAATCTTTGACGATGAGCTCGCGATAGCGCTGTGGCACTTCATCAAAGAATATGACCTCCATACGCCCGGTGCGATCATCGAGCACAAGCGAGATTCTGTTCGCACGCTTTCGGATCTCGTGAATATACCCAGCGATCGACGCCGTACGACCACCAAAATAACCGCGCTCGGACGCGCCTTGCGAGGGTCGATCGCTCAATAAATCGGCAATGCGCCCGGTCACGAGAGGTGCGAGATCCCTCTCGTAACGCGTCATCGGATGTCCCGATAGATAGAGCCCAAGCGTGTCGCGCTCGCCCGCGAGCCGTACCGACTCGCTCCACTCCGTCTTCACCGGTACGGCTACTGAGATCGCTTCAATCTCACTACCCGCTGGGTGCGAGAGATCAAAGAGATCATCTTGCCCCGCTTCGACCGCCCGCGTCGTCTGCTCGCTCATTTGCATAGCAGCTGGTAGTCGTGCCAGCTGCGTGGCACGATTCACACCAAGGGAGTCGAGGCTGCCCGACCGAATTAGCGCGTCAAACACGCGCCGATTCACCCGGTTGAGATCGAGTCTACGGCAAAGATCTTCGAGACTGCGATACGGTCCATGGGCCGTTCGCTGTTCGGTGATAGCCCCGACTGCCGACTGACCCACACCCTTGATCGCCCCGAGTCCATAACGCACTTGGCGTAATCCTGCGACAACGAATGCATAATTTGATTCGTTGATATCCGGCGCCAGCACCGTGATACCCATTCGATCGCACTCGTCCTTGATAGTCACCACCTTATCGGTGTGATCCATGTCCGCCGACAGTACCGCCGCCATGAACGCCTCGGGGTAATGCGCCTTGAGCCACGCCGTTTGATACGACAGTAAGGCATATGCGGCGGAGTGCGACTTGTTGAACCCGTACCCCGCAAACTTTTCCATCAAGTCAAAAATATGTGCCGCCTGCAACTTAGGCACCCCTCGCACGAACGCGCCCTCAACGAAAGTACTGCGCTGTTGGGCCATCTCTTCCGGCTTTTTCTTACCCATCGCGCGGCGCAACAGATCAGCGCCGCCCAAGCTGTAACCCGCGAGTACCTGCGCAATCTGCATCACCTGCTCCTGATACAGGATCACGCCGTAGGTCGGCTTCAGAATTTGCTCAAGGCTCGGGTGCAGATAATCAATAGAACCATCGATGTGACCGTGCTTGCGTGCGATGAAATCGTCGACCATACCCGACTGCAGCGGACCTGGTCGGAATAAGGCGACGAGCGCAACGATGTCTTCGAAGCGATCGGGCTGCAGACGCCGCAGGAGATCCTTCATGCCGCGCGATTCAAGTTGGAATACAGCTGTCGTTTGGCAGTTTTTGAGAAGCTGATACGCCGCCGCATCGTCCATCGGCAGCAGCGAAATATCGATTTCGGGTTCGCCCTTGGCACGCGCAGCATTGATAGTGCGCACTGTGTGCTCGATTATCGTGAGCGTACGCAGACCTAGGAAGTCGAACTTGACAAGACCAGCCGCTTCGACGTCGTCCTTGTCGAACTGTGTTACGACACTGCCACCGCCCTCCTCGTAGTAAAGCGGTGCGAAATCCTCTACTGCGGAAGGAGCAATGACTACGCCTCCGGCGTGCTTGCCAGCATTGCGCGTGAGTCCCTCGAGCGACTTCGCAAGATCGATGAGGTTACGGACGTCCTCGTCCTGTTCATAAAGCTTCTTCAGTTCGGGTTCTTTTTCGATGGCCGAATCAAGCGTGATATCGAGCTCGAACGGGATCAGTTTCGCGATACGATCGACTTGCCCATATCCGAAACCGAGCACGCGGCCGACGTCACGCACCACCGCCTTCGCGGCCATGGTGCCGTAAGTTATGATCTGCGAGACACGCTTGCGACCGTACTTCTCGGCGACATACTCGATGACGCGATCGCGCCCGTCCATGCAGAAGTCAATGTCGAAGTCAGGCATCGACACGCGCTCGGGGTTCAGGAAGCGCTCGAACAGCAGGTCGTACTGCAGCGGGTCGATATCCGTAATATGAAGCGAGTATGCGACGAGCGATCCTGCGCCAGAACCACGCCCTGGCCCAACCGGTATATTGTTGCCCTTCGCCCAGCGGATAAAATCTGCGACGATCAAAAAATAACCCGCAAAGCCCATCTTGCAGATAACCTCGAGCTCACTCTTGAGACGCGCCTCGTAGGTTTCCTGGTTGGCCTGCGGCAACCGCGTGAGTCGATTTTTAAGGCCACTCGTCGACTCACTGCACAAGAAACTTTCGGTCGTATATCCCCTGGGTACCGAATACTCTGGCAGTCGACTCTCGCCGAGCTGCAACATAAGGCTACAGCGCCGCGCAATCTGTACCGAGTTTTCAAGCGCCTCAGGCAAATCGGCGAACAGTTCGGACATTTCTTCGGGGCTGCGCAAATATTGCTGCGGCGTGTAACGCCGTAGCCGATTAACGTCATCGAGTTGCAAGCCCTCATGAATGCAAACCCGTGCTTCGTGCGACTCGAAGTCATTTTTCGATAAAAATCGTACGTTGTTAGTCGCCACGAGTGCTACGCCCTTGGCGAGCGCGAGTTCAGCCGTTGCGCCAACGAGCGCCTCCTCACCCTCGCGACCGATACGACTTACCTCAAGGTAATAGCGATCACCGAAAAGCTGCTGCCAGAATGCCAGGTATTTGTGCGCATCAGCGGCTCGGTTTGAGGCGAGCGCACGACCGACATCTCCCTCGGTACCGCACGAGAGCGCAATCAGCCCACCCGTCGAACGTTCATCGAGCCACGAACGTTCGATACGTGGAACGCCACGCTGCTGGCCTTCGAGAAAGGCGCGACTGACGAGCCGCGTGAGATTGAGATAGCCAGCTTCGTTCTGACAAAGAAATGAAATTCGAGTTGGCGCAATGCGCTCGCCAGTCTCCGCAACGAAAAGGTCGACGCCGACGATCGGCTTAACCCCCTTCGCCATCGATGCCTTGTAGAACTTCACCATCGCGAACAGGTTATTCTGGTCGGTGACGGCGACGGCGGGCATACCAAATTCGGCGACGCGCGCGACGAGATCGTCGATTCGCACCACGCTGTCGACCAGCGAGTACTCGGTGTGCAGACGGAGGTGGACGAAGGCACTCATCGAAGCCGTGATCTTACCGGCGCGTAAGTCCTGCGGTGCACGGGAGAAGGTCCATGGGCATCGAGCGCAGCCAGGTGCGCCTTGACCGGATAGCCTTTATGAACCGCGAAACCATATTCAGGATATCGCGTATCCAGTTGTTCCATAATGTGATCTCGAACAGTCTTCGCTAGGATAGAGGCGGCGCTGATCGCCGCGACCTTGCTGTCTCCCTTGACGATGGTGACCGCCGTGCGTACGCCGACCAGACCCTCGATCGAGGGTAAGCGGTTACCATCGACCTCGAGGTGCACAGGACGCACCGTGAGTGCCGCCACCGCCCGCCGCATCGCGATCAACGTCGCCTGAAGAATGTTGATCGCATCGATCTCTTCGGGACTTGCGAGACCCACGCCCCAGGCAATCGATCGCTCACGAATGATCGGTGCGAGTGCCTGTCGCGCAGACGACGTCAGCGCCTTGGAATCGGCAAGCCCTTCGATGGGGCAATCGGGATCGAGAATGACGGTCGCTGCGACGACCGGCCCTGCGAGTGGCCCGCGCCCCGCCTCATCAACGCCGGCACTCCAACCCGTTGTCATCGAAAGTGCGACATACCGACGAGTTCGAGCACGGCCTCGGCCGCAAGCGCCGCACCGCCACGACGCAAGTCGCGATGCACTGTATCAAACGCCTCGCGAAGTTCGCCAATGCGTTGCGGTTGCTCTAACCATTGCAGTACCGCTGCACCGAGTGTCTCGGACGTTGCAGCCTCTTGAAAAAACTCGGGGACGATCTCGCGCCCAACGAGCAAATTCGGCTGCGAAAAATGCCGTATCTTCACAAGACCCAAACGGCGTAGCAAAAACGCTGTGAGCGGCGCGAGCTTGTATGCAACCACCATCGGTCGCTGCGATAGCAGCGTCTCGAGCGTTGCCGTGCCGGACGCAGTGAGCACAACATCCGCCACGGCGAGCGCAAGCCGCGACTGCCCCTCGAGTATTTTGAGCGACAGGTCCGTCGCAGAGGCCGCCGACAATTCAAAACTTGCTCGTGTCGCCGCACTCGTCAGCGGCACCACGAACTTAACGCCCGGTCGCTTCGAGGCGATCCACTGCGCAGCCCCAACGAAGGGCGCCGCCAAGCGCGACACTTCGCCAATCCGACTTCCCGGCAACAGAGCGATCACCTCGTCGTCCGCGGATAATCCGAGTGCCGCCCGCGCGCCCGCACGATCGGCCTCTAGCGGAAATTGATCGGCAAGCGGATGTCCCACGAAGCGCGCCGATATGCCGTGCTCGGCGTAGAACGCAGGCTCGAAGGGCAGCAGACAAAGAATTCGGTCGCAGGACTCGGCGATGCCGCGCACCCGCCCCTGCCGCCATGCCCATACCTGCGGACTCACGTACTGTACGGTCGGTAATCCATGGACCTTGAGGCGCTTGGCGAGTCCGAGATTGAACTCTGGCGCGTCGATACCCACGAATACTGCCGGCCGACGCGAGAGCAACTCGCGTAAAAGACGGCGCCGTAAGCAGATGAGACGGGGCAAATGACGCAGGATTTCGGCGAGCCCTATCAGGGCGAGCTCATCGCTAGACGCGAGCGCCACACATCCTGCCTCGCGCATGTACGGACCAGTCACTCCGACGAATCGCGCGTTCGGTACGCGTTCGCGAATCGCTGCGATGAGAGCGGCACCGAGGTTATCGCCGGAGGCTTCTCCGGCGACGATTGCAATTAAAGGTCCTTGGTTTCGCTCCGCGACGCTCAACGGATCAGACTGCGGTTGGACCGCGAGAAGAAATCTACGAAGACCTGTAACTCCGGCTGGCTCTTCGCCGCCTCGGTAATCTTCTCGATCGCCTGCTCGAGCGGCAGCTCGGAGCGATAGAGCGTCTTGTAGGCGTCCTTGATATTACGCATCTGCCCCGACGAGAAACCGCGCCTAGAGATGCCCTTGGCGTTGACAGAACGCGGTTCGGCCGGATACCCGATCGCCATGACATACGGCGGTACGTCGCGCGTTACGGCTGAGTTGTTACCGATGAACGCGTGCGCGCCGATCTTGCAGAACTGATGCACGCCTGTGAATCCCGCGAGGATCACCCAGTCGTCGATCTCGACATGCCCTGCGAGCGTCGCGAGGTTAGCGAATACGCAATGACTACCGATCGTGCAGTCGTGAGCGACATGCGATGAGGCCATAAAGAGATTATCGTCACCAACCGTCGTGACACCCTTATCTTTGGCCGTACCGCGATTAACCGTCACATATTCACGAAGAGTATTACCGCTGCCTATAACCACCCGCGTCGACTCACCCGCATATTTTTTATCCTGAGGCGCATCGCCGATCGAAGCAAACTGGAACACGCGATTATTCGCGCCGAGAACGGTATGACCCGTGACCACTACATGCGGTCCGATGACGCAGCCAGGCCCAATCTCCACGTCCGGGCCGATGATCGAATACGCACCTATCTCAACGCCTGCTGCGATTTTAGCCGTGGGAGCCACCACAGCCCGAGGATCGATCACCGCGCTCACGAAGAACGTCCCGGGGCGACCATCAGCTCACAAGCTGCAGCCTCGGCATCTCCAACCACCGCCATGGTCTCGAACTTCCAGATTCCGCGTATCTGCCGTTGGAAAGTAGCATTGAGGATCAGTTGGTCACCCGGCTCGACCGGGCGGCGGAAGCGCGCCTTGTCGATCCCCACGAAAAAAAACTGCGTGTTTTCGTCGGGCATAACCTTGGCCGTACGGAACGCTAAAATACCCGCCGCTTGCGCAAGTGCTTCGATGACGATGACACCCGGCATCACCGGGCGGCCCGGGAAATGTCCGAGGAAAAACGGCTCGTTATAGGTCACGTTTTTGATCGCACGAATGCTCTTGCCTGCATGGCACTCGAGCACACGATCGACAAGTAAGAAAGGGTAGCGGTGCGGCAAGTGCTTTAGAATGCCGCTGATATCGAGAGTAAAGTCGCTCACGAACGTTCCTCGTCTGCAACGTTTTCCTTAGTCCCTACCTGTCGCTCGAGCTTGCCGACACGGCGATTAAGTCCATCGATGCGTTTCAGCCTCCCCACGATGCGACGCCAGTCTGCCGCAGGCTCAATGGGTATGGAGCCTCCGGCATACACTCCCGGCTCACGGATGTCGGTAGTCACGAAACTCATCGCCATCAGCGATACGTCATCACAAATGCTGAGGTGCCCCGCCACACCGACACCACCACCGATCCGACAGCGCGCGCCGATGTGCGAACTGCCGGCGAGACCCACGCAACCAGCGAGCGCCGTGTGCGTACCGATTTTACAGTTATGACCAATCTGCACGAGGTTATCGATTTTCACCCCGTCTCCGATCTCGGTGTCTTCAAGCGCACCGCGATCGATAGTGGTATTCGCACCGACTTCCACGTCTTCGCCGATAAGTACTGAGCCCACTTGCGGTACGTGTATCCAGCGCTCACCTTCGGGCGCATAACCGAACCCTTCGGAGCCCACCACTGACCCCGGATGCAAAATTGATCGAGCGCCAATGCTCACGCCTTCAAGCACGGTCACTCGAGCGACGAGTCGAACGTCATCACCTAGGGTGACGTCCTCTCCGACGACACAGCCCGGACCGATGTACGTGCGAGCACCAATTCGACTGCGCGCGCCGACTACGACTTGCGGACCGATGTGAGCCGAGGGATCGACGACGGCATCGGGCGCCAAGACGGCACTCGGATGAACGCCCTTGGCCCCCCCCAGGGGTGGATGCAGCATGGTAGCGATACGCGCAAAACTCGCGTGCGGATTACTGGCAAGCAGACAATCCAGCGGCGTCGCATCCTGCATGTTGGGATGCAGCACGATCGCCCCGGCATTAGCCGAGACGAGCTGATCGATCAACTTGGGATTTGAAAAGAACGCGAGACCACGAGGCCCCGCGCCTGCCAGCGTTCCAACGTGGTCGATCGGACGATCGGGATTCCCTCGAAGCGTGAGCCCAAAACGGACCGCGAGCTCGCCGAGGGTGACTGCCATCGCATCGCCCCGCGCGACCGCTGCCGACTTAGCGCGTAGCGGGCTTCGCCGGTGCCGCCGCGCTCGCGCGCGACTGCATGCCTGCAAGCACGCCCGGGGTGATGTCGAGGGTCTGGTTAGCGTAGATTACGCCGTCGGTGACGACGAGATCAAAATTCTGCGCCTTCGAGTAGACGCGAACATCGTCGATGAGCGCGCGCTGCAGCTTCGCCATCTCTTCGTTGCGACGCGCATTAAAGTCGTCGTTGACCTCGGACTGACGGCGCGCGAGATCACGCTCGCCATCACGGACGTCTTTTTCTGCTCGGGAGATTTGATCCGGCGACATCGTAGCACGATCCTTCACAAGCTTATCGCGCTTAGTCTGCAAGGAGGCCGCCTGCGTCTGCAACTCGCGCTGCTTCGCAGCTGCCTCGGACCGCAGTGACTCGATCAGCGCCTTGCCTTGCGGGCTTTCGTCCATCAATCGTCCGAAATCAAGTACGCCAATTTTGATCTCGGCTATCGCTGGAGCAGACATGAGCGCCGCCACTGCCACTACCGTCGGGGCCATCGCTTTAAAAGGACTGAGCATCGTCGAGTCAACCTCTACATAAAAATGACCGGATCAGAACGCCTGACCGATCGTGAACTGGAATCGCTCTTCCTCGTCTGCAAACCGAATGCCGTCGCCCCGGAAGGTATTAAGCGGCAGCGCATAACTGAAGCGAAACACACCGAGCGGCGCGAGCCATTGAACTGCGACGCCCATCGACTGCTTTAAAGTATCATACTTGAACTTGTAATCGATCGGGGTAACCCCATCGATGCCCGTAAACTTGTAGAAATCCCGAGTCGAGAACACGTTACCGATATCGAAGAAAACCGTAGCCCGCGCTGAGGTCGCCCATTTCTCAGGGGTCGGGATAATTAGCTCCGCTCGGGCCGTCACCTTGAGGTTACCACCGTAGGGATTGCCAAAGCTGTCCTTCGGTCCTAGGCGGCTTTCCCGATAACCTCGCACCGTGTCCGGACCACCCGCAAAGAAATTGCGGAATGGCGGCGGCGCGGTGGTATTGCTGAGCTCTTGGCTGTAGCCGAGCTCCGCACCGAGCGCGATTGTCCAACGCCCAACGATCGGCACTAGTTGCAGATACTCGTAGTTAAGCGAGGCGTACTGCACGTCGCTGAGCGGCAAGGTGTAACTTAGGGCCAGCGAATGCCTCATGCCACGATCGGCAAAGAGCGCCCGATTGCGACTGTCGTAATTCCAGCCGACCGTTAGATCAAACGAATCAAACTGAGTCGTATCGAGCAACGTGCCCGGGACGATGAATCCACCGCCAAAATCTTGCTCCGGAACGATCCGAACGCGGTAGTCGCCATTGGTACGCACCCACGACCGCGCTTGATCGGCGCTACCCTCGCCCGTGATGAGCGACGACCGCTGAGCTGAGAAACCAACACGCAGACCTTGGAATTCGGTGATCGGATAGCCATAGTCGACGCCCACAGCGAGCGACTCTGAGGAGAAATCCGAAGATGCCGAGACAAATTGCGTCACGTCGCGATAAGTGAGCGAAAGCGTGCGTGCTATACCATCGATGTTCGTATACGGATTGGTGTGCGACACACCATAGACCTTTGAGTAGCGGCCAGAGTTGAGGTCGATCGATACACGTTCGCCCGTGCCCAGAAAATTACTATCGGCGTAGTTTCCATTGAGGATGAACGACTGTGACTCGGAGTAGCCAACGCCACCACCGAGCTGCGCTGAAGGACCCTCTTTGATTTCGAACTCGACGTCGACGAGATCGGCCGTGCCCGGTACCGGCGTGGTTTCGGACTCCACCTTTTCAATAAACGGCAATCGCTGGATGCGCTGCTTTGAACGCTCGACGAGTAGGTTCGACAGCCACGCGCCCTCGAGCTGACGCATCTCGCGACGCAGCACGTCGTCATTAATCTTGGTCACGCCATTGAACACGATGTGACGAACGTAAACCCGATTGCCCGGATCGATGAAGAACGTAATACCGACCTCTTTCTTGCCCTCCTCGGGCGTCGGCACGGGGTCAACCTTAGCAAAGGCATAGCCTTCGAGCCCCAGACGATTCTGGATGATCTCCTGAGTCGCAGTGATATCCTTCTTGGAGTATGTATCGCCCGCCTTAATGAACAGGAAATTTTTAAGTTCAGCCTCGGGTACGACAAACGTACCGGCGAGCTTCACGTTACTCACCTTAAAGACCTCACCCTCATTCACGTTGACTGTGATGAAGATGTCATCCTTCTCGGGAGCGATGGCCACCTGGGTCGATTCGATCTCGAAGTTGGCGTAGCCGCGATCCATGTAGAACGAGCGTAGTTTTTCGAGATCACCTTGCAGCGATTCGCGCGAGTAGCGATCGTCCTGCTTGTACCAAGATAGCCAGTTCGGTGTCTTGAGCTCGAAATCTTCGAGGATTTCCTCCTCTTTGAAGATGCCGTTACCCACGAGGTTGATCTGCCGGATCTTCGCGCGCTTTCCTTCCTTAATTTCTATCTTAACGCGCACGCGATTGTCCGGAATCTCCTCCACTTTTGCATCGATACGTACAGCGTACTTACCGCGACTAAAATACTGATCGGTCAGGTATTGCTTGACGTCCTCAAGCACCGAACGATCGAAAGTCTTGCCAGTCGCAAGCCCCACGTTACGCAGGCTCTTACTGAGATCCTCGGTCTTGATGTCCTTATTGCCCGTGATCTCGAAGCTCTCGATGGAGGGTCGCTCAAGCACGGCAACAATGAGCGTACCCTCCTCCCAGCGCAGCTCCACGTCACGGAAAAAACCTGTGTCATAAAGCGCGCGGATTGCTTCGCGCACACGCTGCTGCGACAATCGATCGCCGATATTAACTGGCAGATAGTTGTAGACCGTGCCTTCCGAAACACGTTGCAGACCCTCGACGCGGATGTTATCCACCCGCAGCACTGGGGTCGCACTGACCGCTTGGGCAAGCGCAGACTGGGATAACAAGCCGAGGATTGCGAGCAAACTCGCCGTCAAAGAAAGACGAGTGACCATTATTACCCGAGCTGCCGCGCAAAATCGTTAAAAAGTGCGACACTCATCAGCATAAGCAGTAGCGCGATGCCAACTTGCTGCCCGAGCGCCTGCACACGCTCGGAGAGCGGCGCGCCACGCGCCCATTCGGCGAGCTGGTAAATAATCTGGCCACCATCGAGGATCGGGATGGGCAACAGGTTGAGAAACCCGAGACTCAGCGAGATCACGATGAGAAACCCTAAGAATTCAGTGAGACCGCTCTGGGCCGACTGACCAGCAAATTCTGCAATCGAGAGCGGTCCTGAGAGATTTTTAAGCGATACCTGGCCGACTAGCATGCGAGCAAAAAACTTCGCCTGCAGCACCGTCATATCCCAAACACGTACGGTGGCGAGCACGAGTGACTCGAGCGGACCATAGGCGTGTTGTGTGACCATCGATTCCGGCCACGATGGGGGCGGCGGCGTTTGCACCCGGATGCGGCCGATCTCGCGACCGTCGTCGATGATATCGGCAACGGTACGCACGGTGAGTTGCGAGGCGCTGCCCGCACGAACGAACTCAACCACCACTTCGCGATTGGGTCGCGACGAGATAGCTTCGACCAGCGCCGGGAAATCGGCGATCCGCTCACCGTCGATGGCCGTCACTAGATCACCGGCACGCACGCCTGCGACATCAGCGGGGCCACCTGCTTCGACCTTGCCGATTTCGGCAGGAACCGGGGGCGTCCAGAAACGCATGCCAAGACCCGGCAACAAGGCCTGCGGCTCCGTCAACGCACGACGAATGTCGGCATCCTCGACGCGTAACTCGAGCACACGTATGCCTGAACCCGGACGACGCACCTCAATGTCGACACGTCCGTCGCCGCTGATACCTTCCATGAAGCCTAACACCACGTCAGAAGGTGAGGCGACGTCGCGTCCTTCGATACGTAGAAATTCGTCGTCGGTACGCAGGTCAGCACGTGCGGCGAGCGAGTCGGCGACGATACGACCGACGACGGGCTTCACTTGCGGCTCGCCGCTTACCCAAAGGACGGCCCACAACACGAGAATAGCGAAAGCGATGTTGAACGCGGGACCCGCGAGTAACACGAGAATGCGCTGCCACGGATGCTTACGCGTGAACGAACGCTCGAGATCTTCAGGCGGCACTGGCCCCTCGCGTTCGTCGAGCAATTTGACGTACCCGCCGAGCGGCAAGGCCGCGACGACGTATTCGGTACGATCGCACCCCGCCACACGCGTCCACAGCGCCGGCCCGAAACCCACCGAGAAGCGCAGCACCTTGAAGCCAAGCCTGCGGGCCACCCAATAGTGCCCGTACTCGTGCACGGTTACGAGCAGACTCACGGCGACGATGAACCCGACTATAGTCCACAGCCAATTCACTAAAAAAGCCCTGTCAAAGAAAGCCCTCTCGAGGGATGGCGCCCCTCGGCAATCCGACGTAGGGTCACATCACGAGCTGCGGAATCGGCCGCGAGCACGCAATCGAGATCTTTTGCCTCGCCGCCCGGCACAGCGTTCATCACGAAATCAATGACTGCTGGGATACCGGTAAAGTTCAAATGCCCCTCCAGAAACGCCGCCACGGCTATCTCATTGGCCGCGTTGAGGATGGCAGGCGCCAGACCCCCCGCGTCAGCCGCCTGGCGAGCGAGCGCTAGACAGGGGAACCGCCCCGTGTCCGGGGGCTCAAACTGTAGTGCACCGACGCGGGCAAGGTCGACGAATTGTACACCCGAGTCGATTCGGTCCGGCCAACCGAGGGCATGGGCAATCGGCGTGCGCATATCAGGCGAACCGAGCTGCGCAAGCATCGAGCCGTCGACGTATTCGA
This sequence comes from Gammaproteobacteria bacterium, assembly GCA_016874055.1. GTDB lineage: Bacteria > Pseudomonadota > Gammaproteobacteria > Steroidobacterales > Steroidobacteraceae > UBA964. The sequence continues at coordinate 15,015 of VGVG01000015.1, read as the reverse complement.
CGAGCGAGTGAACGAGACTCTGCCGGTGTACGACGACCTCGAGCTGAGCGAGCGGCAGACCGAACAAGTTATGTGCCTCAATAACCTCGAGACCCTTGTTCATTAGCGTGGCGGAATCCACCGAGATCTTGCGCCCCATGGGCCAACGCGGATGGCGGTAAGCCTGCTCAGGGGTGGCTTCCGCAATCTGCTCGGCGCTCCAATCCACGAAAGGACCTCCGGAGGCGGTAAGAAAAATGCGCCGCACGCCTTTCGGCGCACGACCCGTCTCGGCTCCGGCAGGCCAGCACTGGAAGATCGCGTTGTGCTCGCTGTCGATGGGTAACAACGTTGCCCCGCCCTGCCGCGCAGCTTCGATGAGCATCGGGCCCGCCACCACGAGGGGCTCTTTGTTTGCGATCATGAGTCGCTTGCCTGCGCGCGCCGCAGCAAGCGAAGAGGACAGCCCCGCCGCACCCACGATGCCCGCCATGACGTAGGGTGCCGACCGCATCGCCGCAACCTCATCGAGCGCTGTGACACCCGCGAGCACCCGGGTCTTCGATCCGGCTGCACGCAGCGCCAGCTCGAGTTCGCGAGCCGCCTCAGGTTCGACAAGCGCCGCGCACTCGGGCTCGAATTTCAAGCATTGGGTCAATAATTTTTCGTGGTCACGTCGTGCGCCAAGCGCGACGATCTTGAATCGATCGGGATGCCGCGCCACCACATCGAGCGTGCTGTCGCCGATGCTGCCCGTTGAACCCAGCGCCGCGATACCGATCGGCATGCTCACGCGAGCGCTCCGGTCTTGGTGAGGCCGAGCACGAAAATCGGGATGCCGGCTGAGAGGCTATCGAACCGATCGAGTACGCCACCGTGACCGGGAAACAGCTGGCCGCTATCTTTCAGCCCCGAGCGGCGCTTCATGAGACTCTCCATCAGATCGCCCACCACCGAAAACGCCGCAGCGCTCGCCGCGAGGCCCATCACCGGCACCACCGGCCAGTCGAGCAAGCTCGCTCCAATTATCGCGACGATAATCGAGGCGATGATGCCGGCTATCACCCCTTCCCAGCTCTTGCCGGGCGAAACTTTCGGCGCGAGCTTCGTACGACCGAACCGATGCCCCGCGAAGTAAGCGCCAACATCTGCAGCCATAATCACGAATAAAGAAAAGAGCAGAAGCCAAGCGCCGTTATCCTCGATACGAAGGCGGATGAGTGCTACGCCAGCGGGCACCAATACGAGTAGGCCCGCGATCGCTGACACCACCGAACCACCCTGCGACGGCGCGAGCATGATCCAGCCGAGTGCGACGATCCACCACACGGCAGCCACCTCGAGCAGCAGCGTAAACGCATCGGGACTGCTCGAATATTGCCAAGTCGCATAGAGCCCGAGCACGACGAGCACCACGTATGCGAGGCGCGGCCGACGACGTTCAGAGTACAGGAATGCCGACCACTCCCACGCACCGCACGTCACGATGAGAACCACGAAAAATGTGGTAACGACAGACGGCAAAGCGAGCAGCACGACGAGCAACGCTGTAGCAAGCACGATCGCCGTCAGCACCCGCTGTCGAAGACCGCTCATTTCTTGAAGCCTGCTAGTCCGAAGCGACGCTCACGTCCTGCGAAATCTTCAAGTGCAAGCTTAAACTCCGCCTCGTCAAAATCGGGCCACAGTACATCGGTGAAAAAGAGCTCGGCGTAAGCAATATTCCAAAGTAAAAAATTACTCACACGATGATCGCCGCCTGTCCGTATCAAAAGGTCGGGATCGGGTAAATCAGAAAGCTGTAACTCGGCAGAGAACAAGTCTTCATCGATATCGGCAGCCTTAATCTCTCCAGCCGCCGCACGAGCAGCGAGGCGCTTTGCAGCCTCGAGCAGATCCCAACGACCGCCGTAACTGACGGCAACCTGCAACTTAAGTCCGTTGTTGGCTGCCGTGAGCGCTTCGGCCTCAGCAATGCGCCGCTGCAAGTGCGCCGAAAGACGCTGACGATTGCCGATGATGCGCAAGCGTACCCGGTTAGCATGAAGCTCAGTCATCTCGCGATCGAGTACTTCCACGAAGAGACCCATGATCGCGGCGACTTCGATCTCGGGACGCCGCCAATTCTCGCTCGAGAAGGCGAACAACGTCAGCGCTTCGATATTCAGCTTCGCACACTCACGAATGATTTTACGGACGGGCTCGATGCCCGCACGATGACCGACCGGTCGCGGCTGCCCACGGGCCGAAGCCCAGCGGCCGTTGCCGTCCATCACGATGGCGATGTGGTGAGGCAGTGCCAAGATCACGGGGACCTTCTGACCTCAAAACTGCATGATTTCTTTTTCTTTGGTCGTTAGCGCTGCATCGATCTCAGCCACGTGCTTGTCCGTGAGCTTCTGGATCTCTTCTTGCGCTTTCTTTTCCTCATCTTGACTGATGAGTTTTTCTTTGAGGGCCTCTTTCACGGCCTGTAAAACGTCGCGACGTACGTTGCGCACGGCAACACGGGCATTCTCAGCATCGCTACGCACCACTTTGGTGATATCACGACGGCGCTCCTCAGTAAGCGGCGGCAGTGGTACGCGGATCACCGACCCTGCCGTATTCGGCGTGAGTCCGAGGTCCGACTTGTAAATCGCCTTCTCTACCGATTGTACCGCGCTCTTATCCCAGGGCGTGATGACCAGGGTGCGCGCATCCTCGACGCCGATGTTCGCAAGCTGCGACAGCGGCGACTCAGTACCGTAGTAATCGACCTTCAAATTCTCGACGAGACTTGGGCTCGCGCGCCCCGTTCGCAGCTTCTTGAGGTCGAGCGCGAATTGTTGCACGCACTTGGCCATGCGAGTCATAGCATCTTTCTTGAAATCTTCTATCATCATTTTATTCCTCAGCCGTTCGTCACGACGGTGCCGACGTCTTCGCCTCGGGCGATACGCAGCAGGTCGCCGGAGTTGTTCATGTTGTACACCTGCAGCGGGATATTATTGTCGCGGCACATGACGATTGACGTGGCGTCCATCACGTTGAGCCGCTGATCTAGCACCCGGTCGAAGGTGAGTCGAGAATAGCGTACTGCCTTCGGATCTATCATCGGATCGGCAGAAAAGATGCCATTAACCTTTGTCGCCTTGACCAAAATATCCGCATTGATCTCGATCGCTCGGAGCGCAGCTGCCGTGTCGGTGGTAAGAAACGGGTTACCGGTACCGGCGGCAAAGAGTACCACCCGCCCCTTCTCGAGATGGCGGATCGCACGGCGGCGGATGTAATCCTCGCAGACCTCGTTGATGCGGATCGCCGACATCACCCGGGCATGACTGCCCACCGACTCGAGGGCGTCTTGCATCGCAAGGCAATTCATCACCGTTGCAAGCATACCCATGTGATCGCCCGTGACTCGATCCATCCCCGACCGAGCAAGGCCCTCGCCGCGGAAGATGTTGCCGCCGCCTATGACCAACGCCACCTGCATGCCAAGACCGAGTAATTCTTTGATTTCGAGCGCGATGCGCTTTATCACAGATGGATCGATGCCGTAGTCGGCGTGACCCATCAGAGCCTCCCCGGAGACTTTCACGAGGATGCGCTTATACCGAATGCCAATTTCAGCCATGCACCGTCTCCTCTCGAGGAAAACCCCGCCGGAGCGGGGTTTTCGTAGGTCGGGAGCGTCGGCCTATTTGCCGCTGCTCGCTTTCACTTGCGCCATGACCTCACCCACAAAGTCATCCTGCTTCTTTTCGATGCCCGCGCCAACCTCAAATCGTCTGAAAGCCTTCACCTCGGCCTTCGCAGCCTTAAGAAGCTTCGCGATGGTCTGGTCTGGATACTTCACGAACGCCTGCCCAAGCAGCGCACGCTCATTGAAGGTTTTGCGCAGACGGCCTTCGATCATCTTGGCGACGATCTCAACCGGCTTGCCCTCGGCAAGCGCCTTCTCGGTCTCGATTTCGCGCTCCTTGGCCAACACATCGGACGGAACATCCGATGCCGACAAGTAGTCGGGATTAGCCGCCGCTACGTGCATGGCGAGATCGTGAGCGAGTTCGGCCGAGCCGCCCTCGATCGCCACAAGCGCACCGATGCGCGTACCATGACGATACGCACCCAAGAAACCACCCGAGCTGAGTATAGTCAGGCGACGCAGCGAAATATTCTCACCAATCTTGGCAACTAGCGCCCGACGACGCTCGTCGACGTTCTCGCCCGACGCGAGCTTGAGTGCACCGAGCGCGTTGATATCGGCCGGATTGAACCCGAGCGTTAGCTTAACTACTTCGGCCGAGAAGCCCTGGAAATCCGACTCACGCGCGACGAAATCAGTTTCGCAGTTAACCTCAACCATCGCGGCAGACTTACCGTCGGCAGATTTTTCGAGGCTGATGACGCCCTCGGCGGCGACGCGAGCGGCTTTCTTGTCAGCCTTCGCCAAACCCTGCTTACGCATAAGTTCAGCAGCGGCATCGAGGTCCCCGTTCATTTCAACGAGTGCTTTCTTGCACTCCATCATGCCCGCGCCCGTGCGTTCGCGGAGCTGTTTGACGGCTTCAGCAGTAGCGCCCACAAGCCCCCCCTCAGCTTCAACTGCGACGGCGCGGAGCACCCGCACCGGTCGTCTTACGACGGGGAGCCGAAGCGCTGGTCGCTGGAGCGACCTCGCCATCGGCTGCCTCGGGGACGTCAACCACGTCCGCCTCGTCAACCTCCTCCGGCGCAGCCGCCACCGAGGGCTGCGGCTTGCGACGGGTCGGAGTAACCGCTAAAGCAGGACGCCGCGTACGAACCGACGCCTCACGACGCGGCTTGACGCGCGCAACCCTCCGCTTCGGGTTACCCTGCTCATCGAGCTCGACGAATTCGTCTTCGCTCACCGCGAGCGCAGGAGCCGTCGCACGGCCTTCGAGGACTGCATCAGCAATGCCCGAGGCGTAGAGCTGAATGGCGCGCATGGCGTCATCGTTACCCGGAACAACGTAGTCTACACCGTCGGGTGCGCAGTTCGTGTCAACGATAGCCACGACCGGAATGCCGAGCTTGTTAGCCTCGTGCACTGCGATGTTTTCATGGCCCACGTCGATTACAAAGACCGCATCTGGCAAAGATTCCATATTTTTGACGCCCCCGAGCGAGCGCTCGAGCTTCTCAAGCTCGCGACGCAGCATCGTGCCCTCTTTCTTGCCGCGCTGATCGAGCGAGTCGTTCGCCTTCAGCTCGTTTAGATTGGCGAGGCGCTTGACCGACTGACGCACGGTTTTGAAGTTCGTGAGCATGCCTCCGAGCCAACGTTGGTTGACGAAAGGCATACCGGCGCGAACCGCCTCCTTCTGGATAGGCTCGCGCGCCGAGCGCTTAGTGCCTACGAAAAGCACCGTACCACTATCCGAGGCGATCCCGTGAATAAACTTCGCGGCCGCAGCGAACATTGGCTGAGTCTTCTCGAGATTAATAATGTGGATTTTGTTGCGTTCGCCGAAAATGAACTCTTCCATTTTCGGGTTCCAGAAGCGGGTTTGATGCCCGAAGTGGACACCCGCTTCCAGCATCTGTCGCATGGACACGCTGGCCATAAAGCACTCCTTACCGGGTTAAGCCTCCGCATATCTCGGTTGCCATCCCTTGACCCCGAAGGACTTCGAGACACCCAGCGACCGATGAATCGATATACGTGTGGAATTGATTACGTTGCTAAAAAACGCCGCGCTTTATACCATGCACCTTCCGTAAAAACAACGTCTTACGGGTCCCGTTTTACTCCCTCTTCCGACCCCATGTCCGCCACCCTTAAGTCCCCGCAGGAACAGCAAAAAATGCGAGAGGCCGGCCGCCTCGCCGCCGAGGTACTCGACCTCATCGGCCAGCACGTCAAACCCGGCGTGACCACCGACGAACTCGACCGCGTCTGCCATGCGCACATTACCCGCGTGCAGCGGGCAACCCCGGCTAACCTTAACTACCGCGGGTTTCCAAAAACTATTTGTGCTTCGGTGAACCACGTGGTCTGTCACGGAATTCCGGATGATAAAAAGGTCAAGGACGGCGACATCCTCAACATCGATGTCACAGTCATCCGCGACGGCTTCCACGGCGACACCAGCCGTATGTACTACGTCGGTAAGCCCGCCCCCCACGCGCAGCGTCTAGTCGAGGTCACTTTCGAAGCGATGTGGCAAGGTATTCGTCAGGTGCGTCCCGGCGCAACGCTCGGCGACGTCGGGCACGCTATTCAAACGCATGTCGAAGCACAGGGTTTTTCAGTGGTGCGCGAGTACTGTGGTCACGGCATCGGTCACATCTACCACGAAGATCCGCAGGTCCTGCATTACGGCCAGCCCAACACAGGTCTCAAACTTCAACCCGGCATGACCTTCACTATCGAGCCGATGGTCAATGCCGGTAAACGACACGTCAAACTTTTGCCCGACGGCTGGACGGTTGTTACCAAAGATCACTCTCTCTCAGCGCAGTGGGAGCACACCGTGCTCGTCACCGACGGCGGCTATGAGGTGCTCACGATGGGTCAACTCTCGCGTGAGCCGGGCACACTCGAAGGCGCCGCCTGATGCCAACGCGTGCCCTGCTCGAGGCGCTCCCGTCTCGAGTTGCTGCCTTCGGGCACACTGCCGAGGCCTACGCGCAGATTTTGCGCGAAGGACAAACCGAACTGCGTCGTCGATTCGAGGCCGAAGAGCCCGTGGAAACCCTCGTGCGCGCCCGCGCGACGCTGCTCGATGGCGTGCTCGGTGAGGCGTGGCGGACGCGACTGCCGCACCACGACGCCGACTGGTCGCTCGTCGGGGTCGGTGGCTATGGGCGTGGCGAACTGCACCCCTGCTCCGACGTCGATATCCTCATCCTCGTACCGCGGGCGCTCGATGACGAAGATCGTAGCGCCGTCGAACGTTTCGTGACTTTTCTTTGGGATATCGGTATCGAAATCGGTCACAGCGTCCGCACGGTCGACGAATGCCGCAGCGAAGCCGCTGCCGATTTGAGCGTCATAACGACGCTCATCGAAGCTCGGCAGCTCGCTGGCTCCGACACGCTCGTCGCAGCCATGCTAAAAGCGCTCTCGCCCGATCACCTCTGGCCCGTCAAAGATTTCTTCGAAGCCAAGGCGCGTGAGCAGGCCGAGCGGCACCTCAAGGCCAACGACACCGCGTACAACCTAGAACCCAATGTCAAAACGGGCCCCGGCGGCTTGCGCGACATCCAGACCATCACTTGGGTCGCCAAGCGCCACTTCGGCGTGAACTCGCTCGAAGAACTCTCGAAGAAAGGCTTCTTGACGCAAGGTGAGGCGAGGCGTCTGCAGGCTGCGCAGTCCTTCCTGTGGCGCGTGAGATTCGCGCTGCACACGCTCACCGAACGACGCGAAGATCGCCTGCTCTTCGACCATCAAATAAAACTCGCTGGCCTCTTCGGCTACGAAGACGCCACGTTCACACTCGCCGTTGAGCAGTTGATGCAACGCTACTACCGTACCGTACTCGACGTAAGCCTGCTGAACGAACTTTTGTTGCAGCTCTTTCGCGAGGCCATACTCCATGAGAACGCAGACCTCGTACCACTCAATCCGCGCTTTCAAGTCACGAACGGCTATCTCGAGGCGATGCACGATGATGTCTTTGTGCGCCAACCTTCAACGCTTCTCGAAGTCTTCGCGCTGCTGCAGCAGAACCCCGACATCCGCGGTGTTCGAGCGCACACCATCCGCGCCATCGAACAAAGTCTTTGGCTGATCGACGAAGAGTTCCGCCAAAATCCGCGCAACCATCGTCTCTTCCTCGAAATCTTGCGGGCCCCTGCGGGCGTCACTAACGAGCTGCGCCGGATGAACACGTACGGCGTGCTCGGGCGCTACATCCCATCCTTCGGCCGCATCGTTGGTCGCATGCAGTACGACCTCTTCCATGCCTATACGGTCGATGCGCACACGCTGTTCGTCGTGAGTAATCTACGCCGCCTCGCGCTGCCGCGGTTCAATCACGAACTGCCCAATCTCTCGCAGATCATGCAGTCGTTGCCGCGTTCGGAGGTCGTCTATCTCGCCGCGCTTTTCCACGACATCGCCAAGGGTCGTGGCGGCGATCACTCCGAACTTGGCGCAGTCGATGCCGAAGCGTTCTGCCTCGAACAGGGTCTCTCGCGCTACGACGCTCGTCTGGTCGCCTGGCTCGTGCGCAATCACCTGCAGCTGTCGCTCACCGCGCAGAAGCAGGACATCGCCGATTCTAAAGTCATTAATGAATTCGCGCACTTCGTAGGCGACGAGACCCACCTCGATCACCTCTACGTGCTCACGGTCGCCGATGTACGCGCCACCAATCCGCGCCTGTGGAACTCGTGGAAGGCCTCGCTCTTTAGCGAATTCCATGACCGCGTGAAGCGCGCCCTGCGTCGCGGTCTCGAAACGCCAATCGATCAGGACGAACTAAAACAAGAGAACCAGTCACAGGCCCGCGAACTGCTCGCAGCAACGGGTGTCGCGAGTGCGGCCGTTGATGGCGTATGGGCCATGCTCTCCGAGGCCTATTTCTTGCGCCATACGCCGCAAGAGATCACTTGGCATACACGCGTACTCGCCGCGCGGGAGCCGGGGAGCGACAACCCGGTGGTGTCGGTACAACCCGAGAGCGAGCGCGGAACGACGTCCATCATGACCTGCGCACCGCATCGTCAACAGAGCTTCGCGCGCACGACGGCTGTACTCGATCAACTCGGGCTCAACATCGTCGATGCCCGCATCACGCCGATTGGTGATGGTAACAGCATCGATCTTTACCACGTGCTCGAAGAGGACGGTACGCCCATCGCCGATGCCGAACGCCATACCGAAATCGAATACGCCCTTAAGCGTTCGCTGGCTGCGCCGCGCGATACGGTGCTTGCTGTCTCGCGTCGTGCACCACGCCAAGCGCGGCTCTTCAAAACGCGAACGCAGATCCTCGTGAGTACGGACGAGCGTAACCAGCGCTCGGTGCTCGAGATCGTCGCGGCAGACCGTCCCGGTCTGCTCTGCGATATCGGCAAGGTCATGATGGAAGAGCGCATCGACCTACTCGGCGCCAAGGTCATGACCGTAGGCGAACGCGCCGAAGACGTGTTCTACGTCAGCGACGCCGGGCGTGGCCCACTCGCCGATGAGCGCGCGCAGCAACTGGTCACGCGGCTCACCGAGGCACTCGATCGACGTCACGCGGCATGAACTCCGACCTCGAAAAAATCCAGCCCTATCCTTTCGAACGTCTCGCGACACTTAAGGCGGGCGTCACGCCGCCAAAGCACCTCTCGCACATCGCGCTCTCGATCGGCGAGCCCAAGCATGCGCCGCCGCCGTTCGTACTCGAGGTGATCAAGAACTCGCTCGCGGGCTACCGCGCCTATCCCACCACCGCCGGAAGCGACGAACTGCGCGACACCTGTGCGCACTGGCTTGAGCGCAGGTTCGGTCTCGGTGCGAGCGCAGTACGCCTCGCCAATGTGTTGCCGGTGGCCGGTACACGCGAAGCGCTCTTTGCGCTCGCCCAGGCCGCCATCGACCGCAGCACCACGGGTACGCGCGGCGCACCGCTCGTCGCAATGCCGAATCCCTTCTATCAAATCTACGAAGGCGCCGCGCTGCTCGCAGGCGCTGAACCCTATTTCATTGAGACGCCCGCCTCGAACGGATTCCTGCCCAACCTCGAGGCCGTGCCCGCCTCGGCCTGGGATCGCATACAACTGCTTTATCTTTGCAGCCCAGGTAACCCCGGTGGTGCGGTCATGACCATCGAGGCGTGGCGACGCGTACTTGCGCTGGCAGAGCGTCACGATTTCATCGTCGCTTCGGACGAGTGCTACACTGAGCTCTACCCCGACGAGTCGAACCCTCCACCGTCGCTGCTTTCTGCAGCGATCGCCGATGGTCGTCGTGGCTTTGAACGTTGCGTGGCCTTTCATAGCCTCTCGAAGCGATCGAGTCTGCCCGGTCTGCGCTCGGGCTTCGTCGCGGGGGATGCTTTGCTTCTCGAGAGCTTCCTGCGCTATCGCACCTACCATGGTTGCTCGCTACCGCTGCCGACGCAGGCCGCGAGCATCGCCGCCTGGAGCGATGAGGCCCACGTCATCGAAAACCGTAGACTCTATCGCGAGAAGTTTGCGAAGGTCATGCCCATCCTCGCCCCTCATCTCGACTTCACTGCGCCCGAGGGCGGATTTTATCTTTGGGCCGACACGCGAGGTGACGATGAGATATTCGTACGCGAACTCTTCGCCCGAGAGAACGTCACGGTCGTCCCGGGTAGCTACCTAGCACGCACCGTCGAGGGTCGCAACCCCGGCGTCAGTCGCGTGCGTATTTCTTTGGTAGCGAGCCTCGACGAATGCGTCGTTGCCGCCGAGCGTATCGCGCGATTTGCTACAACTCACTCCCGTTGAATCTCGAGAGACTCCTATGAGCTCTGACCACACCGCCCTGCGTACCCTCATCGAAACTGCGTTCGAACAGCGCGCCGAGATAAACCCGAAGAGCATCTCGCGCGAACTCAAAGTGGCGCTCGACGAAGCGCTCGATCTCGTCGATTCGGGTAAGGCTCGCGTCGCCGAGAAGCGCGACGGTCGCTGGAAGGTGAACGACTGGCTGAAGAAGGCGGTACTGCTCTACTTCCGAGCCTATGACAACCGTCTCATCGAAGGCGGCTACACCCGATTTTTCGATAAGGTGCCGCTCAAATACGCAGCGATGGACGAAGTCTCGATCCGAGCTAGCGGCTCGCGAGTGGTACCGAATGCCGTAATCCGAAAAGGCGCCTATATCGGTCCCAACGTCGTGCTCATGCCGTCGTTCGTCAACATTGGTGCCTATGTCGACTCGGGCACTATGGTCGACACTTGGGTCTCAGTCGGTTCCTGCGCGCAAATCGGTAAGAACGTACATCTCTCGGGTGGTGTTGGCATTGGCGGTGTGCTCGAGCCGCTGCAGGCCGCGCCGACCATCATCGAAGACGATTGCTTCATCGGTGCGAGGTCAGAGGTCGTCGAGGGCGTCATCGTCGAAGAAGGCGCCGTCCTCTCGATGGGCGTCTATATCGGTCAGAGCACGCGCATCTACGATCGTGAGACGGGAAAGATCACTCAAGGACGAGTACCCGCCGGTGCGGTCGTCGTACCAGGAAGTCTGCCGTCCAAAGACGGCTCTCACTCGCTCTACGCTGCAGTCATCGTGAAGAAGGTCGATGCACAAACGCGCGCGAAGACCTCCATCAACGATTTGCTGCGCTCGACGGACTGAGCGCTTGCGACATCAGCCGAATCGACCGGTGATGTAGTCCTCGGTTAGTTTCGCCTGAGGGTTGGTGAAGATTTTGTTGGTCTCACCTACTTCGATGAGATCACCCAGATGGAAGTACGCTGTGCGCTGCGACACGCGCGCCGCCTGCTGCATCGAGTGCGTGACGATGCAGATCGCATAACTCTCGCGCAGCTCGTCGATCAAATCTTCGATGCGAGCCGTTGCGATGGGATCAAGCGCCGAACACGGCTCGTCCATTAAGATCACTTCCGGGTTCACCGCAATCGCGCGCGCGATGCAAAGACGCTGCTGCTGACCACCCGAGAGGCTGGTACCCGGTTGATTCAAGCGGTCCTTGACCTCCTCCCACAAGCCGGCACGACGCAGACTCAAATTCACGATTTCATCGAGTTCCGCTCGGTCGCCCGCCAAACCGTGTATGCGCGGCCCATACGCAACATTTTCATAAATTGACTTCGGAAATGGATTTGGTTTCTGGAACACCATGCCGACTCGAGCGCGCAGCTGGACCACGTCCTGACGCTTCTCATGGATGTCCTGACCGTCGAGTTCGATCAACCCCTCCACACGAGCACCGACAATGGTGTCGTTCATGCGGTTGAGGCAGCGCAGGAATGTCGACTTACCACACCCCGACGGCCCGATCATCGCGAGTACCTGCTTGCGACCGATGTCGATGTTGACCTTCTTAATGGCGTGTTTATCGCCGTAGAACACGTCGACATCGCGACAGGAGAACACAGGCTCCGGCACGGTCACATCGCCGATGGTCCTCGTGCCTTCCGGCACCGGTTTAATTATCGCCGTCTGATTCATGTCCGTTACCAACGTTTCTCGAATTTATTTCGGAGGATGACCGCCGTCGCGTTCATCACCATCAAAAATAGCAACAGCACGATGATTGCACCGGAGGTGCGTTCGACGAAGCCACGTTCCGGCAGATCCGACCACAAGAAGACCTGTACGGGTAACGCCGTCGCCGGATCGACAAAACTCCTCGGAATATCCACGACGAAGGCCACCATGCCGATCATCAGGAGCGGTGCCGACTCGCCAAGCGCACGGGCCATACCGATAATGGCGCCGGTCAGCATGCCCGGCGTCGCAAGCGGTATCACGTGATGCATCACCATCTGTAACCGTGAGGCGCCCATGCCAAGGGCTGCCTCGCGAATTGAGGGCGGAACCGCCTTAAGCGCCGCACGCGAGGCGATGATGATCGTCGGCAGCGTCAGCAGCGTGAGCACGAGACCGCCGGCGAGCGGCGCGGATCTTGGCAGCCCGAACAATGCGATGAACATCGCAAGGCCGAGCAAACCGAACACGATCGAGGGCACGGCCGCGAGGTTGTTGATATTGACTTCGATGATGTCGGTTATGCGGTTGCGCGGCGCAAATTCCTCGAGATAGATCGCAGCGCCCACCCCGATGGGGAACGACAGGGAGAGCGTAATGAGCAGGGTCAGCGCTGAGCCGATGAGCGCCCCGCGTACACCCGCCTGCTCAGGGTCACGCGAGTCACCGTTCGACAAGAACGCCGCGTTGAACCGCAATTTAAGCGAGCCGTCGGCGACGAGCGCGTCGATCCAACCGATCTGCTGATCCGAGAGTCGTCGCTCATCCTCCGGCGCCGACCGCCTGACTTTATCCTTGAGCAGCATGTCGACGGTGTCGTCCGCGAGCACCCAGAGCGTCTCTCGCGATCCGATGATCGAAGGATCAGCCACCACGCGCTGCTGCAACTCGAGCGAGGCGGCACTCGACACCACGCCATAAAGCTCACGCAGGTTCGGGCGCCCTTCCACCTCTGGAAAACGCTCACGCATGGCCGCGCGAATGAGCGCTTGGTAATCGGCGGTGACGAGTTCGTCGAGGTTACGCGCCCCTGAGGGGTCGATCACTTCAGCGTCGTAAGTCACCGTCAATTGCACGTACGACTGCCGAAACACCGAGGCACCTTGCGAGAGGATCGTGCCGAACAAAAAAATCACGAACCCGATGCCTGAGAGCACAGCCGCCGCGCCATACGCCCGGAATCTTTTCTCGGCACGATAGCGGCGCGCGAGACTCTTGCGCACGAGCGCTTGCGTCTCCTCAGCTGACTTTACCGGCAGATCATTCGTACTGTTCACGGTACTTCCTGACGACGTAAAGGGCGATGACATTGAGCAGCAAGGTCACAAGGAAGAGAATCAGACCGAGCGCGAACGCGGCCAAGGTCTTCGGACTGTCGAACTCCTGATCGCCGACGAGTAGCGTGACGATCTGCACCGTGACGGTGGTCACGGCCTCGAGCGGATTCGCGGTGAGGTTTGCCGAAAGCCCTGCGGCCATGACGACGATCATGGTCTCGCCGATCGCGCGTGAAATAGCGAGCAGTACACCACCCACGACGCCGGGCAGCGCTGCACGCAGCACCACCTGCCGAATCGTCTCCGAGCGCGTTGCACCGAGGGCATAGGCGCCATCGCGCAGACTCTGTGGAACGGCGGTGATCATGTCGTCCGAGAGCGACGACACAAACGGAATAATCATGATGCCCATCACGAGCCCTGCAGCGAGCGCGCTCTCACCGGCTACGGGCAACCCCATCGCCTCACCCGCTACGCGCAGCGCTGGTCCCACGGTGGTGACAGCAAAGAATCCGTACACCACGGTCGGTACGCCTGCGAGCACTTCGAGCAGCGGCTTCACGTACTTGCGCACCTTGATCGGGGCGTACTCAGCTAGATAAATCGCCGAGAAAAGCCCGATGGGAACCGCAACGATCATCGCGATGAACGAGATGAGCAGCGTTCCGGCAAACAAGGGCACGGCGCCGAATGCACCCGACGAGCCCACCTGGTCGGCGCGGATCGCCATTTGCGGGCTCCAGTTGGTGCCGAACACAAACTCGGTCACCGGCACGATGCTGAAAAACCGAAATGCCTCGAAGACGATGGAGAGCACGATACCGAGCGTCGTGAACACCGCTACGGCTGAGCACCCGAAGAGCAATATTTCGATCACTCGCTCGTAGGAATTACGCGCGCGCAGGTCGGGGCGGATTTTTGCGCGCACCCACAGCATGCCGACGATACCGATCGAAATGACGATGGCTGTGAGCGCAAGCTCGGCGATGTCGCGTGACTGCGCGTACTGCGCAGCCGCCACTCTCGTCTCCGGCGCCACCATCTCCGGCGGTACATCGCCGGCGACGACGTTGCGCAAATCATTGAGTAACAACCCAAGCTGCGCGTCGGGCAGCGCCTGCGAGGCAGCCGGTAACTGAGCGATCACCAATCGGGTGATGACCGCATCCTGCAGCAGCACCCAAGTGAGAAAGACCACGAGTGCAGGAAGCCCACACCACATAGCCGTGAGCAAACCGTAGTGCCCAGGCAAAGAATGTAGGTCGCGAATACGTCGCTGCCCACCCACCATCGCGATAGCGCGCGTCTTGCCAAGCTGGAACGCCAGCACCGACAGCGCGACGATCAAGACGAAGAGAATCGACGGGCTCATGAAGGCGACAGAACCTGCGGCGGGGTACAGGACCCTGGGAGGCTGAGGATTTTACCGACTCCGACCTCCCGAGGTAGACCCGTCATCCAAATTTAATGCGTCCGTGGAGTCAGTAAGTCCAGTTGAAGTCCACGTGCAGGCGTTTGTAATCCCGATCGAAGAGGTTGCGGGCCGAGGGGATGGTTACCGCAGCCGCCACGTCCCGGTTCGTATCATTGAGCAGGTACGCGAGGTTG
>VGVG01000014.1 GCA_016874055.1 Gammaproteobacteria bacterium | reverse complement strand
CACATCCGCTCCGATAACGGCCCGGAGAGGGTGGCCAAGAGCCTGCGCGCTTGGCTCGGGCGACTCTGGGTACGAAGACCCTCTATATCCAGCCCGGCAGTCCTTGGGAGAACGGCTACTGCGAGAGCTTTAACGGCAAGCTGAGAAACGAGCTTTTGAACGGCGAGCTCTTCTCCACCTTAACGTGACGCCCAGGTGCTGATCGAACACTGGAGATGTCACTACAACCGGGTTCGCCCGCACAGCGCCCTCGGCTATCGACCCCCGGCGCCCGAGGCCTAGGGGCTCGCCCCCTAGCCCTCGGATCATCTCAATAACCGGCAAAAAGGCTGCCTAAACTAACTTCAACACTGGACCAAGCAAAGCGGGCTGGACAACCCACGTCCTCAACTTCGATGTGCCGTACGACAGTAAGTCGTACGTACACCGCATCGGCCGTACGGGTCGGGCGGGGCGGTCGGGTGAGGCGATCTTGTTCATCGCGTCCCGCGAACGGAACATGCTCCGTATCATCGAGCGTGCGACGCGGCAGACCAACGAGCCGATGAACATGCTGAGTATCCTGGACGTCAATGCTAAGCGCGCCGAGAAGTTCAAAAAACAAGTCGGTGGAGTGATCAGCACTCAAGAGCTCAGTCCGTACCGGGGCGTCATCGAAGAATTTGTTCGTGAAAGCGGCGCCGACGTTTTCGATGTGGCCGCGGCACTGGCATCACTCGCCAAGTCGGGTCGGTCGCTATTCATCACAAAACGTTCCGTGGAGTCCGGCGAGAAGGGAGCTAGAGCCCCTGAGATCGCGGGAGGTGACCTCGGAACGATGGGGCGTAAGACCGCGCGTCCGCCGTCGGCCGGAGTGTCCGCAGGCGACCTTTCGCCTTGAGGTTGGGTGGCGGCATGGAGCGCAGCCGGGAAACATCGTCGGCGCGCTGGCTCACGAGGGTGACCTTCACGGCAGAGAGATCAATGGCATCGATATCCGCGACGACCACTCCTTCGTGAGGCTCCCGGCGGCGATCCCTGAGCACGTACTTAAACATTTAGCCGCGGTCGTCGTCCGCGGGCGCCAGCTCGACATCCGGCTCGTCAAGGCGAATAAGTGTCCCGGTAAAAGGCGTCGCTAGTCCGCGTTGCGCCGCGGCATAATTGCCGAATTTCTTTCTCAATATCGGTGAGCTCTCATGGGTAAGACTTTGCTGTTTGCAGCGCTGCTGGCGTCTGCTTTTCCTTCAGTGATCTCTGCGCAGACTGCGAAGCGTCCCATAACCCACGAAGATCTTTGGCTGATGAAGAGGGTCGAGGCGCCCTCGGTGAGTCCCGACGGACGATGGGCTGTGGTCTCGGTCACGGATGCGGCGTACGACGAGAAAGAGCAGGTCTCTGATCTTTGGATCGTCTCCACTGAGACGTCTGCCCAGTCGACGCCACGACGTTTGACAGGAACGGCGGGTGGCGAGAGCGGTGTCGAGTGGAACCCAGATGGTTCGCATCTGGTGTTCTCTGCGCGTCGAGAGGGCGACGATACCGCGCAGCTTTATCTTCTCGACCTCGGAGCTGGCGGCGAGGCGATGCGGCTTACCAAACTTGTTAACGGTGCGCGCTCTCCAAAGTTTTCCCCCGATGGTCGCCGCATCGCATTCTTAAGCACCGATTACCCGGGTGCAAAAAACGAGACGGATAACCGTCGCATCGAGACGGAGCGGAAGGCCAGAAGATGGAACGCGCACATCTATGATGGTTTTCCAATACGCAGTTGGGATCGTTGGCTAGAGGATAGAAAGCCCCGGTTGCTCGTCGTCGATGTCCCCGAGGCGGGCTCGGCGCCCGGCGAACCGCGTGAATTGCTGCGTGACTCGGCGCTCGTTCGTGAGCCTGGGTTTGCCGGTCGAGGAGGCGATGGCGGGGACTCTCTTGATGCGACGTGGACGCCGGATGGCAAGGGCCTCGTCTTTGTCGCCGGAACCGATCGGCACACGGCAGCTTATCGGTTCACTTCCTCCAATCTTTGGTACGTCGCGCTGTCGGGTGGCGAGCCCTTGCGTCTAAGCGCGGACGAGAACTCTTGGTCGCAACCCAGGTTTAGCCCCGACGGGAAGACGCTGGTGGTCAGTATCGAACGAAAGAGCGACAAGCTATACATGCCGACTGAGCTTGTTGCGCTCGATTGGACTGGTCCTGCGGGAGGGTTGGTCACCGTACAGCGTGGGCGCGAGATCACTCGAGGCCTCGATCGATCCGTGACCTCGTTCGTCATTACCCCGGACTCGCGTAAGGTGTACTTCCTTGCTGAGGAGGCCGGGCACGAAAAACTCTTCGAGACTCGACTCGCGAACGGCGGACCTCGTCCGGTCTTTGACATGAACGTTGGCGTTTACACGAACCTCGCCATCTCAACGATTTCGCGCAAGCCGGTGCTCGTCGCAAATTTCGAAAGCGCCACCCAGCCGCCCGAGGCCGTGCGTATCGATGTGACGAAGCGCACTCATGGTGTGCTCACGGCTTTCAATGCCGAGCGAGTCGCGCCGCTCGATCTCGCTCCGGTGCGGCATTTCTGGTTCACGAGCAGCCAGGGACGACGTATTCACAACATGCTGGTGGTGCCGCCGGATTTCGATCCTTTAAAGAAATATCCACTCTTCGTCGTGATCCACGGTGGTCCTCACACCATGTGGCGGGATCAATGGGTCATGCGCTGGAACTACCACCTACTCGCGAAGCAAGGCTATGTGGTACTGCTTACCAATTACAGTGGGTCGACAGGGTTCGGCGCAGCCTTCGCCCAGACCATTCAGGGCGACCCGCTGCGTACAGCGGGTGCCGAAATCAACGAAGCCGCCGATGCCGCACTCCGCGATCACTCGTTCATCGATGCCAGTCGTCAGTGCGCCGGCGGTGCAAGCTACGGCGGGCACCTTGCCAATTGGTTGCAAGCGACGACAACGCGATACCGCTGTTTGATCAGTCACGCCGGACTTATCAATCTCGAGTCGCAATGGGGCACGAGCGACACGGTCTATGGACGTGAGGTCAACAATGGCGGCCCGGTCTGGGAACAGGGGCCTGTGTGGCGCGAGCAGAACCCGATTCGCCACGCCGCCTCGTTCAAGACGCCGACGCTTGTGACGATCGGTGAGCGTGACTTCCGTGTCCCGCTCAACAACTCGCTCGAGTATTGGACCGTGCTGCAGCGGCAACAGATTCCGAGTCGGCTTGTGGTGTTCCCGGACGAAAACCACTGGATCCTCAAGGGCGAGAACAGCCGGCTTTTCTACCAGGAGATCCACGACTGGCTGGCCCGCTGGCTTCAGTCGTCGAAGCCGGAAACCGGTTCCAAGCCCTGACCGAGCCTCCCCGGGGCGCCCCATGGCGTCTCCGGGGAGTTTCCATTATCATTACCCGCCGTCGCAGCTCCTCGGGCTGTGAAACCGGGGCGACCTGGTTGGGGTCACCCAAGTGCTTGATCTGGAAGCCCCCTGAGGGGCTTTTGTTTTTTTCGCCCCTGGCCGGGGCGGGTTTGGCAAGGAGGGGGCCCTCGCGGCCCTTTTTCATTCCCGCATGGTTTTGGGGCGCGTTAACCGGGGAAGAGTGAAAAATGGCGACGGCAGCAGCAACTCGAGAAAAGCTCATCACCCTCTTGGGGCCACTTATCGAGCGACTCGGTTATGAGCTTGTCGACATTGAGTGGGTGTCGATGCCGGGTTCAAGTGTGCTCCGAATCTTTATCGATCAGCCGGTCGTCCGAGGTGGGCATATCGGCGTAGAGGATTGCGAGTTGGTAAGCCGTGAAGTTTCGGCTCAGCTCGATGTAGAGGATCCGATCAGCGGAGCCTATAACCTCGAGGTGTCGTCGCCCGGATTCGATCGGGTGCTACGTAAGGCCGCTCATTTTGAACGGTTTCGGGGCGCGCGAGTGTGGGTTGAGTTGAAGGTGCCGAGGGAAGGGCGTCGTCGTTATACGGGCGATATCTCCGAGGTGGATGAGACGGGTTGCGTCCTGATGGTGGATGGGCAGTTCGTGAGGATCGGATTTGCCGAGATCGGCAAAGCGCGGCTCGTAGCGTGAGCGCTCGGTCGGTATTTCGCGTGCATGGAGACAAAGGACGATGAGCAAGGAAATCATGATGGTCGTGGATGCCGTCTCGAACGAGAAGGGTGTCGACAAGGAAATCATCTTCGAGGCGCTCGAGGCGGCACTTGCATCAGCGACTCGAAAGAAGCACGGCGAGGACTGGGACGTGCGTGTCTCGATCAACCGAAAGACCGGCGAGTACGACACGTTCCGTCGCTGGAAAGTTTTCGCCGACGATTCCAGGGAACTCGAGGTTCCCGATCGCGAGCTACGTCTCGAGGATGCTCTTGACGTCGACAAGAAGGCGGTCGTTGGTGACTCTGTCGAGGAGCCGGTGGAGTCGGTCTCGTTCGGTCGTATTGCCTCACAGCAGGCGAAGCAGGTCATCGTACAGAAGGTGCGCGAGGCCGAGCGTGCTCAGGTGATTGTTGCCTATAAAGACCGAGTCGGTCAGCTCGTAAGTGGCGTCGTAAAGCGCGTGGACCGCAATGGCATCCTCGTCGACCTCGGCGGTAACGCCGAGGGTTTTGTTTCGCGCTCTGACATGATTATACGGGAACAAGTGAAGCCACAGGATCGCATAAAGGCGTTTTTGAAGGAGGTTCGCTCAGAACCTCGCGGTCCGCAGCTCTTCCTTACCCGCTCGGCTCCAGAGTTTCTCATCGAACTTTTTAAGCTCGAGGTTCCCGAGGTGGGGCAAAGCCTCATCCAGATCCTCGGTGCTGCCCGTGATCCGGGAATTCGCGCCAAAATCGCTGTCCGCAGCAACGACCCGCGGATCGACCCTGTCGGCGCTTGCGTCGGTATGCGAGGTTCACGTGTTCAGGCTGTCTCGAACGAAATAGCCGGCGAGCGCGTCGACATCATCCCGTTCGACGATAACCCGGCTCAGTTTGTCATCAATGCCATGTCGCCGGCGGAGGTGATTTCAATCGTCGTCGATGAGGATTCGCATAGCATGGATATCGCAGTCTCCGAGGAGAAGCTGTCGCAGGCCATTGGGCGTGGCGGTCAAAATATTCGACTTGCGAGCCAGCTCACGGGCTGGGAGCTCAACGTCATGACCGAGTCGGACGCCGATGCGAAGAGCGAGTTGGAGACCCGTACGCTCGTCGAGAAGTTCATGAAGCAGCTCGATGTCGATGGGGATGTTGCGATGATTCTGGTTCAAGAAGGTTTCTCCTCAGTCGAAGAAATTGCGTACGTCCCGCAGGGGGAGCTCAACGCGATCCAGGAGTTCAACGAGGAAATCGTCAAAGAACTACGTAGTCGCGCTCGCGACGTATTGCTCACGCAAGCTATCGCGAGCGAGGAGAGTCTCGATTCGCAATTGCCGGCTGATGACTTATTGATGCTTGAAGGCATGCAGCCGGATCTTGCCCTGGCGCTCGCTCGTCGTGGTGTGCGAACTCGCGAGAATCTTGCCGAGCAGGCCGTCGACGACCTTCTAGACATCCACGGGCTCTCGGCTGACGAGGCTGGCAAGCTCATTATGAAGGCCCGCGAACATTGGTTCGCTCCAGGGCACGGCTGAGTGGACCTCACAGGACGCTGATATGGCCGATGTAACGGTTGCTCAATTCGCTGAGGTACTGAAGGTGCCGGTCGAGAAGCTGACCTCGCAGCTTGCTCAAGCTGGCATCGAGGTCGGTGGACCGAACGATTGCATCAGCGATGATGCGAAGCTCATCTTGCTGACCCACTTACGTCGCAGTCGCGGTCAGGTTGAAGAGTCGTCCGCAGCCGCAGCTACGCCTCGAAAAATTACGCTGCAACGCAAGCAGCAGAGCGAACTAAAACTCAGCGGAAGTTCCGGTCGCGCACGAACGGTTAACATCGAAGTCCGCGTCAAGCGCACCTACGTCAAGCGCGACGTACTTGAACAGCAGGTGAAAGCGCAGGGAAAAGCGCGGGGAGAGGACCTCGAAAGTAAGCGCCGCGAGGCTGAAGAGGCGGCGCGCATCGAGCGAGAGCGTCAGGAACACGAGCGTCGCGAGACCGAGCGACTAGAGGCGGAAAATCGCCGCCGAGTCGAGGAACAAGCCTCCGCAAGGCGTGCCGCCGATGAGGCTCGGCGCGCGGCCGAGCAGTCCGATCGTAACCAGAGTCAAGTGGATAAGTTGGGGCGTGGCAAGGCGCCTGCCCCTGCCGAGACCTGGCCCGCCAAGAATGCGGACGCCGACGCAGAGCGTGATAAGCGCACACGCTACGGTCGCGAGGAGTTACACGTCAACATTGGTGCGAGCTCGCGTCTCAAGAAAAAGAAAAAGATCCGCGAGCGCAAGGCTCCGGTTGGTATGGAGCAGCGCCACGGGTTCGAATTACCCACGACCCCGGTTGTTCGCGAAGTCGCCATCGGCGAGACCATCACGCCGCAAGAACTTGCTCAAAAGATGGCGGTAAAGGCGACGGAAGTCATCAAGGCCATGATGACCATGGGCGTCATGGCGACCATCAACCAGCCTATCGATCAGGATACCGCCGTTCTCGTCGTCGAGGAGATGGGTCACGCCGCCAAGATTGTCAAAGAAAATCAGCTCGACATAGACATACAGGACGTAGGCGGCGAGTCTGTGGAGAGCATGCCGCGTCCTCCGGTGGTGACCGTGATGGGTCATGTCGATCACGGCAAGACGTCGTTACTCGACTATATCCGAAAGACCAAAGTTGCCTCTGGTGAAGCCGGTGGCATCACCCAGCACATCGGCGCGTATCATGTGCAAACGGCGAAGGGTGGTGTTACGTTCCTCGACACGCCGGGTCACGCCGCGTTCACGGCGATGCGCGCGCGAGGTGCCAAGGCGACGGATGTGGTCGTTCTCGTTGTAGCCGCCGACGACGGCGTAATGCCGCAGACCATTGAGGCGATACAGCACGCGCGCGCTGCAGGCGTGCCCATCGTCGTGGCCGTTAATAAAATCGACAAGAGCTCAGCTGATCCGGATCGGGTGCGGATTGAACTTTCGAAGCAAGAAGTCACCCCGGAAGAGTGGGGTGGCGATACGATATTCGTTAATGTGTCAGCCTATACCGGCCAAGGTGTCGGCCAGTTGCTCGATGCGATCCTACTCCAGGCCGAAGTGCTTGAGCTTCGGGCGCCGGTTCAAGCTCTCGCATCGGGAATCATCGTTGAGGCGAGTGTCGAGAAAGGCCGTGGCGCGACTGCAACGGTGGTCGTCAAGCGTGGTACGCTCAAACTCGGCGATCCTATCATCGTAGGTCAGGAGTTCGGTCGAGTTCGAGCGATGTTCGACGAAACGGGTGAGAGCGTCGCTGAGGCAAAGCCCTCGATGCCTGTACTTGTTCTCGGCCTCTCAGGTGCACCGAATGCGGGTGAGGAAATTCTTGTGGTCGAAAGCGAGCGCAAGGCTCGAGAGGTCGCGCTGTATCGTCAGGGAAAATTCCGTGACGTCAAACTTGCGAGGCAAGCTGCGGCGGTCGGCGACGTATTCTCGCAGATGGCGGAGGACAAAATTGGCGTCATCAGTGTCGTCATGAAGACCGACGTGCAGGGTAGTGCCGAGGCCTTACGTGATTCGCTTACCAAACTCAGCACTGAAGAGGTACAGGTTAAGGTAATCGCGAGCGGTGTCGGGGGTATCACAGCCTCGGACGTACAGCTTGCCGTAGCGTCGAAGGCGATGATTCTCGGTTTCAATGTGCGTGCCGATTCCGGTGCAAGGGAAGCTATCAAAGAATCTGGCATCGACATTCGTTATTTCTCGGTCATTTATGAAGCGATCGACGACATCAAGCAGCGAATGGGTGGACTACTCGCGCCCCAGATCAAAGAACAGATCGTCGGTACCGCTCAGGTTCGCGATGTATTCCGCTCTAGCAAGTTCGGGATCGTAGCGGGCTGCCTCGTAATCGAGGGCTCAGTTAAGCGTAATAATCCGATACATGTGCTGCGCGATAATGTGGTGATCTTCGAAGGGGCGCTTGAGTCACTGCGTCGTTTCAAGGACGATGTTGGCGAGGTTCGTGCGGGCACCGAATGCGGTATCGGTGTTAAGAACTATCAGGACGTTCGCGTGGGCGACCAGATCGAGTGCTATGCCCGTGTCGAGGTTGTCCGTGCGATCGCTTGAGCAATGGACAGAAGTCGGCATTAGCGCGTGACGAGTAAGGCCCGACAGCGACGCGTCGAGTCGGAGCTGCAGCGAGTGCTGGCTGAACTTATTGCGTTCAAGATTAAAGATCCTCGTGTGGGTTCGGTCACGATCACGGCGGTTCAGGTCCTGTCCGATATGGGCGCGGCCCGCGTGCTGTTCGTTCCCTTTGGAGACCGGTACTCATCAGACGAGGTCGGCGAAGGGCTTCGATGTGCCTCTGGCTTCCTTCGAGGAGAGGTCGGACGTCGACTCGGTCTCCGCCATGCGCCCCGACTGGATTTCGAATTTGACGAGAGTATCGAGCGGGCGGACAGGCTTACTCGCCTTATCAACCACGCGGTGCGCGGCGAGGGAGTCGACTCCTCAGGCGGCAACTTCCCATGATCGACGGTGTGCTGCTGTTCGACAAGCCGTCCGGGGTCTCCTCGACAGCCGCCGGACTGCGGTTGCGAAGACTACTTGGCGTAAGGAAAGTGGGACATGTCGGCAGCCTCGATCCGCTTGCCACTGGAATGCTCCCGATTTGCGTCGGTGAGGCGACCAAACTCGCGAGCGAAATCCTCGAGGGCGATAAGGTCTACCGATTTCAAGTCTCCCTTGGAAGTCGAACCTCGACGGGAGACGTCGAGGGCGAGATTACCGAGCAGCAGCGAGTCCCCGCCTTAGATCGTGAAACGGTCCATCGCGCGCTTTCTGCGTTCCTTGGAGACACCTCGCAAATTCCGCCGATGTACTCGGCGATTAAGCAGGGGGGCGTGCCGCTGTATCGAAGGGCGCGTGCTGGCGAGGTCGTCGCGCGGCTGTCACGCAGCATCAGGATCGAGTCGCTCGAGTTGCTTTCCATGGCAGAGCGCCAGATCGAGTGCCGAGTAGTCTGCGGTAAAGGCACCTATGTCCGAGTACTTGCAGAAAACATCGCCAAAGCGCTCGGGACGGTTGGGCACGTAACCGAATTGCGTCGTGAAAGCGTTCGGCCATTTGCTGCAGATCGTCTTGTAACCCTGCAGCAGATCGAATCGACTCGAGGCGTCGGTTTGCCATGGGTCAGCTTGGATGAGGCCGTGGGGCACTTAAAGTTGGTCACCCTTGCGCCCGAGGCAGCCAGAAGGATGTCTCAGGGCCAGGTCGTTGAGGCTCCCGACGCCCTCTTGTTCGATCTGGGGGAGCTTGTTCGGCTCCATGGTCCCGGGGCGGTTTTCAGGGGTCTTGGGAGGGTGGCCGCCCCCGGACGGGTAGCCCCAAAGCGACTTGTCGCGGAAAAGACCAGAGAGTAAAATTATAAATGGTTGATAGATAAATGGTTGATAGGTGTTTATTAAGACTTCTTGAGGATTGTACGGAATGCCGTTAAGTGCAGAGAAGAAGGGCGGACTTGTTTCGCAGTTCCGCCGGGATCCCAAGGACACGGGATCCCCTGAAGTTCAGATCGCATTGCTTTCCGAACGGATTTCCGGTCTTGGCCAGCACTTTATTTCGCACGCGTCAGATCACTCGTCGCGCCGCGGGCTCGTGAAGTTGGTCAATCAGCGCCGTAAGCTCCTCGATTATCTCAAGGGCAGCCAGCCGCAGAAGTATCAGGAAGTCGTCGAGCGTCTCGGATTACGCCGCTAAGAAGTCCCTCTGCAAAGGCCGTTCCTCCTTAAAGAAGGGGAGCCTTTTCGTGCACAGCTTTTACTCACGAGGTTTCCCGTGCCGGTAATCAAAAAGTCCTTTCAGTATGGCTCCCACTCTATGACGCTTGAGACGGGCGAAATGGCCCGCCAGGCCGATGCCGCCGTCGTCGCATCGCTCGGTGACACGGTCGTACTCTGCACGGCTGTCGCTGCCAAAAAAGCCGCGCCGGGGCGTGATTTCTTCCCACTGACCGTTAATTATCAAGAGAAATTTTACGCCGCGGGTCGAATCCCCGGAGGGTTCTTCAAGCGCGAAGGCCGTCCGACCGAAAAAGAGACTCTAACTTCGCGCCTCATCGATCGTCCCATCCGTCCGCTTTTTCCCGATGGCTTCTACAATGAAGTCCAGGTTGTCACCACAGCCATCTCGATCGACCCTGAGATCGATGCCGATATCCCGGCGATGGTCGGAGCCTCTGCAGCTCTCGCGTTGTCCGGTGTGCCATTTAACGGTCCGATCGGTGCCGCGCGAGTCGGCTACAAGGATGGAAAGTACCTTCTCAATCCGACCACGAAAGAAACCCGGACCTCCGAACTCAACCTCGTCGTCGCCGGCACCAAAGATGGCGTGATGATGGTCGAGTCCGAAGCGAACTGTCTCTCGGAAGAGAGTATGCTCGGCGCCGTCGTTTTCGGTCACGAGCAGATGCAGACCGCCATTGAGGCGATCAACGAAATCGTTGTCGAGCGCGGCAAGCCGCGTTGGGACTGGAGGCCGAATTCGGTGACCGTCGAACTCGAAGCCGCCGTGCGTGCAGCAGCCCATGCCTCGCTCTCTGAGGCCTACCGCATCACGGAGAAGCAGGCACGCTACACCCGCGTTGGCGAAATCAAGAGGGCGGTCACCGAGCAACTGACGGCAGGCGACTCTCCAGCCTATACCGCTGAACAGATCGGCGATCAGTTGTTCCGTCTCGAGAGCCACATCGTCCGCGAGCGCATCCTCAACGGTGAGCCGCGTATCGATGGTCGCGACTCTGTGACGGTCCGTCCCATTACCATCAAGGTGGGTGTGACGCCGCGTACCCATGGCTCGGCGTTGTTCACTCGTGGCGAGACGCAGGCGCTCGTTGTCACGACGCTCGGCACGGGTCGCGACTCGCAGATCATCGACGCCCCGGAAGGCGAGCATCGCGAGCCGTTTATGTTGCACTATAACTTCCCGCCGTTCTCGGTAGGTGAGACGGGCATGATGTCGGGCCCAAAGCGTCGCGAAATTGGTCACGGCAATCTGGCGCGTCGCGGGGTCGCGGCTGTCATGCCGGATATGGAAAGATTCCCCTATGTTATTCGCGTGGTGTCGGAGATTTTGGAATCGAACGGCTCCTCGTCGATGGCCTCTGTGTGCGGCGCTTCGCTTGCCATGATGGACGCCGGCGTTCCGCTCAAGGCTCCGGTTGCCGGTGTGGCGATGGGTCTTGTTCTCGAGGGCAAGCGCTACAAGGTGCTGACCGACATCCTCGGTGATGAAGACCATCTCGGCGACATGGATTTCAAGGTTGCCGGTACGAAGGATGGTGTCACCACGCTGCAGATGGATATCAAGGTCGAGGGCATCACGCCGGAGATCATGAGGGTCGCACTCGAGCAGGCGAAGGCGGGTCGGCTGCATATTCTCGGCGAGATGAGCAAAGTCATCTCGAAGCCGCGTGAGACGATGTCCGAATGGGCGCCATTCATCATCACCGTGAAGATCGATCCGGAGAAGATCCGCGATGTGATCGGTAAAGGCGGTGCAGTAATCCGTCAGATCACCGAAGAGACAGGCACGACGATTGACATCGAGAATGACGGTAGAGTCAAGATCGCCTCGGTCAACGGTGCTGCGGGTCGCGAGGCTCAACGTCGTATCGAGCTGATCACGGCGGACGTCGAAGTGGGTCGAGTCTACGAGGGCCGCGTCGCCCGTCTAATGGACTTCGGTGCCTTCGTGACGATCCTACCGGGTCGCGATGGTCTAGTGCACATTTCGCAGATCTCCAATGAGCGTGTGGAGCGCGTCTCCGACAAGCTCAAGGAAGGCGATGTCGTGATGGTGAAGGTGCTCGAAGTTGACCGTCAGGGTCGCGTGCGCCTATCTATGAAGGATGTCCAGCTAGGCTGATTCGCGCTTACGTCTCGATCGAGACGCTCTTGATCCCAGCAAATCGCGCCGGGTTCCATCTGGGTGTCATCCAGCTCAACAAGCCACTCGCCGAGTCAATTTCGGCGGGTGGTGAGTCTTGGCCCAGCGATTCAAATACCTGTCGTAATTGTCGCAAAGCGTGAGCCGACTCAACGGCTGCCGAACGACGAGACTTGGCGAGTTTGCTGCCATCGGACTCGACGACCACGGGCAAATGCAGATAGCGCGGCGGCGTGAGTCCGAGCGCGCGCTGTAGGGCGAGTTGCCAACCAGTACTTGCAACCAGATCTGCGCCGCGCACGACATCGGTGACGCCTTGTTCTGCATCGTCGATCACGGTTGCGAGCTGGTACGAGTGCACGCCGTCCCGTCGTCGCACGACGACATCGCGTTGTTGCTGTGGATCGAAAACGATCACGCCGAGACTTCGATCAATGACCTCGAGGCGGGGTAGTGAGGTCAGATCGGCCCGAAGCGCTGAATGGGTTGGATCGCATGAGCGGCGACGGCAATCCTTGAGGCAGCACGGCTCGCCGTCGGTGGCGAGTTCGCGACGCGTACAGTCGCATTGAAAAAGAGGTACCTGCTCGCCTAGACGGGCGAGGGCTGCAGCATAAATATCGGTCCGAGAACTTTGCCTCAGGGGAGGCTGCGGATACCGTAACGAGAACGTGTTGAGGGTGCACAAAATGGCGCACTCGTGTTCCGGACGGCATCGCGTGGTGTCGAGATCGTCGATACGCAGCAGGCAGACGCCACCGCCGGCGTCGAGCCAACTGCCAACGGCGGCAACAAGGGACCCGATGTGCAGAGGCCCCGACGGCGTCGGCGCAAAACGACCGACGAGTCGGTCGGATCGACGGTCAGCGATAACGGTCGTCACGCTCGCCGTACTGTTTTTCACGGCGTTCGCGACGTTCTTGGGCCTCGAGGCTGAGCGTCGCTACCGGACGCGCCTCGAGTCGTTTGACACCGATCTCTTCGCCCGTTTCGAGGCAGTAGCCGTAAGTCCCGTCCTCGATGCGCTCAAGGGCGTCCTCGATCTTACGAATGAGCTTGCGCTCGCGGTCGCGCGTGCGCAGCTCTAGGCTGAATTCCTCTTCCTGGGTGGCCCGGTCGTTCGGGTCAGGAAAGTTAGCCGCCTCGTCCTTCATGTGCGAGACGGTTCGGTCGACTTCGCGCATGAGGTCCCGCTTCCAGTCCTCGAGAATGGTACGGAAGTGCTCTAGTTGCTTGCGGCCCATATACTGTTCGCCGCCCTTAATGATATATGGCTGAACGTTGCGCGGTCCAAAGAACAGGGCGTCCTCTCCGTCTTCGCCATCGGCCGACGTGACGATCGGGTGAGGATTGCGCTGCACGAACGTGGCGACAACTTCTTTTTTCTTTCCCGGAGCCGGCCCCGCCGGCGGCGGTTTTTGAGACACCGGAAATGTTGCCGGTATCGTCTTAACAAGTATTTCAGGGTTCGCTAATTTTTTTGCTGCCTTGGAGGCTTTTGGCTGTTGCTTGCGAGCTGGGACTATCGGCCGCGCTCTACGTGCCGCTTTAGACGACGCTTTCTTGGCGATGACCTTAATCGCCACCGCCTTCGGGCCGGCTGCGGTTTTGGTCGTCTTCGCAGGTTTCGCTGCGGATTTTTTTGCCGACATCACGCGCTCCTTAGCCTTAAAGACACTTTACAAGACGCGCGAGGATACCGACAAAAAACTCGTCAGGGAAGTGCGAAACCCTTACGGGAGGACAACCTCGGATTCGGGCTTCCAGTCAGGTTGCCGCCGTGTCGCCACCACGGTGGTGTAGATACCACCCCGCACGTTGAATTTTGCGGTCAGCTTTAGGTAACGCGGCGCGGTGACGGCTGCGAGGGCGTCGGCGATTTCGTTTGTGATGGCCTCGTGGAAAGCCCCCCGATCTCGAAACGACCAGATGTACGACTTGAGCGATTTGAGCTCGACACATGTGCGATCGGGGACATATTCGAGATCGAGTATGGCGAAGTCCGGCTGGCCGGTTTTCGGGCACAAGCAGGTGAACTCCGGAATGGACATGCGGATGGTGAAGTCGATGTCCGTCTTGGGATTCGGAAAGGTAACGAGCTGGGTGGACGGTTGTGAGGGCATGGGTGTGGTGGGAGGGCGTGGAACGAAGGATTAATTTACACTACGGCACCATTTGGCGTTCATCCGCCGTGGAGATATTTACGAGCGATGCGTCTCACCAAAATCAAGCTAGCCGGCTTTAAGTCTTTCGTCGATCCGACCAGCGTCGCCTTCCCGAGCAATCTTACCGGTGTCGTCGGACCGAACGGCTGCGGCAAATCGAATGTGATCGATGCCGTTCGTTGGGTGATGGGCGAACTGTCGGCCAAGCATTTGCGCGGCGACTCCATGGCCGACGTGGTGTTCAACGGTTCGAGTGCGCGCAAGCCGGTCGGTAAGGCGTCGGTCGAATTGGTGTTCGACAACTCCGACGGCAAGATCGGCGGCTCGTATGCCGCGTTCAACGAGGTGTCCTTGCAACGTGAGGTCACACGAGAGGGTGTGAGCAACTACTTCATCAATGGCGCCCGATGTCGCCGCAAGGACATCACCCAACTTTTCCTTGGAACCGGGCTCGGATCGCGTAGCTACGCCATCATCGAGCAGGGCATGATTTCTCGCGTCATCGAGGCGAAGGCTGATGATATGCGCGCCTTCATCGACGAAGCGGCGGGTATATCTAAGTACAAAGAGCGTCGCAAGGAAACCGAGAGTCGCATCGCCGACGCGCGAGAGAACCTCGAGCGCTTACAAGACTTGCGCGACGAAATCGACAAGCAGATCCGCCATCTGCAAAGACAAGCATCCATCGCCCGTAAGTATCAGGAGCTTAAGGAGTGCGAGCGCAAACTCACTGCTGAGCTTCTGGCACTGCGTCTGCGCGATCTAGACAGCGGTGCCGAAGTGCACGACTCGGTAGTCCGCGAAAAAGAACTTTCGATGCAGGCGGCGTTGGCCGATTTGCGCTCCGCTGAGGCGGCGATCGAGATTCAGCGTGCATTTCATGTCGAGCAGTCCGACGTGGCCTCTCGTGTACAGGCGCGCTTTTACAGTGTGGGTGCGGATATCTCGCGCATCGAGCAGCAGATCCAGTTTGCGCGAGAGACGCGCGACCGCAAGTGCCGCGAACTCGATCAATCGCGTACGACGCTCGAGGCGCTGGCGGTCCAGACGGAGCGCGACGAGTGCGAGCTCGTCACCATTCGCGAAGAGTTGGTCCGGCTCGCGCCAGAGATTGAGCGAGCTCAAGAAAGCGAAGGCAATGCCAGCAGCGCGCTCGATACTGCCGAAAAGGCGCAGCTCAAATGGCAGCGACATTGGGAAAGTTTCAATCAGGAACTCGGTACCGCCAATCAAACCGTCCAGGTCGAGCGGGCCCGAAGCGAGCAGCTCGAAAATCAGCTGCGACGTTTGCGCAGCCAACGCGATCGACTGACCACCGAGGTCGATGGGCTCCGAAAGCAGGAAGTTCAGGGGCAATTGTTCGAGCTCGGCGAGCGCGAATCGCAGGCCCGCGAGGTCACAGATAGTCTTGCGCGCAGCCTGACCGCGGTCCTCGACGACGTGCAGAGTTTGCGCGCGGCGCAGCTCGCCGCGGAAGAACAACTCGAATTGGCGCGTGCTGATCGCGAGTGCTCACGTGCTGAAATGATGTCGGTCGAGGCGCTGCAACGCGCAGCGTTAGGCAAAGCGGATGTGAAGTCGACGGAGTGGTTGGCGGCGGCTGGCATCGGCGGTCGTAAGCGTGTCGCAGAATCGCTCAGCGTTGAGCGCGGCTATGAGCGTGCCGTCGAGATGGTGCTCGGCGATTACCTCGAGGCGGTCTGTGTAGATGGTCTTGATGCGCTAATCGATGCCTTGTTGAGTGCGGGTGAATCGAGTGTCGCGCTCATCGAATCGGGTGGCGCCGAGGTTTCGGTTACCGCCGATCGTCTATCGTCGAAGGTTCGCGGACCTTCGGCCGTCATCGATACGCTCAACTCGGTTCGTGTGGCCAGCAGTCTTTCTGAGGCTTTGTCGGTCCGCAGATCCCTCGTCGTGGGTGAATCGGTTATTACCACCTCAGGTGAGTGGGTCGGTCGCAGTTGGCTAAGAATCGCGCGCAGTGCCGACGAGCGGGCCGGTGTCCTCGAGCGTGAACATCGTCTCAAATCTTTGAGGGCGGCATTCTTCATGGCCGAAGACCACGCGAAGCGCTGCGAATCCTCTTTGCAGTCAACTCGAACGGCACTCGGTGCCGCAGAGGTTGGACTCCACGATGTCCAAGGGCGTATACAGCTTGCGCACCGAGAACACGCCGATCTACTCGGACAGCTCGAGGCGTCGCGCGCTCGTGTGCGGGAATCCACCCTGCGACGCGTGCGTTTGGAGGAGGACGCCGCTGAGATCGCCGGTGAGCTGGGCGTCACCGAAGACTCGCTAGCTCGAGCGAATCTCGAACTCAAGCGTGGTCTAAGACGGCTGCGCGAGCTGGAGAGCGAAAGGCCCTCGCTCGAATCTTCTCGAGAGTCTATTAACAATGCGCTGGCTGATGCGCGCTTCACGGCCCAAGCGGCTCAGCTCGCCGCCCGCAATCTATTGGTGCGTGCCGAGGGTCGACGGACGGCATCCTCCGGCGTTGAGTTGGCGCTCGGTCGAGCTGGTGAGCAGCGTTCGCAGTTGATGGAAACAGCCTCCACGCTTGAGGCGGAGCTCGCCGATGGCGAGGCGCCAATCCTCGAGTTCGAATCCACTTTGAGAAGTTTGTTGTCCCATCGACTCGAAGTCGAGGCGGAGCTGACGCAGTCGCGCCGTGCGCTCGATGAAACCGATGCGGAGCTTCGCGCGCTTGACGAGCGTCGGCACTCGACCGAGTCGTGGGTTAACGACGCGAGAGAAACAGTGGAAGCAGCGCGCTTTGCTGCGCAGGAAACGCGCGTACGACGTGAAACCATTGCCGAGCAATTCGCGGCGACGCAGTTCACTCTTGCGGAG
Organism: Gammaproteobacteria bacterium; assembly: GCA_016874055.1. Lineage (GTDB taxonomy): Bacteria > Pseudomonadota > Gammaproteobacteria > Steroidobacterales > Steroidobacteraceae > UBA964. The sequence goes on along the minus strand of VGVG01000014.1, from coordinate 25,614 downwards.
ATTCGCGCGGGGTTGTCCGATAGCGCAGCGGTCCAAAACTGGGAGACCACGCTCGTTGAGACCCGAACCGACATCGAGAAGCTTGGACAGGTTAACCTCGCGGCGATTGATGAGCTCAAGGAAAACAGCGAGCGTAAGGAATATTTCGACCGTCAGCACATCGACCTTACCGCGGCTTTGTCGACGCTCGAAGATGCTATGCGCAAGATCGATGGCGAGACGCGTTCTCGATTCGACGATACATTAAACCGCATAAATGTGGGTCTAAAGGAAAAATTTCCACGACTGTTCGGTGGCGGACATGCCTATCTCGAGCTCTCGGGCGAGGATCAGCTTACTGCAGGTGTTGCGATCATGGCGCGACCGCCGGGGAAGCGAAACGTGACAATAGCGCAGTTGTCGGGCGGCGAAAAGGCGCTGACCGCGGTCGCGCTTGTGTTCTCTATCTTTGATCTCAATCCTGCGCCATTCTGTCTGCTCGACGAGGTCGACGCCCCCCTCGATGAAAACAACGTGGGTCGTTTCTGCGACATCGTTCGTGAGATGGCGAGTCGAGTTCAGTTCATTTTCATTTCCCACAATAAGTTGACGATGGAGCTTGCCTCGCAGTTGCTCGGCGTCACGATGAACGAGCCGGGTGTTTCGCGTCTCGTCGCCGTCGACGTCGACGAAGCCGTCCGGCTCGCCGGGAGCTGACACCGTGGAAGGACTCTTGCAAACTCTGGCGAGTGATCTCCGGCTGGCCTTGTTGGTCGTAGGCGGGGCTTTGCTGCTGGTCATTTTGTTCTGGGAAGTTGCGCAGCGTCGTCGCGCGGCGCGCGCCGACTCGATGCACGTACGTGGGCCGCTGGGGCAAGCGCGCTCGGCCCCGGCTGAAGACCTCGCGCGGTCTGATCCTCTGCTTGATCCGGTACGACGAAGCCCAGAGGATCCGTCGGGTCTCTCCTCCATCGAGCGGGTAGAGCCCACGCTGACCCTGCCCGAGATTCACGTTCGTGATCGATTAGTCGAGCCCCCGCTCGTCAATTTCGATCGAGCAATGAGCACCAGGGGGGGGAGCGGTAACTCGATTCCCGTCTTGGAGCTCAAATCTGTAGCTAATCTAACTTCGGTGTCAGAGTCCCTCACCTCTTGTGAGGACAACGCAGACGACACCACCGTTGACTCGCGAAACGAGAGTTCTGAGCCTGTGATTGTGACCCTTCGGGTAGTAGCTCGGGAGGGTGAGCGTTTCACTGGCACGGCGCTTAGACAGGCGTTGCAGGGAGAGGGGTTCGTTCACGGCGATATGGATATCTTCCATCGCTCGCTAGCGGATGGTCGCGTCTTGATCAGTGCTGCGAGTCTTACCAAACCTGGAAACTTTGATCTCGGGACCATGGACGCGTTGCGCTTTCTTGGACTCAATTTGTTTGCCGTGCTTCCAGGGCCGATCTCGGGCCGCGAGGCCGTCGACAAACTGCTGACCGTGGGACACACCCTCGCGCAGCGGTTGCGTGGAAACCTACTCGACTCGCGCGGACAGCCGCTTACTGAGGCGCGCCTCGCGGAGATGCGTCGCGAAGCGGCGTCGGCCGGGGCCGCTGAGTCATGACGAAGGCGGGGGCGCCCTCCGCAGAGATCCGGCAACGCGTCGCGGCGTTGCGTCGCGAAATCGAGCATCGTAACTATCGGTATTACATTCTCGACGATCCGGAGCTTCCGGATGCCGAGTGGGATCGCTTGATGCAGCAGTTGCGTGAGCTCGAGGAGACCTATCCGCAGCTCGTCTCGCCAGAGTCTCCCACTCAGCGAGTCGGTGCCACGCCGACAGACGAGTTCGCCGAGGTACGACATCGAATTCCGATGTTGTCGCTCGATAACGCATTCACTGAGGACGACCTCAAAAACTTTGATCGACGAGTCCGTGAAAGGCTAAGTATCGACGGCGACGTCGAGTATTCGGCAGAGCCCAAGCTCGATGGCCTTGCGATCTCGGTGATCTATGAGCGGGGTGTGCTTGTTCGCGCCGCCACTCGCGGCGATGGCACGACGGGCGAAGACGTGACGACGAACGTGCGTACAATACGCTCAGTGCCGCTGCATCTGCGTGGCGATGCGCCGAAGTTGCTCGAGGCGCGCGGCGAGGTATTTATGCCGATGGCGGGGTTCGAGCGCCTGAATGCCGATGCCGCCAAAAAGGGCAACAAAGTTTTTGCGAATCCTCGAAACGCGGCTGCCGGGAGCCTCAGACAACTTGATCCCTCGATCACGGCGCAGCGACCGCTTGATATCTTTTTTTATTCTGTTGGCGCAGTGGAGGGTCTGAAGTTACCTTCCTCGCACAGTGTAACGCTCGACTTATTGAAGTGTTTTGGTCTGCGAGTTTCGCCCGAGGTTCGGCGGGTGCGTGGCGCGAGCGGATGCCTCAAGTATTACGCCGATATCAATCGCCGCCGCTCTAGGCTCAAGTATCAAATCGACGGCGTAGTCTACAAAGTTGACAGTATTATTGCGCAGCGCGAACTCGGTTTCGTTTCGCGTGCACCGCGCTGGGCCATTGCCCACAAGTTTCCAGCCGAGGAAGCGTTGACAGTGCTGCGCGACGTTGAATTCCAAGTGGGGCGTACGGGCGCGTTGACCCCGGTCGCTCGTCTCGAGCCTGCGTTCGTGGGTGGCGTCACAGTCAGCAATGCGACCTTGCACAACATGGACGAAGTGAGGCGCAAGGACGTGCGTATCGGTGATACCGTCGTCGTACGACGCGCAGGCGACGTCATCCCGGAAGTTGCCAGAGTACTACTCGATCGACGCCCCAAAGATTCGCATGAAATTCGGTTGCCAAGGCGCTGCCCGGTCTGCAACTCGACCGTGAAGCGGGACGCGGAGGCGGCCGTCGCGCGGTGCACGGGTGGCTACCGTTGCAGCGCGCAGCGTAAGGAGCGTCTGCGACACTACGCCTCGAGACGAGCGCTCGATATCGAAGGTGTAGGCGAAAAACTTGTCGATCAGCTTGTGGAAGCGGCCGTAGTCGAGTCGCCAGCTGATCTGTACTTGCTAGATTTGGCGATGCTTTCGGATCTTGATCGCATGGGACCGAAGTCGGCCGAAAACATTTTGGCAGCGCTTCAGCGCTCAAAGAATACGACCTTGGCACGGTTCCTCTTCGGGCTCGGGATTCGCGACGTAGGTGAGGCGACGGCTGCGGCACTTGCTCGCCATTTCGGTGATATCGATTCGCTGATGGCAGCCGATGTCGAGGCGGTGCGACAGGTTCAGGATATCGGTCCCGTGATCGCAGCCCACATCATAGAATTTTTTGCAGATCCGAACAACCGAGAGGTCATTGATAGATTGCGTCGGGTGGGCGTGCATTGGCCGATGGCCAAGACAAACTCTGGCTTAACTCAGCCCTTGCTCGGGATGACTTTCGTGCTGACGGGCAGTCTGGCCTCGATGGCCCGGGAGGAGGCGGAGGATGCGCTCAGAGCGCTTGGTGCGAAGGCCTCCGGTAGCGTCTCTAAGAAAACGAGCTACGTGATTGCAGGGCGGGACGCGGGCTCTAAACTCCGTAAGGCGGAAGGACTTGGCGTACCGGTCCTCGATGAAGACGCTCTCAAAAAAATTCTCTCGAGTCAGCGACCGCCCTGAGCGGGCGGCCGCCGAATGGAGAAAAAGGATCAGATCTTCTTTTCGACCTTCGCGACCTTGGTGAGTTCGTCGCTGTACGCGCGGAACTTCTTGGCGAGTACCGCCTGGTTTAGCTGCTGCTTCACTTCCTCGAACGGTGGAGGCTGAACCTCTCTTACGTCGTCGAGTCGGATGACATGCCAGCCAAACTGCGTCTGTACCGGCTTGGCGATGATTTCGCCTTTCTTGAGCGCCATGATCGCGTCGGCAAAAGGCTTGACCATGCTCGCTGGGCTGAACCAGCCGAGATCACCGCCACGATCGCGAGATGAGTCGAGGGAGTCTTTCGCGAGGACTTCGAAGCGTTCACCCTTCCTGAGGCGGTCGAGGGTCTGCGTCGCCGCAATTTCCGTCGGCACCAAAATGTGACGTGCACGATATTCGTTGCGTGACATTTGGTTGACTTGCGCGTCGTACTCGACTTTCAGCTCCTGCTCCGTCGGCGTCTTACCTTCGAGGTACTTCTCTGCGAGGGCCTGCTGCAAGATGTTGAGACGATTCAATTCGATTTGCATAGCCAGCTCGCTCTTTTTGTCTAGACCATCTTTCTCGGCTTGTGCAGCGAGAATCTTTAGGCTAATGAGAGAGTCGAGAGCACGCTGTTTCTGCCCGGCATCAAGCTCGGCGCTCGGGCGACCCGAGACTTGTTGCACGAAGCCGTCGAACTCACCCTGGGTGATTGATTTTCCGTTCAGTGTCGCCACCGGCTTCCTCGCAGCGGCAGCCGCATCGGTATCTTTTCCAGAATCTGCTTTCGGCTGGCAGGCCGAAAGGAGCAAAGCGGCGGTAGTGATGGTTAGCAAGGGCATCATTTTCATAGTGATTCTCGAACGGATTTTGTTAAAAATGAATTATGACGGTATCCGGGCGTCGATGGACAGAGCGTGAACGCCCAAGGCCTTCAAGTCGCCGAGGGCCTCGAAAACTAAGCGATGGCGAGCGAGGGGGGTGAGTCCTAGGAATTTGCTTGAGACGATCATTACATGAAAATGCCCACCCTCAAGAGAGCCCGCGTGGCCGGTATGCAGGGCACTGTCATCGCGGATCTCCAGTGACTCGGGCGCCAGCTCGCTCGTGAGTTGGTCTTTCAAGACCTGAGTTTTTTGGGTGTTCATCTCAAGGTCTCCTGCATAAGACCGTTATCATAAGGTCATGCAGCGTTTCCGGCTTCATCCTAAGGATCCCCAACAGCGCCTAATAAAGCAGGCGGCCGTCATCCTCCGTTTGGGCGGTGTTATTGCCTATCCGACGGACTCTTGTTATGCGCTTGGTTGTCATATTGGCGATAAGGATGCCCTGGAGCGAATTCGACGGATCCGTGAGGCCGATCGGTATCACCATTTCACGCTGGTGTGTCGCGATCTGACGGAAATTGTACGTTATGCCAAGGTGTATACTTGGCAATTCCGAATGCTCAAGGCTTGCACGCCCGGCCCGTACACCTTCCTTCTCGAGGCGACCCGGGAGACACCTCGACGGTTACAGCATGAGAAACGGCGTACGGTTGGTATCCGGATCCCTGATCACCGAGTTGCTCAAATGTTGCTCGACGAACTCGGCGAGCCGGTCATGAGCTCAACGTTGCTGCTGCCTGGGGATGGCCTGCCGCTTAATGACGTCGACGAGATCGAGGAGCGTCTCGGCCCTCAGCTCGATGCTTTGCTTGACGCTGGGTCTTGTGGCCTCGAGCCGACCACTGTCGTCGATTTGGCGGCGAAACCGCCAGCGGTCGTGCGGAAGGGTCGAGGGAGTCTGGAACCCTTCGGGCTTTAGAGGTCTTGCTTTGAGTAATCGCTATAATTTATCTGCTAATAGTGACTCGGCGCCGGTTATTTAGCTTCGATAATCCCAGGAACTGGAGAAATCAACGGGTTATGACAAGTACTTCAAGTGAGCGGGTGACTTGTGGGCGCTAATCCGCAAGGCGAACGCGTGCTCTCGGGCATGCGACCAACTGGTCCACTTCATCTCGGTAACTATCACGGTGCCCTGCTCAACTGGGTTGACCTTCAATATCGGTATCCGTGTTTCTTTTTCGTGGCCGATTGGCACGCGCTGACCACGGGCTATCAAGACACCAGCAAGCTGTCCGAGCACTCGCGCGAGATGGTCATCGACTGGCTCGCCGCCGGACTTAACCCCGGTGTGTCGACTTTATTCGTTCAGTCCCAAGTGCCCGAGCACGCCGAGCTGCATTTGTTACTCTCAATGATTACACCTCTGTCGTGGCTTGAGCGCGTTCCGACCTACAAAGATCAGCAGACCGAGCTGCACGCGAGGGATCTCGCAACGTACGGATTCCTCGGCTATCCGGTACTGCAGTCGGCTGATATCTTGCTATATCGAGCGGGCTACGTGCCGGTCGGTGAAGATCAAATTGCTCATGTCGAAATTACCCGCGAGATCGCACGACGCTTCAATCACTTATTCGGTGGTGGGATCGATTTCGAAGGCAAAGCAGAAAAGGCGATAGGCCAACTCGGGAGCCGTAATGGCCGGCTATATCGCGATTTGCGTCGTAAGTTTCAGGAGGCAGGTGACGCCTCGGCACTTGAGAAGGCACGCGCGATCGTACAAAACAACACGCGGATTACGGTGGCCGATCGTGCACGTCTGCTCGGATATCTCGAAGGATCCAGCATATCCATTCTTCCAGAGCCCAAAGTGTTGCTGACGCCAACACCAAAATTGCCAGGTATCGATGGACGTAAGATGTCGAAGTCTTACGGCAACACACTCGGATTGCGTGAAGATCCTGATTCGGTCACGCGAAAGCTCAAGACGATGCAAACCGATCCGTCTCGCGCTAGGCGATCTGATCCAGGTGACCCCGAAAAGTGTCCGGTATGGTCGCTGCATCAGGTCTATTCGGACGAGTCCACGAAAAGTTGGGCGTCAGCGGGCTGTAAGAGTGCGGGCATCGGTTGTCTCGAGTGCAAAAAGCCGTTGATTGATCGTATCGTTACCGAGACGACGACCATGCGAGAGCGTGCAGCGCCGTACGAAGAGAATCCTGATCTTGTCCGCACGATCCTTACAGAGGGCAGTGAAAAGGCACGGGAGGCAGCACGCGAGACCCTCGATGAAGTTCGTAGTTCGATGTACCTACGTGGGCACTACTATGGCCACGCCTGAACTCAAGCTCGGTCATTTAAGCGGCGAAACCGAAGATCCCCCGACCGGGCCCGCTCAGGGGGAAATAACCATCGCGCTCGTTCAAGGCGAGCCAGTAACGCAGCTTCCGCGTGATCTCTACATTCCACCTCAGGCGCTAGAGGTTTTCCTTGAGGCTTTTGAGGGTCCGCTTGATTTGCTGCTGTATCTCATTCGGCGGCAGAACCTCGACATCCTCGACATTCCGCTCGCCGAGATCACCAAGCAATACATGAACTATATCGAGCTGATGCGGGAGCTGCAGCTCGAGCTTGCCGGCGAGTATATGCTGATGGCCGCGACATTGGCCGAGCTCAAGTCGCGAATGCTACTGCCGCGTTCGGGTGATATTGTCGTCGATGAAGTCGATCCACGCGCTAATCTTGTCAGGCGATTGCAAGAGTACGAGCGTTTCAAGCAGGCGGCGGAGGGGATAGACCGACTGCCGCGCCAAGAGCGCGATACCTGGGCCGCCAGCGCAGCGAGCGAGATCCGGCGTCCGCTGTCCACGATTCCACAAGTGGCGCTGAAGGAAATGATCCTCACATTTCGCGAAGTCGTTTCGCGTGCGGCAATGTTTCAGCATCACTACGTACAGCGCGAGCGGCTGTCGGTGCGCGCTCGTATGGCCGACGTACTGTCGGCGATCGAGGGCGGTGTGTTCGTCAACTTCAAGATGCTCTTTAAGGCTGAGGAAGGGCGTATGGGTGTTACCGTCACCTTTGTCGCCATTCTCGAGCTCATGCGCGAAGGACTGATCGAGATCGTACAGACCGAGGCCTACGGACCGTTGCACGTGCGAGCGGGGCAGAGACCCTACCTCCGGCTCGTCGAGGGTGAGATCGGCGATTTTTCGACGGTTGGCGTATCGATGGCAGAAGTTTCGACGGAAAAGGGTAGTTGATGAGCGACCATTATGTCCGGAACGTCATCGAGGCTTCGTTGCTTGCCGCCGACAAGCCTCTTTCGCTCAACGAGATCGCTGAGCTTTTTCATGAGGATGGCTGTCCGGAGAAGGGGCGACTCCTATGGACGCTCGAGTCGCTTGCGCTCGAATATGAAGACCGGGGTATCGAGCTTCGTGAAACGGCAAGCGGCTGGAGAATTCAAATTCGCCAGAGTTATGCGCGTGAGGTCAGCCGCCTCTGGCCTGAGCGACCTCAGAAATACTCTCGTGCGCTGCTCGAAACGCTCGCGCTCATCGCCTACAGGCAGCCCATCACTCGTGCTGAGATCGAGTCGGTGCGCGGTGTGGCCGTCAATCCAAATATCGTCAAGACGCTGATGGAGCGTGAGTGGATTCGCGTGGTGGGACACCGCGATGTCCCCGGTCATCCGGAGTTGCTCGGAACGACCCGTAGTTTTCTCGATTACTTCGGTCTACGCAATATCGACGAATTACCGCCACTTGCCGAGATTAAGCAAATGGTCGATCTCAATCCCCAGTTGACGCTGCCGGTAGTGGATGCCACCGACCCGGATGCGGTAGTCGTTGCGGTGGAGGCCAGCGGGGGCGATGGGCAAACGTGAACACTCGAAGCCTGCCGAGCGTCCGACGCAGGCGGGAGAGCGAATTCAAAAGGTACTCGCTCAAGCCGGACTGGTTTCGCGGCGTGGAGCTGAGGAGTGGATCCGCGCCGGACGTGTGACCGTCAATGGAGTGGTCGCAGAGCTCGGTGTACGAGTGACCGGGCGCGACGAACTACGCGTCGATGGTCGAGTGGTGCGTCGTAGTCGAGATGTCTCGCTCCTAAGCAAAGAAACTACGGTATTTCTTTGTCACCGCTCGACGGGAGAGTCGCTGGCCGAAGGGTTGTATTGGCGCTTGCCGCGACGCACCGGGCGTCGGTTTCTCGCCGTGTCGCCCATGCCCCGAGTTGATGGTGGGCTTGAGCTTGTCACAACCGACGGCGCGCTCGCCGAAAGACTTCAAAGATTCGTGCGGCGCTGGCCCACCGAGTTTCTCGTTCGTATTTGCGGCGAACTTAGTAAGGATCGACTCACGACTCTGGCGCAGGGCGAGCTTGGTAACGGACGAAAAATCGACGTGACCTCGGTCGAAGGTTCGGAGGCCGAACCTGAGGGCCTCAATCGCTGGTATCGTCTCACCGCCATCGGCGCGAGCGGCAAAGACATTCGGCAGCTTTTCAAGCGCCAGGGTGCGATGGTAAGTCGTATTCAACGAACGGGGCTTGGACCACTCGCCCTCACCCGAGATTTAGGGCGCGGACACTTTAGGACGTTAAGCGCCGAAGAAGCCTCGATTGTCGAGGCTGCAACCGAACCGCTTATTGAGCCTCAAACGCCCGACCCCTGACGCCCCGCGATTGTGGTCCGAGCAACACCACCATCGGCGCCGTTAAAGCTTCTGGCGGCGGCAGCGTGTCGAGATTTTCGGAAGGGTAGGCCTGACGGCGCATGTAGGTACTTGCGCGGCCAGGATTGATCGAGTTGGCTCGAACAGTCGTTCTCTCGAGTTCATCGGCGAGTGTTTGCATCAGGCCTTCAATTGCGAATTTTGAAACGCCGTAGGCACCCCAGTAGGCGCGACCGAGTCGGCCGACGCCACTCGATAGGAATAAGATCGAGGCATCACTTGATGCGCGCAGCGCCGGCAGCAGCACCTGCGTCAGCACGAAATTGGCGGTAACGTTAACGTGCATCACCTTCACCCAAGTCGGTACATCGTAATCCTCAATGGGTGCCAGAATTCCTAGTAGGGCGGCGTTAAGCACGAGTCCATCGAGCCGGCCGTAACGCTGCAGCACGGCGTTGGCGATGGCATCGTAGTCGCTTGCGACCGCGCGCTCGAGTTCGAGTGGTGCAACGCAAGGCTCAAGGACCGCTTCACCCTTCAACGTTCTGAGGGCGCAGATCTCGGAGCGAACTGCTTCGAGTTTTTTGACATTGCGTCCGATCAGAATGACCTCGGCGCCACGACGGGCGCATTCGAGCGCCAATGCATGACCGATGCCGGCCGTGGGTCCAGTAATGGCGATCACACGCCCTGCGAGTTCCTGGTCGCCAAGGATCACCCGACGGGGATCAAAACTATTTTGGGTCTCGATCATTCGTTCCGAGGCCTGAAGGACAGCGCGCTCGGCAACCGGCCTCGCGACAGCGTGAAAGCGCTGCACCAGGCGCGGATGGTGCGCCGCAGCGGTGCGAGCAGTGCAGAGTCATCGCGATCGGAGTTCATCGAAAAGGAGATCCAGAGCAAGGGTACCCGCAGTGCTGAACGCTGTTGGGGCGCAACCTCAGCTGCAATGACTCGCAAGCGCCGACGCAGCGTCTGCCGTCGGTCATCGAGCGTACGCACTTCGTTTTCGCCAAGCGGTTGAGCGCTCCACGGCGCGTGGAGTGAGGGTGGATTACCAAGCGGCACGTAAATTCTGCCGGCGATGGCGTGCTCAGAGAAGCGTCGCAACAGTTCGAGCTCGCGAACCAGAGATCCCGCATCACCCGCAAATTTCTCCGCAGCCGCGCGTTCTTTCGGCGAGGTCATGTCGTACTCTAGCAGCGTAGCAGTCCGGAAGAGACTGCGAGCCCATGAAGCGAAATGCAGATCGAGTTCATTTTGATCGAAGAACGCCACGCAGGCGAGATCGACCCGTACATGTTCGATGAGTGCTGTGAGATCAGGAGGTGTCACACCACGCGTGATCGCAAACGAAGCTAGCTCGCGGGTGAGCGGATGCCGGGGTGAGCCCTGAGAAAGGCGAGTCAGTTCTTCGCTCCACCATTCAAGTCGCGTATGGGCGACGGCATGATCGAGCCCGGCTCGCAGGCTCGTTACGACCTGATGTTCAATCTCGAAGAGCGCAGCGAGCGATTTTGAAAGATGCGAGGGACAAAAACTTAGCAGCCAATCGCGGTCCGTGCCGTAAGACGCTGTCGCCGTAATTGGCATATTGATCACTGTGCCGAATCTGCTCGACGTAGATGCGAGAGATAGTTGACAGACACGTCGGCGGTAAGGCGTGCCGATCGGGTGACGGGGTTATATTCAAGGCCCGCCAATTCGTGGATCGCGAGATTGGCCTGTCGAGCCCACTGAGCGAGCTCTGACGGGCGAATCATTCGCTCGTACTCGTGAGTGCCACGTGGCACGAGGCGCGTCACGTACTCGGCACCGACGATCGCCAGCATGAACGATCGAAAATTACGGTTGAGCGTCGAAACGAACAACGAGCCCTCGGGCTTGAGCAGACGCGACAAGGAATGGAGCGTCGCGCCCGGATCCGGCAGGTGCTCGAGCATCTCCATGCAGGTGACGACATCGAAGCTTGCCGAGGCCTCGGCAGCGAGGCCTTCAACTGATTGCACGCGATAGTCGATGGGCAGGCCTTCGCCTGCGGCGTGAAGTTTGGCGACTTTGATCATGCCGGGGGCCAGATCGATTGCGGTGACTTCGGCACCGGCGCGGACGAGCGCCTCAGCGAGCAGACCGCCGCCGCAACCGATGTCGGCAACACGTATTTTCGTGCTAGGGCTCCGTAAAGCTGCGCGCTCGTTGATGAACGAAACTCGAGCGGGATTGAGCGTGTGGAGCGTGCCGAACTCTCCCATTGGATCCCAGAATCGGTGGGCGATAGCGTCGAATTTTGCGACTTCCGCCTCGTTCGCCTGACCGCCTTCAGGCCCGTGATAATAGCTATCGACCATAGGTGGCCTATGGTACTCTTTATAGTAGTTTTTCGAGGTGAAAAAGCGACTGTCGAATGAGCGAAATTGCCCGTGAAGTTCTCCCCGTAAACCTCGAAGACGAGATGCGGCAGTCCTATCTCGATTACGCCATGAGCGTCATCGTCGGACGCGCACTTCCTGACGTTCGAGACGGTCTTAAGCCCGTCCATCGCCGCGTCTTGTTCGCCATGCGCGAGCTCGGAAACGAGTATAACAAGCCGTATAAAAAATCCGCCCGCGTGGTCGGCGACGTCATCGGTAAATACCATCCGCACGGCGACACCGCAGTTTACGACGCCATCGTGCGGATGGCGCAGCCGTTCTCCATGCGTTACCTGCTCGTCGACGGTCAGGGGAACTTCGGCTCGGTCGACGGCGACATGCCGGCGGCCATGCGTTACACCGAAGTCCGCATATCGCGCATGGCGGGCGAACTACTCGCCGACATCGATCGCGAGACTGTCGATTTTGTCCCGAACTACGATGAGTCGCTCACTGAGCCGGCGGTCATGCCGTCGCGCGTCCCGAACCTGCTCGTCAACGGGTCGTCGGGCATCGCCGTCGGCATGGCGACCAACATCCCGCCGCACAACCTCACCGAAATCGTCAACGCGTGTCTCGCGGTGATCGACGATCCTGAAATCTCTCTCGCAGGACTCATGGCGCACGTTCCAGGCCCCGATTTCCCTACAGCGGGCATTATCAACGGCGCCCAAGAAATCGTCATCGCGTACAAGTTGGGTCGAGGCCGGTTGTCCATTCGTGCGCGTACGCACTTCGAAGAGGTGGGTAAGGGCGATCGTCAGGCGATCATCGTTACGGAACTTCCCTATCAGGTCAATAAAGCGCGCCTCATCGAGCGCGTCGCGGATCTCGTTCGCGAGAAACTCATTGAGGGTATCGCCAGCGAGGGTCTGCGCGATGAGTCCGATAAGGACGGCATGCGTATCGTCATTGAGTTGCGCCGCGGTGAGAACGTCGAAGTCGTGCTCAATAACCTTTTTGCTCAAACGCCGCTCGAAACCGTATTCGGCATCAATATGGTCGCGCTGGTTGATGGACAGCCGCGGCTGCTATCGCTTAAAGAAATGCTAGAGGCGTTCATTCGCCATCGGCGTGAGGTCGTCACGCGCCGAACGGTGTTCGATCTCGCCAGAGCTCGCGATCGAGCGCACACCCTCGAAGGCCTTGCTGTTGCGCTCGCCAGCATCGACGAGGTCATTGCGCTCATCAAGGCCTCGCCGACTCCAGCGGAGGCGAAGGCTGCGTTGCTCGGTCGAAGCTGGGCTTCCGGGGCCGTGCCTGAAATGCGCGCGCGCGCTAACAACGTGTCGACTCGACCGAAAGAACTTGCCGCCGAGCTCGGTCTGCAGTCCGACCGGTCGAGTTACCGCTTGAGCGAGACACAGGCGCAGGCCATTCTCGACATGCGGCTCAACCGCCTCACTGGTCTCGAGCAGGATAAGATCGTCGGTGAATACGGGGAGCTGCTGGCGCTCATCACTAACCTCAACGAAATCCTAGTGCGCCCTGAGCGACTCACAGACGTGGTCCGGGGCGAGCTCATCGCCATTCGTGACAACTATGGCGATTCCCGTCGTACTGAAATCAATCTCGATCATATCGATCTCGCGACCGAAGATCTCATCGAGCCGCAGGACGTGGTCGTCACGCTCTCGCACGCGGGCTACGCCAAGAGTCAGCCGCTCACCGAGTATCAGGCTCAGCGTCGTGGCGGTCGTGGCAAGACAGCGACTGCGGTCAAGGACGAAGATTTCGTCGAGAAGCTGTTTGTGGCGCACACGCACGATACGCTGCTGTGTTTCTCCAATCGCGGCCGGGTGTATTGGATTCGCGTATTTGAGCTACCGCAAGCGGGCCGGGTGGCTCGCGGTAAACCGCTCGTGAACCTCATGCCGCTCGAGGGAGGCGAAAAAATCAACGCTGTTTTGCCCATTAAGCAGTTCGACGATGAACATTTCGTTTTTATGGCAACGAGCTATGGCACGGTCAAAAAGACCCCGCTGTCCGCATACTCGCGTCCGCGTCCATCCGGAATCATCGCCGTGGACCTGCGCGACGGCGATCGCCTGGTTGGTGTCGGCCTCACCGATGGTAAGCGCGACATCATTCTTTGCTCGAGCGGCGGTAAGGCCATTCGTTTCAACGAGGAAGAAGTGCGCGCGATGGGTCGAGATGCCACGGGTGTTCGCGGCATCAAGCTCGCTGAGGGTCAGGAAGTCATTTCACTGGTCGTCGTAGGTGAAGGTCTTATCCTCACCGCCAGCGAAAACGGTTATGGCAAGCTCACGCCGCTCGAAGATTTTCCGCTCCACGGACGTGGTGGACAGGGCGTCATTGCGCTGCAAACCACCGAACGTAACGGCGCAACGGTCGCTGCGCTGCAGGTGCAGACCGACCAAGAAATCATGATGATCAGTTCGAACGGCACTTTAGTTCGCACTGGCGTCTCGGAAATTTCCGTCGTTGGACGAAATACACAGGGCGTGCGACTCATTAGCATCGACGACGGCGAGCGCTTGGCCAGTGTCGAGAGCATCGATTCTTTGGGTGAGGATGGTACTCTCACCCCGGTCGAGGGTGCGGTCGCTACAGGCGAGAGCGTCGCAGGCTCCCCGTCCGATAACTCAAGCGTACACTGATCCTTGTTCTCAGGTGCGGCGATGCGTCTATTTAATTTCGCTGCGGGTCCTGCGACGTTGCCTCTCGAGGTGCTCGAGAAGGCCAAGAGCGAGCTTCTCGACTGGCGGGGCAGTGGCATGTCGGTCATGGAAGTCAGCCATCGAAGCAAGGCTTTCATTATGTTAGCCGAGCGGGCGGAGAGCGATCTTCGCGAGCTTATGGGGATTCCCACTCAGTATAAAGTCCTGTTTCTGCAGGGCGGTGCGACTGGTCAGTTCACGGCCATTCCGCAAAACCTTGCCAACAGCGAGTCGGTGGCCGACTACATCAACACCGGCGCGTGGTCAAAGAAAGCCATTGTCGAGGCGAAACGCTTTTGTAAGGTTAATGTTCTCGCCGATGAGGCGGCATCAAACCACTCGACCGTTCCTGCAGCCTCCTCCCTAAAGCCCACGCCGGGCGCGGCGTATTTACATTACACGCCGAATGAAACCATCGGTGGCGTCGAGTTCCCGTATGTTCCGGACAGTGGTGGTACGCCGCTGGTCGCGGACATGTCCTCCACGATTTTGTCGCGTCCCATCGATGTCAGTCGTTTTGGTCTGATCTACGCCGGCGCTCAAAAGAACATTGGTCCCGCCGGTCTCGTCATCGTCATCGTTCGTGATGATCTCATCGGTAAGGCGAGAGCCGGCACACCGCTGATTTGGGATTACGCGGCCATGGCCAGAGAAGGCTCCATGCTCAACACTCCGCCGACGTTTGGCATCTACATAGCGGGGCTCGTATTCGCGTGGCTCAAGCGCCAGGGTGGTGTGACTGCAATAGGTGAACGCAACCGAATCAAAGCCGAGAAACTTTACGCCGCAATAATAGATAGTTCGGGCTTTTATAGCAGTCCGGTCGCGCCGGACTGTCGTTCCTGGATGAACGTGCCGTTCACCGTGCCGAGTCCGGATCTCGAGAAAGCGTTCTGCGCCGAGGCGGCCAAGGCGGGCCTTACGAATCTCGAGGGTCATCGCTCGGTGGGCGGTATGCGCGCTTCGATCTACAACGCCATGCCGGTTGAAGGAGTCGAGACCCTGATCGCTTTCATGGGCTATTTCCAGCGTCGATACGGGTGAGCGCCGTCATGGCTTACCGCATCCACACTCTGAACAACATCAGCCTGCGAGGACTCGAGCGCTTGCCTCGCGATCGCTACGAGGTCGCCTCGGATATTGCCGATCCGCACGCCATCTTGGTGCGATCTGCCGACATGCATGCCATGACTCTCGCGCCGTCGGTGCTCGCCGTGGCGCGCGCGGGTGCCGGGACCAACAATGTCCCGGTCGCCTCGCTGACAAAGCGCGGTATCCCGGTGTTCAATTCGCCTGGTGCCAATGCTAATGCGGTCAAAGAATTGGTGGTTGCCGGGCTGTTTCTTGCGGCCCGCAATATCGTACAAGCTTGGGAATTCGCTCGTTCGCTCTCGGGTGACGACAAGACCATCGACGAGGCGACGGAGAGGGGCAAGAGAGACTACGCCGGCTTCGAGTTACCGGGTCGAACCTTCGGTGTAATTGGACTCGGTGCGATCGGTGTCGAAGTGGCCAATGTTGCCGAGCGTCTCGGTATGCGAGTGATTGGCTACGACCCGAAAATCACCGTGCAGCGTGCCTGGCAGTTGTCGTCTTCCATCGAGCAGGCGATATCGCTCGACGATCTTTTCGCGCGTAGCCAGTTCATTTCGGTACACGTTCCGCTCGCCGAAGCGACGCGTGGGCTCGTCGATACAGCGCGTATCGCCCTCATGCCGAAAGGCGGGGTTATCTTGAATTTTTCGAGGGCACCGCTCGTCGATGACGACGCGGTGATTGCCGCGCTCGATGCCGAGAAACTGCATGCCTATGTCTGCGACTTCCCCAAGAATTCTCTGAAAGGGCACCGCAAAGTGGTGGCGCTCCCCCATCTCGGTGCCTCTACGGGTGAGGCGGAAGAGAACTGCGCGGTAATGGTGGCTGACACGCTTTGCGATTACCTCGAGAACGGCAACATTCGACACAGCGTCAATTTTCCGGACGCTAATCTGGTGCGACTGCCGGGAACCTCACGCATCGCAGTAGCGAATAGCAACGTTCCTAATATGGTTGGCCAGATGTCCACGTTGTTGGCGACTGCGGGAATCAATATTTCCGAGCTTCTTAATAAGTCGAGAGGGGAGATCGCCTATACCCTCATCGACGTTGAGGGTGAGATCGATCGCACATTACTCGATCGAATTCGCTCGATCGACGGCGTTCTCTCTGCTCGAGTGCTTTGATTCCAAGAGATACCATTATGTCGCTTCAACACAAAAAGAGCCCGACCAAGAGGCGTCGAAAGACGCTGGCACCGAGCAATATTGCGGGGTTACGCAGCAAAATCGACGATGTCGATCGTCGGCTTCATGACCTGCTCAATGAGCGTGCGCGTCTGGCGCGAAAAGTCGGCGTCTCGAAGGGTAAGGAGGGTCGACTTGTCGACTTCTATCATCCCGAGCGTGAGGCGCAGGTGCTGCGTATGGCGCTCGAGCGTAATGCAGCGGCTCGTTTAACAGGTGCGCTACGTGACGATGAAGTGGTAAGGCTCTTTAGAGAAATCATGTCGGCGTGCCTCGCTCAAGAGGAGCCTCTCAAGGTGGGGTTCCTGGGGCCGGAAGGTACGTTTTCCCAGTCGGCGGTCTACAAACACTTTGGCCACTCCGCGCGTGCTTTATCGTTAGCGACCATCGATGAGGTCTTCCACGAGGTCGAAGCTGGTCTCGCCGATTTCGGAGTTGTACCGATTGAGAACTCGACGGAGGGCAGCGTCAACCACACGCTCGATCGCTTTCTGACCTCACCGCTGCATATTTGCGGCGAAGTCGAAATGCGTATCCGTCAAAACCTGATGGGATCCATGCGTAGCCTTCGCGAGATCAAACGCATCTGTAGTCATCCGCAGTCGCTGGCGCAGTGTCGGCAATGGCTCAAAGAAACCCTGCCGGACGTCGAGCTGATCGCAGAATCAAGCAACGCCGAGAGCGCGCGACGCGCGCGTGACGAAAAGGACACCGCGGCCATCGCCGGCGAGACGGCTGCGGAAGTTTATGGTCTTACGATTCTTTCGTCGGATATCGAAGATCGTCCAGACAATACCACGCGCTTTCTCGTCATAGGC
Organism: Gammaproteobacteria bacterium; assembly: GCA_016874055.1. Classification (GTDB taxonomy): domain Bacteria; phylum Pseudomonadota; class Gammaproteobacteria; order Steroidobacterales; family Steroidobacteraceae; genus UBA964. The sequence continues at coordinate 8,283 of VGVG01000014.1, read as the reverse complement.
CGACGCGTGTTCGGCCCAAGCGGCAATGATCGCACGACATTACTGGTTTCGACGGGCCACACCGAATCCCCCGGAGCCTTGTATCGACTGCTCGAGCCGCTTGCAAAAAATCGAGTGAGTCTCACCCGTATCGAGTCGCGACCTTCCCAGCGTCGCAAGTGGGACTACGTATTCTTCATGGATCTCGAGGGCCACCGAGATGACCCGGCGCTCGCCAGTGCGCTCGCCGGACTCAAGTCGCGCGCATCATTGTTTCGTATTTTGGGCTCCTACCCGCGCGCGGTGCTGTGACGGCGGATTTTCCCGATCGATGGGTGGTGGCTCCCGAGCGAGCGATTCGGGGTCGCGTGCGTGTACCGGGTGATAAATCTGTCTCGCATCGGGCGCTGATGCTCGGCGGTCTGGCTGACGGCGAGACCACAGTCGAAGGATTTCTCGAGAGTGAAGATTGTCTTGCGACACTTAAAGCCTTACGAGCTCTCGGAGTCAGTATCGAACGACCGGAACCGGGCTGCGTTTGCATCCAGGGCGTCGGCATCGACGGCTTACATGGCGTAGATCACGCGCTCGATATGGGTAATGCCGGCACCGCGATGCGCCTTTTCATGGGACTACTCGCCGGTCAAACCTTCGATTCCATTCTCGTCGGCGATCAATCTTTGATGCGGCGACCGATGGAGCGCGCTGCGGCACCGCTCCGGCGGATGGGAGCAAAAATAAAAACTTGTGACGGTAAGCCGCCTGTCGTCATTCGTGGTTTATCCGATCTTCGAGCCATCGACTTTCAGATGCCGGTGGCGAGCGCTCAAGTAAAGTCAGCCGTTCTACTCGCCGCTCTTCGTACCGCCGGTGTCACAAAGGTTACCGAACCTGCGACGACGCGCGATCACACCGAGCGGATGCTCACGTGCTTTGGTGTCGAAGTACATCGCGTGGGCGCAACGGTGAGTCTGCGCGGTGGCCAGCGGCTGCGTGCAACCCATATTGATGTTCCCGGCGATTTTTCCTCAGCGGCCTTTTTCATGGTGGCCGGATGCATCGTTGAAACCGGTTTCATCGAGTTGCAGGGTGTCGGCATAAACCCGACGCGCTCGGGTCTGTTCGACATTCTGAGGGGGATGGGTGCGGATATTACGGTGTCCAATCTCGCCACCTGCGGTCCGGAGCCGACGGCTGATCTGGTCATTCGTCCCTCGAAACTTCGTGGGATCGAAGTACCGCTCGAGTTGGTGTCACGAACGATCGATGAGTTTCCGATATTTTTCATTGCAGCGGCCTGCGCGGAGGGCGCCTCGTTGCTTCGCGGTGCCGAAGAATTGCACGTCAAAGAAAGCGATCGGCTCGCCACCATGTCGGAAGGCTTGACGGCTCTAGGCGTTTCGCACCAGCTGCTCGCCGACGGCATGCGTATCGATGGTCGCAAGGGTTCGGGTCCTGTGTTTCAAGCGGGCCGCATCGACAGCCGTGGGGATCATCGAATCGCGATGGCTTTTGCCGTCGCGTCGCTGCAGGCTGCGGGAGACATCGAAATCCTGGGTACCGGCAATGTCGTAACGTCCTTTCCGGGCTTCGCATCGCTCGCGCGGGAAAGTGGTTTGACCATCCGCGAGTACGGATCCTCGGTCGGCGGCTGAGACGTGGGTTCGACCCTCCAATCCGCTGACACACCCGTCGTCGCCATTGACGGTCCCTCAGGCTCGGGTAAGGGGATTGTCTGTCGAAGACTCGCCCAGCGTCTCGGTTGGCATCTGCTCGACAGCGGGGCGCTTTACCGGCTGGTCGCGGTATCCGGACAGATGGCGGGCGTCCCCCCCGATGACGTCGCGAGCCATGTCGCATTGGCCCGGTCTATGGAGGTCGTCTTTGGCGCCCACCTAGATGGTGAAGAACGCATCGAGCTGTTCGGAAAGGATGTTACCCGTCTCATTCGGGCTGAAGAGGCCGGGCAAGGGGCTTCCCGGGTGGCGGCCTGGCCTGAGCTACGTTCGGCGCTCAAGGGGCGCCAACGGGCGTTCGCCAGACCTCCCGGTTTGATCGCGGACGGCCGAGACATGGGGACCGTAATTTTCGTCGACGCGCCCCTTAAAATCTTCCTGACGGCGAGCGCTGAGGAGAGGGCTCTTAGGCGCTATAAGCAGTTGAAAGACAAGGATTCTGGTGTTAGTCTCGCCGCCCTTTCGCGGGAGATCGCCGAGCGCGACCTGCGGGATTCATCCCGCAGTGTGGCACCACTCAGGCCTGCGTCCGACGCGTTCGTCATCGATTCGACCGGGGTACCGGTCGACCAGATCGTCGAACGAGTGATCGAACTCGGACGCTCGTGCGCCCTCTGGCGCTGACCCTCACGGAATTCGATCGGTGTTTTTGGGTGGTCGGACGCCCGTCGTTCGACTGAGTCGTCAACGCCCGTGGTTCGACTGATGTGACGATCGGGTTAACAGGGGCGATGCCATTCGTACCGTATGAGTAATCAAATGACTGAATCTTTTGCACAACTGTTTGAACAGAGTCTGGCCAGCCAACAAATCCGACCGGGCCAGATTCTGTCTGGTCTGGTGGTCGATGTCGGTAGCGACATGGTTATTGTCAACGTTGGTCTTAAGTCTGAGGCCGTTATTCCCGTCGAACAGTTCAAGAACGAGCGGGGAGAGATCGAAGTTTCCGTCGGTGAAACTGTTGAGGTCGCTCTCGACTCCGTCGAAGACGGCACTGGCGAGACGCGTCTCTCGCGCGATAAAGCTAAGCGCGCTCGCACCTGGACACGACTCGAAGACGCACTCTCAAAAGGCGAAATCGTCATCGGTATCATCACGGGCCGTGTAAAAGGTGGTTTCACTGTCGAAATCGAACATGTTCGTGCGTTCCTGCCCGGCTCGCTTGTCGACGTCCGTCCGGTTCGCGATACGGCTTATCTCGAAAATAAGCCGCTCGAGTTCAAGGTCATCAAGCTCGACCAAAAGCGTAACAACGTTGTTGTTTCGCGCCGTGCGGTCGTCGAGCAAGAGTTTTCCGTCGAACGCTTGGCACTAATGGACAACCTTCAGGAGGGTTCGGTTGTGCGCGGCTCTGTCAAAAATCTCACCGATTACGGTGCGTTTGTCGATCTCGGCGGTATCGACGGTCTGCTCCACATCACCGACATGGCCTGGAAGCGCGTTAAGCATCCCTCCGAAGTCGTCAAGGTCGGTGATGAGGTCGAAGTCCGCATCCTTAAGTTCGACCGCGAGCGTTCACGAATCAGCCTCGGCCTCAAGCAGCTGGGAGCTGATCCGTGGGAGAGCGTAAATCGCCGTTATCCACCCAACTCTCGCTTGTTCGGTAAGGTTACGAATATTGCCGACTATGGGGCCTTCGTCGAGATCGAGGACGGCGTCGAGGGCCTTGTCCACGTATCTGAGATGGATTGGACTAATAAGAACGTTAACCCAGCCAAGGTCGTGCAGACGGGCCAGGAAATCGAAGTCATGGTGCTCGACTGCGACGAAGAGCGTCGCCGCATCAGCCTCGGGCTTAAGCAGTGCGTTCCGAATCCGTGGCGCGAATTTTCAGAGAACTTCAACCGTGGCGATAAGGTGTCAGGGCAGATTAAGTCAATCACCGACTTCGGCATCTTCGTTGGCTTGTCGGGTAATATCGACGGTCTCGTGCACCTCTCGGATATCTCCTGGGATATTCCGGGCGAAGAAGCAGTTCGCAGCTTCCAAAGGGGACAGACTATAGAGGCGATGGTACTCGCCATCGACTCGGAGCGAGAACGTATCAGTCTCGGTATCAAGCAGCTCGCGAAAGATCCGTTCGCAGGTTACATCGCCAATAACCCTAAGGGCAGTATCGTTTGCGGTGTTGTCAAAGAAGTAGATGCTCGTGGCGCGATCATCGATCTCGGTAACGGCATAGAAGGACAGTTGCGTGCTTCGGAGCTTGGACGCGATCGCGTCGAAGACGCGCGTCAGATTTTGAAGGAAGGTGACAAGATCGAGGCGAAGTTCATTGGTGTCGACCGTAAAACGCATTCGATAACGCTTTCTATCAAAGCGAGGGAATTTGCGGAAGAAGCTGAGGTGGTGCAGAGCTATCGTTGGGATCAGGTGGGTCTAACGCCAGGCACCAGCCTAGGTGAACTTCTAAAGGCACAAATAAACTCGGACCGCGATCGAAGTTGATGTTTTAGTGCGAAATGAGCGCGGTTTGCGGTCCAGTCGCCATATCCGCGAGCTTCCTGTAACGCCACGGGGTTATTTATTATGACGAAGTCCGAGCTGATCGAACTCATTACCGTCAAGCAGAGGCATCTGCCACCGAAGGACATCGAGATTGCACTCAAGCAAATCCTTGAGATCATGAGCGATGCGCTCGCGACTGGAGAGCGGATTGAAATTCGGGGCTTCGGTAGTTTCTCGTTGCATTTTCGTCTGCCACGTCAAGGGCGTAATCCAAAGACGGGTGAGGCGGTCGTGTCGTCCGGCAAGTACGTGCCGCATTTCAAGCCGGGTAAAGACCTGCGTGAGCATGTCAACGACGGTATCTCGGGTCCCATTCGGGATTAATCATTAAATCTGTCAGTGTTCCGCGCTGATTGGGTACTCGTTGTTAAGTGAGTACCCGGAACAGCCCCCGCTTGTGTCGCCATTTTGACGACGAGCCATCCGAGTCAAAAAACATCGCATGTTCTGTTATTTAGCCGTTATCACGACGGGTATTTTTTCTATCTTCCATCGGTCTAGACCTCGTCGGTATTTGCTATTCACGCAAGTCGCCTCGCGAGCACTCTCATCAACCTCAACACAGTTCATATCGTAACCCTCTGGCGCGAGAGGTGAGGCATCGGCGAATCGGGGTCCAGAATATCGTAGAGTATTAGCAGAAAAATGCCAAGTTGTACCGCTAAAGCGGTAAGACCCTTGATACCAATCGTCGCTGCTCATGGTCGGACCGGGGAGTGCTCCGGTAATAACGCGTCCCGTCTTTAACAGTTAAACGGGACCGACTTTGCAAACGTCAGCGCTCGAGGGGCGATAATGCGCTGCTCTTTAAAGGGGCGAATGGTTTAAGATTTTGAAGAAGACTCCTCGGGGTGATACATGGCCAAGCGACCGCGCATCGAGACCGCAGTTTTTCCCGTAGCCGGACGCGGCACACGGTTCTTTCCCGCGACCAAGGCAAGTCCCAAGGAAATGCTACCGATAGTCGACAAACCGCTCATCCAATACGCGGTCGAGGAGGCGGTTGCGGCAGGCGTGCGACGACTTGTATTCATCACGGGCGCATCCAAGCGGGCCATTGAAGATCACTTCGATTCTGATCCCGAGATTGCAAGCGCCCTAAAGTCGAAAGGTAGGTCCGGATCTGCCGAACAATTTAGCCGCATTCTGCCAAGCAACGTCTCCTGTATCTACATCCGTCAGCCTGCAGCGCTGGGTCTCGGCCATGCGGTACTCTGCGCCCGTCCGGCAGTAGGCAACGAGCCTTTTTTCGTACATTTGGCCGATGACCTGATTTCGGCGCAGAAACCGTGCCTGGCTCAAATGGCAGACGTTTATGCCGCCAAAAGCGCAAGCGTGATTGGCTGCATAACGGTACCGCGCAAGGACGTCGACAAGTACGGTATCGTTGCGGTTGAGGCGTCAGGACACACCGCCCGAATTCGTCTTATCGTTGAGAAACCGAAGCTGAGGGCGGCACCGTCGAACCTAGCCGTGGTCGGTCGCTATTTATTGTCGCCGGCAATCTTTAACCATCTCGCCCGCATCGGAGCAGGAGCAGATGGTGAGATTCAACTGACTGACGGTATTGCCAGCCTTCTTAAGGAAGAGGAGATCTATGCCTATAAATTCGAGGGTACTCGATACGACTGCGGAAGCAAACTCGGTTATTTGAAGGCCACAGTCGCCTATGCGCTTTCCCATCCAGTCTTGGGCAAAGATTTTCGTACGTACCTTCGCAAGGTCGTCAAGTCTTCCCCACCGTTACGCGAGGGCCGCTGAAATTTTTTAGGAGTGTTCTGAATGAATCCGTATGTGTCACCGTGGATGGACGAGGAGTTAGGACTGTTTCGGGAGACGGTCTCTCGCTTCGTCGAAATCGAGATGGTGCCAAACGACGCCACATGGCGATACCAGCATTCCGTCGGAAAAGAGATTTGGCGTAAGGCGGGCGAAATGGGCCTGTTGTGTCTCGATCTGCCAACGACGTATGGCTGCGGGGGCGGCGACTTCCGGCACGAGGTGGTGTTCTACGAAGAGCAGGCGCGGCGCGGTTTGTCGGGCTTCGGTCAGGGCGTGCACAGCATGTGCGCGCACTACGTCTACAACTACGGTACCGAGGAACAAAAGCGTCGTTGGTTGCCGCGCATGGCCCGCGGTGAGCTCATCGGCGCAATCGCGATGACCGAACCCGACGCAGGCTCAGACCTGCAGGGCATTCGAACCCGTGCGAATCTTGAAGGCGATTTTTACCGTGTCAATGGCTCAAAGATATTCATCACTAACGGCGGTCAAGCGTCGTTGCTCATGTTGGTGACTCGAACTAACACCGAGGAGCGTAAGCGCGGTCTATCTCTGATAATGGTCGAGACGGAAAACCTTTCGGGTTACCGTGTCGGTCGTGTGCTTGATAAGATGGGCCTACCCGCGCAGGACACGGCCGAACTCTTCTTCGAGGATGTTCGTGTACCTGCCGATTGTCGGCTTGGGGCTGAAGAAGGGCTCGGTATGTATCAGCTGATGGGCGACTTACCGTACGAGCGGCTCATTATCGCGCTCTGTGGAGTCGCGGCGATGGAGGGCGCGGTCGCTGAGACCTCCAAGTATGTCAAGGAGCGCAAGGCGTTTGGTCAGGTTATCGGTCAAATGCAGCACGTTCGTTTCAAGCTTGCCGAGTGCGCGACCGTCACGCGTATTGCCCGCGTATTCGTCGACGACTGCATTCAAAAGTTATTGGTCAGTAAACTCGACAACGAGATAGCGTCGATGGCGAAGTACTGGGTCACCGATAGTCAACAGCAAGTGCTTGACGAGTGTGTGCAGTTGTACGGCGGCTATGGCTACATGAACGAGTACATGGTGTGCCGGATGTTCATGGACTCGCGCGTGCAGCGCATCTATGGCGGTACAAACGAGATTATGAAGGAACTCATCTCGCGATCAGTCTGACAGAGTGGGATAAAAAATCATGGCACTCGATCTGGTATCGACGGGTGAGGAAGTCCCAAACGGCGTCAATGTCATCATCGAAATTCCGAAAGACGCGGATCCAGTGAAATATGAGGTGGACAAGGCGACGGGCACCATCTTCGTCGACCGCAGTCTCTCGACGCCCATGCGTTATCCGTGCAACTACGGATACATCCCCCACACGCTGTGCGGCGACGGTGATCCGGCCGATGTCCTCGTGATATTGCCACTTCCATTGGTTCCCGGATCGGTCATACGCTGCCGTCCGGTGGGCGTGATGATGATGCAGGACGAGGTAGTGACCTGACCCGGTATTTTTGGTCTAGGTTTAATGTTCATAAAAGGGACAGGAGACGTGGACGATGGGCAAGCAGAGAGATACGACCGAGGAGATCATCCATAAGCTTCGGGAGGCCGATGTGCTGATCGGCCAGGGGCAGACGATGGGTCAGGTGACCAAGCAGCGCGGGGTGACGGAGCAGACGTACTTTCGCTGGCGTAAGAGCCACGGCGGCTTGCGGATCGATCAGGCGAAGCGGCTGCGGGAACTCGAAGCGGAGAACAGTCGACTCAAGCGCGCGGTGGCGGATCTGACGCTCGATAAGATCATCCTGCAGAGAAGTCGCCGCGGGAACTACTCAGCCCGGGTGCGCTGTCGTGAGGCCGTGGCTCTGGTGCGCGCAAAGCATGCGTACTCCGAGCGACGGATCTGCAGGGCGCTGGGCATCGCCAGATCAGTCGTGAGATACGTCCCGCAGCCAAGGGCTGATGAGCCGCCGCTGCGCCAGTCGCGATCATTGCCCTCGCCGCGCAGTACGGCCGCTATGGGTATCGGCAAGTGACGGGCTTGCTCTGGCAGGAGGGCTGGCAGATCAGCCGCTAACGGGTGGAGCGGATCTGGAAGCAGGAGGGGCTGAAAGTGCCGCCGAAGCAGCCCAAGCGCGCTCGGCTCTGGTTGGCCGACGGATCGTGTGTACGGCTGCGGCCGCGCTACAAAAACCACCTCTGGAGTTGGGACTTCGTGCTGGATCGGACCGCCGATGGGCGGCCGCTCAAGATCCTGACCCTGATCGATGAGTTCACCGAAAGAGGCGCTCGCGATCTACGTCGC
>VGVG01000013.1 GCA_016874055.1 Gammaproteobacteria bacterium | reverse complement strand
GGCACCACACCGGGCACCACACCGGGCACCACACCGGGCACCACACCGGGCACCACACCGGGCACCACACCGGGCACCACACCGGGCACCACACCGGGCGACTATCTGTCGTGTTTCAACGGATTTTAGGAGATTGAATCGTGGCTGTGGTGATAAATTCAAATGTGTCTTCGATTACCGCTTCTCGTATTTTGACCGGGAATCGTGCAGAGCTTGAAAAAGCGATGGAGCGTTTGGCCTCGGGCAAGCGCATTAACAGCGCGGCGGATGATGCTGCAGGAATGGCAGTCGCCGCGAAAATGCGTGCTGATATTCGTAGCTTGAATCAAGCAGTCCGAAATACAAATGATGCGATTTCGTTGGTGAATACATACGATGGGGCGGCTACTGAAGTCGAGTCGATCTTGATCCGTATGCGTGAGCTGGCCGTGCAAGCAAAGACCGGTACGTATACCGACGCTGACCTTACCAATGCGAACTATGAGTACGATGCCCTAAAGACCGAGATCGTTCGTATAACGGCGACAACCACTTTCAACCGCTTAAATATTGCAGGCGCGAGTGGAACGACGGGCGGGACAGGCTCCGCCGCCAACTCGCTGACATTCTACGTCGGCGCGGATACTGCGAGAACGGGCAACTCGATAGTCTTTTCAGGCGAGTCCTTGAACCTAAACATGACGGTTTCGGCAAGCGATTTGAAGACTATTACCTCCACAACGAATGCGACCTCCGCTGTCGCGTCCGTCGATGATGCGCTCATCACGCTCGCGGTTGATCGTGCGCGAGCTGGTGCGATGATAAATCGACTGGAGCATACCGTCTCAAATCTGATGAATATTTCTCAGCGGTTGCAAGAGGCTGTCTCCGGAGTTGAGGACACTGACTACGCGGAAGAGTCTGCAAATCTCGCGAAGGGAATGATCCTGCAGCAGGCCGGCACGGCTATGCTTGCCCAGGCAAACCAGACGCCTCAATACGTTTTGCTGCTCTTGCGCTCTTAATGCATAAATGGGGTTAATTTATGTCAGCGCCAATTAGTTCAGTTGATTTCGGTACGATTCAGCTGCCTGATGGTGGGCCAACAAAGGAGGATGGCGGGAGCTATGGACAGCATTCGGTATCGGGAGGTTTTGTGGCCGATACCCATTCCGTGAAAAGTCGACAAGCCGAATCTGCCGAATCCCAGGCGGCGAGCGTGCAGGTACGCCTACAAGAAGCCGGTTCGAACGTTCGAGTGGGAGTCGAGTTAGTGAACGGCAGCACTGTCTTTACTGTTCGAAATGCTGACACCGGACAAATCATTCGGAAAATTCCGAGTGATGAAGCAATAAGAATTAGTCAAAACCTGGATAAGCTTACAGGTCTGTACCTGGATCGCCTCGAATAAACTTCAACCTTCGCCGTCCCCGACCCGCACGCCGCGTCGGGGACGGTGATCGCCGAGCGAGCGTAAAGATTCGGGGTTAACCCTCGCATCCCCCTCCCAATCGCAGCGCTTACGTTGACGTTCCGCTATTCTTCAAGCCCGTAGAGGTGTACCTACCCGTAGACGTGCACCTAACGGGTTTGAATAAATGACGAGTGTGACCGATGGAATGGGCGCCCTAAAGCGCGGCGACCTTGAGGTGGCCGAGGGTATTTTTGGCGCTCTTTTAAAGAAAAACACTAGAGACGCGGCGTCGCTGCGTGGCCTTGCGCTGATTTGTCTTGCGCGAAACGATTCGAAATTCGCCTTAGAGCTGCTATCCATCGCAGTAAATTACCAGCCCGACTACCTAGAGGCGCGATGTGATATCGCACGGATTTTTACTTCTCAAGGTCAGTATCTTGATGCACTTAAAATTTTAGATATTGCGATAAGTGATGAAATTGACCTCTCGGAAGCACAGCTTCTGCGAGGTAACGCGCTGCGGGCCTTGGGAAGATTGCAAGACGCTCTAGCGTGCTATGAGCGCGGGGATGCGCCTGAGTATTACGAAGAGTTTTCGATTAATCGCGCCAATGTATTAGTTGATTTGAAGCGTTTTGATGAAGCAGAGCGCCTGATCGCTTCAATCGTCGCTTCTCGTCCTGACAATGAACACGCACGGTTCAATCAGGCTTTATTGCACTTGCGGCTTGGGCAATGGCCCTCCGGATGGCCGCTGCAGGAATCGCGGGTCAAAAAAATAAAGGATAAGGGATGGCGCACGGGCGGCCTACGGGAGGAACTTAATGAAAAGTCTCAACGAGGTTGCCGACCTACAGTTCTGGTTTATTCGGAGCAAGGCTTAGGGGATGTCATCCAGTATTTGCGTTTTTTATCGCCATCGTGGTGGACGATGGCGGAGCTGACCGTTCAAGTGCCGAAGGCGCTTACAGAAATTGTTGTAGAAAATTTCCCTCATTTAAAGGTTACGACAGATCCGAGTATTTTGGATCAAGACTTTGACCTGAAAGTCTCGTTGCTCAGCCTCCCGGCGGCGCTTGGTTTCCAAAGTGAGCAAGAACTTGCCGCGCAACCTTACATCAGGGTGCCTACATCCCGTGTTGCTGCGTTTCGGGAGACCGTAAGAGGACAGTCGATGGAGCGATGTATCGGGGTGCAGTGGCGCGGGGCTGGAAATCCACGACTCATCAATCGATCAATGCCAATAGAGTCCTTGAGTGCACTGGCGAGACACAGCGACCGGATTGTTTCGCTTCGCCAAGAGCCCACCGACGCTGAGGCGCAGTGGCTCGATGGTATGGGGATCGTTCGACTTGATTCTCTGATGATGAGTTTCATCGACACGGCGGCGGTAATCGAAAATCTTGATATCGTCGTGACCGTTGACACATCAATTGCGCACCTATCGGGCGCGATGGGGAAACGTACATTCGTGCTGATTCCGTACGCAGCAGCTTGGGTATGGATGGAGGGCCGGGCGGACTCGCCCTGGTACCCCTCGGTCACCCTCATTCGTCAAAGGGCTCCCGGCGATTGGGCGTCTTGTCTCGCGGCGTTGGAATTGATGCTTTAGTTCTGCAGAGCGATTTTGGCGTCATGCCTGCCGCTGACGCCGTTAGCGTACCGCGCCGCCGCCGCCCGTAACGGTGGGGCTTGCGTTTCGGAACATCTCTCCGTAGCCTCCTCTCTCGGCGCTCTCGCACCCTCACATTCCTGCTCCCAAACGAAGCGCGTCACCGGGAGCGACGCCTCTATGAGGGATGTGAACTATGGCTATTTCTCGCGCGGATTCCAGTCGTCTCAATGGTGCTCAGAGCTCGGGGCCGGTAACGCCCGAGGGTAAGGCCGCATCGAGTCAAAATGCCCTTAAAACAGGAATTTTCTCGCAGCAACGTCTACTGAGCGATGAAGATCCTGCCGCCTACCAGGCACTCGTCGAGTCACTCAACGACACCTTCAACCCCGCTTCGATGGTTGAGCATTTACTCATCGATCGTATGGTCATGGCGCGCCAGCGTCTTGCGCGTCTTGAGCGCGCGGAGGCTGCGGTCATCGAACTCGCCCGTAACAACTACTCGTTCGATATGGATGAGAACAAATGGGCGCGCTTCGGTGGTTACGGACTCAAAGTGCAGTTGTCGGCTATCAGCAACAAAACCAAAACGACGCTCGCAGCGACCCGGGATGCCCTGGTGGAGTCTTCACTTAGCATGCTGCACGATACCGAGAAGTTTGTGCGCTTGGCTGCGTCACTCCATCGTGAGTTTGACACCGCATTACGGTTGCTTCGTGAGGAGCAAGCCCGTAGGGTCGGAGCAATGACGATTGAGCGGGCCGTCATCGCGAGCCCTCCGGCGAAGGAGGAGGCCCCGGATGGCGAGTAGTTGAAACTAGGGCGTTTTACAAAACGAACCCGAGCGCGCCCCGCTGGCAGTTCGTTCGGATGTGCCGATGGCGGCGTTTGTTCTTGCCGATTCAGGCTGTGAATCGGCTAATGTGGCAGCCGATGCGATTGAGTTCAGCCCCATGAAGTTGCGTTTATTGGGTCAAGCCAACTCCCTCGGTGGAGGCACTCACTTTCAGGAGTTTCTGACGGCGCTACGGCAGGCAAAGATTTCAAGCCCGACGGTCGAGGCCTACGACCCCTGTGCCCTTGAATCGTTGGCTATTGCCGCGGCGCAGTCGACACCCGATGACATCAATGTCTGGTTTTGGCCGGATCGCAATGTAGGGTTTTTTCGTGGTAGGCAAATCGTGTGGGGCGTCTTCGAAAGCACCCGATTACCGCCTGCTTACCTCTCGATGCTCGAGGGTTTTGATCGCGTGTGGGTACCGAGCGCCTGGGGGCGCGATACGCTGATCGCCAACGGCTTCAGTAGATCAAAGATTGATGTTGTCCCGGAGGGCGTGAATTCAGAGCAATTCATGCCGACGTCGCTCAAGAGCGATCGGACCGGCCGACCGTTCCGGTTTCTCACGATCGGGAAATATGAAGAGCGAAAGTGTTACCCGTTGTTGCTCGATGCCTTCAACGCGACATTCGGTAATCAGCGCCAGGTGGAGTTGGTCATCAAGGCAGATTTTTTCCTGGATCATGACCGCAAACGCCAACAACTCGAGCGCGAGGTCGCATCACGAAATCTTCGCAATGTCTCTCTGGTGTGGGGAGATTGGCCCCAGATTGCGTTGCGCGAGGCGTACCAAGCCGCCGACGCCTTTGTTTTGCCGACTCGCGCCGAGGGTTGGGGCTTGCCGATTATCGAGGCGTTGGCGTGTGGGACGCCTGTGCTGACGACTCACTACAGCGGGCAAGCGGCGTTTCTTTCCGCGATCGCCGGAAATTTCCTCGAGATCGCGTATTCGAGGACTACGATTCGAGATCCGGAATTTCTTCAATATTGGCCCGGAGTCGATACCCTCGGCGGCGAATGGGCGGAACCGAATTTCGATAGCCTGTGTGCAGGGCTTTCGGAGATCGTTCGGAATCACTCACAATGGACGGAGCGGGCCCTTTCCGCCAGCGAGATCATCAGACGGGACTTCTCCTGGGACCGTTCGGCCGAAAAGGCAATTCGGGTGCTGCAGGATCTGGGGTGGCGGGGTTAAACATCCGCCGGGACCGGTCGACTACGAGGGTGTGAAGAGTTAAACCGTCTGGAGCACCACCATGTCGGCCCTGGCACTGAAGGCTTACCAAAATACCGCTCTCGAGTCTCGTTGTGAGACCTCAAGCAAGCGCGACCTCGTCATCATGATGTACGACGCGGCGATCGATTCGATCCGCCTCGCGCGCGAGCATGCGGTCCGTGAGGAGAAACGGGCGGCGAGCGCATCTACCTCGCGGGCAATTTCAATTCTGGCCGGCTTACGGGAGACCCTTGATCGTGGCCAGGGCGGTTCGGTCGCTGCGCATCTTGATGATTTTTATCAGTTTTTGATGCGCCGTTTGGTCCGTACGCGCGGCGGTGCGTCGAGCGAGGACCTCGCTGAGTGCCAAGACCTTCTCGGGCAGGTTCGAGAGGCTTGGGTTGCCATCACGCCCCAGACTGTCGGACAAGTGAATCGGCGCATGTTTGTTGTACATTCTTAAGTCTTCCCCTAAGATCTAAAATAAGATCTAAAAAAATAAGATTAAAATAAAGAGCTAACACCGACTTCCACCGGCTCTGGCGTTAACGGCCGAGCGGGGAATCGGATGGGGGGTGGCATGTCGCGCGGAAGAGCGGCGGGTTAAGCGGCCTGTGGTCGCGTGGACGGCATCCGCCTCCTTAATTGAGGGTGATCCACTCGAATCGCTCGCGGGCGACTCAACCATCATGCGCTCCCTGCGCTCGCTCGTCCGCCGAGTGGCGGCAAGCGATAGCACGGTGCTTGTGCTCGGTGAGTCCGGCACCGGCAAAGAGCTTGTCGCTCAATCCATCCATCGTCTCTCGACTCGCGAGCGCGGCGCTTTCGTGCCCGTAAATTGCGGGGCGATTCCGCACGAGCTTCTTGAGAGCGAGCTCTTTGGACATACCAAGGGTGCCTTCACGGGAGCGCTCACCGATCGTCGCGGCCGATTCGAGATGGCGAACTCGGGCACGTTGTTTCTCGATGAAATTGGCGATATGCGGCTTGAGATGCAGGTAAAGCTGCTGCGTGTGCTGCAGGAGCGAGCGATTGATCGTGTGGGCGATGATCGGCCTTTCCCCGTTGATGTACGGATCATTGCTGCAACGCATCGCCATCTCGAAGACGCAATTGGCAACGGTGAATTTCGAGCTGATTTGTACTATCGCCTCAATGTCATTCCTCTTTATGTGCCGCCGTTACGCGAGCGCGATCAGGACGTGCTGCTCCTTTTTGACCATTTTGCACGTCGAAGCGCCGGGAAAGATTGCGCCCCCGTGCGGGCGGGACACTGCCTGCAAGAGTGGATGGTCGGCTACGACTGGCCGGGCAATTGTCGCGAGCTGCTTAACTTTGTTGAGAGACTCTCCGTGTTATGGCCTAGTGAGGAGCTGACACTTACCAAGATTCCTAGCGTTTTATTGCCGCGAAAACGCGGGTCAGTTGCGCCCACCACCGAGGAACAGCGCGCCGTCCTTGATATGTGGCAATGGGATGAGAGTGCGGAGAAGTCAACCCCCGTCGAGGGGGGCGCGGACGCGGAGGCATCGCTCGCCTGGGCCGCGGGTGTTGCAGCGCCAGCGCTGCCCGCTGCGGCAGCGAAGATGACGACGGTCGATCTGAAAAAACTTCTCTCTGATTACGAGGCTGCTTGGATCCGCGAGGCGATGCGGGTGACCTTGGGCAACATCACCCACGCGGCCGAGCTGCTCGGATTGCCTCGAACCACTTTCATTGAGCGACTGCGCAAGTACGAGCCCTCGGCTTTTCGACAGTAGGCGAGATTCAGTCAGGGGTCTTTTCAACCTATTGTTTAAAGTAAAGTTTTCTTTTCTGGCACGCGAGTTGCTTGCGTAAACCCGATCCTCTAAATGGGTAGCACTCCGTGCCAGCGACCGCGCACCACAGTACTGATTCGCTCACCGCCCCAACCGTGGCCTCGTCGGTATCGACGATCGACTCCCGTGATGGCGAAGACCCGCAGATGGTGGTGGGCGACCCCTTTACCGAGCAGTTGCTGGCGCTGGCGTCGCGCGTAGCGCGTACGGAAGTAACGGTCCTGATTGCCGGGCCCTCCGGCACCGGGAAGGAAGTTTTAGCTCGAGCGATCCATCAGCACTCGTTGCGAAAGAAGGGTCGCTTCATCGCGTTTAATTGCGCGTGTCTGCCCGACTCAATGGTCGAGGACTTGTTGTTCGGTCACGAAAAGGGTGCCTTCACCGGTGCAGTGCAACGGTTTGAGGGTTTTTTCGCGCAAGCCGATGGCGGCACGCTCTTTCTTGATGAGGTTGGCGAGCTGCCGATCTCCGTACAGGCTAAGTTATTGCGCGTGTTACAGGAGCGCGAGTTCACGCCGCTTGGATCGACGCAGGCGCAGAAGACTAAATTCCGTTTACTTGCCGCGACAAACCGCAATCTTAAAGCGGACGTCCAGGCAGGACGATTCCGCGAAGATCTGTACTATCGACTTAACATATTTCCACTGCAGGTGTTGCCGCTAAAGCAACGCCCAGGCGACATTTTGCCGCTTGCGCGGGCACTGATACAGCGGCACCGATACATCTCTGGTGACGTACATCTCGATGCGAGTGCGATAGCTGCACTACACACCTACGATTGGCCAGGTAATGTTCGCGAACTCGAGAACGTCATTCAGCGCGCAATGGTCGTCACGGATGGACCGCTTCTTACAGCGGCACACCTTGGACTCGACGCCTGGCTGCCGCAGGATGCAATTTCAATGACAATGGGTGTCGATGGCTCGGCGAATACGCTAGCTGATTTTCATCGCATGGAGTCTATTTCCACAGCCGATACGGGTCAGGACCGGACTGGCGTCTCAGGGAGCATCACGCCAACCGAACTCTCACTCGCCGATCGTCGCGCAGCGCAGGAAGCGGAGGTTATTCTCGCCACACTGAAGACAACGCCTACCAAAACACTGGCAGCGGCTCGACTTGGAATTTCTGAGCGTACGCTTCGATACAAACTTGCTCGTCTGCGTGAGCACGGATTGATGGCGGCAGGCATATGAGCGTTCCATCAGTGGCCATGCAGCAGGCTCTTGAGCATTTACGTGCGATGCGCGAAGCGGCCCGTCCGCCTGATGCGGGTCTTGAGACCCTGCAGGGCTCTGCCTCCACGATGGTGGACGCTAAAACGCATCAGCCCTCATTTCTCGAGACGATGCGTTCAGCGGTCGATTCGGTAAATACACAGCAATCGCTATCAAGACAGTTACAGAACGCTTACGTACGGGGCGAGGACGTCTCGCTGACCGATGTAGCGATTGCCATGCAGAAGTCCTCTGTGGCTTTCGAGGCGACAGTACAGGTGAGGAATAAGATTCTTGAATCCTACAAAGAAATCATGAGCATGACGGTGTAATCTGATGGCAGCGGTCGAAGCAGATATTTTAAGGTCGCGACTCGATGGCGAGGGTGCAGGGGCTGGCGTGATGGTGACCACCTCACGGGATGCTGCGCGCCCATCGCAGCTGATGACCGCTAAGGATGCGGGCAGTGGAGCGGTAGCGAACTTTCTCCAGCAGCCCATAATTCGCTCGACCTTACCCTACGTCGGTATCGCGCTGGTCTTGTTGCTAGCGGTCGTAGCCTATGTGTCTCTATCCACACCGCCGCCGCGCATGCTTTATCCTGAGATGGCCGATGCCGATAAAGAGGCGGCACAGCAACTACTGGAAAAAAATGGGGTGGACGTTCAGCTTGATCGCGGGACCGGGGCGCTTTTGGTTCCGGCGAGTGAGTTCCACGAGGCACGCATCATGCTTGCGGCGGCTGGCCTGCCGAAAGATGCCACATCGGGTTCATCGAGAATGAATGAAGCTATGCCGCTTGGCACGAGCCAATTCATGGAGCAGGCGCGCTACAACGCAGCGGTCGAGGAGGAGCTTGCGCAAAGTGTTCGCAGGATCAATTCAATCAAAGATGCTCGGGTTCACCTGGCATTACCGCGGCAGAGTGCGTTTGTTCGTGATCGAGCGGATCCAAAAGCGTCAGTCATCGTAACGCCCTTTGCGGGTCGTACAGTCAGCGACGGACAGGTCCAAGCGATCATCCATCTAGTGTCTTCCAGTATTCCATACATGGCGCCGACTAATGTGTCGGTCGTCGATCAGTTCGGTCGTCTGTTGACGGAGCCTGCGGGCGCGAAGGATCTCAACGCCAGACAGCTTGAGCTACGCCAAAAGTTCGAGGCTGATTATGTCGATCGGATCAGCCAGATGCTGACGCCGATTTTCGGAGCCTCGAACGTGCGTGCACAGGTAAACGCCGATCTTGATTTCTCAGTGATTGAGCAAACCACCGAAAACTTTGACCCGAATAACGCGGGTACGCGGATACGCTCCGAGCAAGTAAAGCAAAGTAGCACCACTGAGCCACGCGCCTCAGGAGTTCCTGGATCACTGTCCAACGAGCCGCCGGCACCGGTTACCCCGACCGCAGCACCAAATATTACCGCTGATCCGAATGCACCAGCGGCGCAGGCAACTGCAGCAACACCCCCGACGAATGAACCCGTAGTACGCGGTCAAGAACGAAGTGAAAGTCGTAATTTTGAAATGGATCGAAGTGTTCGTTATGTTGTCGATCCTGCACCGCGTATGCGGCGGTTGTCGGTCAGTGTCGCGATCAACGATGCGATCGCCGCACCGGGTGACACAGCACCACCGGCCCGTAAGCCGCTACCGGCTGCGGAAATTACGCGATTAACTTCCCTCGTCCAAGGTGCGGTGGGCTTTGATGCAACACGCGGCGATGTGGTGAATATCATCAGCATGAGCTTTGAACCGCCCGTCGCCGAAGTCGAAACCCCGATCTATATGCGTCCGGCGGTGATTGACATCGCCAAATACCTGGCCGTCACTTTGGCAATCGCCTTACTTGCCCTGCTGATCGTCCGTCCTTTAATGAGTAGCTTGGTCGCTATGTTAACCACGCGGGCTGAGGCGAGTAGTCGCCTCGCTTTGGCGGGCGGCGCTTTGGCGGGCGGCGCGGTGGGCGCAGCGGAGCAGCCGGCTTTGGGCGGTCCTGCGACAGGCGATAACGTTGGAGTTGCTGAGGGCGAAGTCGAACTTCGTGAGGGGGAGACGCTCGAGGAACTGAAGACGCGAATGAAAATGAAACCAAAGAAAAAAGGCATCTCAGCAGATCTTCTCAACACGGCCAACAGTTACGACGATAAAGTCACCATTGTGCGTATGATGGTGTCGCAGGACTCCAAACGTGTGGCGCTGGTGCTTAAGAATTTGATTGGCCGCGATCTCGGCTAGCGGGAGAACAAGTATGGCAGAGGCAACCGCAGGGGCGGTCAATACCTCGGATGCTGAACAGATTGCAATTGAAGTTGCTGCGCTGTCGAACACTCAGCGTGCCGCGGTCATGCTGATGCTGCTCGGCGAGGAAGAGGCGGCGAGCGTCATCCGCCACCTCGCCCCAAAAGAAGTACAGCATCTAAGCGCAGCGATGATCTCGGTCGCCGATCTGTCACAAGAGGCGGTTAGCGTCGTACTCGATGGATTTATCGCAACTATCAAAAAACAGTCGAATATCGGCGGCGGAATTGATTATCTCGAGAGCGTACTAAAAAACGCGATCGGCGAGGATAAAACGAGCAGTGTGCTCAGCCGCATTTTGCCGGCCTCCGCCAACCGTGGGCTCGAAGTTCTACAGTGGATGGACGCGAGGTCAATCTCGGAGATGATCTTAAACGAGCACCCGCAGATCATCGCTATCGTCTTATCCTTCTTGGACTACGACGTAGCCGCTGATGTGCTACGTTTCTTGCCTGAATCCGCACGCCCTGAAGTTATCGCGCGTATTGCTACACTCGAGACTATTCAACCGACGGCGATGCAAGAGCTTGAAGTGATCATGCGCAAGCAGTTCTCTTCGAATTCGTCCCTCAAATCATCGAGCGTTGGTGGTGTGAAGGCGGCCGCGAAGATCATGAACTTTGTCAAAACAGAGATCGAGCAGGGACTTATGAGTCGGCTGATTTCCAAAGACGCCGATCTCGCCCAAAGGATCCAAGACAACATGATCGCATTTGAGAATCTCTCCGGCTGTGATAACCGAAGTATCCAAACCTTGATGAGAGCTGTGCCAAGTGAACTGTTGATGCAGGCTCTAAAGGGCGCGGACGATATTGTGAAGGATAAGTTCCTGCTTAATATGTCTGTCCGCGCGCGTGAAATGTTCGTCGAGGAGATGGATGGTAAGGGACCGATGCGGCTGTCGGATGTTGAGGAGGCCCGAAAACAAATTCTGCGTACGGCGCGCAGACTCTCGGACTCTGGCGAAATGATGCTCTCAGGTCGTGGTGCCGATTACGTTTGATGAGGGCCTAGCAAGATGAATGAGCGAGGAACTTCACGGGGGCGCAACGTTGCGCCCTTTGTGCCGGCGAATTCCTCTCGCAAGCGCGACTCCGAGGTATCGAGTCAGTTTGCAGTGAGAAGATTCGCTGCGGCGCGAGCAGGGTTTTTGCTACGCGAGTATGCGCGGCTGCAAGAAACGGCCTCGCCGTCGGGTGCGCTTGGCGACTCGACTACGCAGCGCGGCGCTGAGTCAGACGCTATTGCGCCTGCCGATGCAAACGCCGAGACGTCTCCATCATTAAGCGGTACAACGGCTGTCGACGTATCTACCGAGGAGATAGAGTGTCGCATTGCCGAGGCAGAGCAACGTGGTCGCGAAGCTGGACAAGCCGAGCTCGTTGCGGCTCTTGATCACGCGATTGCGGCGTTGGATGCTGCCGGTCGTGCCGTACAAGACGCGCAGCTTGATCTGGAGCGACGTGCAATTGTGCCGCTTGCCCAAGCCAGTTTTCACATGGGCAGCGAACTCGCCAGACAAGCGCTCGCTGACGCGAACGGATTGCAGCGCTATTTGGCGACTGTGACCTCGGCGATTCAGTCTCAGATGGGTGAGGAGGGCACATCGGCGTCGATGGCGATACCCGAGGTACGTCTGAACCCTGAGGATCTGTCCTTATTGGAAGGCGCCTCAGTCAAACCTACTTCGATCACGTTGGTCGCTGACCCGCTCGTTCCGCGGGCAGGGGCGATCGTGAGCCACGAAAATAAGGTCGTGGACGATCGATTTGAGAATCGAATGCGCTTCGCAAAGGAAGCGGTGTTAGCTGCTGCAGCCGACCTATTACGCGAAGCGCCGTCGTGAGAGGGCGGATGCTCGAAGACCTCGGCGAACGACTCTCGGCGATTTCTTTACCGCCGCCGGGGGTCTGCGGCGTTTTGACACGTGTGACGGGCATGCTGCTGGCGGCTCGCGGCGTCCGTGCACCGCTTGGCGCGTATTGTGAAGTGATGGCCGAGCAAGGTGAGGGCGTCACCTGCGAGGTCGTCGGTTTTAATGGCGAAGAGGTCATGCTCATGCCGCTTGCGACGGTGCAGGGCTTATTGCCGGGTACCGGTGTACGCGTGATCACGCACACTGCGCGTGTGGGTGTGGGCGATGCGCTGCTTGGTCGGGTGGTAGACGGTCTTGGTCAACCCCTTGATGGTGGCGCATCGATCGAACCGTCTGTTTTTGTCACGCTGCGAGGCGAGCGAAAAAATCCGCTCCAGCGTGCGCCGATCAATGGTGTGCTCGATGTGGGAATTCGTGCCATCAATACGTTTTTGACGATTGGCCAGGGACAGCGCATCGGTCTGATCGCGGGCAGCGGCATCGGCAAGAGCGTCCTACTGGGCATGATGACTCGATTCACGGCTGCCGATGTTGTGGTCATCGGGATGATCGGCGAGCGTGGTCGGGAGGTACTCGATTTCGTGACCGAGACCCTTGGAGAGGAGGGGCGAAAGCGCGCGGTCGTGATTGCGGCGCCCGGAGATTGCTCTCCAGTGATCCGTTTGCGTGCGACTCACTATACCTGTGCAATTGCTGAATACTTTCGTGATCAAGGTAAGAACGTTTTGTTACTAATGGATTCACTGACCCGGGTCGCGCACGCTCAGCGAGAAGTGGGGCTTGCCGTCGGTGAGCCGCCGACCACGAAGGGGTATACACCATCCGTTTTTTCTCTCATCAATGAGCTGATCGAACGCGCAGGAAGTGTCGCAAGAGGAGGCAGTATCACGGGGATTTACGCGATCCTAGCTGAGAGCGACGATGCGAACGATCCGATCGTCGACGCCGCACGAGCCATTCTGGACGGGCACGTGCTGCTATCGCGTGAACTTGCTGCGATGGGCCAGTACCCTGCGATCGACATCAACATGTCGGTCTCGCGCTCGGCGATCCGGCTCGTAACGAGCGAGCAACGAACCCTAGTCCGAAAGTTTCGGCGACTGATGGCGATCTGGGAGGAAAACCGCGACTTGGTATCCGTTGGGGCCTATCGCGCTGGCACGAACCCTGAGCTCGATGAGGTTATGCAGCGTCGTGGCGCGCTGCAGGCGTTTCTACAGCAGGATATCGATGAGCAAGTGGAATACGCGGGGGGCTTCGAACGCTTGGCTGAGGTTCTCGCATGAGTGAGCGCAGCCGGCAGCGGGCCAACCGGCTTGCGCGTGTCACTCGAATCGGTGAGACGCTCGCCGCGGTCGCCGAGGAAGCGGCAGCAGATCGTCGTCGTACGTTACTCGCCGAGCAGGACCGTCTCGAGACAGTGCGACACTATCTCGAGGATTACGGTGCGATGGTTCAGCAGCGTGAGGCCAGCACGCAGACCGTGAGTCGCCTGCGACTCTACTGGGACTTTTCGGGCTGGCTCACCGACCTGTCTCAAAAGCAAGAAAATGAGGTCGCACAGGCCGAATTTTTGTTGGAGGCCGCGCTTGAAGAGGTGCGCGAAAAGAAGCGCTTTGCCGACGCGCTCGATCGGGTGTCCGAAAAGGCCAGTCGCATCGCGCATCGGGAGGCGGCAGCCGAGGAGCAAAAGACCCTCGATGAGATGGTGCAGCAGCGCTATCTCGCGCCCCTTGGCACTCAAGTTGCAACTTCCCGGTCGATCACATCAACCGGCAATAAAACTCCGTAACCATGGCCATTCCAGATGTCCTGCTAAAAGCCGTCGGATCCTCGAGCCCGACTGGTAAAAATCTGCTCGCAACGCTGGGCGAAGCGCCTTTTCCTAGTGAGGAGGGCGCTTCTTTCTCAAGTGTCATGGCGGAAGCGAGCGCCGACGTTTTCAAGGCCGATGCAGACGGGACTCAAAAAGACGGTTCTGAGGCCGGCAAGGCTTTGCCGGAATTGCCGGGCCGCCTACTGAATTTGACCTTACGGGACCCGGTGCAATTACGATTTCTCCAGGATGCAGACCAGAGTCTTGAGGAGTTTGCCGTAGGGATGGGTATCGACCGCGGACTCGTGAGGCTGCTGCTGAGTGAGACGGCACCGCCTGCCGGGGTTAACCGTGAGGCGATCGTCGAGGACGCCCCCCCGGCGGCCGTAGCGAGTCCGACGATAGCGTCGATGTCCCCGACGGCTGCTGTGCCTACGTCGCAGTGGGTATCGTCAATGGGATCTTCAACGGCGATGACTGACGATGAATCGCCACGGCTCGCTGCCGAGGCGACGACCACGGTCATCGAGTCCACTTCGAGAGCGAGCTCAACCCCAGTTGATGAGCCCACGCCTATCGCACCCAAGCCTATCGCACTTAAGCCTATCGCAGATGAGGACTTGCTGTTGTGGCGTTCATCGCTGTCGATCGTCTCTGGGACACCGATGTCCGCGCTGCCGGCGGATGGTGATTCGAAGAGCGTTGTCGCGGGGCCGCTCCCCATGGCGATGCGTATTCCCGAATCGACGAGTGAGCGGTTTGCGCCTGCTGCGACGAGTGAGCGGTTTGCGCCTGCTGCGACGAGTGAGCGGTTTGCGCCTGCTGCGACGAGTGAGCAGTTGAGGTCTCGTACGGTGGCCCCCGCCACGTCGGATGTGATGACCGATGCGCAAGACACCTTCTCTTCGGTGAGCGGTGCGTTGCGCGGAGTGCCGACGTCGCTCGCAGCCTCAACCAGCGCGCTGGCGCAGGAGTCGGGACGGCGGCCGCGGGGTATCAGTTTTGTTAATGACCCGTTTGTCCCGTCACCTGCCAAAGCTAGTGTGCGCGAGGATATCGCCCAGGCTGACGCGGGCGAGTTTGCAGAATTCATGGACGGTAGAGCTTGGTCTGGTGCCGAGCGTGGTAGCGCAGCGCCGGTCCGTCCCCTGGCTACAGCGAGCATGGTCGTCTCAATGGTGGCCGAGCCGCGCCTTGACGGAGCGACGATCTCGACACCCACGGCACCTCTAGGAACTCTTGCCCCACCCACTTCGTTTGCGCTCTTGTCGGGAACTGCGCAGAGCGCCTTAACCCAAGAGCCCTCGATGGCGCTCTTGACGCCTGATCCGAAGCTGAGCTTCAGCGAGCGTGTGCAGGCGTTCGCCGATGCTGTGGCCCAACGCGTGATGGGTCAAATTCGGGATGAGAACTGGAGTGTCCGTCTACAACTCGAGCCGGCGAACCTTGGCACGATGGACATCGATCTGAGCCTCAAAGGCAACGTTGTGGCGGCAACCGTTGGTGTTGCGAACCAAGATGTGCGGGTCTTACTCGAATCGGGTCTACCTCGGCTTCGGGAATCGCTCGAATCGGCGGGATTACAGCTTTCGGGATGGAATTTCGGTCAAGCCGGCTCCAGGGCCTTCAATGACTCGGCCAGAAAATTCTCATCGGTGATCTTGCGCGGGCAGATCGACGAGACAGCATCCGTTCCCGACGTAGACGCCGCACCTCGTATGCCAATTAAAGGCGTAGCATCTGGCAAAATCGATTTGTTCGTTTAATCTTCTTTAAATTTGTTACTAACGGTATACAGCGATGGCAGACAAAAAAGACGACAAGCAAAAGGCTCCCGATGCGGCCGCTGCGGTCGGTGAAGAGGGGGCTCCGAAAAAAAAATCCAAGATGATGTTTTTCGTCTTGATCGCCGCGGGTGCGCTGGCGCTGATAGGCATCTCTGTTGGCGCAACGCTCTTTCTGACCGGATTTTTTAATCCGCCACCGCCAGCCGCGGCTGCGGAGGCGGGTACGGAGAAAGATGTCGCCAAAGAGGGCGAAGCGAGCGACCCGCATGAGGGCGGCGAAGTGAAACCCGATGCGACAATTCCGGAAGCCGAAAAATTCAATGCGACCTACGCTCCGGTGATTGGCGGTAACGATGAGGAGCGCGACTTTACGCTGAACGTGCCAAATACTCGACGCTTCGTACAGTTCAGGCTTGCCTATAAGACCTTTTATGGTGAAAAGATCGTCGAAAATGTAAAGAAACATAATATCGCGATTGGCGCGGCGATTCTCTCGAGCGTAGCTCAGTTTGGTGAGGAGGAACTAACTTCCATTGAGGGCCGTACGCGAGTGGCTTCCGCCGTACGAGATTCGATGAACGATGTACTGATTCGAAACGAAGATTTTGGCGGTATCGATGAAGTGATGTTCACGCACTTCGTCTTGCAGTAGTAGGTTAGAAAATTTTTAAATTATGTCGACAACTGGCCAAATTTTGAGTCGCGAGGAGGTCTCTGCATTAGTGGAAGCAGTGCAGAGCGGGAATGTCGACACGTCCTCGACGATCACCCCGTTGTCAGCGGTTACGTCGTATAGCCTTTTTGAAAATGATACGACGTCTCGGGGGCAACTCACAGCGCTTGAGATGATCAACGATCGATTCTCCAGGCAGCTAAGAGGAAGTCTTCTTACTCTTCTTCGACAGGCAGCAAGGGTGACTGTAGCGCCTTTTGATGTGATGACGTTTGGCGCCTACCTCAAAACACTTCCATCGCCGACCAACGTTAATATTGTTCGTTTCCCGCCGCTGCGTGGCTACGGACTTGTGACAATAGAGCCGCCTATCGTCTATGGCGCGGTCGACAGTTTCTTTGGTGGGCCAGGCGGTGCGACGCTTGAGTTGTCGCCGACCCGAGGTTTTACTCAGACTGAAGAGCGGATTATTCAACTGCTGCTCGATGTGATGTTCGATAATCTGCGTGATGCCTGGGCTCCAATCTATGCACTCAGCCCAGAGTTCGTGAGCCGGGAGATTAATCCTGCCTTTGCACAAATCGGTGAGGATCGCGAGACGGTCATTGTCTGTCGATACGATCTCGAACTCGGGCCCGACGTCCGCGGGCAGTTGTCAGTGATGTACCCATTCTCCGCGTTAAAGCCGATCCGACTTCTTCTCCGTGGCGGGCTCCAAGCGGCCGAGCGCGATGAAAAGCTCGCCCTTAAATGGTCGGAGCAACTCGGGGATGCGGTATCGGACTCTGAGCTTGAGATGGTTGCACAACTTGCCACGTTCGAAGTGCCCGCACTTGATCTTGCTGCGATTCGACCGGGCGATACGTTGTGGTTTAAGCCGCTACCGAGTGTCAAGGTAGTTATACAGTCATCACACATCTTTGATGCTGAATACGGCACCTCCGATGGCAATGTTGCGATCCGTATCGAGCGAGTGATGGAGCGACCCGGGGAGAATAAAAAATCAGCGGACGATAGTACGTCCGATATCGCCGAGGCCGATATCGCCGAGGCCGATATCGCCGAGGCCGATATCGCCGAGGAGCCGACGGTCTCTCGGCGTAGGACCCCGGCACAGCGAAAGCGCGCATAAAGTTAACAGGTTACGTTGAAGGAGTTAGGGCAGTATGAACGAGTCAGCAGTGGGCAATATTTCCAAAGGCGAACCTGGCGCAGAATCGCCCGTACAGCTTGAGTTGATACAAAATGTTTCTGTCCATATCTCGGTCGAGGTGGGCCGTGCCGCATTGAGGATCCGCGACCTTTTGAAACTCGGTCAGGGCAGCGTCGTCGAGCTTGATCGCGTGGCCGGAGAGCCTCTAGATGTATGTGTGAATCACACAGTCATCGCCCGTGGCGAGATGGTGTTGGTCAATGATCGTTACGGTATCCGCCTGACTCAGGTTGTCGATCCGGAAGATCGTGTCAAGCATCTGTAACAAGACGTTGATCGATCATGGATCCAATTCGCTATATCACTGCATTACTTCTTATTGGCGGTCTACTCGCGCTGGCGATCTGGATGCTGCGGAGATTCCGTCTTGGAAATCCCGACGCCTCGCGTAGTTCATTAAAAATCACCGCGCATGCATCTCTCGGCGCACGCGAGAAACTGGTGGTCGTCCGGTTTGGGGATAAAGATCATCTGATCGGTGTAACACCGGGATCGATTTCACATATTGCAACGGCTGATCGTGAGAGTTCCTCGACTGAGGAGCATCGTTCGTGATTCGGGTAAGTCGATTATTCGGGCCGGTGCTGATGTTGCTGTTCGCCCTCGCGGCACCCGTCGGACTGAGTCAAGACGCCACCGCGATTGAGTTGATCCGCACGACACCAAGCGCCGGTGGTGGGCAAGCGTACAGCCTCACGCTTCAGGCGCTTGGCTTGATGACACTTTTGACCCTTCTGCCGGCGATCGTGTTGTCGATGACGGCCTTCACCCGCATCGTCATCGTCCTTGGACTCCTACGGCAAGCCTTAGGTACAGCATCGACACCGCCGAATCAGGTGATCGTGGGTCTCGCCTTGTTCTTGACGTTCTTCGTTATGGCGCCGACGCTCGCGGATGTACAACGCGTTGCGTTACAGCCCTATGTCGCAGAGACCATTCCTTTCGAGACGGCGTTGGAGCGCGCAGTCGGGCCGATGAAGAAATTCATGTTGGCACAGACTCGGGAGTCTGATCTTAAGCTCTTTATCGATCTTGCGAAGACGCCGCCTGTCAGTGTACCGATGGAAACTCCACTCAGTGTGTTACTTCCGTCTTTTCTGACAAGTGAACTTCGCACAGCATTCACGATTGGTTTTTTAATCTACATCCCGTTTCTGGTCATTGACCTGGTGGTTGCGAGTGTACTCATGTCGATGGGTATGATGATGGTGTCACCGGTAATGATCGGCTTACCCTTTAAATTTCTGTTATTTGTGCTGGTAGATGGTTGGGGACTCATCCTCAGCTCGCTCGCAGCCAGTTTTGCGGCGCCACTGCCATGAACGAAACCGGAGTCGTCGAACTGGTGGCCGAGTCGATATGGGTTGGTGGACTGATCGCGGGTCCCATTCTGGTGACCGTGCTACTCGTGGGTGTGATCGTCGGTATCTTCCAAGCGGCCACGTCGATTAATGAAATGACTTTGAGTTTTCTTCCCAAACTGGTCGCGGTCATGCTCGTTGCACTACTGATTGGCGCCTGGCAGTTACGGGTGCTGGTCGATTTTGCGCGGCGGATTTTTGAGCGGATCGCAGACGTTGGGGCATAGGCGTATGCTGGAACTCGGCGTACTCACCTTAAATTGGCTGCAATCGATGCTGCTCCCGTTGACACGGGTTGGCGCCTTTTTCTTCGCGGCACCGCTATTTTCACAATCGGCTGGAATCGGACGCATCCGAGTGGTGTACGCCGCGACGCTGTGTCTGCTCATGATGCCCGCATTCCCGACCTCGTTGTCCGAGCCGACAATGCCGTACGGTGAACCGACTTTGCTACTCATTCTGAGCGAGGCGTTGATCGGCGTATCGATGGGTCTTGTCCTTCAGTTTGTGACTGCAGCGGTTGTCACGGCCGGCGAGCAGATCTCCGTGTCGGTGGGAATCGGTTTTGCACAGTCGTTCGATCCCTCCCTCGGACCGGCTCCCGTATTATCACAGTTCCTTAATTTGCTCGCGCTGCTTATTTTTCTAACGGCAGGTGGACACACGATCATGATCGCGATGTTCACCGAAAGCATCCGCTCGATGCCGCCGGGTGAATTCCGATTGACAGATATCCCCTCGTTGATGGAGTTTTCGACCATTATCTTCAAGGGGGCAGCCTTACTGGCTGCACCGTTGTTATTGACGCTGCTAGCGGTCAACCTCGGCGTGGGCGCACTGTCCCGAGCGACCCCGTCCTTGAACGTCTTCGCCGTCGGATTTGCGGTGAGCTTGTTGGTCGGCTTTGCCTTGCTGTTCGTGTTGATGCCGGTGATCGCTGAACGGATCACCGAGTTGTGGCAACAGGCGGGCGCCTATATCCGGCCGCGGATCCTCGGGGAGGATTGAGGCGTGGCCGAAGAACAAGGTCAAGAAAAAACCGAGGAACCGACCGCGCGTAAACTCACGCAGGCGCGTGAGCGCGGCGAGCTTCCACGCTCGCCGGATTTTGGCGGTGCGGTGGGAGTCCTCGTAATTTGTCTACTGCTGTTTTTTGTCGGGACAGAGATGATCGACGGCTTCTCTACGATGCTAAAAAACGGACTGACGTTTCATCACACTCAGCTTGATAATGTTCAGGATTTGCCCCTTTTGGTGGGAGCGCGGTTTTTCGATGGTCTATGGGCGGTCAAGTGGATCTTTCTTGCCTCAATTGTCGTTGCTCTACTTGCATCGACGCTGAATGGTGGACTTAACTTCTCGGGTAAAGCGGCTGCGCCTAAGCTGAGTAAACTCAATCCGCTCAATGGTCTGAAGCGGATATTTGGTGCTCAGGCGTGGGTGGGTTTGCTGCGAAATCTTCTAAAGTTCGGCGCTATCGCAGCGGTTCTCGGCTTCGTACTCTGGACGCGTCGTGCCGAGATGATCGCGATGTCGCGCGATTCATTCGAAATGATGATAGCCTCCGGCGCATCACTTGCGCTTATTACTTTTACTTTGGTCAGTGCCGTGATTGCGGCGATTACGATTATTGATGTGCCGTATCAGCGTTGGAGCTACCTCAGACGCTTACGTATGACGGTGCAGGAAGTCCGCGATGAGATGAAAGATATCGAGGGTCGTCCTGAGGTAAAACGGCAAATCCGACGAAAGCAGCGCGAGTTAAGTCGCGGTCGGATGCTTGAAAGGGTCAAGGATGCCGATGTCGTTATCGTCAACCCGTCAGAGTTTGCTGTCGCATTGGAGTATGACGAGCTGCGAAATGCGGTACCGACAGTGCTTGCGAAAGGGCGCGGCGAGCTAGCAAAGTCGATCAAAGAGCGCGCAACGTTCGCAGGCGTACCGATCGTCTCCTCACCGCCGCTTGCGCGCGCGATCTACTTCACCACCGAAGTCGAAGATCCTATCCCCGAGGGACTGTATCGAGCCGTCGCCGCAGTTCTTGCGTATGTGTTCCGGCTGAGTGCGATGACGCCAGGTCTGGAGACCCCCGCGGTGCCGAAACCGTCACTCGCTCCGGAGTTCATGTTTGATGAGTTCGGTAATCCAGTGAGAGAGCAGCGGTCATGACCGGCATAGATCAATCTGCCATCGCGCTACGCAGTGTAAGGCGCGGGGATCCGTCGGTCATGCTGATTTGCTCGGCATCGACAGCGGTGCTTTCGCGCTGTTCGCGGGAGTTCGTGCGAACGCTGCGCAGCGAAGGGGCGCGTGTAGAGTTCCATACGCCGGGACAAGCCGATGGCGTACTTCAGTCAACCAATAGACTATTAGAGGGTATCGCACTCGAGGCGATTCTTTCGAGCGCGGAGAGTCTCCCTCCTCACCTACTCATCGTTGATGATGCTGAGTTGCTATCGGCAGTGGAAACGGCGGCGTTACGGCGTCTTATCCAAGGGCTTCGTGGTAGTGCTTTCCGTGTGTTACTGCTCGTTAGTAAAAGTCGCTCTGAAGCGGAGCGATTGCCGCTCGCTGATCTGAATGATCTCATGGTGATCTGGGATGCTGATCGAGTCGAGGGCGCACCGCCGATCATCGAGCAGCGGGTGGTGGAGCCGCCAAAGGTCACGCCGACACCGACGACACCACCCTCGATTGTCTCCGAGGATGCTGCACCAATTCCGGATGTGCTCGCCGATCTTGCCCGCGAGCGTGCCGAGACGCGCGGATTTGACGCCACGTTCTCCCGCCGGTGGATGATGACGCCGCTGAAAGTCACGGCACTGGTGATCGGCGTTCTACTTTTAGGCTATGGCATCACCAGCGCAGTTAGGGTCACCGGGGATTCAGAGACACTCATCTATGACTGCGGCTCCCATCCCGATCGCGAGTCGGTTGATGTGCTTCTGGTACGAGTCGGGCGGTCTACCCCCACTCAAGTGACCAAAGAATCGGGGCGTTTACGGCTGCATTTAGGGCCGTTCTCAAGTCAGACCGCCGCAAAGGCTGCGCGAGAACAAGCGTGGCTTCTCGGTTCGTGTCGGGTAAATCCGACGGTGGTTCGTGCGATAGATCCGCTAACACGCAAGGCGGGGGGTTGAGGTTATGGCGAAGAGAAAATCGACAGATTCAAATAAAAATAAATCTACAGCATCCGATCAGGCAGCGGGTGTCTTTAAGTCGGACGAGACGATTGTAAGTCGATTACAGGAGGGGACTCGCTTCGCCGTATCCAACACTGCTGTCATGCGTGATCCCGAGGGCTCATCGACAGCTGAAGAAACCACGGACCCCGCCGGGACTGAGACTGACCCGGCTGAAACACAGGCCACCCGGATGCTGGAAAACCTCGAAGAGGCTATTGCTAAGGCAGACACATTCATCCAATCGGCGGAGCAAAGACAGTCGGAGATCGAAGATGCCCACCGCCAGGCGAAGGCGATGTTGGAGGAGATTAACCGGATCGCCGAGGCACTGACGTTCTCTAACGCATTACGAGATCGGATCAATGCAACGGTGGCACGGACGAAGCGTTTGCGCGGTAACCCAACGGGTTAGTGCATGTCCGCGAAGATTCTGGAGGAGACGGAAATGAGTACTGAAAACGATGTGAAAGCAGGCGAAGCTGCAAAGGCCGATAATCCTTTGGAGACGCTAACTTCATTGGTGCTCGATGCGGCAGATGCCGCCAATGACAGCGCCCAGATGGCGAACGAGGCGATCTCTCGTCTCTCTCGTGTCGTGGATGCCAACCTCGATACCACCCGTGTGCTTCGTAATGCGCCTGCGATCTTTGGCGCAGTTATTTTAAGTATCGGTATTGGCGTCGCGGTAGTAGTAGCAATGGTCTTCTCGAAAATTGATGAAAGAGCGGCTGCACTGACTCAAGCAATCACTGCACAGGATAAGAATCTGGAAAAAGTATCAGAGACGGTGAAAACGCTTTCTACTCTTGAGTCTGATTTGAAAAAGTTTGAAAATATTGCAAACGACACAACGCAGCGTGCAGTTGTAACGCTGCGGGAGCAAGTGAAGGCCGATCGTCTCGCGATCCAGGAGCTAGAGGCTCGACGCTTGAACGAGATACTCGCATCGTTTCGTAATGCCGTGTCAGGTGCACCGCCCCCGAGTGCATCGCGCGAGAAATCCCCGAGTAGTGTTGAGGCAGCGATCGTGCGAATTGATGGACGCCTTGCCGCAATCGCCGAGCGAACTTCGGGCGAAGGAGCCGCCAAACGACCAATCGCTGTGCTGTCAGACGCTCAAGCAAAGGACGTCAGGGCGACCGCTGCCGAGGTCGGTCAACTCAAGCAGGAAATCGCGGGCTTGCGTGAACTTATTGAGCGTCGCGGTAGCGAGCTTCAGTCGGGGGTGCCAGTGATAAAACCGCAGGGAAACTGAGTGAGAATCTTCCCTTAAAGCGGAATCGCCCAGCAGCCCGCATCACACCGGTCAGCTGA
Organism: Gammaproteobacteria bacterium; assembly: GCA_016874055.1. GTDB lineage: Bacteria > Pseudomonadota > Gammaproteobacteria > Steroidobacterales > Steroidobacteraceae > UBA964. Next base: position 22,031 of record VGVG01000013.1, on the reverse strand, counting down.
GCCACGCAACAGGACAAGATCGGCTCGTCCCCCGGGCGACAGGCTGCGAATTCTTGCGATCGGCCATCGGCTCGCGAGCGTCGAATCGGCAGTCGGTACGAGTAAGACCTCGCGACCAGCTTGCAGACCGGAGTAATCGCGTGTGGACAACCAGAGCTTATCTTGGTTGACCGAGACGCTGAGCCACGGCATCGCGCACCCGAGCGGTTCGATCATCGTTTGTGCCGAGGCGCTCGCCTTTTCAAGGATACGGGTCATCCACCGGGAACTAGAGGTCGAGGGATAGAGGCCTCTGATTTGTAGTCCGTCGCCGGCAGTGAGGACTCGACTCGCAACCGTGCGACCACTGCGGCCCGGATCTTCAACGAGCGTCATCGTCACTCGTACCAGGCGTGGCGCCGTGACCCAGTCGTTGAGGTCACGAGGTAACGTTGCGCCGCGATAATCAACACGAACGCGTAAAACAGCATGACTCTCAGACATCGCTCGCTCGTCGATTGGACGAAGGCGAACATTTCCAGAGAGACCCTTTAGCATCGACGGAATAAGATCCTCGAGTCGAACACGCTCACTCACGGACCAAGCCGGATGAGGCTCGCCGGCGATAAATTCGAGATCGACGAGACGCTGTAGTGCTTGCGGCGAGTCACATGCATTACTCGCCTGCATAAGTGACTCACATCCCGTTTCGGAGGATCCGCCCCATCGCGTGATCCGAACGGTTTCGGCGATCCGTCCGTCCGTGCTTAGCGTGGACTCGAGCCGCCACGGTAACGGTTGTGTCTCAAGACAGCGCTGCAGCTGATCTGCCTCGTGCTGTAGTGCCGCATCGGCGTAAAGGTGACTCCGTATCTGCTGGGCCGATGCGGTCATACCGCAGAGGCCTACCACCAACACGCCGAGGACGGTACACAGGCGCGATGGGGCGTGGCCTCGGAACGAAGCGTTCATCGGCGTAGCAAAGCGTTAACTTTATCGGCCCGCAGCCGCACCGTTGCCTGATAGGAGTCGTTTCCGAGCGGTTCGAGCGCGATGATTTCAGCACCGGCGATGACGCCGGAGATGCGGACGCGAATCTGATCCTCGCGTACCCGGCTGTCGTTGGTCATGGAATCGCTCGCAAATTCTACGCCGTAAAGCTGCTCCGCCAGATTGCGATAAGCGTCGAGTTTAGCCGCTCGCGCCGCCTGCAATCGGCGTTGGGCGGCATCCGATCCCGATTGGGCCGTGATCGAGGCGAAGCCGACGGCTGTCAGATCAGACACGCCTGCTGATGCAGGAGAATCATAAGAAGCGCCCTGACCGTCTGACCCTTGACTCCCTCGCTCCCTTGAAGCGTCGCCTGAGGCGTGTCGGGCTCCGCGACGAGCGGCCCACCGCGATCGGTCGCTGAGCTGCATTTGTTCAGTTAGCGTACCCCGCGGTGTGGGCTGGGCCAACGGGTCGACGACGGACACGAACGAGCAGCCGGCCATCCAAAGACTGGCGGCCGAGACGGTCAGTATTGGTGCGATACGACGGTCCATAGCTGGTATCGATTCAGTCGTCCGCTGAGCCCGGGCCTTGAGCGTCGGAGTCCTCCAAACTGGCGGAAATCCGCATGGCACGTTCGTTGCAAAACCAATGAAGAGGCCCAGTCCCGGGGATGCGGCGAACGTCCATGTAAAACCATATAACTTATTGATTAAATTAAGAAAATGACTTCTATCCCGTTCGACCTGATGTCGAACCTTCGACAACTCGGCAAGAAATTGCCGCTCGAGGCCGTGGCGATTCCGATCGGATTCCTGCTGCTTCTTGGCATGCTACTACTGCCGGTGCCGCCGCTGGTGTTGGACCTATTCTTCACGTTCAACATTGCGATATCGCTGGTGATTTTGTTTCTCGCAATCGCGGCGGCCAGACCGTTTTCGTTCTCGGTGTTTCCCACGGTGCTGCTGTTTGCCACGTTATTGCGTCTTGCACTCAATGTCGCCTCGACCCGGGTGGTGCTCAGTTTGGGTCATGAGGGGCCGGATGCGGCGGGCCAAGTCATCGAGGCGTTCGGCTCGGTGCTGGTAGCGGGCAACTACGTCGTCGGTATCGTCGTCTTTGCGATCCTCGTGATCATCAACTTCGTTGTAGTCACGAAAGGTGCGGGTCGTGTCTCCGAGGTGACAGCGCGATTTACTCTCGATGCATTACCGGGCAAGCAGATGGCGGTCGACGCGGATCTTGCGGCGGGATTGATCAACCAGGAGCAGGCAAGAGCGCGACGCCGCGAGATTACCTCCGAGGCCGATTTCTACGGGTCGATGGATGGTGCGAGCAAATTCGTCCGCGGCGATGCCATCGCCGGCATCCTGATCCTTATCATCAATATCATTGGCGGTATCCTTGTTGGCACCGTGCAGCATGACATGTCGATGAGCGCGGCAGGTGAGCGCTACACGACTCTTGCGGTGGGTGATGGTCTTGTGGCGCAAGTCCCTGCGCTGTTGCTGTCGATCGCTACCGCGATCATCGTCACCCGGGTATCGGGCGAAGAGTCGCTACACAACCAGACTTCAGAGCAATTCAATAACACGGAGGCCTGGTGGTTGACCGCCTGTATCCTTGCATTACTTGGGGTGATCCCGGGTATGCCTCACATCGCTTTTCTTACGCTCGCTGCGATTACCGCTGGTGCGGCCTGGGTTCTAGCTCGCCTACGTGAGGAGAACCGCCTCGCCGAGACAAAATCGGATGACACGCTCGCCACTCCGAAGGATCTATCGTGGTCCGATGTGCAGCAGGCAGATGCCATCGGGCTCGAGGTCGGGTACGCGCTCGTATCGTTGATCGATACGCAGCAAGGCGGTTCGTTAGTCACGCGCATCCGTGGTATCCGCAAAAAGTTAACCTACGAACTCGGATTTTTGATTCCGCAAGTGCACATTCGTGACAATCTCGACCTGCGACCTGAGGCCTACCAGATCATGGTGAACGGTGTGGTGATCGGACGGGGTGAGGTGAAGCCGACCCGAGAGCTCGCGATCCACTCCGGCGTCGTACACGGTGAGCTGCAGGGCGTGCGTACAAAAGATCCAACCTTCGGTCTTGAGGCCGTCTGGATTGATCCAGCGCAGCGGGATTACGCCCGATCGCTCGGCTACACGGTGGTCGATGCGAGCACCACCATTGCGACCCATCTCAACAAGATCCTGCAGGATAATTGTAGCCTGCTGCTCGGACACGATGAGACTCAACAGCTCGTCGATAAGCTTGCCGCGGTGACGCCGAAGCTTGTTGAAGAATTAATTCCTAAGAAACTATCGATCGGTGTACTGACGCAGGTGTTGCAGAATCTACTTGCAGAGGGTGTATCGATTCGCGATCTTCGCGGTGTACTGCTCGCGCTCGCTCCGGTTGCAGAGAAGGTTCAGGATATCGACGAACTCACCGGTGTCGCGCGCATCGCACTCGGTCGCATGATTGTGCAGCAGTACGTTCAGTATGGTGATGAGCTATCGGTGATGACGCTCGCGCCAGAGCTTGAGCAGGTGCTCCACGCGACGGTGCGTCGCGGACAGGGCGGTAATATCCCGGTGGAGCCCGAACTTGCTGAGGGATTACTGCGTTCGGTCAGCAAAGCGTCACAGGATGAACTCAACAGCGATCGCCCCGCACTGCTTGTCACCTCGCCGACGCTAAGGCCCTGGTTATCCAGGATCTTACGTCCGCGCATTCCGGGGCTGTCCGTACTTTCTTATGCAGAGCTTCCGGAAGATACCAATCTTCGGGTTAATACGAGTATCACAGTGCAGACACGGCAAACCGCCGCAGCGTAATAGGGACAAGTCATGCGAATCGAACGAGTAGTCGCGGGTACCTTCAACGAAGCCAGTGAGCGATCACGGCGCCTGTATGGTCCTGACGTGCTGTTGATCTCCTCGAGCCGGGTGGGTAACGCACACGAATTGCTCGTGTGCACCGATGCGTCTTCGAGCGATGAACGGGTGTTAGACGATACGGAAGCTCGCATAACGTTTGCTGCTACAATACAAGAGGAGCTCCTAGCTCGACCTAAAATACAGATCGACCCGATCGTCACCGATCCCGCGCCGCCGATGGTCACGAGCGCCGGCGATGCGGAAAATGGTGCGGCACTCGTCGCCCTTATTCGTAAAGAGCTGCTGGAGTTGGAGAGACGAATCGTCTCGAATAACGGTGGAGTGCACGGTCTTCACGAAAAAATGGCGCTCCTTGAGCAAGGTTTTTCTGCGATCTACGCCGGGCGACTCGTCGAGGCGGGTCTCGATTCGACCGCGATGGCCACGTGCTTACTCGATGACTTGAGACTTGCTGGTCCACACATCGGTATTGCAGGCCGACCAGCTGTCTTCGTGGGTCCTACTGCGGGTGGTAAAACCACCACCGCCATGCAGGCCGCCCGGTCGATTGCGACAAAAAAGGGACTTCCCGCGATCGTTAGTGCATCTCGCGATGCCCGTCCGGGTGCGCGAGAAAAGTTTTTCGCGATGGCCGATGCGGCACGTATCGAGTCGAGCTGGGGCGGCGTCGCACCCGGTGCTTTGGTGATTGATGCAGGGGGCTATAATCGCGAGGATCTGTCGATCGATCGACCAGAGCTTTCGGCTTACGACCTTTATCTTTGCATGCCAGCCTATTTGAACCGCATTACCGCTGCGCGATGGTTCGGCAGCGTCAAATCAATTTCCGGCGTTATCCTCACGCACTGGTCACCAACCGAAGTGCCTCTTGGATTATTGGGTTGCATGGCCGAGCGCGGGCTGCGTCTTGCAGGATTATCAGTGAGTGCCGATCCGACCGCTTCGCTTGTCGACCCAACCGTCGAGATATTTGGCAGGCGAGTCCGCAGTGCATTCGAGCTGACCCTCGATCCTTCTCCAGCCGGTGTCGAATGACTGCAATTGCCGAACGTAAAACTCGTTTAATTGCCGTTTCGAGTGGGAAGGGCGGAGTGGGGAAGACGTTCCTAAGTCTTAACCTCGCTACCGCTCTGGCGACTCGCGGCCATGCCGTCTGGTTATTCGACGGGGATATGGGGCTCGCCAACGTTCACGTTTTGCTGGGCATTCAGCCGCAGTTTGATATCTCCGACGCAATGGCAGGCCGTTGTACGCTGCAGCAAACTTTCTTAGACGGACCGGGCGGCATAAAAGTGATACCCGGCGCATCAGGAAAGCGGGAAATGGCGGAGATGGGCGCGCTCGAGACGACTCAGGTCATCGAGGCTCTTGTCACATTGCAACCCGCGGCAGATTTCCTGCTGATCGATACCGGAGCGGGCATCGGTAAGCATGTCACAACGTTAGCGCGCCTGGCCGATACCATCGTGGTTGTGATTTGCGACGAGCCAGCCTCGCTGGCTGACGCCTACGGGCTGATCAAGGTGATGTATCGGGATTTTGGCAGCCGTAACTTCGAGATCGTCGTGAACGACGTCTCGACGGCGCAACGCGGACACCTGGTATTCGGGCGACTTCAGCAAGTCGCGATGAAATTTTTAGAGTTGAATCTCGTGCTGGCTGGAATCGTCCCGCACGAGCCTGAGGTGACGATGATTACGCGTCGACGGGAGACGCTCATCAGCGCTGCGCCGAGAGGTGCAGCAACCTCCGTCATGCTCGAGATCGCCACTCGTTTCGAGAAGTTGAAGGCGACAACGAATAGAGCGAGGCCTAAACTCTCGATCGTTGATGGAACATTTGGAGCGCAAAGCCCATGAAACGGCTCGGCGACACTTACTCCAAGGTGGCGTCATCGACCGCACCGCATGCAGGTACAGACTTCGCCTCTCATTTCAAATTGGTCAAGCGCGTCGCAGCGCACTTCCGAGGGCGCCTGCCGACCGCGATTGAGCACTCGGATCTCGTTCAAGCGGGGATCGTCGGCCTGATGGAGGCCATCGAAGCCTTTGATCCGGAACGCGGCAACGACTTTGAAACCTTCGCCAAGCTCCGTATCCGCGGGGCTATGCTCGATGAAATACGGCGTGCTGCCTGGGCACCCCGCAGCACGGTGAAGGTAGCCGTCGAGGCGAGAGCTGCCGCCACCCGGATCGAAAACGAGAAAGGGGTCCCTGCGACGCACCACCAAATAGCGGACGAACTCGGGCTTGACGTCGGGCGCTACCATGAACTGCGGGGACGCAATCAGGGGCTCGCGGGCTCGGTCACGCTCGAGGAGATCAACTTCGCGAGCGAAGAACCGACCCCGGACGAAGTTGCCGACGAACAGAGTATTCGTGCAGCGCTCAAGCAGGGGATCGCCTCTTTATCTGAGCGCGAAAAAACGATTGTTGCACTCTACTACGACCGCGAGCTCACGCTTCGTGAAATCGGGGCAGTGCTCGAAGTGAGCGAATCGCGAGTCAGTCAGATGCTGACCACCATCGCAACACAGTTGCGATCAGTAATGAATGGGTTGAGCGAAAGCGCTATCGAGCAAATAGGACAAGGTCATGGCAAGGCGCCTCCCCGACCCGGCGAAGTAACGGGAAAGAGCAGGCAGTTGCGGGGATAATCATCGTGCAGGACTGCGTGCCCTAGAGGGAGCAGGGATATGTTCGTCATTATCGGATTGGTAGTTCTGTTTGGCTGCGTTTTCGGTTTTTACGTCGCGCATCACGGGCCGATGGCTCCGCTCATCGAAGCCGTCCCGACGGAGCTGGGGATCATCCTCGGCGCGGGACTCGGCGCCATGGTGATAGGTAACAGCGTGGCCATCCTCAAGGGCGTCGGCGCGGGAATCGGCAAATGTTTGAGTGGACCCGCGTATCACAAGCAGGAGTTTCAAGACACGATCACGCTGATCACCAAGCTCTTCAAGCTTCTCAAGGCCGAGGGCGCTGTCGCCCTCGAACCGCACATCGAAAATCCGGAAGCCAGTTCGATCTTTGGTGAGTTCCCGAAACTCCTGAAGGATCACGCGCTCATCGGCATGATTTGCGACACCATCCGTTTGCTCGTGACGTCCAACCAGCCGCCAAATCCCGAGACGGTGGCGGATAACCTCATGGTTGCGATCAAGACCCACCACCATTCGGCGATGAGACCCGCGCAGGCGCTCGTTAGTCTCGAAGGCGCGCTGCCCGCACTCGGCATCGTCGCGTGCGTGCTCGGCGTGGTGAAGACGATGGCGGCGATCGATCAGCCCCCGGCGATTCTCGGTGCACTGATCGGCAGTGCGCTCGTCGGAACCTTTCTTGGCGTGTTCATGGCATACGGCATCGTGGGACCGCTCGCAGCGCGTCTTGCGCAGATCGTCGATGAAGAGGGTCAGATCTACGCTGTCGCGAAGTTCACCCTGATCGGTCATATCCGTGGTGATCCGGTTCCATTGATCATCGAATCCGCGCGCGCAGCGATCGACCATCATTCTGCGCCTACGTTTGCGGAGGTCTTCGATGGCCTTCGAGGCAAGTAACGTCGCCGCGGCCGTGGCGACCGAAGATCCGGCGAATGCCGGAGGGGCGCCTGTTCCCGCAGCCGAGGCGCCTCAAGCCGATGCAGCGCCGGCAGCTCCGCAGCTGCCGCCGATCATCATCAAGAAAATCATCGACGAGGGTCACGCGGGTGGCCACGGCGGCGCGTGGAAGATCGCGCTCGCCGACATGATGACCGCGATGATGGCGTTCTTTCTTCTCATGTGGTTGCTCGGCGCGACCAACGAGGAACAACGCAAGAGCATCGCGGAATACTTCCAACCGACCAACGCTCCGAGAGTCGACATGTCGGGAGGCTCGACTGGATTTTTCGGCGGCTTGTCGCTGATCGATCCGAAGGCGCTCCCCATGACGTTTACGCAGACGGGAGTGTTGCAGCTGACGGCGCCTGGGACCGAAGAACAGGAAGTCACCTCGGAGGATCAGGCCCTGCCGCAGGGGCTGAGCGACGCAGAACGGAGAGAGATCGCTGCCGAAGAGGATGAGAAGAATTTCGAAAATCTGCAGGACCAACTCGAGAAGCAGATCGGAGCGGATCAGAAAACCTTCAATCTGATGTCCGTGGTCAAGTTCGTACGCGAGAAGGAAGGCTTGCGCATCGAGATACTCGATGACGCCGGATTCTCGATGTTCGGTTTAGGCACCGAAGAGTTGTCGGGTGAGGCGGTCGCCTTGATCGAGAAGGTCGGCGCAAGTCTCAAGAGCATTCCCAACGAGATTGCAGTGCGTGGTCACACCGACAGTCTGCAATTCAAAAAAACAACGGCGAAGAACAATTGGAGCCTTTCTGCAGGTCGTGCCGACTCCACTCGCCAGTTCCTCAATTCCCTCGGGGTGGATAATTCGCGTTTTTCGCGCATCGAGGGTGTCGCTGATTCGCAGCCCGTTAACGCGGACAATCCCTCGGATCCTCGTAATCGCCGAATCAGCATCACGGTGCTCTATCGCGACGGAGCGAAACCTGTGCAATGATTCGTGACTCTCGCTACCCGGTAGGGCTCGTCGTCATGCTCGCGGTGCTCTCGTGGTCGGCGGCAGCCCATGCCCAGTTCATTCGCGGGTTCGATCTGTTTCGTACCGGTCAGTATTGCGAGGCTCGCGAGGCGTGGTTGGCGAGCGAGAAGTCGGGCGATTCCACTTCGCCTTTCGGTTTGGCGGAGTTGTACGCGCGCGGTCTTTGTGTCAAGCAAAACGAGCGGCTGGCGAGTCGCTGGTATTTGACGGCCGCACAACGCGGGAACCCTCGGGCACGTGCGGAGATCGGTCTGCGGTACGCCTATGGCAAGGGTGTACAGCCGAATTCCTTGAAGGCCCACGTCTGGATGTCCACGGCACTCGCGTCGGCGGGAGGCTGGGAGAAGGATTTCGTGACGACCGTCGACAAGAATCTCTTGGTCGTCGAGCGTACGATGACGCCGGAGCAGCAACAGCGTGCGAAGGCGATCGTGACCGAATTCAAAAAAACCTATCGCCTGCCGCGCGAGTTCAATTCGCTCGATTGATCAAAGACCAGCGCCTGCAAACCGGACGACGATCTGGGTGCAGGCAGGCGTCTCCGCGGTCGGCGCTCCCGAGACAGACCACGTGGCATCTTTGGCCCAGGCGACTGCCGCCTCATTGACCTCGGGGTAGGGTGCGGGATCCGAAACCTCGAAGGAGCGATCGCTCTCCTGCGAGGCGGCGCAAACTTTGAGGCCCACCGTCTCGCGACCCACCTTGCGGCGCTGCTCGGCAGTCAACTTCGAAGATGGCGTTCGGCTTGCGGACTCGAGCTCGATACGAAGCATCGCCGCGGAGCCCGCTTCGGAGGGCGCCTCGGTGGGCGCCTTCGCGGGCGTTTCGACGCGTGCTGCCGCGTGCGTTTCCGCGTACGCGTCGGTGTGCGCGTCGGTATGCGCTGCGGGGCTGGCCTCCGGCGTCTTGGCGACGGGCTCGGGCATGGCTGAGGAGTGATGGTGTTGGATCTTCCAAGCGCCGTCGCGATAGGAATAAACGAAGGTGTAGCGGGCGGCGACCGTCGAGACGTTACCTGCAGAATCCATCACCGAGAACTCGTAAAGCCCTGCATCGACCGAGACTCCGCAATAGTGCTGAGTCATTCGGCGAACGATCGTCCCACGCGGAGACTTCTGCAGGAAATGATCAAAGTATTCGGTGATCAAGGCCGTATCGGTCCGCGGGATATTCGAGACGGTCGGCAGAAGCACGGCGTTAGACCAGTACAAGGCGGCGACTTTGGTCGAGTCTTTCGAGGCCAGCGCAAGGTTCCATGAGCGGAAGAGATCGGCTACCGCTTGGTCGGTTGCCATCACGCAGGGGCCTCCCGAGGAGCTGTTCGACTTCGGCGTCCCGCGTTCGGCAGCAACAGCAGCATTCCATGATCCCCACGTGATCGCCAGCGCGGCGATCATCAGGACTCTAGCCAAGCAAGGTTTGATCTGCGTGCACGAGTGGTTATTCATCTTGGGTTGCTTCCTTGTCCAAACGCCTTATATCTTGCCTCAGAATGTCACCGAGTCACGATCAACACCGCGCCCTGCCGGGCCTGCTGCGCCGAAGCGGAGGTCTGCAATGGCACTTTCGTGCACTTCGTCATCGTCGCTTGCATGATCCGTTTCGGGAGTCGCTCGGCGCATTTCTGCAAGCCTGGAACCCTGGAACATCACAACTGATCGTCGTCGGTCCGAGTGCCGGTTGGTTTTTGCCGGACTCGTTTCTCTGTCGTTTCAGTCGACTGACTCTCATCGATCTTGATACGTCGGCGCCGCTATTTTTCGCGCTACGGCATGGTCGCGGGCTTCGGCGTGTCGGGACGCCCACGGAGTGGGTGCAGGGAGACTTCGTCGATTGCCTGCCGAAGGTGTTGTCTGCCGAGGGCGATGCGGCCATCCTCTTCTGCAACGTGCTCGGACAGTTGGCGCTCGAGCGCGAGGATTACCAGGCGCGTCTCGACGAGTTGCCGCAGTGGCTCGTTGGCAGACGCTGGGCGTCTTTTCACGACCGTTACTCCGCACGGATTCCCGACGGTAAACCGATCGACGCCACCGCGTTCACGAGTCTCGAGAAACTGGATGCCCAGATGTTGCAGAGGTTGGGGCTGAGCGGAGAATGGATGGATCATGGTACGGACGCGGTATTGCCGGCGGGCGTATTGAGGCACTATTTTCCTTGGCATATCGTTCCCGATCGTCTCCATTGGATAGAGGCAGGAGTGGCGCCATGATGTTTTCGACGCAGACTACGAGATCGCATGTTTCGAGACTGGCGCGGACGCTGCGGCTCGCCGGCGCCGGTGCGGTCGCGCTGTTGCTTCTGACCGGATGCAGTCGCGAAGTTGCCTGCGATGATTCCGAGGTGGTCGACAAGATGCTCGAGCTCGCCAAGCGCGATGTCGTCACCGATCTTGCCGGTCAATGCGCCTCTCGCCTCTATGGAAGAATTCCGCAGGTCGCGCCGCAGTGTCCAAAAGACTCCGACGGGCACACGACAGCCTGTGTGGCGATGTGCACGGCGTGGGCCGAAACCCACGTGACGGCCAAGGCGAGCGCATTCGAGGCGCTTTTCAAGGACGATCTCGTCGCAACCCGTCGCTGTCGCGCTGACGTCCGGTTCGACGTCGCGTTCGATGGGGGGCAGACCGTCGATGCGCGAATCACGTATCTCGCCGCCCCGAAAGTCGGGGGCGCTCAAGTGGTGTTGAGCGATTGACGTCGTTCGAGACAAATCCCATATTCATATGAGAACGCATTCGTCGGTTCAGACTCTCCTGTCGCTCGTGCTCATCCTGAGCTCAGCGACCTACGCTTACATCGCTCAGATCAATGGGTTTTCGGGCTTCGCCCTCGCGGCAGGCGCGACGATCATCAGCGCTCTCGTCCTCGGATACTTTTGGCGTCGACCATCGAAGGGCGGCGAGGACTGATCTGCACAACACGCGTGCACAAGACATGATGGCAGGGCAGTAGACACGGCTGCAGCCTTGGGGCTATTTTCTCGGCATGGACGTAGCGCGCACCATCCCCGAAACCCCATCCGACATCGGTCGGGCGGGGCCCATCGAGGCGATGCGCCCCGCGGCTCGCCTTCCGGCAACCTCTGCGGCGTCTAAGTCTCCTGAGCCCACGCGCGAGGCCCGCAGCGACGACACCAATTCTCCGACTCCGACCCTGGAAACCCTTCGCGAAACTTTCCGTGACTCCGTCGAGATGGCGAACGAGCGTCTTTCCGATCGTGGGGCGTCGATCAACATTTCGCTCGATCAGTCGACTAACACCGTGATTGTGCAAGTGAAGGATCGCGAAACGGGCGACACCATCCGCCAGATTCCCCCCGAAGCTGCGATGCGGATATCACGAAACATCGATCGCCTCACTGGAATCCTCATCGATCAAAAAGTCTGATCGCGGGAGACGGCGCGCTATCGTCGAGCGAGCTGGCTGCCGAAACCGTTGCAGGTCTTAACCCGACAGATTCGTGAGCGAGTCCAACGTGTCTTGGATGGGGTAGAGATCTCTGGACGTTGCCGGATGAAGCTTTTCGATAAACGGTTGCACATATCGCTTATCGAAATCCATAAAGCTGTCTAGTCCGATCACCAAAACAGACCACGAGAGCCGTCCTCTCTGGAAGCGAGCGAGATACTCGGGTCGTGAGCCATGAGCCGGCATCGCGAAAATAGACAGCCGATCATGAGGCAACTGCGGCAGGTCCGAGGTTGAGTTGGCGGAATGATAATCCGCCAGCAAGGCCGTATGGTCCCCGAGTTTCTCGGTCTCGGTATTGAGTAACCGTCGCAGCCGGTCCGGGATGATCGCGACGCTGAGTTTACCGTCCGAGTAAGTCAGGATCTGCATCGGTCAAACCTCTGGGAGTCGAACCTCGATTTCGATTCGTCGGTTGAGTGCGCGGTTCTCTGGCGAGTCATTTGCTGCCACGGGTTTGGTGTCGGCAAAGCCCTGGGCCTCGATCCGCGCCGGATCAAAACGACGCGCTGTGACGAGCTCTCTCACGACGGATACCGCACGCGCTGCCGAGAGATCCCAGTTGTCACGATATTTGACCGTTCTGATCGGGACGTTGTCCGTATGACCGCCGATGACGACCTTTGCGTTCACGGAGTTGGCGACGTCGCCGATTTTTTCGATGATCTGTGTGGCAAGAGGAGTCAGTGCGGCATCGCCCGTCGCGAAAGCGCCCCCTGACCCGATTTTCACGGTGACTGCGCCGTCCTTTCGTTCCACCTTGACCAAGCCTTCCTTGATCTCGCCGGAGAATGCTGCCTCGAACGCTTTGGCGGCTGCTTCGACCTTTTCTGCAGATCCACCGCCTTTGCCGGAGCCTCCTTCGGATTGGCCCGCAGCAGGTTGGGACTCCACCGATGCGATCAGGGCTTGCGTCGCGCCTGTGATCGCAACCTCACTCTGAAGTTCATCGACGACTTCGCTGACTTTTTTAACGCCGGCTGCGACCGCTTGTGCGGCGGCAAGGCGCGCGGCGCGCGGCGCGTTTTCCTTGGCATTGAATTCAACGGTTACTCTCGTTGAGGTGGCTTTCACCTCCGCCACGCCTGCGGCGATTTCAGCCGAGAGAGCCTCTTTCAATTTCGCGGCATCCTGCTCGACCGAATCCGGTGCGCTGCCGCCTTGTGCGCCGGGGCGCTGCGAGTCGACTGGACGACGCCCCGCGGCCTCGTAAAGCGCCTCGGTGCGCAAGTCTTGGTCCTTTTCGCGAACCTCAATTTCCTCTTGAGTCGTATCCGTCGTTTCCTGCTTCAGATTATCGACGAGCGCCATCGTCGGCGATGGCGAGAAGCTGAGGGATAATATGGTCGTTCCTTTCGGTTGTTCGACCACGGGGATATCTTTCTGCACGCCGAAGGCGGCTTTCATGCTCCCCGAGATCTGTTTGTACTTCGGTACGTTCATTTCGGCGAAGGACAAAATCAGCACAAAAAAGCACAGCAGCAGCGTGGCCATGTCCGCAAAGGTTGCCATCCAGCCGGGTGCACCGGCGCGACACTCGGGACATTTCTTCGGTGGCGGCGCATCGGCAGCAGCAGCTTTCGCGGGTGCCGCACCGCTGTCGGTCGCGCCCTCAACCTCGGCCTCTTGAGCCGCAGTCGCCTCGCTCGCTGTAGCGTTCATGACTTAGGTTGCTACTTTTTCGCGAGGGCCTTTTGTGTCGCAGGCGGCAAAAGAGCCAAGATCGATTCGCCGATGTTTCTTGGATTCTCACCACGCGCGATGCCTTGGAGGCCGGTCAAGACAGCCTCGCAATAAACCGCCTCTTCGTCATGGTAAAGCTTTAGTTTGTTGGTGATCGGTCCGGCTACCACGTTGGCGATGAACGCGCCGTATAGCGTTGTTAACAGGGCGACGGCCATCGCCGGCCCGATCGATTTCGGATCCGACATGTTGCCGAGCATCTGCACGAGACCGACGAGGGTGCCGATCATGCCCATCGCCGGCGCGACGTCAATCCACCCCTGCCAGGCGGCGATGACAGCGCCGTGTCGGCGCTCCCGAGCTTCGATATCTGTCCTGATACGGCTTGAGATCGCCGACTCACCAAGACCGTCGACGAGCATCATCAATCCCGTTTTTAAGAATTTATCGCTCGATTCTGCCGCCTTCGGCTCGAGGGCGAGAAGGCCCTCTTTTTTCGCGATTTGAGCGAATTCCGGAAACTGTTCTACGAGAGGTTCGAGTTTTGGGGTCCCAGGGAGAAAGGCCTTGACCGCTCCCGTGAGGTGGCCAATGAACTCCGGGAGGGTATGTCGGGACATCACGACCGAGATCGTGCCGCCGATCACGATCGCAACCGAGGGCACGTCAATGAAGGCGCCGAGAGATCCTCCGAGCGTAATCGCCCAGATGATGATGCCGACAGCCGCCACAAGTCCGATTAAAGTTGCAATATCCATCGTTTGTCCACAGCCTCTTGTGTATGTACCCGAGCAAGCACCGCGAGCGCTATGATCTACGAGAATTCTATTCGGCGCGACCGGTGCTTCGTTTTCTCGCAGCCAAGTCTTCTTAGTCGGCGTCTCGAGAAAAAGCTTGTGGGGTGGAGATCATGAGAAAACATCCGCCTGGTGGACGAAAACGCGGGGTACGTTGCGGGCGAGGCGCGCGGCTCCTCGCGCTCGGTTTTTTTAGCCTCGTTTTCACGGGCGAGCCGGCGAGGGGCGCTGATCCGACACCGACGCAACTTCAGCAATTTACCATCACCGACCCAAAAACGGGACTCGAATGGCTCCGCTGTACCGTCGGTCAGCGCTGGAACGGCTTTCGGTGCATCGGAGTCCCCAAGATGGTGGACTGGGATCAAGCGCAGCAGGCCGCTGCCAGCGCGAGCAAGGAGTTGGGCGGGCAGTGGCGCTTACCGAGCGTCGAGGAACTGCAGACCCTCATTTGCGCGGAGTGTCCCCCCCCCAAAATCGATCAACAATTATTCCCGGACACCCCTGCGGCACCGTTTTGGACCTACTCCGAAGCGCCTCTTTCTATCGGTCGGTATCAGACCGTCAACTTCTACACGGGACATCTTTTTAACCG
Source organism: Gammaproteobacteria bacterium (assembly GCA_016874055.1). Lineage (GTDB taxonomy): Bacteria > Pseudomonadota > Gammaproteobacteria > Steroidobacterales > Steroidobacteraceae > UBA964. Next base: position 7,025 of record VGVG01000013.1, on the reverse strand, counting down.
CAACACCAAGGCGATGGAGCGATACGTGCGGCTCGTCAAACCGGCGCCCCCGCGACAGACCAAGCAGGCACCGTGAAGGTGTTATTCAGGACGGACTGCCGGGTTTGTGCGATCGTGCGCATTCACATTGCGCTGGTCATCGGGATCCTTGCGGCGTGGCGGTTGCGCCCTGAGTGGTTCGAGCTCCTCCGAGATGTGCCCGTCCAGCGTTTGGCGGCCATCGCCGTCGTGCTTGCGCTCTTTGCCATTCTGTCAATGAAGGCTTTCGATCACTACCGACGGTCCAGGACAAACGATACAGATCGTGGCGGACAGCGGGCTTCGCAACAGCAACCCCGCCGATAGCGAGGCTGCTTGTGGGTCAAGGGTGGTCTGCACACCTTGAAAATTTCCGTTTTAGTTTGGTGAGGAGACCGTCGCGCGGGGACCGATCGCCAAGTTCAGGCCGTCGATGATTAGATTAATGGTAAGCCGCGGCACACACGGGCCACGAGCCACTGCAAGGACCTTACCGATAAGTCCTGCCGCCGTGAGCACCTCCCTCCAGCACGAGAGGCACACGGACTCGCTCGCAGCGTGCCCCTGAGGCGGAGCTCTCGCAGCTGCTGCCTGACGCGTGCAACGCGTGCTCGCTTCCGGACGCATCGAGCTCTCTGGACGCACCGAGTTGACGAGGGGTCCAACGTGACAACGAGTTCCACGTCCGTATTGACTGCAACAAACTGCCAATGGCGCATCTGCATCTTAAGTAATTGATTTTAAATAATTTCCTTTTATCTTTTTACAAGCTTGGGTGCATGACTCAAATCCAACCGGTTCCAGTCGCCCCAAGTCCGACCGAGGCGTCGACCTTGTCGACCGATAATCAAACCCGCCGCGGTCTTACTATCCGGGGACGTCGTCTTGATAAGTTGAGCCTCGACGCACACCGCTGAAGGCCGATCTAAACGTGGGCTGGCCCCTTGGCGGGAGTCTCAGGTCATTATTTGGTGCCCTCGGATAAGTGTTTTCGGAAACAGCGCGACACCGAATTTGAGTGCCCTTGCAAGTCGGCCGGTTCTTTGCTGAGATACGATGACAACTATAAGAGTCGCGACGGTATCCCGTTGTGCCCACCGGGGAGAGCTTTGCATGGCGAAGAACGTGCGCTTCGGCGAGTACCTGCAGGTCGTGTCCGTAGACACCGCGTCAATCACCTACAGCAACGTATTGCCCCAACCGATCTTCGATGCGCAGGGGCGCGAAGTCCCGCAAAAGGTCACCAAGCTGATCATGTCCGGTTCGGACATTGTCAACTTACTCCAACCGTACCTCAGCACTCGATTCATGGAGCAAGTGACAGCGGTGGTGCCGCTGGCCGTGTTCCTCGCGGTGTTCCAGTGGCTCGTGCTGCAAAAACCGGTGGCGGAGGCGGCCCTCATCGGCACAGGACTGCTCGCCGTGATGATCGGTCTGATGATTTTCATGGAGGGTTTGAAGCTCGGTCTGATGCCCTTCGGTGACATCATCGGCAGTAACCTGCCCCGCAAGCTTCCCCTGCCCGGGGTACTCGCCATTGCCGGATTGCTCGGCATCGGGGTGACCTACGCGGAGCCGGCGATTGGTACGCTGCAGGTGGCGGGATCGATTGTTGACCCGCAAAAGGCGCCCTACCTGTACACGATGCTGAACGACCGCGTGACCTGGACCGTGCTCGTCGTCGGCATCGGCGTCGGCGTTGCCGCGATACTCGGTACGGTCCGCTTCTTGTACGACTGGAGTCTGAAGCCGCTTATCTATCTCAGTCTTGCGCCGGTGATCCTTCTCACCGCCTATTGCGCGTTGGACCCACTGCTTGCCACCGTAGTTGGCCTTGCGTGGGACTGCGGCGCGGTGACGACGGGACCAGTCACGGTGCCCTTGGTGTTGGCGCTCGGCATCGGCGTCGCGAACTCCGGAGGTAAAGGTAACTCGGCGCTCTCGGGGTTCGGTATCGTCACCCTAGCCTCGGTCTTTCCGATCTTGGCGGTGCTCGCGCTCGCCGTGTTTTGGAGGTTCACTGTGCCGGTCGATGTCATCTCTGCGGAGTTCGCCGCCAAGAGCGCGGCGGCAGCGGCGACGACTGCCAAGGCTTGGTACGAGGTGCCTCCGGGTTCCGATGTGAAGATGGGCGTGCAGGCGATCGTGCCGCTTGTGCTTTTCTTGATGGTCGTGCTCTTCGGCATCCTTCGAGAAAAGCTCCCCAACGCCTTCATCATCGTCTGGGGTCTGTTCCTGTGTGTGCTTGGCATGTGCACCTTCAACGTCGGTCTCACCGCCGGTTTGGCCGCACTCGGCTCACAGACCGGCTCGCTGATCCCTGGGGCGTTCGTGGGCATCGAGGCCATGCCCAATGCGCCGTTGTACCCCTATGCCGTCGGTACCTTTCTCGCAGCGGCTTTCGCTTGGGCGTTGGGTTATGCCGCCACGATGGCAGAGCCTGCGTTAAATGCGCTCGGACTGACCGTGCAAAACCTCACCAACGGCGCGTTTAAGAAGTCGATGCTGATGTACGCGGTGGCGATCGGGGTCGCGACGGGCATCATGTTGGGCGTGTGTAAATTAATCTTTAATTTCAACCTGCTCTACATTTTGGTGCCCGGCTACATTCTGGCGTTTATTTTGACGGCCATGTCAACCGAAGAGTTCGTGAATGTCGGCTGGGATAGCGCCGGCGTCACCACCGGCCCGGTTACTGTGCCACTCGTTCTTGCGATGGGCCTCGGCTTCGGCAAAGCCGTTGGAGCACTTGAGGGCTTTGGGATCCTGGCTGCCGCCTCGATCGCCCCCATCTGTGCGGTGCTGATGCTCGGTATCTACGTGCAGTGGAAAACCAAAAAAGAACTTGCGGGGAACCTGGCTTAGATCGCCCGCTCATCGTGTCGAACCTTTGTCTTTAAGCCGCTAGGAGAGATTCATGGCCAAGCGCAGAATGACCAATCTGATCGACGTGTCCTTGATGACCTGCGTCATCCAGAAAGGCATGGCCGACACCATCAACAAGGCATTGCTTGAACTCGGTGTTCAGGGTGCAACCGTGCACATGGGCGTCGGCACCGGCGTACGTGAGCGCATGGGACTTCTCGGCGTCGCCGTCGATGTGGAGCGAGAGATCATCAGTTTCATGGTGCCGAGCGATCAAGTGGACCGCATCTTCGAGCGAGTTTTCATCGTGGGTCGTCTTGATACGCCGGGTATGGGTTACGTATATGTGACCCCACTTCTTCAAGCGGCGACCTACATCCCGCCAAACTTGACGGAGCGCGCATGAGCGAGGTTCAACGGCTTAACTACACCCGACTCATTACCTGCGTGTTATACGAGGGTGGTGCCGAGTCGATACTGGAGTCGCTGTACCAACGCGGCATCCGTGAGACGTATTTTTATTCGACTCGCGGGAAACCGATTGGCCGCGCCAGCGAGGCGGGTAATCTTCCAGAGATCCCCAAAACCGAGGTCCTGCACGCGGTGGTCTCGGCCGATCAATCCGATTACATCTACTCGATGCTGTACCACGACTTTCGGCTGAACGAACCCGGAGTCGGCATGATTACCGTCCATCGACTTAATCTGTCGTCACGACTGACTCTCCCAGAGGGGGTTGCTTTCGTGTCGTCACTACGCGAGGAGTGAGCCATGAGTGAGGAACTGCAGAATCAAGCGCAGCGCAACAAGCGCTTAATTTTCGATTCGGAATCCTTCGTCTATCAGAACGTTGGGCTCGTCTCCATCGCTCGCGGACGAGCAGATGAAAATTTTTCTGAGGCGATGAGGCTCTACACGCTAGCGTCCACCAGTAACCGCGAACTTATCATGCGTCTCACGGACGATGTGTATCGTAATCGGATGCAGATCTTGGATAACCTGCAGCCCACGACTCCGGACCAAACGCTCTATAAAGTATCGATGACCAATCGAGATCGAAGCGAGAATCTGGATCATCGATCCAAAGTCAACCGCCAATTGATCGAGGCGAGCGATAAGATGCTCGAGGCGTACCGCCTTGTGAAGGAGGCGGCGCAGATCTTCTCGGGTATCAACGATACGATGCTCGAGCACTGTGACGACGCCGCCGATCGTAACGCGCAGTACTTCGATGGCGAGCTGCTTCGTCAAATGCAGCAAGCCGACGCCGCGACGAACAAACGTCGTGTCGATGAAAACGATGAACTCGTGGCAGGGATCCGAGAGCGAGCTCAAGGCAACCGCGAGCGTCTCCTAGCCCGCTTCAACGCTGCCGCCGCCGAGTCCGAATCGTTAACGGATATGGGCGATCGGCTCGAAAGTCAGCGTTCAGAAATCATGGCGCTCCGGGAGAAGATCGACGCGAACCGGAACCGGGTGGCGGACACCATCTTTAAGATGTAGGGGTGAGCCGCGCGCGCGGTAACCGCTGGCGTAGAGGGCTGGCTTGGGCACTGGCTGTGGCATTCGCTGCGGTGATCGCCCTTTTCATGGTGGCTTTTCAACAGGGCGAGCTGACGGCACAAATCGCTCGTGAGCGTTTGCTGGCGCTGTCACCGTGGTGGTTTGTTCTCATCACGCCGATCACGCTCGGTGGCGTGCGCTACTTGACGCTGCGATTCGTGCCCGCTGCGGCCGGGAGCGGCATCCCGCAGGTGATGGCGGTGACCGAGCAACCGATCTCGCCAAAGCGCGCTGGCGAAAAGTTGCTCCTGAGTCCGGCGGGTGCACTGTTCAAGGCGGTCGCGGTGTCGCTGTCGATGGCGGGCGGTGGCACGGTCGGTCGAGAGGGTCCGGCCATTCAAGTGGGCGCCTCGCTGCTGAGCTGCGGATCGAGGCTATCCGGTAAAGTCGTGATCCCCCACCGCGTTATCGCGATCGCGGGCGCCGCAACGGGGCTGGCAGCTGCCTTTAGCACGCCGCTCGCTGGGGTGATGTACGCCTTTGAGGAATTTCTTTGGCGCCGGAGATACCGGGCGATTGCGCTCGTTCCGCTCTGTGTCGCCGCGGCAGCGATTACCGGTTGGTTGGTGACACGGGATCGACAATTCTTTGACGTAGTTGTTGATGCCGTCAACACCCCGCCATGGTGGAGTATGCTGACGCTCGCCGCGTTTTGCGGGGTGGGAGCGGGTGCGATGGGTTGGCTGATGATGTTCGCTTTACCCCGTATTCTGCCCACGCCCCGTAGCCCCACCCACGGCGCACTCATCGCTGGAGCGATAGGCCTCGTTCTGGCGCTGCTTGGCGTTTGGAGTAACGGGCTGTCGATGGGTTCAGGTAACGAGACCAGCGCTGTGTTGCTCGACCCCGCCGCGTCAATCGAAACGACCATGATGTCGGTCGGGCTAACCAAGGCGTTAGCCACAACACTCACTTTCGGCACCGGCGTGCCGGCTGGCATTCTCACGCCTTCGCTCGCGATCGGGGGGGGGTTTGGATACGACTTTGCTGCGTTGACGAACCTTGACGAGATGCGACAAGTTTTGGTGCTCTTTGGTATGACCGCTTTTCTCTCCGGGGTGATCCGCACGCCTGTCACGGTCGCGCTGATGGTCGCAGAGATGAGCGGTGCCTCTGCCTTAGGAGTCGAACTTTTGGTTTGTGCTTTGATTGGTGGCTGGAGCGCTAAAGCACTTTGCCGAGAGGGGGTGTATGAAGTAGCGCTTCACCGTATTCTCAAAAAATAAAAGTTAAAGAGTTAAGACGATAAAGGAGGATTTATGCCATCGACACTCGCCACGCTTGAGAGAGAGCTTAATAACCCGAGTACACCGCTCGCCCGCCGCTACATGGTGTTCATGCTGGTAACGATTGTAGGCTCTATCCTCTTCTTGTTTTTGCTCGAGGAATATCCGGACTACTACACCCACGACAACCCGATTGTTATCGCAGTCGAGGCTTTTCTGCTGGTCGCTTTTTCGGTGGATGTGTTACTCAGAATCATCTCGTTGAGCGACCACAGCTTAAAGAACTGGATGTTCCTGACGTTTGATGGTCTCGCGATCGTTCCCTCAGCAGCCATTGTTGCTATGGCGTTCGGTTGGGACGTGCATCCGGAGAACGTCGTCCTTTTAACCTTGCTGCGTCTTTTTCGATTACTGCGCGTGCTGACCCTGCTGCGCATGAGTAATTTGCTCGTCGAAGTGCTAGGCACCTCGGTGCTGACCATGGTCTTTGGGGTCGTTTGTGTGCACTTAGGTATTCGGGTCCTCACACAGATGCTGCAGCCGGTGTTCGGATTTGATCCGTACCAGTTCATCCAAACGCCCGTCATCCTGATGTCGGTCACCGCGGTCGGCTCGGCGTTCGGCATCTCCATGGCGATTACGTTCGGTATGGTGAATAAAAAGCGTGAGGAGATCGGGGAACTGCACCGGTTGGCGATGGATGCGGTTGACGGTTTCGAGGACGATTTTCGCCACGTGTTTTCTGAAGCGATGGATACAGATCGACGCAATCAACTCTTTGGGGGATATCGAGCGAAGATGGATGCTTTCGTGATCGCTAAAGTGAACTACGAGGACATGAAGGCAGAGACGACCCGATTCCTGAACGAAATACGTGGCGTAGTCAAAGGGCGGCCGAGTATGGACGTACCCTTTCACTCCCTGCTCGTACAGAGGTTGTCGGCATTTCTGACGCGCTCGCAAAGTCACTTCCCATCCGCGTTCTATACGTGGATGAGGCTTCTTGCGAATCTGTATTTTGTCCTCGTGATGCTCGCGGCGCCTGGTGTATTCGGTCTGTTTATACAACTACTCATCATCCTCGTGTTCTACGGTTTGTTGATGATCATCGAAGATATGGACCTTGCGATCGATGATGGCGCTACGGAGTTCAATGCGAAAATTCTGAAAGTTTGATCGCAAAGGGTATGACCTTGCTCGTGGTGAGCGCACGGTTGATGGTTGCTGCCGCCTTGGTCACAGCGGCTGCTCTGTCGACTGCGCAAGCTGCGGGCGCATCGGAGCCGATCACCTCAGCGCAGTCCGAGCTTGAGGCGATAAAGGCGCAGCTGGCGCTTTTGCAAGCGCGCCTTG
>VGVG01000012.1 GCA_016874055.1 Gammaproteobacteria bacterium | reverse complement strand
AACTGCCCCGTCGCACGGCAGTCCGCGATCTCATGAGCGCGTCCCCTGATTCGGTGTCATGAGCACCAGCCGGTCAGAGGTTAGGCGGGATTAAGCCGCCAGAGCGTAGTTGTCGTCGTTGGCAACTATAATTTGCAGCAAAGTTTTACGAGGTTTACTGCACCTCGGCACGCCCCTAAAGGTTCGCAACCCACGTCGAAGCCGGTCGCCCCCCTCAAAGCACAGATCGGAGTCTACCTGAATCGAAAGGTTTTCGTCGGTCCGTCACCCGCGACGCAGTAACCTTGCCTTGTCACGCGCCCAGTCGCGCTCTTTCTCCGTGGTGCGTTTGTCGTGCTGCTGTTTGCCTTTGGCAAGGCCGATGCGCAGCTTGGCTTTGCCGCGCTCCCAATAGAGCTCGAGCGGCACGATGGTGAAACCTTTGCGCTCGACTGCACCCACGAGATGCGAAATCTCGCGCTTGTTGAGCAGTAGTTTTCGGGTGCGGGTGGGCTCGGCGATCACATGGGTCGAGGTCGTCTTGAGCGGCGAGAGGTGAGCGCCGGTTAGAAACACTTCGCCGTTACGCAAGAACACGTACGCCTCGGTGATCTGCGCCTTGCCCGCCCGCAGGGCTTTGACTTCCCAGCCCTCGAGTACGAGGCCAGCTTCGTAGCGCTCTTCGATAAAGTAATCGAACCGAGCACGCCGATTTTCGGCGATCACGCGTGGCCCTTCCGAGGCTTTGGCCGGATTCGGTTTGTTTGCGGGTTGCCGCATGGGTTGTGACACGTCGATCGATTCCTCGGACGCATTCTACGCATCGGGGCAGGGCGTAGAATGCCACCCATGCGTGAAGTCTCCCGTTCAGCGCTTGTGCCCCTCTCCGCCGGGAAGCTCTACGAGCTCATCATCGATATTGACCGGTACCCGGAGTTCGTTCCGGGTTGTACACGGGCTCGCGTTGAGGCGCGGGGCGAGAACGAGGTGATTGCGACGCTCGGGGTCAAGCGGGGCACACTCGACACGGAGTTCACCACGCGCAACACGCTCGAACCCGGACGATCAGTCACGATGAGCCTCGTCCGCGGGCCCTTCCGGGCGCTTGAGGGCATTTGGACCCTCAAAGCCTTGGGCGATGCTGGTTGTGAGGTGACATTGCGTCTGCGCTTCGAGTTAATGAATAGGGTGACGAGCATGATGATCGCCCCAGCATTCGAGGATACGGCACGGTCATTGGTGGATGCATTCGTCGCTCGGGCTCGCTTAGGATGATCCGATGTGCGTTCGCTGCAGCGCTTCCCGTATGGCAGGGTGAGTTGTCGTTGCAACTTGCGGCGGGCGCCTCGGTAGCGCACGTGCTGCAGGAGGCGCGGGAGGTGCTCCAGCAGCGCGGTGTGACTATTGACGATTATTTTTGGTCACAGGCGCCAATCGGAATCTTCGGCGAACGATGCGAACGCAGCCGACTCGTTTTAGAGGGTGATCGAGTCGAAATTTATCGCTCTCTCGCTGTCGATCCGAAAGCCGCTCGGCGTGAACGTGCTCGCCATACCCAAACCAATAAGGGTAGGAATCCGCTGACTGCAAAGCCGCGACGAGGCGCTTAGGTGTGCAGCCCACGGGTGAGCAGTTATTAGGTGTTGGGCTTGGTGGGCGGCGCGACCGATGTTACTGGCGTGGCGCTTACGTCGGCGGGCACTTCGGTCGGCGCGCCGACATTTTCGATGCGGCTGACTTTGCCGTCGGCGAAGTAGATCGTAAGGCGCTGACGTACCGAGGGCGAACCGTCGTTCACATTAAGGTCGTAGAGGTAATCCCAGCGGTTGCGATCGAAGGCGTTCGGTAACATCGGTGTGCCAAGCAAAAATCGCACCTGCACCCGAGTCATACCTTCCTTGACCTGGACGACTTGGCGGGCGTCGAGGAAGTTACCTTGCTGCACGGGCACTTTGTACACGCAGCCGTTGAGAAGCAGAGCGCAACCGAGCAAAAGGACTCCAAGCGGCAGGGTGGCTGGTGAGCGTGTATCAGAATGAACCATAATCGACAGTCTAAACGAAAGAGCGGGAGTCATCGTGGAAGGCCATGATCTTCGCAAGGCAGGGCTGAAGGTGACGCTTCCCCGCGTCAAGATCCTAGAGATCCTGGAAAACAGCCCGAATCGGCATTTGTCGGCTGAGGACATCTACCGTCGCTTGGTCGACTTGCGTGAGGAAATTGGACTCGCCACGGTTTACCGCGTTTTAACGCAGTTCGAGTCGGCGGGGCTCGTCACGCGTCATCACTTTGCCGATGGCATGGCGGTATTTGAGCTCAACGCGGGGCCCCATCACGACCACATCCTGTGTCTCGACTGTGGTCGCGTTGAGGAGTTCGTCGATGGCGGAATCGAGGAGCGTCAGAACGCCGTCGCCGAGCGACTCGGGTTCTCAATCAGCGAGCATGCCCTCGTGATTTACGGGCACTGTCGACGGACGAATTGCCCGCACCGCGAGAAGAAGAACATCGATTGAGTTTCGCGCCGCTGTCGAGCATTTCAGCGGCATGCGCACGGGTCTTGTCGGTGATGGAGACGCCACCAAGCATGCGTGCAATCTCCTCGATACGAGAGTCGCGCTCGAGTTTGATCACCTGCGTGCGCGTTGTATGACCATCAGTCATCTTCGATAACCGTAGGTGTTGTCCGCCCAGCGCCGCCACCTGCGGGAGATGCGTGACGCAGAGCACCTGAGTGAAGGAGCCCAACGCGGCAAGTTCTCGCCCCACGATTTCGGCCACTGCTCCGCCTACGCCTGAGTCCACCTCGTCGAATACCATGCACCCGCCCGAGGCGAGATCTTTGACGCGTCCTACGAGCGCCACCTGGACGGCGAGCGATAATCGCGAGAGTTCGCCGCCCGAGGCAATCTTACCGATGGGTCGTGCAGGTTGACCGGCGTTGGTCGACACGAGGAACGCTATTTCCTCGAGACCGTTTGGCGAGGTGTTGCCCTGGGGGTTTTCTAATGGGGTGAGCTCGATGGTGAAGTATCCGCCGATCATGCCTAGCTTTTGCATGCGGGCGCTGATTTCTGTGGCAAGCGCGGTGGCGGCCTGTCGCCTAGGGTTCGATAGGCGTACCGCGGCCTCGCGCCAGGCCTCAACGGCAGAGTTCACCTGTGCACGCAGCACTGAGAGCTTGGCGTCAATTCTCTCGAGCTTGGAGAGCTCGTCAGCGAGCTCTTCGCTCTTCGCTACTAATTCATCACATGAACAACGGTGTTTGCGCGCGAGCGACTCGATGGTGAAGAGGCGTTGCTCGAGATGCTCTTGGCGCCGCGGGTTAGCTTCAATGGACTCAAGATAGCGTGTGAGCTCTCGTGCGCCGTCGGCGATGCGGATCGCCGCCTCCTCGAGCGTGGGCAGCAAGGCCTCGAGCGTGGGATCGAGCGATGCGCCCTGCCGCAGAATGGCGAGTGCGCGCGAGACGCCGTGATGAGCGTTGGTGTTCTCTGATTCGTAGAGTAATTCGAGTGCGTGGCGGGCCGCATCGGAGAGGCGACCTGAATTGGCGAGACGGCTGCGTTCATCGGTGAGCGATTGGAGTTCGCCCGGTTTGAGAGAAAGCGCGGCGAGCTCGCTTGTTTGGTGTCGCAACAAATCGAGGCGAGCGTCGCGGTCGCGAGCGGCCGCTTCGAGGGACTCGAGCGCAGCCGAGTGCTGAACGCGTTCGCGATGCAGACGCGTGATTTCCGCGGCGAGCGTGTTGTGGCCTCCGAAGGCGTCGAGTAGTTCGCGTTGGGCGCTGCTTTTGACCAGGCTTTGGAACTCGTGCTGACCGTGAATCTCAGCGAGCGATTCACCGACGGTACGCAGAATTTGCAGTGGCACCTGTTGGCCATTGAGATAGGCGCGTGATTTCCCTTCGCGAGTGAGTACCCGACGCACGACGAGCTCATCGCCGGTCTCGATACTTTGCTCCTCGAGAATGACAAGTAGTCCTTTCGGTGCGGTCGAGATATCAAAAGTGGCGGTAATCTCTGCGCGCTCGGCACCATGGCGGATTGATTCCGAACCGCCGCGACCGCCGACCGCCAGTTGAAGCGCATCGACTAGGATGGACTTACCTGCACCCGTCTCGCCGGTGAGTACCGTGAGACCATTTGTAAGATCCATTTCTATGACGTCGATGATCGCAAAGTCCCTGATGTGCAGATGAGACAGCATGGGTTACGATGCGCGCTAGTTACAGGGAGCGTTATCGTTGAGTGTCGAAGCTGCGCCGGCCCCAGTTGAGCTTACTGCGCAGCAGCCGGTAATAATCATAGCCTTCGCGGTGCAGCAGCGTGATGTGCACGCCCGCGCTGTGAATGACAAGCGAGTCTCCTGGACTCAGCGGCGCGAGGGGGCGACCGTCGCAGGCGACCTCGGCGGATGAGTCGGGGCGATCGATCAACCGGATCTCGATGACGGACCGCGAGGATACGACGATTGGGCGGTCCGAGAGCGTGTGCGGGCAAATAGGCGTAACGACGACTACATCGAGCGATGGATCGACGATCGGGCCGCCGCAGGAGAGGGCATACGCAGTTGAGCCGGTTGCGCTCGCGACGACCAGACCGTCACCGCCGTGGCGGTTGACGAGGCGCCCGTCGATCCAAGTTTCGAAGTCGATGAGATGGCCACTTTGTCTTTTTTGAAGTACGACGTCATTAAGCGCGAGGCCTCGAATGACCGAGCCCGAATCTAATTGGATCTCGGCCCTCAGAAGGGGCCGTTGATCGCGTGAACATTGGCCCGCGATGGCGGCATCGACCGAGGCGAGCATGTCCTCGGGCATGACGTCTGTTAAAAATCCGAGACGACCGCGATTGATGCCGAGCAGCGGTGTTCCCCGATCGGCAACAAGACCGGCGGCGTAAAGCAGGGTGCCGTCGCCGCCGATGGCGATGATCAGATCGGATTCGTCCACGAGCGTGGACTCGGCAAGAAAACGCGCATGCACTCCCGGAAGTTTGTCGCGCTCGTCCTCGGAGGCGAGGACTTCCAGACCGCGAGCAGTCAGATAGCTGGCGAGGAGAGCGGTGCTTTCGGCGACGTGGGTGTCCGCAAATCGGGTTACAAGCGCACAGCGGTGGATGTCAGGCATGGGACGGGTCCGGGAAAAACCTGCGTCGTTTTATCATGTCCCTTGACGCAGTAAAGGGCGTATCGTTAGTTTTTCACCGTGGCCCACGAATACGATACGCTGAACGATCGTGCCCAGCAGTTGCTTCGGGTTCTGGTCGAGAGTTATATCCGCGATGGTCAGCCAGTGGGATCCCGGGCCTTGTCGCGCGACTGCGGGCTGTACCTGTCCTCGGCTACCATCCGTAACGTTATGGCCGATCTCGAAGAGCTCGGTTTCATTATCTCACCGCATACCTCGGCCGGACGCATCCCGACCGATCGGGGTTACCGTTTCTTTGTCGACACGCTGCTGCGCTCCCGTCCTCTCGACGATGCTGCGGTGGTCGAGATGCGTAGTCGCTTAGATTTTGCGGGAGCCGACGACCCCATGGTCTTGGTTGCGAACACCTTGCAGCTGCTTTCAAGCGTCACCCGTCTAGCGGGTGTTGTGACCGTGCCGCGACCGACGGTCGCATCGATTACGCAAATCGAGTTTGTCGGCCTGTCCGAAAATCGGGTGCTCGTAGTGCTCGTTTTCAACGACCGCGAGGTGCAGAACCGTATCATCCATCCTTCGCGTCACCACACCCCCGAGGAGCTACGCCGTGCCGCCTACTACCTCAACGATCAGCTCATCGGCCGCTCTGCCGAGACCGCCCGTCTTGAGATTTTGCGGCAGCTTCAGGAAGCCCGCGAACACATGAACTCGGCGATGCTCGATGCCATTAGCATGGCGCAACAGGTGTTCGACCGAGGCGGAGCGCCTCAGGCTTCAGGTCTCGATTACATTGTCGCCGGGGAAACTAATCTCATGGGGGCTGCAGAGCTCACGAGTGTGGATAAGCTGAGGCGCCTGTTTGAGGCTTTTAATGAAAAGCGAGACTTCCTGCATCTGCTCGACCAAAGCTTGCATGCGAAGGGCGTACAGATTTTCATTGGCAAAGAGTCGGGGTATCAGATTTTTGATGACTGCAGTGTCATCACAGCGCCCTACGGCGCCGAGGAGGGGTTGATGGGGGTCATCGGCGTCATTGGCCCTACCCGGATGGCTTATGAGCGTGCCATCCCCGTTGTCGATGTCACAGCCCGACTGCTCGGGTCAGCGCTCAACGCCCGACGCTAACTCCCCTTGATTTAAGTCGAGATCCACCCATATCGCCGGGAGGCGATACCAGATCCTGCTCGATTTCTGCCTCAGGTTTATTGATTCTGTAGGTTTAAAAATGGGTGAAAACTCGCAAAGCGATGCCTCAGACCCCGTCGGCCAAACTTTGGATCCGACGTCGGATCTTGAGCGTCTGCAACAGACGCTAGCTGCCGCAGAGGCGCAAGCTCAGGCGGCGCGTGACCAGACCCTCAGGGCGCTGGCTGAGCTCGATAACGTCCGCAAGCGGGCACAACGCGATGTCGAGAACGCTTACCGCTTTTCACTGGAAAAGTTCGTTCAAGATTTGCTGCCCGTCAAGGACGTTCTCGATCTTGCCATCGAGAACGCAGAACTTGCCGATGTCGCAGCTCTCGTCGACGGGCAGGCGGCGACCCGGCGGTTGCTGGTCAAGGCGCTCGAGCGCGGCGGGATCATTGAGCTCAATCCGCTAGGCGAGTCGTTTGATGCCAACCTACACGAAGCGATCGCCGCTCAGCCGTCCGAGACCGCGGAGCCGAATTCCGTGCTCGCGGTCGTGCAGCGCGGCTATACCTTGAACGGTCGACTGCTGCGGCCTGCGCGAGTAATCGTCGCTCGGGCGCCGGACTGAAGTGATGCAACGTATTGAAATCGCTCATATCGGACCCCACTTCCTCAAGATAAGCGGGGAATTTTTTCGGCGCTAAGGCCGGTTTGGAGAGACATCATGGGCAAAGTCATTGGCATAGATCTCGGCACTACCAACTCCTGCGTCGCGATAATGGAAGGTGGCAAGTCTCGCGTGATCGAGAACAGCGAGGGCGATCGCACCACGCCGTCCATTGTCGCTTTCACTAAAGACGACGAGGTTTTAGTCGGGCAGTCGGCCAAACGTCAGGCAGTCACCAACCCACAGAGCACACTCTATGCGGTCAAACGTCTGATCGGACGTCGGTTCGATGAGAAGATCGTCCAGAAGGACATCGATATGGTGCCGTATAAGATCGTGAAGGCCGATAACGGCGACGCGTGGATCGATGCGCAGGGCAAGAAGATGGCGCCGCCTGAAGTATCGGCGCGGGTGCTTATGAAGATGAAGAAGACCGCGGAAGATTTCCTCGGTGAAGAAGTAACGGAAGCAGTGGTCACCGTTCCAGCTTATTTTAACGATTCGCAGCGTCAGGCAACGAAAGATGCCGGTCGTATTGCGGGCCTCAACGTTAAGCGCATCATCAACGAGCCGACCGCTGCGGCTCTCGCTTACGGTCTCGACAAGTCGGGCGGTGACCGCAAGATCGCGGTCTACGACTTGGGTGGCGGCACGTTTGACGTGTCCATCATCGAGATCGCCGAGGTCGACGGCGAGCGCCAGTTCGAGGTGCTCTCAACGAATGGCGATACCTTCCTCGGTGGCGAAGACTTTGACCTGCGCATCATAAATTTCCTCGCCGACGAATTTAAGAAAGAGTCGGGCGTCGACGTTCGCAAAGATCCACTTGCCACGCAGCGCCTTAAGGAAGCGGCGGAAAAGGCTAAAATCGAGCTTTCCTCTAGCCAGCAGACCGATATCAACCTGCCGTACATTACGATGGATGCGGCGGGGCCGAAGCATCTTGCCGTGAGGCTCACGCGTGCGAAGCTTGAGTCGTTGGTCGAAGATCTTGTCAAGCGTACTATCGAGCCGTGTAGGGTGGCGCTCAAGGATGCAGGGCTCTCCGCTGCTCAAGTAGCTGAGGTCATCCTCGTCGGTGGTCAGACTCGTATGCCGCTCGTACAGAAGCATGTCAAGGATTTCTTCGGGAAGGAGCCGCGCAAGGATGTGAACCCCGACGAAGCCGTTGCGGTCGGCGCGGCGATTCAGGGTGGCGTACTCGCAGGCGACGTAAAGAATGTGCTGCTACTCGACGTAACACCGCTGTCGCTTGGTCTTGAGACACTCGGCGGCGTGATGACAAAGCTCATCGAGAAGAACACCACGATCCCAACGAAGCACTCCCAGGTGTTCTCCACGGCTGACGATAACCAGACAGCTGTCACCATCCACGTGCTGCAGGGCGAGCGTGAACGCGCGATTGATAATAAGTCGCTCGGTAAGTTTGATCTGTCGGATATTCCGGCGGCGCGACGTGGCACCCCGCAGATCGAAGTCACGTTCGACATCGATGCGAACGGAATCCTAAACGTGTCGGCCAAGGACAAGGCGACGGGGAAGGAGCAGCGCATTGTGATAAAGGCTTCCTCGGGGCTCTCCGAGGAGGAAATAAAGCGCATGGTGAGCGATGCCGAGGCGCATGCGGACGAAGACCGCAAGTTCCGCGAGCTTGTCGAGATGCGAAATCGGGCCGACGCCATGGTTCACTCGGTCGAACAGTCGCTGAAAGATGTAGGCGAGAAGGTTACCGCTGAAGATCGTTTGAAAGCCGAGAGCGCGCTCAATGATTTGAAGTCCGTTCTCAAGGACGATGACAAGGGTAAGATCGAGAAGAAGCTTGGGGCGCTGATGCAGGCATCGGCCAGCATTGCCCAGCAGGCCTATGCTCAATCAGGTGGCGCTGAAGGCGCTGCTGCCGCGGCAGGCCAGCAGGCGGGCGGTGAGAATGGTCGTGAGGATGTGCTCGATGCCGAGTTCGAGGAAGTGAAGGACAAGGACGACGGCCGCAAGGCGTCCTGATCCCCACTTCTTCATGGCCAAGCGCGATTACTACAAGGTCCTCGACGTTCCAAGGAACACCTCGGAGGCTGACATCAAGAAGGCCTACCGTCGGTTGGCCATGAAGTACCATCCGGACCGGAATCCGGGTGACAAGAAAGCGGAGGAAAGCTTTAAAGAGGCGAAAGAAGCTTATGAAGTTCTTACGGATGAGCGTAAGCGCGCCATTTACGACCAACGCGGTCATGACGGCATAGCCGCTGCGCAACAGGGCGGTGGCTCTGGAGGGTTCGGTGGTGGTGACTTCGGCGATATTTTCGGTGAAGTCTTTGGAGACATCTTTGGTGGTAATCGCCGCGGTGGACGTTCTCAGGTGGTTCGTGGTGCGGATCTGCGGTACGAACTTGAACTCGAGTTGGCCCAGGCCGTATTCGGTCATACCACCGAGGTCGAAATTCCGCGGCTTATAGAATGCGAGACCTGTCACGGCTCGGGCGCAGCCAAAGGCCATACTCCGACGACCTGCGATCAATGCCAGGGCTCGGGGCAGATGCGCATCTCGCAGGGGTTCTTCCAGCTGCAGCAACCCTGCAATCGCTGTCGCGGCACGGGTCGCATCATTCGAAATCCTTGCGACACCTGCCTCGGTCAGGGTCGCGTAAGACGCACACGCAAGCTTTCGGTGAAGGTGCCGGCCGGCGTTTCGACTGGTGACCGCATCCGCCTCGGCGGCGAAGGCGAGGCGGGTCGTAACGGCGGCCCTGCAGGCGATCTGTACATTGAAATGAACGTCAAACCGCACCCGATATTTGAGCGCGAGGGCAACGATCTCTCCTGCGAGGTGCCAGTCAACTTTGCAATCGCCGTGCTCGGTGGGTCGGTGAAGGTGCCGACGCTCGAGGGCGACGTGTCGCTCAAAATTCCGGCTGAGACCCAATCGGGGCGCGTTTTTCGGCTTCGAGATAAGGGTGTGAAACCGGTGCGTGGCGGCGATCGTGGCGATCTGTTTTGCCGCGTTGTGCTTGAAACGCCCGTGAACCTATCAAGCGAGCAGCGCGAGTTGCTAAAGCGGTTCGATCAATCGCTGCGTAGTGACGGTCTCGATCACACACCCCGCGAGGGGGGGTTCTTTGAAGGTGTGAAACGGTTTTTTGCAGGTAACTAAGCCGCAATGGCCTCGGAGAATCGCATGCGTGTGGTCATTGTTGGTGCCGCTGGGCGTATGGGCTGCGCTATTCTCGACGAGCTCGACCAGTCTTGTGGGATCTCGTTAGCGGGCGCCATCGATCGCGACGCCGACGCGTCCCGTGGCATCACCACCGACCTCGAAGCGGCGCTGCGTAATGCCGACGTCATGATCGACTTCTCATCGCCCACATCGACCGCTGCCAATCTTGCTGCGTGTGCGCATCATGACGTGGCGGCGCTCGTGGGTACGACCGGGCTTGGCGATGACGCAGAGCGAGCAGCGAGTGCAGCGTCTGCTCGGGTCCCGGTACTCATCGCGGCCAACACCAGTCTTGGTGTGACCTTACTTACGGAGCTCGTTCGGACGGCTGCGTTTTCGCTGCCAGCAGACTTTGATATTGAGATTACCGAGGGGCATCACCGGTACAAGAAAGACGCTCCTTCGGGAACGGCGCTCGCTTTAGGGCGTGCTGCCGCCGAGGGTCGTGGTCGGGACCTCGAATCTGTCCGCGGCGTGCCACGAGAGGGCGGGGCGCAGCGTAAATCTGGTGAGATCGGATTTTCTGTTATCCGGGCAGGGGATCTGGTGGGCGAACATATCGTAATGTTCGTCGGGACTGGGGAGCGCTTAACCCTTGGGCACCAAGCTACCGACCGGATTATCTTCGCGCGGGGAGCCCTAAAGGCGGCCTCCTGGTTGGTCGGGCGGGTTCCTGGCCGCTACCGAATGGTTGACGTACTCGGTTTAAAAACAAAGGGTTAGAGGCTTCTCTGCAGTAATTCTTGATGCCGTAAGAAGTTCGCTCCGGACCTACTTTTGCCGCTGAAACTCATGGACGGAAGGGGGACAATTTCATAGAATTAAGTCCTAATCCGATAGACGGGTTAGTCCATGCAGGGCGGGGGGCGTTCGTAAGGGTGCCTCCCGCTTTGTTCATGCGAACTTGGCTGCACTGTCGGAGAATTGCCTAAGCAGCAACGGGTGGTTTTCGTGTTCGATGCAGTGTTAGCGTTGGCTGACGGAACTTTCTTCCGCGGCCGTTCAATCGGCGCAGCAGGCAAGTCCGTTGGAGAGGTCGTTTTCAATACGGCACTGACCGGATACCAGGAAATCCTCTCCGACCCGTCTTATTCCAAACAAATCGTTACGCTCACATATCCGCACATCGGTAACGTGGGTACCAATGCCAATGATATGGAGTCAGCGCTTGCCTATCCGGCCGGCCTAGTCATCCGGGATCTTCCGCCGCGCGCCAGTAGCTGGCGCATGCAGGAAACCCTGCCACAGTTCCTCGTGCGGCAAGGCGTGGTAGCCGTCGCTGACATCGACACGCGTCGTCTAACGCGTATCCTCCGCGAGGGTGGTACGCAATCGGGCTGCGTTGTTGGGGGCACGGCGGGAGATTCTATCGAGACCCTTCAGCGCGAGGCTCTCGCCGGAGCGCGTGCATTCCCCGGCTTGAAGGGCATGGACCTCGCCAAGGTTGTCTCGACAAAAAAGCGTTACGAGTGGGTGCAGGGAAGCAGCTTTGATACGCCGCCAACGCGTCCAGCCGATCATCGACCGTCTCGAGTCGTTGCCTACGACTACGGCGTGAAGCACAACATTCTGCGGCTTCTGGTCGATGCGGGCTGCGAGGTAACGGTCGTCCCCGCGCACACGAGTGCAGCCGAAGTGCTCGCGCTATCCCCTGAAGGGGTGTTCTTGTCGAACGGGCCAGGAGATCCCGAGCCTTGCGTCTACGCGATCACTGCGATTCGTGAAATTCTCGCGCATAACGTGCCCATCTTCGGGATCTGCCTTGGGCATCAGTTACTCGGTCTTGCGAGCGGGGCACGCACCGTGAAGATGAAGTTTGGTCACCACGGTACCAATCACCCCGTGCAGGATTTGCAAACGGGTCGTGTGCTCATTACCTCGCAAAACCATGGCTTCGCCATCGACGAGGCCAGCTTGCCGAAGCATCTCGTCGCGACGCACCGCTCGCTGTTCGACGGCACCCTTCAGGGCGTCGCGCGCACCGACTGCGATGCGCTCAGTTTCCAAGGGCATCCGGAGGCCAGCCCTGGCCCCCGTGACGTCAAATATTTGTTCGAACGATTCACCGCCGCGATGCAGCGACGGCGAACCCGCTAAGTCGCGTCATGCCAAAGAGAGCAGACATCCAAATTATCCTGATTATTGGCGCAGGTCCCATAGTCATCGGCCAGGCCTGCGAGTTTGATTACTCTGGCGCGCAGGCCTGCAAGGCGCTGCGCGAAGAGGGTTATCGGGTCATCCTCGTCAATTCAAATCCGGCGACGATCATGACCGACCCGGAGATGGCCGACGTAACCTACATCGAGCCCATTCATTGGCGTACGATCGCACGCATCATCGAGAAAGAGCGGCCCGATGCGCTGCTGCCAACTATGGGTGGTCAGACGGCGCTTAACACGGCTCTCGATCTCGTTCGCGAGGGAGTGCTCGAGAAGTTTGACGTCGAACTCATCGGTGCATCGCGTAAAGCCATCGATATGGCTGAGGATCGGCAACTCTTTCGTGATGCGATGCGCGAAATTGGTCTCGAGACCGCCCGTGCTGCTGTCGCGCGCACTCTCAAGGAGGCGCTCGTCATTCAGGCACAGCTAGGTTATCCGTGTGTTATACGACCTTCGTTCACGCTCGGGGGCTCGGGTGGCGGCATCGCGTATAACCGCGAAGAATTCCAGACGATCGTCGCGCGCGGTCTCTACGCCTCGCCGACCAACGAAGTGCTCGTTGAGGAATCAGTCCTCGGTTGGAAAGAGTTTGAGATGGAAGTCGTCCGAGATCGCGCTGACAACTGTATTATCATCTGTTCGATCGAAAACATCGATCCGATGGGTGTACATACCGGCGACTCGATCACGGTCGCGCCGGCTCAAACCCTCACAGATAAAGAATATCAGCGCATGCGCGACGCCTCGATCGCGGTGCTACGCAACATCGGCGTTGACACCGGTGGCTCGAACGTGCAGTTCGCGGTCAACCCGAACGACGGCCGCCTGATCGTGATCGAAATGAACCCGCGCGTGTCGCGCTCCTCGGCTCTCGCGTCGAAGGCTACTGGATTTCCCATCGCCAAGATAGCCGCGAAGCTAGCGGTGGGCTACACGCTTGACGAGCTGCGCAACGATATCACGGGCGGTACGACGCCCGCGTCGTTCGAGCCGACCATTGACTACGTCGTGACTAAAATTCCGCGCTTCGCGTTCGAAAAATTTCGGGGAGCCATCGATCGGCTAACGACGCAGATGAAGTCTGTGGGCGAGGTGATGGCTATCGGTCGAAGTTTTCAAGAGTCTATGCAGAAAGCGCTTCGCGGCCTTGAGACAGGCCTCGATGGACTTACCCCGATCATACGTTTGCCGCTCAACGAACAGGCCGAGAACACGCTCGCCCATAACTTGCGTGTACCCGGCCCTGATCGGCTTCTTCAGATCGCCGATGCCTTCCGTGCGGGCTGGACGCTCGATAGAATTCACGAGTTGAGCTTTATCGATCCGTGGTTTCTCGCGCAAATTGGCGAAATTGTTGATAACGAAAACGAGTTACAGCAGGAGGGTTTCGCCGGTCTTTCCGTCGACCGGATGCGTCAACTCAAGCGCAAAGGGTTTTCTGATAGCCACATCGCCAGACTCGTCGCGCGTAGCGAGGTCGATGTGCGCAGGCTGCGGTACAGGCTCGGTGTACGACCCGTCTACAAGCGCGTCGACACCTGCGCAGCCGAGTTCTCGACGTCTACGGCCTATCTCTACTCGACCTACGAAGATGAGTGCGAGGCTGCGCCGACGTCGCGTCGGAAGATAATGATTTTAGGGGGAGGTCCGAACCGTATCGGTCAAGGTATCGAGTTTGACTATTGCTGTGTTCATGCAGCACAAGCGCTGCGCGAGGACGGATTCGAGACCATCATGGTCAACTGTAATCCAGAAACGGTTTCGACCGACTTCGATACCTCTGATCGCCTTTATTTTGAGCCGCTGACGCTCGAAGACGTGCTTGAGATCGTTAACCTTGAAAAACCTGAGGGAGTAATCGTACAGTACGGCGGGCAAACGCCGCTCAAGCTGTGCCGTGCGCTCGAGAGAGAGGGCGTGCCGATTATCGGGACTTCGCCGGACTCCATCGATGTGGCCGAGGACCGCGAGCGTTTCCAACAGCTCATTCAAGCGCTCGACCTCAAGCAGCCGGCCAATGCCACCGCTCGTACTGGAACCCAAGCGCTTGCTTTGTCGAGGCAAGTGGGTTTTCCGCTCGTCGTCAGGCCGTCCTACGTCCTCGGTGGCCGTGCGATGGAAATCATCTTCAACGAAGACGACCTCACGACCTATATGACCGACGCCGTCCGCGTCTCGAACGAGAGCCCTGTGCTGCTCGATCGTTTTCTTGACGATGCCATCGAAGTCGATGTCGATGCCGTAAGCGACGGTAAGCGCGTATTGATCGGCGGTATCATGGAGCATGTCGAACAAGCGGGTGTGCACTCTGGCGATTCGGGTTGTTCGCTACCCCCTAACAGTCTCTCAAAAGCCACTCAGAACGAACTGCGGGAGCAGACGCGCAAACTGGCGCTTGCGCTCAACGTGATCGGCCTGATGAATATTCAGTTCGCGATTCAGAACGGAACGATCTTCGTTCTCGAAGTGAACCCGCGCGCCTCGCGTACGGCGCCGTTCGTTTCTAAAGCCATCGGACTGCCGCTCGCGAAAGTGGGCGCTCGGGTCATGACCGGACGGTCGCTAGAGACGCTCGGCGCGACCCTTGAACGAGTACCCCCGTTCTTTTCGGTAAAAGAGGCCGTATTCCCCTTTGTGAAGTTCCCGGAAGCGGACCCCATTCTCGGCCCCGAAATGAAATCCACGGGTGAGGTGATGGGTATCGGACGAAGTTTCGGTGAGGCCTACGCCAAAGCTCAGGCCGCTTCGGGCGTCGTATTGCCGCGTTCGGGTCGGTGTTTATTGAGCGTAAGGGAGCGCGACAAGCCCGGTGTAGTCGATTTGGCACGCCGACTGGTTTCGCGGGGTTTCGATCTTGTAGCAACTGAGGGGACAGCCCGTGTCATCGGTGAGGTCGGCATTCCCGTACGAATGGTTAAAAAAGTTCGGGAAGGCCGACCGCACTGCGTCGATATGATAAAAAATGACGAGATCGTCCTGATCGTCAATACGACTGAGGGCAAGCAGGCGGTCAGTGAGTCCCGCTCTATTCGGGGCGAGGCAGTCCAGCGTCGGGTAACGTACTACACCACTCTTGCCGCCGCGCTCGCGACCTGCGACGCTCTCGACTCGCTAGATCAGATCGATGTCAACCGGCTGCAGGATCTACACAAGGAAATCCGCACCTAAGCCGGATTCCTTCGAGGAATATTTTGAGGATGAGGTCGCGTGAAGCGTAATCCAATGACCGCTCGTGGTGCCGGAATGCTCCGGTCCGAACTGAAGCGTCTTAAGTCAGAAGATCGCCCGAACATCATTAAGGCGATCGCCGAGGCGCGTAGCCACGGCGACCTGTCCGAAAATGCCGAATACCACGCCGCACGTGAGCAGCAGGGGTTTGTCGAGGGGCGCATCGCCGAAATTGAATTCAAGTTGTCGACGGCTGATATCATCGATGTCGCTCAGCATGCCAACACCGGCAAGGTGCTGTTCGGCTCCACGGTCGAGCTCGAAGCCGAAGACGACCGTAAGACTGTGACCTACACCATCGTCGGCGAAGACGAAGCGGACATTCGTACTGGGCGCATCGCTGTCACGTCGCCGATTGCGCGCGCGCTTATCGGTAAGTCGGAAGGTGACGTCGTCGAGGTGGCCGCACCGAGCGGCAAGCGCAGCTACGAGGTCGTCGCGGTACGATACGAGTGAGCCGCTTAGGCCTCGCGAATCGGGCCGCACTGGCTGGGGTGCACGTTAATCGGGTAACAAAATTTTTTCGGCAGATCGGTGCGTTCTTTGTACAGCGTCGCCACATGTCCGATCCGACTGACGATCACGCTGCTGGTATCTCCTGCGAGTTTTTCTACGGCGGCGTCTAGGGCGTCCCGTTTGACGCCCGCCATCCGCACCTTGATCAGCTCGTGGGCATAAAGCGCCCGACGCGCCTCGGCTATCACTCCCTCACTGATCCCGGCATTGCCGATCAGGATGAGCGGTTTCAATGGGTGGGCGAGCCCACGGAGGTAGCGGCGCTGCTTATCGTTGAGTTTCATGAAGGGCGATTTTAGATCCGGAACGTCGAGGGCGAGGGCTCCCCAGCCCTTGAAGAGAGGGGTCTGAGGCCTTTTTAACATCGCCTTGAGAAGTTTAGTCGTTAAGGTGCGGTTAAAGAGCTAGTCGCGCAGGAGATGATGGTATAGTTTGGTGTCCTTGCGCAACGGACGGCGCTTGCTGAGGAATGTCAATGAATGACCTGATGAAGAACCTCGTAGTCTGGGCTCTCATCGCCGTGGCGGTGCTGGTACTGTTCAGTCAGTTCATTCCGCGATCCGCACCGGTTTCGGAGGTGAGCTACTCTTCGTTCCTCGACGACGTTCGCAACGGCCGTATAGACAGTGTTGTGCTTCAGGGAGATACCATCAGCGGCGTTCGCAAAGACAAGTCTACGTTCGAGCTTTACAACCCGGAAACTGATAACACGGCGCTAATCGGCTCGCTCACTAAGTCTAACGTATCCATCGTCGGTCGGGTGCCCAAGCAACCGAACTACCTCGGGCAACTTGTGTTGCAGTTGGCGCCAGCCTTGCTGCTCATTTTTGTTTTTGTTTGGATGCTTCGGCAGATGCAGGGCGGCACGGGCGGTCGCGGCGCCATGTCTTTCGGTAAGAGTCGTGCGCGCCTCTTAAGCGAAGATCAGGTAGCCGTGACATTCGCCGATGTGGCAGGAGTCGACGAAGCGAAACAAGAGGTCGGCGAAATCGTCGACTTTCTAAAAGATCCCTCTAAATTCCAAAAGCTCGGCGGTAAGATTCCGCGCGGAGTATTGATGGTCGGTAGCCCCGGTACGGGGAAGACGCTGCTCGCTCGCGCCATCGCCGGCGAAGCGAAGGTTCCGTTCTTCACCATTTCAGGCTCTGACTTCGTCGAAATGTTTGTTGGCGTTGGTGCCTCTCGCGTACGCGACATGTTTGGGCAGGCCAAGAAACACGCTCCGTGCATTATTTTTATCGATGAAATCGACGCGGTCGGTCGTCATCGTGGGGCCGGGCTCGGCGGCGGTCATGACGAGCGTGAGCAAACTCTCAATCAGTTGTTGGTCGAGATGGATGGTTTCGAGGGCAGCGAGGGCATCATCGTCATCGCAGCAACCAACCGTCCCGACGTACTCGATCCAGCACTATTGCGTCCGGGTCGATTCGATCGCCAGGTCATAGTGCCGTTACCCGACGTTCGCGGTCGCGAACAGATTCTCAAAGTTCACATGCGTAAGGTGCCGATCGCCGACGACGTGAGGCCGGCTCTCATCGCCCGTGGAACGCCGGGTTTTTCGGGTGCTGATCTCGCCAACCTTGTTAACGAGGCCGCGCTCTTCGCAGCCCGCGCCAATCGCCGCGTTGTTGGGATGGATGAGTTTGAGCGTGCGAAGGATAAAATCATGATGGGTGCCGAGCGGCGTTCCATGGTGATGACCGAGCAGGAAAAACGTATGACGGCGTACCACGAAGCTGGTCACGCGATTGTGGGTATTTCGGTACCCGAGCACGATCCTGTCTATAAGGTCACCATCATTCCGCGCGGACGTGCACTCGGCGTGACGCAGTTCCTACCTGAGCAGGACCGCTATTCGATGAGTAAGCGGCGCATCGAGAGTGGTATCGCCACACTCTTCGGCGGCCGTATCGCTGAGGAGCTGATCTTCGGTGCCGACTCGGTCACGACGGGTGCCTCGAACGATATCGAGCGTGCCACTGAACTAGCGCGGAATATGGTTACGAAGTGGGGATTGTCGGATAAGCTGGGTCCTCTTACGTACTCCGAAGAGTCGGGTGAGATTTTCCTAGGCCGCTCGGTCACGCAAACCAAGCAGGTTTCGGATGAGACAGCGCATTCGATCGACCAGGAAGTGCGGAGCGTCATCCAGGGTAATTACGAAAAAGCCCGCGATATCCTGACTGCGAATATCGATAAGCTGCATGCCATGGCAGGGGCCCTCGTGAAGTTCGAGACGATCGATGAAAGCCAGATCAAGGAAATTATGGCGGGACTACCGCCGAGCGCGCCCCCCGGTTGGGACGACTCGATTTCGGGCGGCCCGAGGGGGGATGCGCAGGGCAGCGAATCACGGCCCGCGTCTCAACCCGACATTGGATCACCGGCGGGCGAGGGTAGCACAAGCTGATTGCGTCGCTCGACGCGTGCACCTGAGCTGCGCGTGCGTCTGAAATGCGTCGGTCGAGAGCTCGACCTCACTATTCCCGTCGTTATGGGCGTACTTAATGTCACGCCTGATTCCTTCTTCGATGGTGGTCGCTTCGTCGATTTGTCTGCTGCGCTCGATCACGCTCAGTGCATGATCACAGCAGGGGCGACTCTCATCGATGTCGGCGGCGAGTCCACGCGACCGGGAGCGATACCGGTCTCGGCAGACGAGGAAAAACGTCGAGTTACCCCGATCATCGAAGCCCTTGTATCCCGAGGCGTGCTCGTCTCCGTTGATACTAGTAAGCCGGAAGTCATTCGCGCGGCTCTGCGGGCAGGAGTGCAGATGATCAACGACGTACGGGCGCTGCGGTCGCCGGGAGCACTAGAGGCCGTCGCCGAAGGGTCTGCGGCAATTTGCCTCATGCACATGCAGCGTGAACCCGCCGATATGCAACGTGCGCCCTCATATCGAGACGTGGTCGATGAAGTCGCGGAGTTTCTCGTTGAGCGCGTTGCTGCCTGCATCCAGGCAGGCGTGAGTCGCGATCGTTTGCTGGTTGATCCGGGCTTCGGGTTCGGCAAGACCGTCGAACATAATCTTGAACTTTTACGGGGAATCCCGAAAATCATGGCGGCGACCGGAGTGCCAGTGCTCGCGGGACTTTCGCGAAAATCGATGCTGGCTGCGCTCACGGGTCGACCCGTAAACGAACGCCTGGCCGGAAGTCTTGCTCTCGCCCTCGCGGCACTTGATGGCGGAGCGCGTATCATTCGCTGCCACGACGTGGCTGAAACCTGCGACGTCGTCAAAATATGGGTTTCGATACGCGGCGGCGGAGGGCTAGTGTGACCAGGCAGTATTTCGGCACCGACGGGATACGTGGGAAGGTGGGTGAGCCGCCGCTGACCGTCGATTTTGTTCTGAACCTTGCAAGCGCCGCAGCGCGGGCACTGGCTCCACAAGGGGGCTGCGTGCTCATCGGTAAGGACACGCGCTTATCAGGTTATATGTTCGAGGCGGCGCTCGAGGCAGGGTTCATCGCTGCAGGGGTCGACGCGATGCTCATCGGTCCTTTGCCGACGCCCGGCATTGCTCATATGACGCGACACTTACGCTGTAACTTCGGCGTGGTTATCAGCGCCTCGCATAATCCGTTCTACGATAACGGCATCAAATTTTTTGACGGACAGGGTTGCAAGCTGTCCGATGAAGATGAGGTCCGTATCGAGGCTGAGCTTGTCAAGCCGCCCGTAACATGTGAATCCAAATCGCTCGGTCGTGCGAGCCGTGTCGATAAGTTGCGTAAGGCGTATCAAGACTTCTGCATCGGCACTATGCCAAAAAACATCTCGCTGTCTGGTATGAAGATCGTCATCGACTGTGCCCATGGTGCAGGCTACAAAGTCGCCCCGCGTATGCTGACGGACGTCGGTGCAGAGATCGTACCGCTCGGTTGCTCGCCAAACGGATGCAATATTAACCAAGGCTGCGGCGCCACTTCACCTGAACTGCTGCAGCTCACGGTGCCCGGGGTCCGCGCCACTGTTGGCATCGCACTCGATGGCGACGGCGATCGTTTGGTGATGGTCGATCACCTCGGTCGAAAGGTCGACGGCGACCAACTGCTCTACGTCATTGCCGCGCATCGACATGCCAAAGGCCAGCTGCAGGGTCCTGTCGTTGGCACGCTCATGACAAATTACGGTCTCGAGCGCGCACTGCGCGAGCGTGGCATTGGATTCCATCGCGCGGCCGTCGGCGATCGGTATGTGCTCGAGAAGCTTCGCGAAGTGGGCGGCGTTTTGGGCGGGGAATCCTCTGGTCATTTGCTGATGCTCGATCACACTAGTACGGGCGATGCCATGGTCGTCGCGCTACAAGTGCTCGGGATAATGCAGGAAACCGGCCGTCCGCTTGCAGAGCTGACAGCGGACCTCACGTTACTTCCGCAAGCGCTGGTCAACGTGAATGTTCCCCGGCGGTTCAATCCTCTTGAGGTGCCTTCAGTTCGTGACGTACTCGGGAAAATCGAGAAGCAGTTGTCGAGCCGCGGCCGCGCCGTTCTGCGCGCATCGGGAACGGAGGCGCTCATCCGCGTCATGATCGAAGCCGAAGATGCGGTCGAAGCGCGGTCGCTTGCTAAACAACTGGCCGATGCCGTACGCGCGGCAGTTTAAAGGATGATCCCATGAGACGAAGGCCGGTCGTCGCAGGTAACTGGAAAATGTACGGCTCGAGGGCCGCCAACGCGTCGTTGGTCGCGGGGGTGCTCTCTGGACTCGCGCCTCGCGCTTTGAGGAACGTAGAGGTCGTCGTCTGTCCGCCCTTCGTCTACGCCGCAGAGTTGTCGCCACAGCTTCAAAGCGCCAATGTCGGACTCGGAGCTCAAGATGTATGCGCCGAAGCCGTACAGGGCGCGTTCACAGGAGAAGTCGCAGCGACGATGTTGCGGGAGGTCGGCTGCTCGCACGTCATCATCGGGCACTCTGAGCGGCGTGCGCTGTACGCGGAGACCGACGAGCTGGTTGGTCGAAAAACCCTATCCGCTTTAGCGGTGGGGCTCACCCCCATCATCTGTGTCGGGGAGTTGTGGGAGGAACGGGATTCCGGCCGCACATATGAGGTTTTAGGACACCAGCTTTCGGCGGTCCTGCAAACCCTTGACTCTGACCCCGCCGGTCTCGCTGGGCTCGATCGGTGCATTCTGGCCTACGAGCCGGTTTGGGCGATTGGGACGGGGCGGACGGCAACCCCTGGGCAGGCGCAGGACGTTCATGCCTTCATCCGTGGTCTGATCTCATCCCGGGATGCTAAAATTGCACAGTCGGTAAGGGTCCTCTACGGAGGGAGCGTTAAACCCAGCAACGCGCGCGAGCTATTCGAGATGTCGGACGTCGATGGGGGCCTTATTGGAGGGGCCTCACTCAAAGCCGAAGATTTCGTCGCGATTGTTGCGGCGGCCGAGTTAGGATCGGAAAGAACTTCATGTTGCTGACGACGCTGACCATCATCCAGGTGTTTTCCTCGCTCGGCATCGTCGCGCTCGTTTTACTGCAGCGCGGTCGCGGAGCTGATGCGGGTGCAGGGTTTGGTGCCGGCGCGTCGGGCAGCGTCTTCGGCGCGCGCGGTGCAACCACCGGACTTTCGCGCTTAACCGCGGTGCTTGCCGCGGTATTTATGATCAACAGTCTCGCGCTCGCGTGGTTGGGTACGCGACCGAATACAGCCAAGACGGAGACTCTGCTCGGCGAACAGTCTTCGCAGATTACGCCGGCGTCGGCGCCTGCTCCGGTGGCGCCGCTCGCTCCCGTCGCATCTCCGGCGCCGGAGCCTGTTATACCGGCTCAGTAAGCATTAATCGAAATCGCGGACGTGGTGGAATTGGTAGACACACTAGCTTGAGGGGCTAGCACCGTAAGGTATGGGAGTTCGAGTCTCCCCGTCCGCACCAAAACAACCAGCATCCTGCTATAATTTCGAGGCTTTCCGCACGGGGGTGCGTAATCAATGGTTACGTTCGTGCAAGGGCGCTAACCAATGGTGTCGAACTACCTTCCTGCACTTTTATTCCTCGGCGTGGCCTCGGGCCTCGCCGCCCTATTGCTGGTCCTCGGCAGCAGCTTTGGTCGGTATTTCTCGCGCGCCCCTGAAGACGCCGAAAAACTCTCCCAGTACGAGTGTGGCTTCGAAGCCTTCGAAGACACGCGCATGAAATTTGATGTGCGTTACTACCTCGTCGCTATCCTCTTTATCGTCTTTGATCTCGAAATTGCATTTCTCTTCCCGTGGGCGGTCTCGCTCGACACGATTGGCGGATTTGGCCTGATCTCGATGGGGATATTTCTCGCTATCTTGATTGTCGGATTCATCTACGAGTGGAAAAAAGGGGCGTTAGAGTGGGACTGACGGACGAGGTACCTTCCCACGAGTTTGCGCAGCGCGGTTTCGTGACGACCCAAGTTGATAACCTCGTCAACTGGGCTCGAACTGGTTCTCTTTGGCCGATGACCTTCGGGCTCGCCTGTTGTGCTGTCGAAATGATGCACGCGGGTGCCTCGCGGTATGACCTCGACCGTTTCGGCGTGTTCTTTCGTCCGAGTCCGCGACAATCGGACGTAATGATCGTCGCGGGGACGCTGGTTAATAAAATGGCTCCGGCTCTTCGTAAGGTGTATGACCAAATGGCGGAGCCACGGTGGGTCATTTCGATGGGCTCGTGCGCCAACGGTGGCGGCTACTACCATTACTCTTACGCTGTCGTTCGTGGCTGTGATCGCATCGTGCCAGTCGACGTTTATGTGCCCGGGTGTCCTCCGACGGCCGAAGCTTTGCTTTACGGTATCATCCAGTTACAGAAAAAAATCTCTCGAACGAGCTCGGTGTTGAGGCCGTGACGGCGCGCGTCTGGACAGAGGTCCTCTCCGCGGTGCTCGGTGATCTCGTGCGTCGTATCGAGTCACTTCCGGACGAAGTTACTCTCGAGTGCGACGCGCCGCATCTTCTCGCCGTCGCAACGGAGCTACGCGATCATCCGCAACTTGGATTTGACACCTTGATAGATCTTTGTGGTGTCGATTATCTCCACTACGGTCAATCCGAGTGGAAGACGTTTTCGGCGACGGGTTCGGGCTTTTCACGTGGTGTCGATCGACGCGGCGCAGCCGAGGGGTATCAGCCGGGGCGACGGTTCGCGGTGGTGAGTCATCTGCTATCCGTCCGACTTAATCGCCGGATTCGACTACGCGTATTCTGTCCTGATGCCGACGAACCGATAGTCGATTCTCTCGTTGGTATCTGGGCCGCCGCTAATTGGTTCGAGCGCGAAGCGTTCGATCTCTTCGGTATTCTTTTTAAAGGGCACCCCGATCTGCGTCGGCTCCTCACCGACTACGGATTCATCGGACATCCGTTCCGCAAAGATTTCCCGCTGATCGGCAATGTCGAGGTACGTTACGATCCGCAGAGGCAGCGCGTAGTGTACGAGCCGGTCAGCATCGAGTCGCGCACGCTCGTACCTCGAGTGATTCGCCATGACAACCGCTATGACCCCGCGCTGGTGGGTGGGCCGGAAAACGACTCGAAGATAGCGGGCTGACATCATGGCCGAGATCCAGTCCTACACCATGAATTTCGGGCCGCAGCATCCTGCGGCACATGGTGTCCTGCGCCTCGTGCTCGAGCTCGACGGCGAAGTCATTCAAAAAGCCGACCCGCATATCGGCTTGTTGCATCGCGCCACCGAAAAACTCGCCGAGTCAAAGCCCTTCAATCAGTCGATCGGTTACATGGATCGGCTCGATTATGTTTCGATGATGTGTAATGAGCACGCTTACGTGCTGGCTATCGAGCGATTGATCGGTGTCACACCGCCGGTTCGCGCTCAGTTTATCCGCGTGATGTTCGATGAGATCACGCGTATCCTTAATCATCTCATGTGGCTCGGTGCGCACGGTCTTGATATCGGCGCCCTGACGGTGTTTTTGCTCGCGTTCAAGGAGCGCGAGGACCTCATGGACTGTTACGAGGCAGTTTCCGGCACGCGCATGCATGCCACGTACTACCGTCCGGGTGGTGTTCATCGCGATCTTCCCCATGAGATGCCGCACTATCAGGTTTCGCGTTGGCGCACCCAAAAAGAGGCCGATCGTCTCAACGAAGCGCGGAGCGCCGGCCTGCTGGGCTTCATCCAAGCCTTCAGCGAGCGATTCCCGAAAGCTATCGACGAGTACGAAACTCTGCTCACAGATAACCGCATCTGGAAGCAGCGTACCGTCAATATTGGGGTGGTGAGTCCAGAGCGTGCGATGCAACTCGGTTTTTCCGGCCCGATGCTGCGCGGATCGGGCATTGCCTGGGACCTTCGTAAGAAGCAGCCGTACGAGGTTTACGAGAAGCTCGACTTCGATATTCCCGTGGGTGCGAACGGCGACTGCTACGACCGGTACCTCGTGCGCATCGAAGAACTCCGCCAGTCCAATCGCATCGTGGCCCAGTGCGTCGAGTGGCTGAAGAAAAATCCGGGTCCGGTCATGCTAGCTGACGCGAAAGTGCGTCCGCCGCGTCGCGAAGATATGAAGGGTGACATGGAATCGCTCATCCATCACTTTAAGTTGATGACCGAGGGCTACTGCGTCCCTAAAGGCGAGACCTACGCCGCAGTTGAAGCTCCGAAGGGCGAGTTCGGCATTTACTTGGTGAGCGATGGAGCGAATAAGCCCTACCGCCTCAAATGCCGCGCTCCAGGTTTTTCCCATCTCGCCTCGCTTGAGGAGATGGTAACTGGGCATATGCTGGCCGATGTCGTCGCGGTCATTGGCACTCAGGACATCGTCTTCGGAGAGATCGACCGATGAGTGCTGAGACGAATCTTGTGCCAACGAGCGACGGGCATTTTTTTGAGCCCGGTATGGGCGACAAAGTCGTACTGCTTACGGAGCATACCCGCCACGAAATCGACGGCTGGATTTCGCGCTTCCCGGAGGGGCGGCAGCGCTCGGCCACCCTGTCGGCACTACGTTTCGTACAGGAGCAGAACAACGGATTTCTGACGCCCGAGCTGATGGATGCAGTTGCGCAATATCTCAAGCTGCCGTCAATTCAAGTCTATGAGGCAGCTACTTTCTACTCGATGTTCGAGACGCACCCCTGCGGCCGTCATCACGTGAGTGTGTGTACGAATATCAGCTGCTGGCTCAACGGCGGAGAGGAGATCCTCGCGTATTGCGAGCGAAAGCTTAGTATCAAGGCTGGCGAGAGTACGCCCGATAAAAGAATTTTTTTGAAACAAGAAGAAGAGTGCCTTGCGGCGTGTACCGGCGCGCCCATGATGATGGTCGATCACATTTTTTACGAGTATCTGACGCCGGCGAAGGTAGATAAGATTCTGGACGACTTAAAGTGAGTGACTCGATATGAGTAACGCATTACAAACCTGGCGAGACCGAATGAATCTGGTGGTGTTTGAGTCGCGAGAGATGGAGCGCCCCTGGACTCTCGAGAGCTATCTCAAAATCGGTGGCTATTCATCTTGGAAAAAAATCCTTGCCGGCCAGCTGACGCGTGAGCAGGTGATCGCCGCGACCAAGGCGAGTGGCCTACGTGGACGTGGCGGCGCAGGCTTTCCGACCGGCACCAAGTGGAGCTTCATGCCGCGTAATGAACCGATGCAGAAATATGCGGTATGTAACTCCGATGAGAGCGAGCCGGGAACCTGTCACGATCGAGATATCCTTCGTTTTAATCCGCACTCGCTCGTCGAAGGCATGGCCATCGGCGGTTATGCGATGGGCGCGACGGTGGGCTACAACTACATCCGCGGCGAGTTCCTGGGCGAGCCTGTTCCGCGTTTTGAGGCGGCGGTCAAAGAGGCGTACGACGCGGGACTGCTCGGCAAAAACGTTCAGGGTTCGGGCATCGACTTCGACCTCTACACCTTCGTCGGAGCGGGGGCGTACATCGCCGGTGAAGAAACTGCGTTGCTCGAGTCGCTCGAAGGTAAGCCAGGCAAGCCGCGATTCAAGCCGCCATTCCCCGCTGCGTTCGGTCTCTACGGTCAGCCGACGACCATCAATAACACCCAGAGTTACGCCTCGGTGCCGACCATCCTACGCAAGGGGCCTGAGTGGTTCGCCGCGCTCGGCGCGACTAACGCGGGTGGCACGGTTATTTTTTCAGTATCGGGCCATGTCGAAAACCCCGGCAACTATGAGCTGCCTCTCGGCATCCCGTTCCGCGATCTGCTCGAAATCGCTGGCGGTATGCGCGGCGGTCGCAAATTAAAAGCTGTCATTCCGGGCGGATCTTCTGTGAAAGTGGTTCCCGGTGACGTCATGATGGACGTGAACATGGACTACGGCTCGCTGCGAAGTGTGGGTTCCTCCGTCGGCTCTGCGGCGGTCATTGTCATGGACGAAACTACCTGTATGGTTCGCACTCTCGAGCGCATTTCGCGCTTCTACAAGTCTGAATCCTGCGGTCAGTGCACGCCGTGTCGAGAGGGAACGGGTTGGCTCAATCGCGTTCTAAATAGAATCGTCGCGGGGCAAGGACGTATGGCCGATGTGCAGTTGCTCGTCGACATCGCCAATCGTATTGAGGGCCACACGATTTGCGCTCTCGGCGATGCGGCGGCCTGGCCGGTACAGAGCTTCGTTCACAAATTCCGACATGAGTTTGACTACATGATCCAGCACGGTGGCCGCAGCCTCGTCGATGCACAACGGGAGGCCGCTTAAGTCTCGCGCGTGGGATATGGTTGCGAATCCAAAAAACGATCTGATCAACGTCGAAGTTGACGATATGCCCGTCAAGGCAGTTAAGGGCGCAATGATCATTCATGTCACCGATCAGTACGGTGCCTATGTGCCGCGCTTCTGCTACCACGACAAGCTGCCGGTCGCAGCGAATTGTCGTATGTGTCTCGTCGAGGTCGAAAAAGCGCCGAAGCCTCTGCCGGCCTGCGCTACGCCCGTCGTTGAGGGAATGAAGATATTTACTCGCTCGAAGGCTGCCATCGCCGCCCAGAAGGCGACGATGGAGTTTCTGCTCATAAATCATCCGCTCGATTGCCCGATTTGCGATCAGGGCGGCGAGTGCGAGCTACAAGATCTTGCGCTGGGTTTCGGACGCGATATTTCGCGTTTTACCGAGCGCAAGCGCGTAGTCAAAGATAAAAACCTCGGGCCACTCGTCTCGACGGATATGACACGCTGCATTCACTGCACACGCTGCGTTCGGTTCGGACAAGATATCGCTGGCATTCCCGAGCTCGGCACCACCGGACGCGGTGAAAACATGGAAATCGGCACCTGGATCGAGCGCAGCATTGATCACGAGCTGTCGGGTAACATCATCGATCTTTGCCCCGTGGGTGCGCTCAATTCTAAGCCGTATCGTTACCAAGGTAGGTCGTGGGAAATGGTACAGGTGCCATTTGTTGCGCCACACGATGGCATCGGTTCTAACGTTTTCGGGCATGTAATTCGCGGAAAGCTCAAACGAGTCGTGCCGCGTGCGAATGACGACATAAACGAAACCTGGATCGCCGATCGTGATCGATTTAGCTACGAAGGGGTATTATCGCCTGACCGATTAACCAAACCCATGCTACGCGAAGGTGCCAAATGGCGCGAAGTCGAGTGGGACGAAGCCTTGTCTGCGGCGACGCGTGGATTGGTTGCCGCCGGCGCATCAACGGGAACCTTGGTTCACCCCTCGTGCACGGCTGAGGAAATGTACTTAGCAGCGCGATTGACGCGAGGCCTCGGATCGCAAAACATTGATCATCGGCTGCGCAGCCGCGATTTCCGTAATCATGCCTCTGATCCGTTGCGACCCTCGCTTGGCATCTCCGTCGCTGACGTTGAGGCCTTATCGGGTGTACTCGTGGTGGGATCCAACTTGCGTTCCGAGTTACCGATCCTCGCACATCGTTTGCGCAAGGCGGCGGTTCGCGTGCGTGCAAAGGTCGCTTTCGTGGACTCACGCTCGCGTGATTATCACTTTCCGGTCGAAACGCAGATCGCGTGCCAGCCCTCCGAGTGGGTGCCTGAGCTTGCCGGTATTCTCTCGGCAGTCTGCGAGCTAAAAGGAGTTCAACCGGGCGAGGCTTACTCGAGATTGCTGCACGGTGTGGCAGTATCAGCGGTGCAGCGTTCCGCGGCCGCAGCGCTTTGTCATGGAACCTCGAGGGCCGTATGGCTTGGTGCTATGGCGCAAAGGCACCCGGCTGCAGTCGATTTGCGATCGATCGCCTCCGAAATCGCCTGCGTGAGTGGTGCCTCGCTCGCCATTCTCGCCGAGGGAGCAAACGCTGCAGGGGCGTGGCTTGCTGGCGTTGTTCCGCATCGCCAGGCGGGCGGCGTGGCGGTCATCGATGCGTCCGGACTCAATGTCCGCAGGATGCTAGAAACTGCTCAGCGCGCATATCTTTTAATAGGTCCGATCGAACCTGCTGCCGATATGGTCGATGCCGAGCTCGCTGCGCAAGCGCTCGGGATGGCGGCCTGCGTTGTTTCGGTGACGCCGTTCGTCACCGACGAAATAAAAAAATTCGCTCACGTGCTGTTACCGATGAGTAGTTTTGCTGAGACGTCAGGAACGTACGTTAACCTTGAAGGTCGTTGGCAGAGCCAGACGGGCTTGTCGAAGCCACCAGGCGAGGCGCGTCCCGGTTGGAAGATTCTTAGAGTTCTTGGTAATCAGATCGAACTTGCGGGCTTCGGTTACCAGAGTTCCGAAGAGGTCCGCGACGAGTTATCGCGGGTCGTGACCGAGCGTGCAGGTGTTGCGGTGCCGATCACGCTCGTCACCGCACACGTCCCGGCCATCCCCGCCATCTCAGGATACGATGATCTTTACTCGGACTCGCTGGACGTACCGATGTACGCCATCGATGCCGTACTGCGCAGAAGCCCGGCGTTGCAGCAGACCACCATCGCATTGACCTCGAAGTCGGGGAGGTGATGTGATGGCTGATCTCTTCACGCCGTGGGTGTCGCTGCCCGAGTATGTCCGGGCGACGGTGTGGATTCTCATCGTGACTGTCGCCCTTATTCTCTCGGTGGCGTTCACCACGCTTTGGGAGCGCAAGGTCCTCGGATGGATCCAGTTGCGGAAGGGCCCGAATCGGGTCGGCAGTTTTTTTGGTCTCTTTCCAGGGATCTTCCAGCCCTTCGCGGACGTCATTAAGCTGCTGCTGAAGGAAGTGGTCGTTCCGTCGGCTTCGAGCAAAGGGCTGTACCGCATCGCGCCAGCGATCACGCTGATTTCGGCGTTTGCAGCTTGGGCCGTGATGCCCCTTGATCCTAATCTCGTCATCGCCGACATTGATGCCGGATTGCTCTACCTCCTTTCTTTGACCTCGGTGGGTGTTTACGGCGTCATCCTCGCTGGCTGGGCCACTAACTCCAAGTATGCGTTCCTCGGTGCGATGCGTTCAGCTGCGCAGGTGGTCGCCTATGAAATTGCCATGGGTTTCGCACTCGTCGGCGTAGTCATGGCAGCCGGTACCCTCAATCTTGGCGACATCGTCCGCGCTCAAGAAGGCGGCATGGGTAACTGGTTCTTCACCTGGTTGTTCCCGCTATTCCTCGTCTATGTGATTGCCGGCGTGGCGGAGACCAACCGCGCGCCCTTCGATGTGGCGGAGGGCGAGTCGGAAATCGTCGCTGGGTTCCATGTCGAGTATTCGGGCATCGCCTTCGCGCTGTTCTTTCTCGCCGAATACGCAAACATGATCCTTATCTCGGCGCTCACAGCGGTATTCTTCCTTGGTGGATGGCTTAGTCCGTTTGACGGTGTATTAGTTGCGGATCATCCTCTTGCAGCGTCCGGATTTCATTGGCTCTTTCTGAAACTCTTCTTCTTCCTGACCTGCTTCATTTGGTACCGAGCTACGTTTCCGCGTTATCGCTACGACCAGATTATGCGTCTCGGTTGGAAAGTACTGATCCCGGTGACCTTGGTGTGGATCTTGGTCGAAGTTCTTCTGGTTTGGTTTGGCGTCGGCCCTTGGAGAAAATGAGATGGCACTGAGCAGCATCGCCAAAACTTTTTTACTGACTGAGCTTCTCGCCGGTATGTCGCTGACGGCACGCACGCTGTTTCGGAAGAAAGTCACAATTAACTATCCCGAAGAAAAAACGCCGCAGTCACCACGATTCCGCGGGCTGCACGCGCTACGCCGCTATGCGAACGGTGAGGAGAGATGCATCGCCTGCAAGTTGTGTGAGGCAGTGTGCCCGGCACTTGCAATCACGATCGAGTCGGACGTAGCCGCCGACGGAACGCGGCGAACGACGCGTTACGATATCGATCTCTTTAAATGTATTTATTGCGGATTTTGTGAGGAGGCTTGTCCGGTAGACGCTATAGTGGAGACCCGCATCCATGAATACCATATGGAAAATCGCGGGGAAAATATTATGACCAAGGATAAGCTGCTCGCGGTTGGCGATAGGCACGCTGCGCTCATCGACGCCGATAAGGCGGCTGATGCACGTTACCGATAATCGCGGCGATACAGGCGAGGAATTTTGGTGTTCGTTGAGCTACTTTTTTATGGTTGTTCGACGATCCTGCTCGCCGCGGCGCTAGGTGTTATTACCAGCCGCAACCCGGTGTATTCGGCCCTGTGCCTCGTTCTTGCTTTCATTACCAGCGCAACGCTTTGGCTGCTGATTGAAGCAGAGTTCCTCGCTATCGTGCTGGTGCTCGTCTACGTTGGAGCAGTCATGGTGCTGTTCTTATTCGTTGTGATGATGCTCGACATCAACGTCAAGGAGGTCAAGCAAGGGTTTAAGCGCTATGCCTGGCTCGGATGGGTGGTATCGTTGATCGTAATTGGCCAGATGATCGCTGTTTTCTATGCGAAGGACTTCGGCATTGATGCGACGAGCGGCCCGGTGCGTAATGCGGCAGGCTATAGCAATACGCGCGAACTTGGCGAGGTACTTTACACGCAATACGTTTATCCCTTTGAGCTCGCCGCTGTGCTGCTACTCGTTGCCATCGTCGCGGCTATTGCGCTCACCATGCGTCGTCGTCCGAGGCTCAAGCCTCAGGACGTTGCCAAACAGGTGGCAGTGCGCCGTGGGGATCGGGTGCGTCTGGTGAAGGACGTTGGCGGAGAGGGCGGGGAGGATCCGAGATGATCACTCTGCAGCATATGCTCACGATCTCCAGCATTTTGTTCGCACTATCGGTCGCGGGAATTTTCCTCAACCGTAAGAATGTCATTTTGCTGCTGATGTGTATCGAGCTCATGTTACTCGCGGTGAACTTCAGCTTTATCTCCTTCTCACGTTTTCTCGGTGATCTCGACGGTCAGGTATTCGTATTTTTCGTGCTGACCGTCGCCGCAGCCGAGTCGGCGATCGGTCTCGCCATCCTCGTGGTGCTTTTTCGCGAACGCCGCAGCATCAATGTCGAAGATCTCGACACCATGAAAGGATGAACGGGTGATGGAAGACTTGAGCGCCTCTTTGCTGTCGATGGATCCGCGAGAGCTGCTGGCTATTCCGCTGCTGCCGCTTGCGGCAGCCATCGTCGCGGGTCTGTTTGGCAAGCTTATCGGTCGCACGACTGCTCACGTCATCACTATCGCAGCAGTCGGTTCTAGTTTCGTTTTGTCGGCGCGGGTGGCCGGACAGCTCGTCACGGGGGAGGTGAGCGTGTTTAACGAGTCGGTGTACACCTGGCTCGTGAGTGACGGTATCCGGATGGAGGTTGGTTTCCTTGTTGACCAGTTATCAGTACTGATGATGTGCGTGGTGACCTTTGTCTCCCTCTGCGTGCACGTTTACACCATCGGTTACATGCATGACGATCCGGGTTATCAGCGGTTTTTCTCATATATATCGCTGTTCACCTTCGCGATGCTGATGCTCGTGATGTCGAACAACTTCATGCAGCTCTTTTTCGGTTGGGAAGCCGTGGGCGTCATGTCCTACCTGCTCATCGGATTCTGGTACACGAAGCTGAGTGCAATCTTCGCAAACCTTAAAGCCTTTCTGGTCAATCGGGTCGGCGACTTCGGTTTCGTGCTTGGCATCGCAGCCATCGTCTATTACACGGGCTCACTCGATTACCGCGACGCGTTCGCTGTAGCTCCGGCACTCGCGGAAGTTCGCTATGCCTTGACGGATAGTTGGTCGGTTTCGGCTATTTCGCTGATTTGTATTCTGTTATTCATCGGCGCGATGGGCAAGTCTGCTCAGGTGCCGCTACATGTATGGTTGCCCGATTCCATGGAAGGTCCGACCCCGATCTCGGCGCTTATCCATGCGGCGACGATGGTGACGGCGGGTATCTTCATGGTGGCGCGGTTCTCGCCGTTGTTTGAGTATTCGGAGGTGGCCCTGTCGCTCGTTCTTGTCGTGGGCGCAACGACCGCGCTCTTCATGGGTTTCCTCGGTGTTGTTAATAACGACATCAAGCGTGTGGTCGCCTATTCCACGCTCTCGCAGCTTGGCTATATGACCGTGGCGCTTGGTGCGTCGGCCTATGGTGCGGCCATCTTTCATCTAATGACGCACGCCTTCTTCAAGGCGCTCCTTTTCTTGGCGGCAGGGTCGGTGATCATCGGTATGCATCATGAGCAGGACATGCGAAAGATGGGTGGACTCGCCAAGGTCATGCCGATCACCGCGGCAACCTGCTGGATCGGTGCGCTCTCCTTGATCGGAACGCCGTTTTTCTCGGGTTTCTATTCCAAAGATTTCATCATCGAAGCCGTTCAAGAGTCGAGCCGTTGGGGCGCGACGTATGCCTACTGGTGTGTATTGCTCGGCGTGTTTATCACGGCGTTCTACACGTTCCGCATGGTGTTCATGACCTTCCACGGATCGCCGCGTTGGGAGCATGGGCATAACGACCATGGACATCAGGATCGCGGTCACGGCGGCAGGACGTCGCATGAGAGCCCGTGGGTGGTAACGCTGCCTTTAATCTTTTTAGCGATTCCCTCGCTTGCCATCGGTTATCTCACAGTGCAGCCGTTACTCTTCGGTGGATTTTTTGGAGAGGCCATTCAGATGCTTCCGGCAAACGACGTACTACGCAAGCTAGCTACGAACTTCCTTGACCCGACATCGTTCGCCTTAGAGGCAGTTAAGCATCCACCCCTGTGGTTGGCGTCAGGGGGTATCGCAGCCGCCTGGTTTTTCTACTTGAAGAGTCCGCTGATGGCGGATCGCGTCGCCTCGCTCTTTGCGCCGATCCGACCTCTACTCGATAATAAGTATTACTTCGACTGGTTTAATGAAAAGGGGCTCGCTACGGGAAGTCGTGGGCTTGGTTGGGTGTTTTGGAAAGCGGGTGATCAGGCATTAATCGACGGAGCCATGGTCAATGGTTCCGCTCACCTTGTCGGTGCAGTGGCCGGCGTGGTCCGCAAAGTACAGACCGGCTACCTCTACTCTTACGCGTTTTGGATGATGATGGGGTTAACTTCGCTACTCGCGTGGTTCCTCTTCAGCGTCTGACCCACGACTAAAGTCCTCGTGCAGGCCTCCTTGCTCTCGATACTTATTTGGTTCCCGATCCTCGGCGGTGTTGTCGTGCTCGCGCTCGGCAATGGCCGTGTCAGCCTCGCTCGCTGGGTAGCGATGGTCACGTCGGTTGCAACGCTTACCCTGTCGGTTTCGCTTTATACGGGGTTCGACTTGACGACGGCATCGTTCCAGTTCGTCGAGCAGATACCTTGGATTCCTGCATTCAATGCAACGTATTATCTTGGTATTGATGGAATCTCATTGCCTCTCGTATTACTCACGACGTTTGTGACGGTTATGGTCGTAATCGCGGGCTGGACAGTGATTACCGAGCGTCCCGCGCAATACTTTTCAGCATTCCTAATCATGGAAGGGTTGATGGTCGGCGTGTTCTCGGCGCTCGACGGCTTACTGTTCTATTTCTTTTGGGAAGCGATAATGATTCCAATGTTTCTAATCATCGGAATCTGGGGTGGTCCGCATCGGGTCTACGCAACCATCAAATTTTTTCTCTATACCTTTCTCGGTTCTGTGCTGATGCTCGTGGCGTTTATTTATATGTACCTACAAACGGGCAGCTATGAAATCGTAGTGCTGCAGGGAATGCCGCTCAGGTTCAACGAACAGCTTTGGATCTTTCTAGCATTTCTCGCTGCGTTCGCGGTAAAGATTCCGATGTTCCCGGTGCACACTTGGTTACCCGATGCTCATGTCGAGGCGCCGACTGGAGGCTCGGTCGTGCTGGCAGCCATCATGTTGAAGATGGGCGGCTATGGCATCTTACGGTTTGCATTGCCCATAGCACCCGATGCAGCTCGCGAGCTCGATATGCTCATCATCGTACTCTCGCTCGTTGCAGTCGTTTACATCGGATTCATCGCTCTCGTACAGACTGACATGAAAAAACTCATCGCGTACTCATCGATTGCGCATATGGGCTTCGTGACGCTTGGCTGCTTTCTCGTGTTTGATATCGAAAGCCGAACCGGCTCGCTTGCCGGAGCCGGGATGGGTATCGACGGTGCGATGGTGCAGATGGTTTCGCACGGTCTCATCTCCGCAGCGATGTTCCTTTGCGTCGGCGTTATGTACGACCGCGTGCACAGCCGCGAGATTAGCGCTTATGGTGGCGTTATCAATCGCATGCCAATTTTCGGCTCTTTCATGGTGCTTTTTGCGTTGGCTAATTCGGGGTTACCCGGCACGTCCGGTTTCGTCGGTGAGTTCCTCGTGATCATCGCGAGTTTTAAGGCAAATTTTTGGTATGCATTTCTGGCCGCGACGACACTCGTACTCGGTGCTGCATACACACTCTGGCTTATAAAGCGTGTCATTTTCGGTCCTGTGGGTAACGATAACGTTGCGGCGTTGGAGGACCTCAACGCCCGCGAGCTTTTGTTAATGGCTGTTCTTGCGGCAGGTGTGTTGTTACTTGGCGTTTGGCCTGCGCCCGTGGTTGAGGTGATGCAGCCGTCCGTTCGGCATCTGGTCGAGCAGATCGTCATCAGTAAGTTGCCATGACATGACCCAAACTTTGACACTCGCATCGATCATGCCCGCGTTGCCGGAAATCTACCTCACGTCGGCGATTTGTCTCGTGTTGCTGGTAGACGTATTCGCCGGATCCGCGGGGCGCCGAATTACGCCTACGCTGACGCTACTCGTCATCGCCGTGTGCGCCGCGTTGACTTTGCGGTACGCGCGAGTTCAGGGTGCTATCGTAATCTTCTCCGGGATGTATCTAGCAGATCCGATCGCCACGGTGCTCAAACTTTTCACGATGTTGTTTGTTGCTGTAGCGCTACTTTACTCAAGGCACTACCTCGACACTCGCGGAATCTTGAAGGGTGAGTACTATGTGCTTGCGCTCACTGCGATGCTCGGTATTTTCGTAATCATCTCCGCTGGAAGTCTACTCACGCTTTATATCGGTATTGAACTCTTGGCATTATCGCTTTATGCGTTGGTCGCCTTCGACCGGGATTCGGGGATCGCTGCCGAATCGGCGATGAAGTATTTTGTGCTTGGCGCTATCGCCTCAGGGTGTCTACTGTATGGCATGTCGCTCATCTACGGCATGTCAGGTACGCTCCTCCTCAACGAGCTCGCTGTGGCGCTGCAGGGTAAGCCGAGTCTTGGGCTCACGATGGGTGTGATTTTTGTAGTGGTTGGCGTCGCGTTTAAGTTCGGTGCCGCGCCGTTTCATATGTGGGTGCCGGACGTTTATCACGGTGCACCGACCTCGGTGACGCTGTTCATTGCTACGGCCCCTAAGACTGCGTCATTCGCGCTTGCGTTTCGCTTGCTATCCGGCGCCCTCGGAAATATTGCCGACACCTGGATACAGATGCTGATCATCATCGCGCTGCTATCGGCGGTGTTTGGCAACGTCGTGGCAATCGCCCAGACCAACTTTAAGCGCATGCTCGCTTACTCAGCAATCGGTAACGTCGGTTTCATTTTGTTTGGATTCGTAGCG
Organism: Gammaproteobacteria bacterium; assembly: GCA_016874055.1. Lineage (GTDB taxonomy): Bacteria > Pseudomonadota > Gammaproteobacteria > Steroidobacterales > Steroidobacteraceae > UBA964. The sequence continues at coordinate 10,631 of VGVG01000012.1, read as the reverse complement.
GGCGCAGAACAGGGCTATGAGGCTGCCTTCTACTATACGATCGCGTACGTACTGACGACGCTCGGCGCGTTCGGAGTGATGCTTCTGGCGAGCCAAAAAGGCTTCGAGGCGGATGAACTCGATCATTACAAAGGACTGTACGCGCGTGACCCGTTGCTGGCGTTCGTCATGATGATACTGATGTTCTCGCTTGCCGGCATTCCGATGACTGTTGGATTCCTAGCGAAGCTGCAGATCTTCCAGGCACTGTGGGATGCAGATCAGCTGGTACTCGTTATTGCCGCGGCACTTGTATCGGTAATTGGTCTTTTCTACTACCTCCGCGTCGTGAAGATTCTCTATTTCGATGAGCCGGGTGATTTGCCGATTCCCGAATCTCGCGCGGGCGAGAGAGTCGCGCTTGGTCTCAATGCGGCGGCGGTGGTGCTTCTTGGTGTGGCACCGCAGTCCTTGATCGAGCTCTGTTCGCAGGTTGTACGCTGATTTTTTCAGCGAGTTGAGCTCTGGGTCTGAGCCCTGTACACTCTACGGCCCTACTGGTGCGGGGTGGAGCAGCCTGGCAGCTCGTCGGGCTCATAACCCGAAGGTCGTAGGTTCAAATCCTACCCCCGCTACCAATAAAATCAACCACTTACGATAACTTGGTCTTCCTCTAAAAACTGTTTTGTGTACAGATTGTGTACATCAATGCAGCCGAGCAGCCAACTTTTCGCTTGCTGCGACGAGGTGATTGACCGGCAAATGGACGTAATTGTCGATCATGGCGGCCGTCTTCCAGCCCCCCATGTCCTGTAACGTCTTACGATCCACGCCGTCCATAGCCGCCCAACTCGCAAACGTGTGGCGAATGTCATGGAACCGGAAGCCCTCTGGCAGCCCCGCACGGCGGGTATACCGGCGCCACTGGTGGTGGCAAGGGGGTTCAACAGAAAAGACCCTCTGGCTGTTGCGCGGCTGTTGTGCAAGCAGTTGACGGGCAGCCGAGTTAAGCGCACAGGTGATTAGGTTGCCTGCTTTGGTGTCGATTGGCTGAACCCAGCAAACCGACCGCTCCAAATCAACCCGGTCCCACGTCAACCCAAACACGTTGGATTTACGCAGGCCCGTCATAAAGGCAAAACCGACCGCGGCGCGTAAGGCAGGCGGCAATACTTCAAGCAGTGCCTTGGCCTGCGCGGGCGTTGCAATCAGCATCTTGGACGCGTCGCGCTTCCTGCCGTAGGTGCGTAGCGCCGGCACTTGGTCGATCCACTCCCACTCGCGGCACGCCGTGTTCAGCACTGAGCGCAGCGTGATGACGTAGTTGTTTTTACTGCCTGCGCTTGCCGGCTTGTTCTTGCGCGTGATGAGCCCCTCGATCTGCTCGGCGGCCCAGCTACGCGAAATGTCGGTCAACGACATCCCCTCGGCGCGTGCGCACCAGAACGCGAGATGGTGCGTGTAGTCGCGGATCGCGCCGTCGTCCTTGTGCTCAACCAGCCAGCGTTCAGCGGCTTCGAGGAGCGAGCGGGGTTGTTTCTGGCCGAGCTTTGTTTGGCGCCAAAGCTGCGCTTTTAACTGGTCATGCAGTTGTTGCGCTGCTTTTCGATCAGATGTTTCAGCAGAGCGTCGCAATCGCTTACCGTTTTGTAACGGGATGTCGAGGTGGTACGTCTTGCCTCGTTTATAGATTGACATGTGGTGGATTCCCTCTTGGTTGCGTGAAGAACCTCCGCGACGTTGACCCGGATCGCGGTGCCAAAGCGGTAGCTCGGCACAGCGCCCTTGTTCACCAGCCGGCACAGCTCCTTGGTCTTCGCTCCGGCCTCCGCCTCCCTCAACACCCCGATGATCTTCTCTTCCGTATATCTCGTCGCCTTCATCGCCTGCTCCTGGTGAAGCAGACTCTACTCCCGTCCGGGACTAAACTCGGGTGTCAGGTCGGCCTCGCCCCACGCCGCGCAGCGGTCTTTTCCGCGAGGTCTTGTGGGTTGCTTTTTATGTCGCGATAATGTGACATATGACTCGTATGTCATGTTGTTCGCGGAGTACGACTACTTGTGCTGACTCAATTGGAGCAACCAAATGACAATGCCATCTTGAGCGCGCGTCGCCGAATGATCTGACCATGCAAGCCGTGAGGATTCTGGGCACGGGAGCGCACGTGCCGGCCCGCGTAGTTACCAACAGCGAGCTCGATGCCTTGATCGGTGAGTCGACCAGTGAGTGGCTGATCAAGAACGTGGGTATTCGCTCCCGACATTGGCTCGATCGAAGTGAGACCACCTCGGACCTGGTAGCGGAAGCTGCGCGGCGGGCACTCGTGAGTGCGGATATCGGCGCTCAAGATCTCGACCTACTCATCGTGTCCACGGACACGCCGGACTATCTGTCCCCCGCGACGTCCGCGGTTGTGCAGCACAAACTCGGCGCGATCCGTGCCGGCTGCTTTGATGTCAACAGCGCCTGTGCCGGCTGGGTAACGGCGCTCGATCAAGGAGCGCGCTATCTGCGCACCGAGGTCGGCGCAAAGTACGTCCTGGTCGCGGGCGGCTACGCAATGAGTCGATTCTTGGACATTCGCGACAAGACCACCGCCAATTTGTTTGCCGATGGCGCGGGTGCAGCCGTGCTCGGTGTCGGCGCCCAGCCGGGTTGGCTCAGCAGCAATTTCAAGACTCTGGGTAATCACTACGATGCGCTCGGGATCTTCCATGGGGGCGCTGCACGGCCATGCACGGAGGATACGGTGAAATCGGGCGGCGCCCCCAAGGTCGAATTTGTGAAAAGATTCCCCGCCAACTTCAATACAGAACACTGGCCCGAACTGATTCGCGGGGCGCTCAGCAAGGCATCACTCACCTTCGACGATGTAGGTCTCTATCTCTTTACGCAGCTCAACCTGCGCACTATTGAACGAGTCATGGAGACGATCGGGCAGCCGCTGAGCAAGACACACTGGGTCATGGACAAATGGGGATACACCGGCTCGCCCTGCGTGGTGATGGCACTGGACGATGCGATCACGCACGGGCGCGGCCCGCAACCCGGCGCAGTTGTCGTGTTTTGCGCCAGTGGCGGTGGCGTCAGCATGGCCGCGTCGGTGTGGCGCTGGACTTAGCATCGATGTCGCGTCAATAGTTTTCCGCCACACTGCGCGTATGTACATCGGCAATTGGCTTGAGCGCGGTGAGCGATATTGGCCTGAGGCCCTGGCCGTCGTTGACCTCGCCAAAGGAGAAGCGGGGCGGTTCACGTACGCGGCGCTCAATCGGCGGGCCAATCGGTTCGCAAACTGGTTGCGTCGCGTGGCGGGTGTCGGGGTAGGCGATCGCGTCGCGATTCTGGCCTACAACGGCGTCGAGTACTTGGATCTTTTTTTCGCGAGCGCCAAGATCGGCGCAATTTTCGTTCCTTATAACTGGCGCAACCACTGGCGTGAGCTCGCGACACAATTGCGCATGACGCGGCCAACGGTTCTGGTTTACGCGGAAGAGTTTGCCGAAAATGTGGCCCGAGCGTTGAGCGATGATCAGCAGCCGCCGATTGCGATCACGCACCTGTTGCATCTCGATGGCAACGCCATCGAACGGAGCCTGCACTTTGACACGGTGTGTGCTGAGCAGTCGGCCGAACCCGTGTCCTGCGAACTCGTCGCGGAGGAAGCGATTGCCTGCCTGCTCTTTACGGGCGGCACTACGGGATCGCCAAAAGCGGCGCAAATCTCACACCGCATGATCGCGTGGAACACACTGAACACGGTGATACACGAACTCGAGCGAGGCGACATCACCATTACTCACACTCCGATGTTTCACACCGGCGGCTTGCTCGTATATACGTTGCCTCTGCTCACGCTCGGCGGCACAGTGGTCATCATGAAAAAATGGTCCGCGCCCGAGATGCTGCAGCTCATCGAGCGCGAGAACATATCGATCCTGTTCTGTGTTCCTACCCAATATCAGCTAATGATGAATTGCAGTGAATTTGCGCGGACTTCTTTTCGGAAGGTCCGTTTCCTGACGAGCGGCGGCGCGCCGCTTCCGCTTCCAGTTCTGAAGGCCTATCGCGACCGGCACGGCGTGGCCTTCAAACAGGGATTCGGGATGACGGAGTTCGGCCCTGGCGTGTTCTCGCTAGCAGCGCGCTTCGCCGAGAGCCATGCGGGCAGCGTTGGCATGCCTAACTACTTCGTCGATGCGCAAATCGTCGACGAGACTAATCGACCCCTTCCGCCCGAATACGTCGGCGAGTTGGTGTTGCGCGGGCCGGTGCATTGCTCCGGCTACTACAACGACCCGCGAGCCTCATCTGCGGCCGTCGATGCCGAGGGTTGGTTCCACACGGGGGATCTGGCCCGTATGTCCCGGGATGGTTTCTACTTCATCGTCGATCGCAAGAAAGACATGTTTGTCTCGGGTGGCGAGAACGTGTACCCCGTTGAGATCGAGAACGTCCTGTATGAGCATCCACAAGTCGCACAGTGCGCCGTAATCGGCATTCCCGACCCGTCGTGGGGCGAAGCAGGACATGCGATCGTCGTCCTGAAACCGGGGGCCGACACGACGCCTCGGGAACTGCTGGATTTCTGTGGTGAGCGGTTGGCGCGCTACAAAGTGCCCAAGCAGCTCGTGTTCGCCGATGTACTACCAATGTCTGCAGCGGGAAAGATCCTAAAGCGTGAGCTGGTGCGGAACGGCGGCTCGCGGTGAGCAAAGAAGAGTCCCATCGCTGCCGAACCTCGCTGGGAGAATGAACATGGAACTCGCATCAAACCTATTGCGCCCACAGCCAACTCAACGAGCCAAGGTCTGCGTCGTGACACCGGTCGACCATGCCGCCCTGCAATGGGCGGAAGCGCTGATGGAGTACGCGCGCGACTGGGATCGCACGTTCGGCAACCGTGAGAGCTACTTTACGCAGGAGTACTGGTACCTGTTTGTCGGCTGTCTACTCAACGATTGGCGTGGCACTCCGTTAACCGTAAGCGATGCTTGTAAAATCATGCGCACGGGGTCGAATCGCACACGCGAAGCCCGCATCAAACGCGCCGTGCTCGACGGGTACCTGGAGAAGCGGCGCACGGAAGTCGACAAACGCAGTGCGGTCGTCATTCCGAGCGCCCGCCTCGAGGCCGCGATGCGTGGCCATATCAATCGCACAATGGCGACGATGCGCTCGATCCTGCGCTGACTCTGGCGCCAGAGTCCACTTTCTTCGCCCACTCGTCATCGGGGCGGAGGCCCTCTGAGGGTACGCGGATGGGCGCGCGGACGGCGCTACACCGCGGCATGCAAAATACCCGCAATATTTGCGGACATATTCGCGGCAATCGCAGGTTATGCACCGACTGACCCGCAATAATATTTGCGCCATGCGCCCTAGAGGCGGGCGGTCACAATTCGGCGGAGGTGCAGCGTGAGTCCCGGTATCGAGTTCCCAAACCGCGATGACGCGCCCAGCGATCGGCACGCGGCGCGAGATCAAAAGATTGTTAGCGCGTCGACACTCGCGTGGATAGTGTCGTGTATCTGGACATTCGCGCACTACGCCGCGCAGGCGCAGCAAGCAGAATCGCCCGCGGCAAATGTTAACCAAGCCGGCGCCACGCAAGCCGAGGATACGGTGGCCGAGGATATGCAGGCGATCGTGGTGACTGCGCGACGTCGCGACGAGCGCCTACAAGACGTCCCAAGCGCTGTGACCGCGATCGGCGCTCAAGCGCTCGAGCGCGGCGGGGCCAACAACTTGGCGGATATCGAATCCGCCGTACCGAATCTGTCGCTGCACGTGGGTGATGCGAAGAATGCAGTGGTGTATCTGCGCGGCGTCGGTCAGGTCGATTCGTTGGCATTTGCCGACCCAGGCGTCGGCATTTACATCGACGATGTGTACTTAGGTCGCGCGCAAGGTTCCTTTCTCGATGTGATCGACGCCCAACGCATCGAAGTGTTGCGTGGCCCGCAAGGAACCTTGTATGGCCGAAATACCATCGGAGGTGCCGTCAAGTTCGTGACAAACGCGCCGAGCTCGAGCCCGGAACTGCGCCTGGAAGCCACCGGCGGCAACCATTCGCGCCGCGAGATCAAGGCGGTGGGTAACTTGCCAATTGGCGATCGCTGGGCGGCGCGAGTGTCGGCAGCGAAAATCGAACGCGACGGTTACGCGGAAAATTCGGTCACCGGGCGCGACGATGGCGATCAAGACACGTTCGCGTGGCGGGCCGCGATTCGCGGTTCATTGTCCGATGCGATCGACCTTGTGATCGCGGTTGATCAATCCAAGAACTCTCCGCGCACGTCGCGCACGCCGGCGCGTATGACACCAGTGTTCGGCGTCGTTCCTCCCAACACGGATCCGTTCAGAGTCGATGCCGATTTCGCCGGCCGCGATGATCTCGACGTACTAGGCGCCTCCGCCACGCTCACCTGGGAACTGAACGATCAGCTCACGCTTAAGTCGATTACCGCCTATCGCGAGATGCAGTACGACACCGAGCTCGACCTGGACGCGACGGCGCTCGCATTCTTCGGCGTGTACGTCAATGAGGATCAAGATCAGCGCAGCCAGGAACTGCAGCTGAGCTTTGATGGCGAACGCGTGGACGGCGTGGCGGGGCTTTACTGGTTTCGTGAGACCGACTTCACAATCAGCGGGCTCTTCGGCCCAGCCATCCAGTTGATCACAGGCTCGGTCAATGATCAGGTGAATCGCAGCTATGCCGGCTACGGTCAGTTCACGTGGAAATTCAATGATCGATTGTCTTCAACGCTCGGTATTCGATACACCAAGGAAGAGAAGGACTTCAGGCGCACGCAGGAGTTTTTCGCTCCCACGACACCTTTTCCGGTGCCGCTCGGAAGCGGTCTGCAAATTACCTCCATCGACACGGATGGTGATTGGTCGAGTGTTTCACCGCGAGCAGGGCTTGAGTACAAGTTCAGCGACTCAATGCTGGGATATGTCAGCGCGAGCCGCGGGTTCAAGAGCGGCGGATTCGATGGTCGCTCGAACACGGCGGCCCAAGCAGCGCCCTACGATCCCGAGACGCTGTGGGCCTATGAAGTCGGCCTGAAATCCACATTTGCCGGCGGTCGAACAACATTGAATGTGGCGGCGTTTTATAATGACTACAAGAATTTGCAGCTCTCGAGCTTCGTTGCCGATCAGAATGGAAACTTCGCCGCGCTGTTTACGAACGCCGGCGCCGCGACCATGCAGGGCGTTGATATTGAGCTGAATGCGCGCCTCACGGATCAATTCACGCTCAGCGCAGCGGTCGGACTGCTCGACAGCGAATACGACAAGTACATCGGACCTGGTGGCCAGGACATCAGCGGCCAGCGCAAGCTCGTCAATGCACCTAAAGTTACCGCACGTTTGTCGCCGACATTCGTGGTTCCAATTGGCGAGGGCCGTCTGACGTTTGGTTCGGATATCAGCTATCGGTCGAAGACCTATCCGGTCGTCAGTTCGAGCGAAGTACTCGCGCAAAATGGCTTCACCCTGTTCAACGCGTCTATTGGCTGGGAGTCTGCTGCCGGCAACTGGCGCGTCGCGGCCGTGGGCAAGAACTTGGGTGACAAGCGCTACGTCACGCACGGGTTTGATCTCAGTGATTCGCTAGGATACCAGCTCGGCTACTTCGGCGATCCGCGCACGTACGGATTGACGGTTCGCTGGCAGTACTAGGCCCGATGGCATTGGATCTCGATACGCGCCTGTTCCTCGAGGCTGCGGCGGGGGCACCTGGCCAGCCGATTGAGGAGATGAGCGTTGCGGATTCGCGTCGCGCCTTTGAAGATCTCTTCATCAAGCTCGGGCCGAAGGCGGTAGAGGTGGGTGAAGTGATCGATTGTCACGCGCCGACATCCCAAGGCGAGCGCATACCCTGCCGCATCTACTACCGGCCGCGCCATCCGCGGCCGCGCACCAGCGGCGTAGGCGCGCTCGTCTTTGCGCACGGCGGTGGTTGGTCGCTCGGTTCGCTCGACTCCTACGACACGGTGATGCGTTGGATCTGCGCCCGTGCGGGAATTGTCGTCGCCAGCGTCGCGTATCGACTCGCGCCGGAACACAAGTTTCCCAGTCAAATCTCCGACCTCTCACGCGCGCTCGCGTGGTTTCGCAACACCGCCGAGCGATTCGGCGTTAATCCACGACGCATCGCGATCGGTGGAGACAGCTGCGGCGGTACCTTGGCCACGGTGGTCTGCCTGGAGGACCGTGGCGCCGGCGACCCCCCGCTCGCCGCGCAAGTGCTGTTCTATCCGCTGCTCACGCTGGCATCGGATCCGCTCTTTCCCTCCCGCAGCCAGTTCGGCGGTGGTGAGTACTTTCTCTCGCAACGAGGAATTGATGAGGCCGCGAGTCGCTACCTCCATGCCGAGGATGACGTGACGGCGCCTCGCGTGTCGCCGTTGCGCACGCCGGACGTGTCGGGCCTGCCGCCAACGTTGATTGTCACAGCAGGATTCGATCCGCTGCGAGACGAAGGGGCCGCATATTGCGACATACTCCGCAGCGCGGGTGTACCAACCGACTACCGTTGCTACGAATCGACCATACACGGCTTCGTGTCCTTCGCGGGCACGCTCCGAATCGGACGTGAGGCATTGGACCAATCATCGAACTGGCTCGCGCGCCGACTCGCCACATAGGGCTCCAATGAATCCTCGAGTGCCAGTCGAGATTCGCGCTTCGGACGTTTGCGTTCGCCGTGCGAAAAATGGCAGCGAGAATAGAAGTCGATCGTGCCACTCTCGAGGCGTTGGGTAAGTGGGCTGTGTTAGGACTGTAGGCATGTGCGGCTCGGCATAATCAACTGATCAATTGCCAGAATCCAATACCCGCCCGCGAACTCATCGGTACATCGCTAGCAACCCTGGCAGCGACGGCCGAACGGGACAGACGCACGCCGCGGCGGCCCGGTGGGTAGCCCTCAAGCGATCACATGCGCAGGCCGCCATCCACCTCCAAGCAGCGGCCGGTAAAGAATTCGTTTTCGACGATAAATTGCACGGCGGCGGAAATCTCGGCCGGCTCACCCAAACGTCCGATGGGGACGGGCGCGAGCGCCCGTTGCAACGCTTCGGGTTTCATGTACGCAGTCATGTCCGTGCGGACAAAGCCTGGAGCGATGGCGCCCACCCGAATTCCGAATCGTGCGAGTTCCTTGGTCCAGACCACTGTTAGTGCGGCAACCCCGGCTTTCGCGGCACCATAGTTGCTCTGACCGACATTGCCGGCACGGCTGATGCTCGACAGGTTGATGATGACGCCCCGCGATTTTGTCTCCACCATCACTGTTGCGGCCTCGCGGCCGCAAAGAAAGACCCCGGTAAGGTTGACCGACAAAACCGACTGCCAATCGGCAAGCGACATACGGTTGACGATCTGACCCGAATCAACCTTCAACAGCAGCTTGTCGCGTACGATCCCTGCATTGTTCACGAGTACGTCGAGCAATCCCCACGTACTCACAACGACGGAAAAAACGTCTTGAACGGCGGATTCGTCGGTCACGTCGACCGGGAAGCAGCGCGCCTGATCGGCCTGCGGCGCGCACAATTTGTGGGTTTCCCGCAGACCTCGCTCGTCGCGATCGAGCAATGCCAAGCGTGCCCCACGGCGAGCAAAATGAAGTGCGATGGCGCGCCCAATCCCTCGGCCGGCGCCGGTAACGACCACGGATTTTCCGCGCGTGTGCGGCCCCTCAGCGATACTTCCGTTACTCTTGACGGCGGCGTGTGTCTTGTCCGAATCGCTCACGACTGCTCCCAATCCTGAATGCCGCCGTTGCGACGACACGGCGAAGAGCACTATTTTGCATGAGATATGACTCATGTGTCATGTATGGATTTTGCGCCGTTCGAGTCGACTCGATGCCACCGCCAAGTGACGCCGTCCGCTACCGCATCACCCGCCGCGCCCTCACGCTTTTGACAGCGTCGCGCCATCCTGCAACCATCTTGGCCATGAAACCTCTGGCACGCCAATCGACGACGCCGCGGCCTCCGCGCACCCAACGGGGTGCCGAGACCCGTGAACGCATACTAGCGGCGGCCGAACGAGAAATCGGCGCCAAGGGTTTCGCCGTAGCCTCCGTGGCGTCGATGACACGATCCGCGCGCGTCGCACAGGGTACTTTCTACATCTACTTTCGCAGCAAAGAAGAAGTCATGCACGAGCTGGTGCTGCGCATGGGCCAGCGCGTGCGACGCCACCTAAACGCAGCCACACGCGGCGCGCGCCGCCGACTCGACGCCGAGCGTATCGGGCTTCGTGCCTATCTTGAGTTCGTGCAAGATCACCCGAATTTGTATCGGATTGTCGAAGAGGCGCAATTCGCGGTGCCCGCGGCCCATCGACAGTATTACTTAGAGTTCGCGCGCGCCTATTCTGCGGGCCTGAGAGCTGCCGAAGATAGTCGCCAGATTCGCCGCGGAGACGCGCAGGTTCGTGCCTGGGCGCTCATGGGCATGGCCACTATGTTAGGCAAACGCTATTGCATCTGGAGCCGTCACTCACGTCTTCAGCACATCGCCAAGTCGGCCGCCGATCTCGTCGAATTTGGCCTGCGACGCTGACCTAGCTCGCAACGCCGGCGTGACCTGACCCGGTATTTGTGGTCCATGTTTAATGTTCGTCCA
>VGVG01000011.1 GCA_016874055.1 Gammaproteobacteria bacterium | reverse complement strand
TTCAGGATCTTAGCGACGACGCCTGCACCGACGGTGCGGCCGCCCTCGCGGATCGCAAAGCGCAGTCCGTCTTCCATCGCGATCGGCGCGATCAACTCGACCGTCATCTTGATGTTGTCCCCAGGCATCACCATCTCGGTGTTGCTCGGCAACTCGATCGTGCCGGTCACGTCCGTCGTACGGAAGTAAAACTGTGGGCGATAACCCTTGAAGAACGGTGTGTGACGTCCGCCCTCTTCCTTCGTCAGAACGTACACTTCGCACTCGAACTTCGTGTGCGGCGTGATGCTGCCCGGCTTTGCCAGAACCTGACCACGCTCAACGTCCTCGCGCTTCGTACCGCGCAGCAGCACACCTACGTTGTCGCCCGCCTGACCCTCATCGAGCAGCTTGCGGAACATCTCAACGCCCGTGCACGTCGTCTTCACCGTATCCTTCAAACCGATGATCTCAACTTCTTCGTTCACTTTCACGATGCCGCGCTCAATACGACCCGTCACCACCGTGCCACGGCCAGAGATCGAGAACACGTCCTCAACCGGCATCAGGAACGGCTTGTCCACGTCGCGCTTCGGAACCGGGATGTACTTGTCCATCTCTTCAACGAGCTTAACCACCGCAGGCACCCCGATCGGGCTCGTGTCGCCCTCGAGTGCCTTTAGCGCAGAGCCGACCACGATCGGCGTCGCGTCGCCAGGGAACTTGTACGTGCTCAGAAGCTCCCGCACTTCCATCTCAACGAGCTCAAGCAGCTCTTTGTCATCGATCATGTCTGCCTTATTCATGAACACGACGATGTACGGCACACCGACCTGACGGGCGAGCAGAATGTGCTCGCGCGTCTGCGGCATCGGGCCGTCAGCAGCCGACACCACGAGAATCGCGCCGTCCATCTGTGCCGCGCCCGTGATCATGTTCTTCACATAGTCCGCGTGCCCCGGGCAATCAACGTGTGCGTAGTGACGCTCCTTCGACTGATACTCCACGTGCGCCGTCGAAATCGTGATGCCACGCGCTTTTTCTTCAGGCGCCTTATCGATCTGGTCGTACGCCGTAAACTCACCGCCGAACGTCTCGGCCATCACCTTCGTCAGCGCCGCAGTCAGCGTCGTCTTACCGTGGTCAACGTGACCAATCGTCCCAACGTTTACGTGCGGCTTGCTGCGTTCGAATTTTTCCTTGGACACGTCTGTATCTCCTAAAAACCGTTAACGCTTGATGATGGACTCGGCGATATTCGGCGGTACTTCCATATACTTCTCGAATTCCATGGTGAAGGTCGCACGACCCTGACTCATGGAACGCACCGAAGTGGCGTAACCGAACATCTCGGAGAGGGGAACTTCAGCCAGAATCGACTTGCCCGAGGGCGAGTCTTTCATACCGGTAATTTGACCGCGCCGACGATTGAGATCGCCGATCACGTCGCCGGAATAATCTTCCGGTGTCTCGACCTCTACTTTCATGACAGGCTCAAGGATGACCGGCTTGGCATTACGAAAGCCATCCTTGAAGCCGAGCGATCCGGCGATCTTGAACGCCATCTCGTTGGAGTCGACATCGTGATACGAGCCATCGAAAGCCGTGACCTTAACATCGACGACGGGATACCCCGCGAGCACGCCTGTATCGGCGGCTTCTTTGACGCCCTTGTCAATTGCCGGAATGAACTCGCGCGGAACCGCGCCACCGATGATACCGTTGATGAATTCGTAGCCCTTGCCGGGCTCGTTAGGCTCTAGCTTGAGCCACACGTGACCGTACTGGCCGCGACCGCCCGACTGCCGAACGAACTTGCCTTCGGACTCGACCTTACCACGAATGGTTTCGCGGTAAGCTACCTGCGGCTTACCAACATTCGCCTCGACCTTGAACTCACGCTTCATACGATCGACGATGATTTCGAGGTGCAGTTCACCCATGCCGGAGATGATGGTCTGACCGGACTCTTGATCGGTATGCACGCGGAACGACGGGTCCTCCTTTGCGAGGCGCTGCAGCGCAAGACCCATTTTTTCCTGGTCGGCCTTCGTCTTCGGCTCGACAGCAACCGAGATGACGGGGTTCGGAAACACCATCTTCTCGAGTGTGATGACTTTCTTTTCGTCGCAGAGCGTATCACCGGTTGTGACATCTTTGAGGCCCACCGCCGCAGCGATGTCGCCCGCGCGAACTTCCTTGATTTCGCTGCGATCGGAAGCGTGCATCTGCAGCAAACGACCGATGCGCTCGTTTCTGCTCTTAGTCGGCACGTAGACCGAGTCACCAGAACTCAAAACACCCGAATAGACCCGGAAGAAAGTGAGGTTACCAACGAAGGGGTCGTTCAAAATTTTAAACGCCAATGCCGCAAACGGTGCCTCATCTGCGGCGGGACGCGTGGCAGATTCGCCAGATTCGTTTAGGCCCTTCACCGCCGGCATGTGTACGGGCGAAGGCATATACTCGACAACGGCATCGAGCAGAGCCTGTACGCCTTTGTTCTTAAATGCGGTGCCGCACATGCAGAGCACGATCTCGTTGCGCCAAGCGCGCTCACGCAGTCCAGCGTTGATTTCATCCTGCGAGAGCTCGGCACCCTCGAGAAATTTGTTCATTAGCGACTCGTTCGCCTCGGCTGCCGCTTCGATCATTTGCGCACGCGCCGCTTCCGCCTCGTCCTGCAACTCGGCAGGAATATCGCGGTACTCGAAGTTCATACCTTGCGTATCGGCATCCCAGTAGATTGCTTTCATCTTGAGGAGATCGATCACACCCTCGAAGTTGTCTTCGGCGCCAATAGGTACCTGGATGGGTACGGGATTGCCGCGCAGGCGAGCACGAATCTGCTCGACACAACGATTGAAGTTGGCACCGCAGCGATCCATTTTGTTGACAAACGCGATACGTGGTACGCCGTAGCGATTCATTTGCCGCCATACCGTTTCCGACTGCGGCTGCACGCCCGAGACCGCGCAGAAGAGCGCGACAGCAGAGTCGAGAACACGCAACGAACGCTCAACTTCGATGGTGAAGTCGACATGCCCCGGAGTATCGATGATGTTGATGCGGTGCTCAGGGAATTCTTTGTTCATCCCCTTCCAAAAGCAGGTGGTCGCAGCAGAGGTGATCGTGATGCCACGCTCCTGCTCCTGCTCCATGTAGTCCATGATGGCCGCACCATCGTGAACCTCACCAATTTTGTGTGACACACCCGTAAAGAACAGGATGCGCTCGGTCGTGGTGGTCTTACCCGCATCGATGTGCGCGGAAATACCGATGTTTCGGTAGCGCTCGATAGGAGTGGTGCGCGTCATGGCCGCGTGTGCCTTTACCAGCGGTAGTGTGCGAAGGCTTTATTAGCCTCGGCCATGCGGTGCGTATCCTCGCGCTTGCGCACGGCAGCGCCGCGGTTCTCCGCAGCGTCCATTAGCTCGTGGGCGAGGCGGAATGCCATCGACTTCTCGCTACGACCCCGGGCCGCTTCGATGACCCAACGCATGGCGAGGGTCTGGCGACGCGGTGCACGGACTTCGACGGGCACCTGATACGTGGCACCTCCAACGCGGCGAGACTTAACCTCGACGGCGGGCTTTACGTTGTCGAGAGCCTGCGCGAGCAGATCCATGGCATCGATGCCCTGCTTACCGGTCCTCTCGGAAATGCGGTCAATTGCACCGTAGATGATGCGTTCCGCAGCCGACTTCTTGCCGCTCTTCATGACGACGTTCATGAACTTGGCCAGCATGTCGTTATTAAACTTCGGGTCCGGCAAAATGTGGCTGGCTGGAGCTTGTGCGCGACGTGACATCGTTCGCTCTCCTTATTATTTCGTTTTGGCGCGCTTAGCGCCGTACTTGGAACGACCCTGCTTGCGGTCGTTGACGCCCGAGCAGTCGAGGGTGCCGCGAACAGTGTGGTAACGGACGCCCGGGAGGTCCTTCACTCGACCACCGCGGATGAGTACTAATGAATGCTCCTGCAGGTTGTGGCCTTCGCCACCGATATACGAGGTAACCTCGAAGCCGTTTACGAGGCGCACACGGCAGACCTTGCGGAGGGCCGAGTTAGGCTTCTTGGGGGTAGTCGTATACACACGAGTACACACTCCGCGCTTCTGCGGCGCAGCGCCAAGGGCCGGAACTTTGGTTTTTTCAGACGGCGTACGGCGCGGGGCGCGAATCAGCTGACCTGTCGTGGCCATGCAGTCTCCAGATCTTGATCGTTCGAGAACAAAAAACAACCGGACAGGAGAAATCGCTCGCGAGACCCGCAAAAACATCCCGCGCAAGCGCGAGAGAACCCGGACCTACGACCGACAGCTCGACGACCGGCTGCGCGGCGGACAACTCACAAAGAAGAGCCAGACGACGCCCTCTTTAGGGCAGACCGGCATCTAAGAAGTCGCTGTTTTTCAGGCCCCGATTAAAGGACACCTGAGAAAGGCCGCGGATATTAGGGAGCGGCTTGTGGCCTGTCAACACGACGCCGAGCGCGATGGGCGGCCAAAAATCCGATCAAAACCAATTATTGAAGTTGAACGAAACGCTCGTTCGTTCGCCACTCGCCGGATTGGGGGGAACCTCGTGCCGAAGCCAGCTCTCGAAAAGCACCACCTGACCCACCTTCGCAGGGACCGTATGCCACGGCCGCAAAGCCGCCGGCGCGCCCGATTTACGCGCGGGTGCGGCCATGAACCGGTCTAGTCGGGGATCTTCAAATTTCAGCCCAGAAGATCCAGCTGGGACCTGGAAGTAATATGTGCCGCCGAGGGTGGAAACCGGGTGCAAATGCAGACTATGAACCACCCCTTTCGGCATGATGTTTACCCAACAATCGGTCATCGTCAGAGTCCGATCCTTCAAATCGAGGGCCAGATCTGCCGTAAATCTCTTCAAATGAGGCGCTAAATAATACTCTAATGCCGCGAACGTCGGCGAAATGCGCTGAAGTTGGCACTGAGAACCATAAGAGGTATACCCCCCAGGGGTAACGGGTGCGGGACCACTGCCGACCAGCCCGGTCATCCTAGCGTAACTGCTTGGATTCCTTAAGAATTTAGCGATTTAAGGCCCCCGATCGACTTTTCAACAGAGGGGCCACATACACCTGCGTGGGGAAGAGCTGGCGGGTCGGGCTCATTCGATCAACCCCGCGCTCGCGGGGCGGCAGCCCCCTTCGAAGGTTCAGGACGCCCCTTGTAGACCCGCAATCCTGCCCAGCGCAGCAGCCCGGGGAAGTGGCGAGCGATAAACACGATGACCTTACCGTGCCCCGTCACCACGATCTCTGCCTTGCCCCGATCGACCCCTCGGACGATCTCCCGGGCTGCTTTTTCGGTACTTACCCGTAGCCAAGCCGGGATCGGGTCTTTGGCCCCCGCCTGAACCACACCCTGGTTGTTTGTCCGGCGGATGTCCGAATCGACGAATCCCGGGGACACCAGCACGACGCGAATCCCCTCTGGGGCGAGATCCCCGTGCAGGGTCTCGGCGAGGGCTCTCACGGCGAACTTGCTCATCGAATATGCCGACATGCCGGCCGAGGCCGCGTGCCCGGCAACCGAGCCCACGAGCACGAGCCGGCCACGGCTGGTGCGCAGGGCCGGCGCGGTTTCTTTGATTGTGCGCAAAACCCCGAAAACATTGGTGTCGAATTGACGCTGGTAGTCGGCTATGGATAACTTTTGGACATTGCCCGCTACGCCGAAACCCGCATTGGCGTACACGATGTCGACGCCGATCCCGCGGGCGGCCAGATCCTCCACCACGCGCAAGACATCGCCATCCCGGGTGACATCGCCTTGGTGAACCGACACTTCGGCTCCGAGCCCCCGCAATTCAGTGGCCAGAGATTCGAGCAGGTCCAGCCGTCGAGCGATGAGGGCGAGGCGGTCGCCTTGACGCGCGTATTCGCGGGCGAGCCCGGCGCCGATGCCGGAAGACGCCCCGGTAATGAGGATGGTTTGAGTCATGGGCGCAACCATAACCGAACCGACAGGAACAGGGACCCTGTTGGCAGCCATCGCCTGAGGAGGAAGATAGGACGCGACCGGCTCCACGTTGTGACGGTTAGTTTGGACCGCCGGTCAACGGGGGTACGAAAAAATGAAGAGCCGACGGGCTTTAGTGGGCCGGAGCGGCGTGTCGCGAGGGCTCGCGACACTTGCTATGTTGTGGGCTGCGCTTTCTGTTGCAGCGGCTTCCGCTGGAACAGCGGCGACGAACGAGCGTAAAACCTCGCCGCCCGAAACCTCCGCCTCGCTTGCCCCCTCACCTTCGAACGCCGGCGTGCAATTGCCTTCGGCTGACGCACGCACTCTTTACACGCTCGGTCAGCTCATCTCGCGCACGCTCGAAACGTTTGCGCTGTCGACCGAAGAACTCGAGTGGGTGAGGTCCGGTCTCGAAGACAGCGTGCTCAAGCGTGATCCAAAAGTCGATCTTGCCGCCGAAGCTGACGGACTCCACAAGATGCAGGATGCGCGACGCCTCGCCACGGTTGAGCGTGAGCGGCAAACCGGCATGGCGTTCATTGCAGCGATGGCCAATGCGCCCGGATCGCAGCGCCATCCGAGCGGACTTGTGCTGCAGCCTTTGCTAGCCGGATCGGGCGAGCAGCCCGAAGCGAACGATCACGTACGCGTGCATTACGAGGGTCGCCTCATCGACGGCACGGTTTTCGAAAGTTCGCGCGCCCGCGGAACGCCTGCCACCTTGCCCGTGCGCGGCGTCATTCCGTGCTGGAGCGAGCCGCTTCAGTCGATGCGCGTCGGCGATCGTAGTCGCGAGGTGTGTCCCTCCGAACTCGCCTACGGCGAGCGCGGTGCGCCGCCCACCATCAAACCGGACGCGACACTGGTCTTCGACATCGAGCTCCTCGGCGTCGTGCTCTGAGACGTATCGGTCCGACCGGGGCCGTACTGGCGCTCCAGATAATTCAGGATGATCTGCGCGTCCTCGTCAGACATCGGCGCTTTGTAGGCGTTACGCATCTTGGTCACTTGGCTCTCCCACAACGCTCGCGTACCGAAGCGCGCATGCATCTCGACGTAGTCGACGCTGTGGCATGAGCTGCAGCGCGCAATAAACAGCTCGCGGCCTTCTCCGGGTGCCGCCTCAGGCTCGGCCAGCGCAAGTCCCGAGGGCATCAGCATGAGCGTTACGGTCCAAAGAGTTCGGTTCATGCGCTCACCCTCACCGGCACACGATGGAATGCGTTGTGTTGATAGCCCGAAGGATTGGGGATGGGCTTTTCCACCTGCACCTGTCCCGCTCGATTCGCTGCGCGCGCCCAGACTTCATATTGGCCAGGCGGCAGCGCGGGCCAGTCGGCTCGCCACGGCCTGAAGGAATACGGCCCGAGGTTTTCGCCCAGTTCGCAGCGACGCCACGTTAGTCCCTGATCGAAGGACACCTCCACTCGATCGATCCCCAGCCCCGAATCCCAGGCAATACCTCGCAACTCGGATCGGCCGGCGACGAGCGCGCCGTCGGCCTCCATAGAGGTAATCAAAGAATTAACCGCGATTTCGGTAACGGGCGCACGCTCGCCCGACTCCTGCGACGGAAAGCGAGATACAAGTGGAAAGATCGAGCGCGGCATTCGATAAGCCGTCGACATCCAGAAGTTTTTCTCCGGGGACTCGAGTGCCGTGATTTTGTTGAGGTGCTTGATCCAGTAGGTAGCCGTCCAGCCCGGAACCACGAGCCTCACCGGAAAACCGTTAGGCTCCGGCAAGGGCGCGCCATTCATTTCGAAGGCGATCAGCGTGTCGGGATGCAGGGCTTTGGCGATCGGCAGCGACTTGATGAAATCGGGCGTGGCATCGAGCGGTGGCGCATCGGCCGCATCGAAGGCGATTTCGAGAGCCGTATTCTTGAGTCCTGCACGAGCGAGGACATCGGCGAGCCGTACGCCACGCCACCGCGCGTTGCCCATTGCCCCATGACCCCACTGCAACCCAGCAACGGGGGGCTCGAACAAACCCCGGCGATTGCCGGAGCATTGGCATACGGCGACGACTTCGGCCACGGCGAAATCGCGACGAAGCTCTGGTAGCGAGAGACTGAGTGAACGCTCGACTGCAGAGCCACCTATTTCGAGGCGGTGATCCTCGGCACTCCCCGACGGTATGACGGCGTGGTGATAGCGAACGAAGAACGCCTCGTTTGGTGTCAGAGTGCTACGGAAATATTCGAGGGGTGTTTCATAGTTCGGCGGCCGATGGGTCAACCGGCGTAGGGCCATCTTTCCGGGAAGCAAGGCGACCGCGTCTCGGGCGAAAGCGATAGCCGAGCCTGTGGCAGACCAAAGCGCCGCCGAAAGCAGCCCCAACATCGTTCGTCGTCGTGTGAGTTCGAGAGCCATGCATCACCCCTCAATGACCCGAAGCATGCCAGAATTATCCCGATCCACGCTGTGCTCCCCCGGAGAGATGACATGAAGAACTGGTTCTCGACGATTCTGGCCTTGACCCTGCTCTGCGCAGTCCCCGCCCATGCCCAGATGGGACAAGCGCAGCCGAAGAGCGAAACCGCCATCGCCATCGAAAAAGCCCTGGCCAGTCCTATCCGCACACTCGAAGAGCGCGCCCGCGACACGCTGGAGCGCAAGCCCGTACAGACCCTAGAATTCTTTGGACTGAAGCCGGATATGACCGTCATCGAGCTCATGCCCGGCGCCGGCTGGTACACCAAGATCCTCGGTCAGGTCCTCGCCGTCAAAGGCAAGTTGTATTTAGCGGTGGGCGCGGCCCGCATTGCGCCGCACCTCAAAGAATGGGGTCTCGATAAGGTCGAGGTGGTCGATGGCAAGTTCTTCACGCGCCCCTCGGGTCAACGCGGCGTGTTCGATATCGAGACCGTCGAAATTCCGGTGAAGAATGCGGACATGGTGCTCACGTTCCGCAATGTGCACAACATGACGCCTGCCGCTCGCGACCTTCTCAACAAGGCCATCTTTGATGCGCTCAAGCCCGGCGGTGTATATGGCGTCGTCGATCACACGCGTCGTCACAACGAACCGACATCGCCGGAGAACTGGCGTCGTGTCGACCCCGTGATCATCATCAAAGAAGCACTCGACGCCGGATTCATCTTTGACGCATTCAGCGATCTTCACTACCGCCCTGATGATCAGCTGCTCTACGACAGCCAACGTCCGGCGATCGCAGGCTACAGCGATCGATTCACGCTGAAGTTCCGCAAACCTGCGCGCTGAGCCCCGCCGCAGAGCCTTATGTACACGCTCGTCATCGGCAACAAGAACTACTCCTCGTGGTCGCTGCGACCTTGGGTGCTATTGCGCACGCTGGGCATCGACTTCGAGGAGCGTTTGATCCCCTTCGGCGAGCCGGGTAGCGCAGAGCACTTCAAGTCGCTCTCGCCATCGGGGCGAGTCCCCTGCTTGCATGATGGCGACTGGCGCGTGTGGGACTCGCTCTCGATCGTCGAATATCTCGCCGAGCGTCATGTAGGGGTCTGGCCGGCGGATACTCGAGCTCGAGCCTGGGCTCGCTCGGCTGCCGCAGAAATGCACTCAAGTTTTCAAGCTTTGCGAAACGAGTGCAGCATGAGCTGCGGACAACGCGTGGTGTTGCGTACGCGATCGAAGACGCTCGAAAGCGATCTGCATCGCATCGGTGTTTTATGGCAGGACGGACTTTCGCGTTTCGGCGGACCGTTCCTCGCCGGCCAACGGTTCACGGCGGTCGATGCGTTTTTCGCCCCCGTCGCCTATCGATCTCAAACGTACGGAATCGAGCTCGGCACCGTCTGCGACGATTACGCCGTGCGACTCCGCGCCCTGCCTGCTATGCAAGAGTGGTACGAGGCTGCGCTGATCGAACCGTGGCGCGAGGCGGCGCACGAACACGATGTAGCTTCGGGAGCCGCCTCAATTACCGACCTGCGGCGGACACCGACCTGATCGAGCCACGACCATGAATCTCTCAAGTCTCCGATCGATCCACTCTACGTTCCTCGTCGTTCTGTGTCTGGCGCTGTCGCCTGCGGCGCTCGCGGGTGCAGCGGCCGTGGCATCGCCAGACCGATACGGTACCGATACTGCAGAGGCGGTCATGCATCGCGGCGGCAATGCCGTCGATGCTGCCGTCGCAACGGCATTCGTGCTCGCCGTCACCTACCCGGAGGCTGGCAATCTAGGCGGCGGCGGGTTTATTACTCTCAAGATAGATGGGTCCCGATCTTCGGTTTCTCGATTTTCGCGAAACCGCACCGCAGGCAGCCAAACGCGATATGTACCTCGACGCAGACGGCAAGCCCGTCGCTGGCGCGTCTCTCGTCGGGCATCTTGCGGCTGGAGTTCCGGGCACGGTCGCCGGACTCTGGGAAGTGCATCATAAATATGGACGACTGACTTGGGGCAAAGTGCTGCAACCGGCGATCCGCCTCGCACGTGACGGTTTCGTCCCCGAAACCCAGCTCGTCGAGCGCGTTGCAGAGTCGCTACCAGACTACGCCGGCAAGACCAATTTTGACCGCTACTTCGGCGCGATCGCGCAGTCGCCTTCCGTCTCGAAATCAAAATTCAGGCAGCCGGAACTCGCTCGAACTCTTGAGCGCATCGCAAAGAATGGACCGTCTGGATTCTATGCCGGACGCACGGCTGATCTCATCGTCGCCGAGATGGGGCGCGGGAGCGGCATCATCACAAGTGCCGATCTTGCTGCGTATCGCCCACTCTGGCGCGAACCGTTGATCACTCGCTGGCGTGATTACACCCTCGTGACCGCACCGCCCCCGAGCTCAGGCGGCATCGCACTCGTTCAGTTGTTGCGCATGAAAGACGCGCTCGCCAATGCTTTTGCAGGAGTACCGCATAATTCTGCGCGCTACATCCATCTCGTGGCGGAAATTTCGAAGCGGTTGTTTGCCGATCGCGCCGAGTATCTCGGCGATCCGGATTTCATCAACGTACCGGTCGCGAAGCTGATCGACGAGGGCTACACGACGCGACGCGCGGCGGAAGTCGATCGCGATACGATCTCCAAGCCAACTGACCTACGGCCGGGACTCGCCGAGAGCCTGCAAACGACGCACTTCTCGATACTCGATGGCGAGGGCAATGCGGTCGCGCTCACCTATACGCTGAATGGCGGTTTCGGGAACGGAGTCATCGTCGAGGGCGCGGGCTTCCTGCTCAACAATGAAATGGATGATTTCAGCACCAAGCCGGGCGTTCCCAACCTCTATGGCGTCGTCGGCGGGCGCGCCAACGAAATCGCGCCGGGTAAGCGCATGCTCTCCTCGATGACGCCAACTCTATTGCTCGAGAGCGACACCGTACGAATGATCGTCGGCACGCCGGGCGGTTCAACTATCTTCACGTCCGTGTTCCAGACGATGATCAATCGCCTCGACTTCAACATGAGTGCAATCGACGCCGTCTCCGCGGCACGATTTCATCATCAGCTCTTGCCGCCTAATCTCATCGTCTACAGCCCGTGCTGCGTGCTCGGCGACGCCTCGACGCTGGAGGGTCTCAAAGCCCTTGGTTGGAATGTTCGGAAGAGCAGTTGGGAGTTTGGTGATATGCAGCTCATCGATATCGATGGAGCGGTCGAATGACTGCAGCGGCCGATCCTCGCGGACGCGGTGTCGCACGGGTTTTTGATGTGAGGTCCGCTTCGCAGGCCTCGCGTCAATTACGCTGAAGGCTCTGCTGGACCCGGAAGTTTCGCGGATTCGTCCCGCAATGGGCGGGGCGTGACATCCACCGGCTCGATGGGTTCGAGTTTTGCGGCATCGAGTGCGGGATCAAGCTCACGTAAACGTCTCGCTGATACCATAACTCGGCTTTCGAAGGAACTAATCGCGGAATTATAGCCGTCCACAGCTTGCTTAAGATTCTTGCCAACTCGCGCCCAGTGCTCGCCCATCACAGCGAGGCGCTCATACACTTCCTTGCCGAGCGCACTGATCTTTTCGGCGTTATGCGCGATTTCTTCCTGGCGCCACCCATAGGCGACAGCACGCAGCAGGGCGATCAGTGACGTAGGTGTCGCGATCATCACACCCTGCATCACACCCGACTCGATAAGTGATGGATCATGCTCGAGTGCCGCGCTGAAGAATACCTCGCCCGGTAAGAACATAACCACAAACTCCGCGCTGCCTCTTACCTCTGCGGCATAGCCTTTACGCGACAACGCCGTGATGTGACTTTTGACGGCGCGGGCATGCTCCTGAAGATGCAGGACACGCGTGGCGTCGTCGCGCGCCTCGAGTGCAGAGAGATAACCCGCAAGCGGAACTTTTGAATCGACGATCACCGTTCGACTGCGCGGCAGATGGATAATGACGTCAGGACGTAGGCGGCCCTCTTCAGTATCGATCGACTGTTGTTCGTAGAAATCGCAATGCGAAAGCATACCCGCGAGTTCAACGACACGGCGTAATTGGATTTCACCCCAACGACCACGCACCGTAGGCTGACGCAGCGCACTGACGAGATTACTGGTTTCGCCGCGCAGCGCTACTTGCTCGCGCATAAGGAGCTGCACTTGCTCGGTAAGCGAGTGATAGGCCACCGCACGATTTTTTTCAAGATCTTTGACCTGCAGATCGAACTTGTCGATCGATTCACGAATCGGCTTCAGGGTTTCGTCTATTTTTTTCTGTCGTGCTTCGAGGTCGAAATGCGCCTGAATCTGAAAACTTGCGAGTTGCGTCTGGGCGAGCTCGAGAAATTGCTGATTGTTGGCACGTAGTGCCTCGGCCGAGAGCGCCTTGAAGGCATTGGCGAGCTGTTCACTCGCTGTAGCGAGCACCGCCAGCTTTTCGGTGGCAGCCGCCCGATCACGCTCAAGTGTGGCCGTTAGAGCTGCGTTTTTTACGGTTAGCTCAAGGATACGCGACTGTGGTTGCGATGATGATCGGTACCGAGTAAATAAAACGCCCACCCCGGCACCGACGACGGCACCTGTGACGAACAGCAACAGATGAATGAAGGACGCGGTCACAAGACATCCACTATAAAGCCGAAGTGGATCAAAAAGTGGTGCGGCCTACCGCCCTAAGACCGGTCAGCCCGCTTTGCCGAGTGAGATTTCGAGCAGTGCCGGCAGCAGACGCTTACGCGCCTCCTCGAACGATACTGCCGAAAGCGCAAACCGGACGGCTAGTGTTGCGACGGGCTCACCGTCGATCATCACGGGCACAGCAAGGCTACCCTGCTCAGTTAGGCGCAGCGGACGAACGCATCGGGCATAGCCACGTTCACGTATTTGTGCCATGTCACGATCAAAGGCAACACGATCTGCCCATGTGAAGGCGGTTTCCGGAGAACGATTCGGCCAAAGATATTCGAGCAAGATCTCGCGGACGCACGAACTCGAAAATGCGATCAAGGCTCGACCTGAAGCCGTGGTGAGTACCGGAACTAACATTCCACGCTCGAAGTACTCGACAGCGAAACCGCTTTCGCGATCAGTAGAGTCTTCGATGTACATTTCCGGGAACTGCAGTCGCATAAGACTCATGGGCCACTGCACCCGCGAAGAGTGGGCATGCATCGCACGACGCACCGGCTCAAGACGTTCGGTCACTGCATCGAATCCATGACTCATGGTCAAAGATTTCGCGGTGAGCGCATAACGTCGATTCTGTAAGCGCTCGACGAATCCGCCGCACTCGAGCGTCGAGAGGCAACGATTAACCGTCGTGCGCGCAAGTCGCAGTTTATGGCTGAGAGAGGCGGTCGTAAGTGGCCCGTGCCGACTCAGAGCCTGCATCAATTCGAGGCCGCGAATCAGAACGCGCACCGGGGTCGGATGCCCCGGTTGCGCAGTCGGTGGGTTACCAAGACCAGTGCCGAGTTCAGCTTCGTCCACCCGATCCCTTACGATAGGCTCGTCCATCAACCAGCAGCGCCCTGTTCCTCTCCTACCGTGGGCTCGTCGGACTCACCGCCCGAGGCAGCACCAACGTCCATGAAACTGGGCGCCGACGTTTCGTCGAGTTTGTGCCGACGATGAGCGTGGGCGGGGAAGCCCGTGCCCGCAGGGATGAGGCGACCGACGATAACGTTTTCCTTTAGACCACGCAGATCGTCCTTTAGGCCACGAACCGCAGCTTCGGTAAGAACGCGCGTGGTTTCCTGGAACGACGCCGCCGAGATGAACGACTCTGTCGCCAGCGATGCCTTGGTGATGCCAAGCAGAACCGGCGCGAGCGATGCTGCCTGCTTACCCTCCCTGACCATACGATCGTTGATGTCAAGCGCGCGGGAACGGTCGAGCTGTTCGCCCTTGAGCAGCGACGTATCGCCGATGCTCGTGACCTCAGCCTTACGCAGCATCTGCCGGATGATCACCTCGATGTGTTTGTCGTTGATTTTCACGCCCTGCAGACGGTAGACGTCCTGAATCTCGCGAACGAGATAGTTGGCGAGGGCTTCGACGCTCTGTAGACGCAAGACATCATGCGGATTCGGTTCGCCGTCGGCTATGACTTCGCCGCGGGTGACTTGCTCCCCCTCGAACACGTTGAGCTGGCGCCATTTCGGAATAAGCTCCTCGTACTTCTCACCTTTCTCGTCAGTGATGATGAGCCGACGCTTACCCTTAGTCCCTTTGCCGAAACTCGTGGTGCCGCTCTTCTCAGCGAGGATCGCCTGGTCCTTCGGCTTCCGAGCCTCGAAGAGATCCGCCACGCGCGGCAGACCACCCGTGATGTCGCGGGTCTTCGACGATTCCTGCGGGATGCGGGCGATGACGTCGCCGACAGATACTTTCGCGCCATCCTCGAGGCTTATGAGAGCACCGGCAGGCAGCGTATACACGGCCGGGATCGTTGTATTCGCAAACGGGACTTCCTTGTCCTTTCCGTTAACGAGCTTGATCGTCGGACGCAATTCTTTACCGCCACGCTGCTTACTGACGTCCATTACGACGACGGACGAGAGTCCCGTGACGTCATCGATCTGACGCGTCACCGTCAGACCGTCGACGAAATCTTGGAAGCGCAGGAAACCGGCCACCTCGGTCACAACCGGGTGGGTGTGCGGATCCCACGTGGCAACTGTCTGCCCTGCCGTCACTTGCATGCCCTCGATCAAGCCGATCTGCGCGCCGTAAGGGATCTTGTAGCGCTCCCGCTCGCGACCGAACTCATCGACAACACCGATTTCGCCCAAACGCGATACCGCAACGACATAACCCTTTTCGTGAGAGACGGTCTTTACATTATGGAAGCGCAGCGTGCCCTTGTTACGAACCTCGACGCTCGAGGCCGCCGCCGCACGCGACGCCGCACCACCGATGTGGAAGGTGCGCATCGTGAGCTGGGTACCTGGTTCACCGATTGACTGCGCAGCCATGACGCCGACTGCCTCACCGATATTGATGATACGACCGCGCGCGAGGTCGCGCCCGTAACACATCGCACAAACACCGTGGCGCGTGGCGCAGGTGATGGGCGAGCGAACTTTAACCTGATCAACGCCGTACTGTTCGAGCGTACGCACGAGTTGCTCGTCGATCAGCGTCCCCACCTCGATGAGCACCGCGCCTTTGCCGCCGCCCGGACGCAGCACGTCTTCGACGATCACGCGACCGAGCACGCGCTCGCCGAGGGCCTCGACAACGTCACCCCCTTCGACGATCGGCGTGACCGGAAGACCCTCGGTCGTGCCGCAGTCAAATTCGGTGACAACGAGATCCTGCGCAACGTCAACTAGGCGACGCGTAAGGTAACCCGAGTTCGCGGTCTTCAACGCGGTATCTGCGAGCCCCTTACGAGCACCGTGGGTCGAGATGAAGTACTGCAGGACGTTCAGGCCTTCACGGAAGTTTGCCGTGATCGGCGTCTCGATGATCGAGCCGTCGGGCTTAGCCATCAGACCACGCATGCCAGCGAGCTGTCGGATCTGGGCGGCGCTACCACGGGCACCCGAGTCAGCCATCATGAATATCGAGTTAAACGACTTCTGGCGCTCCACCTTGCCCTTAGAGTCCGTCGCTTCCTCGGAGCCGAGCTTTTCCATCATCGCCTTGGCAACCTGATCATTGGCGCGCGACCAAATGTCGACGACCTTGTTGTACCGCTCGCCATTCGTGACGAGACCTGAGGCGTACTGATCCTGGATCTCCTTCACTTCGCGATCAGCGGACACGACGATATTCGCCTTCTGCTCAGGAATGACAATATCGTCGATACCGAACGAGACCGAGGAGCGCGTTGAGTAATGGAAACCCGTGTACATCAATCGATCGGCGAAGATGACCGTATCTTTAAGACCAAGCTGGCGATAGCAGGCGTTAATCGTCGCTGAGATCGCCTTCTTGGTCATATCCTGGTTAATAATGTCAAACGAGAGGCCCTCAGGAATCACTTCCGACAGCAGCGCTCGACCGACGGTAGTCTTCACCAACCGACGACGCGACCTCTTCTCGCCATTCTCTGTAACCATCTCGCTGATTCGGACGGAGATACGGGCCTGCAGATCGACCTCGCGGGTTTCATAGGCGCGGTGCGCCTCACCCACGTCGGCGAACATCATGCCCTCACCCTTCGCGCCCACGCACTCGCGGGTCATGTAATAGAGACCGAGCACCACATCTTGCGACGGCACGATGATCGGATCGCCGTTCGCGGGCGAGAGAATATTGTTCGACGACATCATCAGCGCACGCGCTTCGAGCTGAGCCTCGAGCGACAGCGGAACGTGGACGGCCATCTGATCACCGTCGAAGTCGGCATTGAACGCCGTACAGACGAGCGGGTGCAGCTGGATCGCCTTACCCTCGATCAGCACCGGCTCAAAAGCCTGGATGCCGAGACGGTGCAGCGTCGGGGCGCGGTTAAGGAGCACTGGGTGCTCGCGGATCACCTCGGAGAGGATGTCCCAAATCTCCGGGCCCTCACGCTCGACGAGCCGCTTGGCGGCTTTGATCGTCGAGGCATCGCCACGCAATTGAAGCTTATGGAAAATGAACGGTTTAAAGAGCTCCAGCGCCATTTTTTTTGGCAGGCCGCACTGGTGCAGACGTAACGTCGGACCGACCACGATGACCGAACGACCCGAATAGTCGACGCGTTTACCCAGCAGGTTCTGACGGAATCGGCCCTGCTTGCCCTTGATCATGTCGGCGAGCGACTTGAGCGGACGCTTGTTCGTACCCGTGATTGCACGACCGCGGCGACCGTTGTCGAGCAACGCATCGGCCGCTTCTTGCAGCATACGCTTTTCGTTACGGAGGATGATGTCCGGCGCACTAAGTTCGAGCAGTCGTCGTAAACGGTTGTTACGGTTGATGACGCGACGGTAGAGATCGTTAAGGTCGGAGGTCGCAAAACGGCCGCCATCGAGCGGCACCAGCGGACGCAACTCGGGCGGCAATACCGGCAGGACCGTCATCACCATCCACTCGGGCTTATTACCCGACTCGATAAACGACTCTATAAGCTTAAGGCGCTTTGAAAGGCGCTTGAGCTTCGTCTCGGAGTTGGTATTACCCATAGCCTCACGAGCCTTACCGACCTCCGTCTGCAGGTCCAGTGAGCGCAGCAGCTCGAACATCGCCTCGGCACCCATACGGGCGTCGAATTCGTCACCGTGCTGCTCAATCGCCTCGAGATACATCTCGTCGGTGAGCAACTGGCCACGCTGCATCGGCGTCATGCCCGGCTCAATGACCACAAAGGCTTCAAAGTAGAGCACCCGCTCAATTTCGCGCAGCGTCATGTCGAGCATAAGACCGATACGCGAAGGTAGCGACTTTAGGAACCAAATGTGCGCAACCGGTGATGCTAGGTCGATGTGACCCATGCGATCGCGGCGAACCTTTGACTGAGTCACCTCAACGCCGCACTTCTCGCACACCACACCACGATGCTTAAGGCGCTTGTACTTACCGCAAAGACACTCGTAGTCCTTAATGGGACCGAAGATCCTGGCACAGAAAAGGCCATCGCGCTCCGGCTTGAAGGTACGGTAGTTGATGGTCTCCGGCTTTTTGACTTCGCCGTAAGACCACGACTTGATCATCTCAGGCGAGGTCAGCCCGATTTTGATCGAGTCGAAGTGCTCAACCGCTGCATTCTGCTTGAAAATTTGAAGAAGGTCTTTCATGACTTCCACCTTAATCCTGTTCCAGCTCAACGTTGATCGCGAGCGAACGAATTTCCTTCACGAGTACGTTGAACGATTCGGGCATGCCGGCATCCATCTGATGATTGCCGTCAACGATATTCTTGTACATTTTTGTACGGCCATTTACGTCGTCGGACTTTACGGTGAGCATTTCTTGCAGCGTATAAGCTGCGCCATAGGCCTCGAGTGCCCACACCTCCATCTCACCAAAGCGCTGACCACCAAACTGCGCCTTGCCGCCGAGCGGCTGCTGCGTAACGAGCGAGTAAGGGCCAGTCGAACGCGCGTGCATTTTATCGTCTACTAGGTGGTTAAGCTTAAGCATGTACATATAGCCCACAGTCACCGGACGATCGAAGCGCTCGCCGGAGCGACCGTCCACCAGCATGGTCTGGCCCGACAAAGGCAGATCGGCCATTTCGAGTAAACGCTTAATCTGGGTCTCGGCTGCACCGTCGAACACCGGAGTCGCGATAGGTACGCCGCGAGAGAGATTCCTCGCGAGGATGACCACTTCCTGATCGTTTAGGCTGTCAATCTTTTCTCTCTGACCACCCGACTCGTTGTAGATACGAGTTACGAATTTCCGGATCTCGGCGACGGTCTGCTGCTGCTCGAGCATCCGACCAATCTTGAGGCCGAGGCCCTTAGCGGCCCAACCCAAGTGAGTCTCGAGTACCTGACCGACGTTCATGCGCGAGGGTACACCGAGCGGATTAAGCACGACGTCGACTGGCGTGCCATCTTCGAGGTATGGCATATCCTCGACCGGAACGATCGTCGAGATGACGCCCTTGTTTCCATGGCGGCCGGCCATCTTGTCCCCCGGCTGTACCCGGCGCTTCACTGCGAGATACACCTTTACCATCTTAAGCACGCCCGGCGACAGATCGTCACCCTGCGTGATCTTGGAGCACTTACTCTCAAAACGCGCCTCGAACATCCTACGCTGCTCGCGCACACGATCAGCCGTTGCTTCAAGCTGCGAGTTGGCGTCTTCGTCCTCAAGACGAATCTCAAACCAATCGTCACGCTTCAGTCCATCGAGATAGTCGGCAGTAATCTTGACGCCCGACTTGAGCTTCGACGGGCCACCTGCCGCAACCTTGCCGAGCAGCATGCCGCGCACACGCTGCAACATATCCTCTTCAAGAATGCGCTGCTGATCGCCGAAGTCTTTACGAACGCGTTCGACCTCCGCCTTCTCGATGGAAAGCGCACGTGAGTCTTTCTCGACGCCGTCACGAGTAAATACGCGGACGTCGATGACCGTACCGTCCATACCTGGGGGCACGCGCAGCGACGTATCTTTGACGTCGCTCGCTTTCTCACCGAAGATGGCGCGAAGCAGCTTCTCCTCTGGTGTGAGCTGCGTCTCACCCTTCGGCGTAACTTTACCCACCAGGATATCGCCTGCCAGAACCTCTGCGCCGATGAAGGCAATGCCAGATTCATCAAGCTTATTTAGTGCCTGATCACCCACGTTCGGTATGTCGGCGGTAATTTCCTCCGACCCTAGTTTGGTATCGCGAGCGACGCACGTCAGCTCTTCGATGTGGATAGTGGTGAAGCGCTCTTCCTGAACGACGCGCTCCGAGATGAGGATCGAATCTTCGAAGTTATAGCCGTTCCAAGGCATGAATGCGACCAGCATGTTCTGACCGAGCGCGAGCTCCCCGAGATCCGTCGCCGGGCCATCTGCTAACACGTCGCCGCGTGCGATCACGTCACCCGCCGACACCAGCGGGCGCTGGTTGATGCAAGTGTTCTGGTTGGAGCGTGTGTACTTCGTCAGATTGTAGATGTCGACACCGGGCTGTGTTGACGTCGTCTCTGAGTCATTAACGCGTACAACGATGCGCGACGCGTCTACCGAGTCGACGGCACCACCACGAGTAGCGATGACGGCGACCCCAGAGTCGACAGCGACCGGACGCTCCATGCCGGTACCGACGAGCGGCGACTCAGTTCGAAGAGTCGGAACAGCCTGACGCTGCATGTTCGCGCCCATGAGCGCGCGGTTGGCGTCGTCGTGCTCGAGAAACGGAATCAAGGAGGCCGCCACCGAGACAATCTGCTTTGGCGAAACATCCATGTAGTTGATGCGATCACGCGGCATGAGCGTGAATTCACTCTGGAATCGACACGAGACAAGATCGTCCGTCAGTGCACCCTTCCGAGTTGTGTTGGCGTTCGCCTGCGCGATCGCAAACCCGCCCTCTTCGATGGCCGAGAGGAAATCGATCTTATCGGTCACGCGACCGCTCTCGACGCGACGGTAAGGGGTTTCGAGGAAACCGTGCTCGTTCGTACGCGCGTAAACCGACAACGAGTTAATGAGACCGATGTTCGGCCCCTCCGGTGTTTCAATCGGGCACACACGACCGTAGTGCGTCGGATGCACGTCCCGAACTTCGAAGCCGGCACGCTCGCGGGTGAGACCACCTGGGCCGAGTGCCGAAACGCGACGCTTGTGCGTCACCTCGGAGAGCGGATTGTTCTGATCCATAAATTGGCTGAGCTGCGAAGAGCCGAAGAATTCCTTGACGGCAGCGGCAACCGGCTTCGCATTTATCATCTCCTGCGGCATCAGCGGCTCGGTCTCCGCGATGTTGAGGCGCTCCCTTACAGCGCGCTCCACGCGAACAAGACCGACACGGAAGGCATTCTCCGCCATTTCGCCAACCGAACGTACGCGACGGTTACCGAGGTGATCGATGTCGTCGACCGTGCCGTCACCATTTCGGATGGCAATCAGCACCTTGAGGACATCGAGGATGTCGTCCTTAGAGAGAACGCTTGTACCGGTGGTTTCTTTGCGACCCACGCGGCGGTTGAACTTCATGCGACCGACGCCCGACAGATCGTAGCGCTCGGTTTTGAAGAAAAGGTTTGAGAACAGATTCTCGGCGGCATCGCGAGTCGGCGGCTCACCCGGGCGCATCATGCGGTAGATTTCGACCAGCGCTTCGAGGCGGTTCTTGGTCGGATCGATACGCAGGGTGTCCGAGACGTACGGGCCACGATCGAGATCGTTCACATACAGGGTGCGAACTTCGGTGATGCTCGTTTCGATGAACTTTTCTGCGGAGGCTGCGGTGATCACCTCGTTAGCCTTAGCGACGATTTCGCCAGTCTCAGTGTTCACCACGTCGTGCGCAAGGATCTTGCCATAGATGTAGTCACGCGGCACAGCCAGGCGGCTGACACCAGCTTCTTCAAGCTGACGGACGTGACGCGCCGTAATACGACGCCCCTCCTCCACCATAACCTTTTCGCCGATACGAATTTCAAACGCTGCAGTCTCGCCCCGCAGACGAGCCGGCACAAGTTCGAGAGATATTTCTTCCTTAGAGAGGAAGAAACGGTTCTTATCAAAGAACGTGTCTAGGATCTCGTCCTCGCTCATACCGAGGGCACGCAAGATGATCGACACCGGGAGTTTCCGGCGACGGTCAATACGCGCGAACACGCAGTCCTTGGCATCGAACTCGAAATCGAGCCATGAACCACGATAGGGAATGATGCGGGCGCTAAACAGCAGCTTACCCGATGAATGCGACTTACCGCGGTCATGATCAAAGAAAACGCCCGGGCTGCGATGCAATTGAGAAACGATGACGCGTTCGGTGCCGTTGACAACAAACGTGCCGTTGTTAGTCATGAGTGGCAGCTCGCCGAGGTAAACCTCCTGCTCGCGTACGTCTTTCACAGGCTTCTTTGGGCCCGCAGCTTCCTTGTCGTATACGACGAGGCGCACTTTGGCGCGCAGCGGCGCAGCATAAGTGAGGCCACGGAGTTGGCACTCCTTTACGTCGAATACCGGCTCACCGAGCCGATAGCTCACGTACTCGAGAACGGCGTTACCGGAATAGCTCGAGATCGGGAAGACGGTCTTGAAGGCCGCATGGAGGCCGACATCCTCTCGACCATCTTCACCCTTATCGGCCTGCACGAACTGGCGATAGGAGTCGATTTGAATGGCGAGCAAATACGGCGTCTCGAGGACGCTGCCCTGACTGCCAAAATTTTTGCGAATGCGCTTCTTCTCGGTGAAGGAGTAAGCCATCAATTACCTCTCTTCTCTCGTCAAAATTGTACTGAGGCGGCGACACAACCAAGGCAAGCACGCCCTCGGCAGAGTCGCCTCTCGCGGGTCGAACGTAATATCCACCAGCCGATGTGCGAAAATTACTTGACTTCCACCTTCGCGCCGGCGTCTTCCAACTTCTTTTTCATATTGTCGGAGTCAGCCTTATTTACGCCTTCCTTCAGCGTGCCCGGCACGGCTTCGACAAGATCCTTCGCTTCCTTGAGGCCGAGACCCGTCAATTCACGAACAACCTTGATAACGCCGACCTTCTTGTCTGCCGGATATTCCTTGAGGATAACGGTGAATTCCGTCTTCTCCTCAGCCGGAGCGGCGGCGGCGGCAGCGCCACCGGCCACGGCAGCAACAGCTACCGGCGCGGCAGCAGTCACGCCAAACTTCTTCTCCATGTCAGAGATAAGCTCGACGACCTGAATGATGCTCATCTGAGAAATTGCTTCGAGGATTTCGTCTTTACTAACAGCCATTACAGTTACTCCAAGTTGTTTCAAAGGCTAAACAAGATCAAGCGCCGGCGGCCTGCTTGGCGTCGCGGACAGCTGCGACGGTGCGGACCAGCTTGGTATGCGGCGCAGCCACCGTCCGCACGAACTTCTCGATCGGTGCCTTGAGAGTTCCCAAGAGCATCGACAAAGCCTGTTCGCTAGTCGGTAGGGACGCGACCTTCTCGAGATCCTTGCCCGGCAGCACATCGCCACCTAGGGATATGAGAGTCGCGACGAGCTTTTCGTTCGACTTTGCGAAGTCCGTAACCACCCGTGCCGCAGCGCCCGGGTCATCCTTCGAGAAGGCGAGGACGAGCGGCCCCCTGAGTTGGGCACCGACGGCCTCGAACGAAGTGCCAGCCATGGCCTTGCGAGCCAGCGTATTTTTAACGACACGCATGTAAACGCCTTGCGCACGGGCTTTGGCACGTAGCTCGGTCATCTGCGAAACCGTGATTCCACGGTATTGGGCAGCGACCACCGATTGCGCCGATGACGCGATCTCCGCCACTTCCTTCACCAACGCTTTCTTGTCTTCGAGGTTCAGAGGCACTGGTTGATTACTCCTCTCCTGAAGATCACACACCGGCCGACGACTTGCGCCGCCCGCCGGACCTTTCCACGGTGACCTTCACACGAGGACGATCCTCGTCTGAGCGGCTCACCACCTGCGCAGGCAATCATTAAGAGCTGGGGGAACGCATCAGCCATTCCCCTGCTCACCTGCGGTCTTAGATGGAACCCGGCGCCTTGCGTTGCCGGACCCGCATCGATACAAAACACCGATCAGCCGCCGAGCGACGACTGATCAACCTGCACGCCAGGACCCATCGTTGATGACAGGGTGACGCGCTTCAAAAAAATTCCCTTCGAGGTCGCCGGCTTGGCTTTCTGTAAGTCAGCAAGCAACGCGAGGAGATTTTCCTTGAGCTGCTGCGGCTCGAAACTGGCCTTGCCGATAGCGCAGTGCACGATGCCAGCTTTGTCGACACGATAGCGGACCTGACCGCTCTTCGCATTCTTGACGGCACCGGCTACATCAGGGCTCACCGTACCAACCTTGGGATTCGGCATGAGGCCACGAGGACCGAGGATCTGACCAAGCTGACCGACGACACGCATCGCATCAGGGCTCGCGATCACGACGTCAAAGTCAAATTCACCGGCCTTCACTCTCTCGGCGAGGTCTTCGAGGCCGACGATGTCGGCACCGGCAGCCTTCGCAGCTTCCTGATTTCGACCCGAGGTAAACACGGCGACGCGAATCACTTTACCGAGACCATGCGGCATCAGCGTCGAGCCACGAACCTGCTGGTCGGATTTCGAGGCATCGATACTGAGATTGATCGCGGCGTCGACCGACTCGTTGAACTTCGCTTTCGCGAACTGCTTGATGAGCTTCAGCGCGTCATCGACCGGATAGGTCTTCCCCGGCAGGAGCGAGTCCTTCCACGACTTCGATCTTTTCGTTGCAGCAGGCATAATCAAACTCCCTCCACGTCAACGCCCATGGAACGGGCACTGCCAGCGATCGTGCGCACGGCCGCATCAAGATCGGCGGCGGTGAGATCGGGCGTCTTGGTATTCGCAATTTCTTCGAGCTGCTTACGCGAAATCTTACCGACCTTATTGGTGTTGGGCGCACCGCTTCCCTTCTCGATGCCGATCGCCTTACGGATCAGAACGGATGCCGGTGGAGTTTTCATGATGAAGGTGAAGCTGCGATCCGTATATACGGTGATCACCACCGGAATCGGAAGATCCTTCTCCACCTTCTGCGTCGCAGCATTAAACTGCTTACAGAATTCCATGATGTTAACGCCCTGCTGACCTAGTGCCGGGCCGATGGGCGGAGATGGGTTCGCCGAGCCGGCAGGAACCTGCAGCTTGACGTACCCTTGGACTTTTTTAGCCATCGCCTTCTCTCCTGGGTTCTAACGCCCGATATTTCGAGCTCCCCATGCGCTCAAATTATCCTTACGGCGCGCGTCCCTTCGCGTACCGCTCCCTCAAAAAACCTGAGCCTTTAAGGCTTAGACTTTTTCAACCTGCGAGAAGTCGAGTTCGACTGGCGTCGAGCGCCCGAGGATCTGTACCGCAACCTGCAGGCGGTTCTTCTCGTAATTCACGTTCTCGACGACGCCGTTGAAATCGTTGAACGGTCCGTCCGTCACTCTCACCATTTCGCCCGATTCGAAGATCACCTTCGGCCGTGGCTTCTCGACACCCTCTTCAACGCGACGCAGGATCTGGTTCGCTTCACGATCCGTGATCGGCGCTGGCTTTTCTTTGGTACCGCCGATGAATCCGAGCACCTTCGGTACGTCCTGAACGAGATGCCAAGTAGTTTCATCCATTTCCATCTGTAAAAGCACGTAGCCCGGATAGAACTTGCGCTCGCTCTTGCGCTTTTGACCGCCGCGCATCTCGACCACCTCTTCGGTGGGAACGAGGATCTCGCCGAACTTCGACTCGAGCCCCGCACGCTTAATGCGCTCCTTTAAACCTTCGGCCACACGGTGCTCGAAGTTGGAATAGGCGTGAACGACGAACCACCGCAAGGCCATCGGATCAGACCCCCGCGCCCGAACCGCTGAGGATCGATTGAGTTATCCAGCTAAGCAACGAATCGACGCCCCAAAAGAACAATGCCATGATAATGACGAAAACGAAGACAACAATCGTCATCGTGCCGGTCTCCTGACGAGTAGGCCAGAAGACCTTGTACAACTCGATGCGCGCATCGAGCACGAATTTCCAAAAGTCTCGTCCGTATTGCGAGATCGCAAAAATTAAAGTACCCAAAACTATCGAGCCCGCGAAAACCGACCAGCGTACCCAGTCGTCCTGAATACCTTTCAGGAAGTAGAACGCAGCGATACCTGCCGCTGCAATAACGATCGCAGCGTAAAGCTTCGCTTTGTCGGTGCCGGTGACGCCGGCCTGTCTGACAATATCGTTCATCTTCAACCCTGAGTGGCAGGCCAGGAGGGAATCGAACCCCCAACCTGCGGTTTTGGAGACCGCCGCTCTACCAATTGAGCTACTGGCCTGTGCCTACTACGTACATTTCCTCACTTCAGGATCTTAGCGACGACGCCTGCACCGACGGTGCGGCCGCCCTCGCGGATCGCAAAGCGCAGTCCGTCTTCCATCGCGATCGGCGCGATCAACTCGACCGTCATCTTGATGTTGTCCCCAGGCATCACCATCTCGGTGTTGCTCGGCAACTCGATCGTGCCGGTCACGTCCGTCGTACGGAAGTAAAACTGTGGGCGATAACCCTTGAAGAACGGTGTGTGACGTCCGCCCTCTTCCTTCGTCAGAACGTACACTTCGCACTCGAACTTCGTGTGCGGCGTGATGCTGCCCGGCTTTGCCAGAACCTGACCACGCTCAACGTCCTCGCGCTTCGTACCGCGCAGCAGCACACCTACGTTGTCGCCCGCCTGACCCTCATCGAGCAGCTTGCGGAACATCTCAACGCCCGTGCACGTCGTCTTCACCGTATCCTTCAAACCGATGATCTCAACTTCTTCGTTCACTTTCACGATGCCGCGCTCAATACGACCCGTCACCACCGTGCCACGGCCAGAGATCGAGAACACGTCCTCAACCGGCATCAGGAACGGCTTGTCCACGTCGCGCTTCGGAACCGGGATGTACTTGTCCATCTCTTCAACGAGCTTAACCACCGCAGGCACCCCGATCGGGCTCGTGTCGCCCTCGAGTGCCTTTAGCGCAGAGCCGACCACGATCGGCGTCGCGTCGCCAGGGAACTTGTACGTGCTCAGAAGCTCCCGCACTTCCATCTCAACGAGCTCAAGCAGCTCTTTGTCATCGATCATGTCTGCCTTATTCATGAACACGACGATGTACGGCACACCGACCTGACGGGCGAGCAGAATGTGCTCGCGCGTCTGCGGCATCGGGCCGTCAGCAGCCGACACCACGAGAATCGCGCCGTCCATCTGTGCCGCGCCCGTGATCATGTTCTTCACATAGTCCGCGTGCCCCGGGCAATCAACGTGTGCGTAGTGACGCTCCTTCGACTGATACTCCACGTGCGCCGTCGAAATCGTGATGCCACGCGCTTTTTCTTCAGGCGCCTTATCGATCTGGTCGTACGCCGTAAACTCACCGCCGAACGTCTCGGCCATCACCTTCGTCAGCGCCGCAGTCAGCGTCGTCTTACCGTGGTCAACGTGACCAATCGTCCCAACGTTTACGTGCGGCTTGCTGCGTTCGAATTTTTCCTTGGACACGTCTGTATCTCCTAAAAACCAAAACCGTTCAAATAACTCGCTGACTACTACATTGGAGCTCACGACCGGGATCGAACCGGTGACCTCGTCCTTACCAAGGACGTGCTCTACCGACTGAGCTACGTGAGCTGCAACCTGGAGCGGGTAGTGGGAATCGAACCCACGTCATCAGCTTGGAAGGCTGAGGTTCTACCATTGAACTACACCCGCTTTATTTCTGAAGCTTGGGTGAGCCCGCAGGATCCGCTACAAATACCGGCTATGACCTTTATCCCACTCGCTGGTGGAGGGGGTAGGATTCGAACCTACGAAGGCGTGAGCCGGCAGATTTACAGTCTGCTCCCGTTGGCCGCTTGGGTACCCCTCCGCATGAAAACAGCCGGGTATTTTGATTTCGCAGCTCGGGGGTGTCAATGAAGGAGTCAAACTAAACGCGGGCCTGGACCCGGTCATCCTCTTTCTCGCCTTCGGATTCGCCGTCGGGGTCCGTAAGCCGATCCGCGCCTCCCCCCCTGCGATTTACGAGTTCCTCAGTACTTCGTTGCTACCCTTCTTAAATTTTAATGCTTGGGTTAGGAAGGGCATAGATCTCGACAGGCAGTCCGCAGACGGCCTCGCGCCGGACCTTCTGCTCACTCTGATACCTGATATCTTATTGATTTTGTTAGACTGCGGTCTGTCGATCGACCTCTTGGCGAAGGCGGGAGTCAGCTACGAATCCACCTTCTACTCTTATATATAACTGGTGATCCTACTCAAGATCCCAGCCGCAGTCCTCAGCCCCTTGCGCTCGGGAGCCTCGGGCTGGAGCAGCCTGGGGCGAGGTCGACCACAAGGTGTTGCTCGGTCCGAGCGTGCCGCTACTGGTCAGCGGGTTCCTGATCGGTTGAACCGCCAGCCCAAAAGGACTCAAACCGATCACGCCACAATTCCTTTTGGACCTCTGCCGGGCATTTTCGCATTCTCTCTGCTTGAGATGGACTTGCTCACTGCCGATCATCTCGGGAGGTTTAAAAGCACGGGGTGTTCTTGATTACGTTCGTGCTCTCGATCCCTCCGTCATTTGCCATGATCAGCCTCGGCTCCGCTTCGCTCATGGGGCTCTCGGTGGATGGCGTTGCGCCGCTTACCGACCGATTGCTCGCACGCCTGCACGAGAAGCATTACTCGCATTACGCCGTTATGATGTGGGTGGTCGGCCTTAAGGTGCTGAGGCCCGACAAGTTCCGCTGAGCCCCTGGCCCCCGAACGAATCGACCGGGACGAGCGCCCGTCGGCGCGCCGTCACGCAACGCGAGCTGGCCGTTGATCACCACGTGACGCATGCCCTTCGCAAACTGATGCGGGTGCGCATAGGTGGCAAGGTCACGGATCTGCCAAGGATCGAAGATCACAGTATCGGCGTACGCTCCGGCACGTAGTACTCCTCGATCCGTCAAACTCAAATTACGAGCCGGCAGACTCGTTAACCTACGGATGGCCTCAGCGAGCCCGAGCAATCCCTCGTCGCGCACGTAATGCCCCAAGAAACGCGCAAATGAACCATAGGCACGAGGATGCGGCGAGTGTTGAAGGAATGCTCCGCGTGGAGCCAAGGCCTCTTCGTCAGAACAAATTCCAACCCACGGTAGGGCGAGCAGCCGACGGAGGTTCTCCTCAGACATCATGAAATAAGCGGCGTGTACGCGACTGTCGTCAGCGAGTACCAGATCGACGATGGTCTCTGCAGCACTGCGACCGCGACGCTTAGCCACTTCAGCAAGTGTAAGTCCACAATATTCCTGAAGCGCAGCGTGCCTGAATCCAAGCAGTTGAACATTCTCAGCAGAGCCCGCTGCCGCATAGAGGCTCTCCCACTCGGGGTACATCCCCTCAATTTCTTTTACGACCTGCTCACGAATCGACGAATCGCGCAGTCTTTCGATCCATTTGTCGTGACCGCCTTCCTGTACCCACGGCGGCATCGCCGCATCGAAGCCGGAGGCTCCTGCAAGGTATGGATAGACGTTCGCACTAATATCCAACCCCTCTGCGCGCGCGGTTTCGATACGATCGATGGCGGCGGCAAGCAGCCGCCAGTTGTTGCGGCCTGCAGCCTTAAAGTGCCAGATCTCCGCGTGTGTGCGGGTCGCTTTAGCAATGTCTATGAGCTCCTCTACAGCCAACAAAAGATGTCGCGACTCACTACGTAGATGCGAGTAATACGCGCCACCAAATTCAGCGGCTGCGAGCGCAAGTGCCCGCAGCTCGTCGTGTCCGGCAAATGCTGCGGGCGCGTAGATGAGTGAGGAGCCGACGCCCAGCGCACCCTCAGTCATCGCCGTACGCACGAGGGCCTGCATACGAATGAGCTCCGCAGCCGTTGGAGCTCGATTGGCATAACCGAGCTCGTGGATGCGAACGGTGGTTGCACCCACGAGCGAGGTCACGTTCGGAACAATACCGCGCTTTTCAAGGAATTCGAGATATTCGCCGAGGGAATGCCACTCGAGGGGATACCGACTTTCGCTACGACGTAATCGTAACTCACGGCGCATCTCCGAATTGAGCGGTCCCATCGACTGACCTTCACCGAACACCTCGAGCGTGACGCCCTGACGCAGGTCGCTTTCGGCTGTCGGGTCCTCGATGATGGATTCGGTCGCCCAGGAAAGGCTGTTGATGAACCCGGGCGCGACAGCGAGACCTGAGGCATCGATTTCCGTGCGGCCGTGCATCCAGCCAAGGTCACCTATAGCTGCAACGCGATCACCGGCGAGCCCAATATCCGCTTCGA
The DNA here is from genome assembly GCA_016874055.1 of Gammaproteobacteria bacterium. Lineage (GTDB taxonomy): Bacteria > Pseudomonadota > Gammaproteobacteria > Steroidobacterales > Steroidobacteraceae > UBA964. Next base: position 18,899 of record VGVG01000011.1, on the reverse strand, counting down.
CCGGCTCGGCGCCGGTGCCGTCATAGACGAGACCGCCGCGTATCATCACACTGAATGCGGGCGGGGGTATCGCCCCGACATCGCGGACTCTCCGCGACAGTGCAGCGAACACCAGACCCCAAAAGGTCTGGCGAACGGGGCGTAAAGATTTCATGACATCACTCGCTCGAGCTCGACAACGAGATCTGCGGGTAGCAGTCGTGACTCGCCGGGTCGAAGATTGCGCGGTAGTACCACGGGACCGTAGCGAACGCGCATGAGTCGACTTACCTCGTGACCCACCGCGCTCCACAACCGACGTACCTCACGATTACGTCCTTCGTGCAGCACGACACGAAACCAGGTATGTCCATCGGTCGACGCTTCGGTCTCGATGCGATCGAATCGTGCCCATCCATCTTCGAGCTCGATACCATGGCGCAGCTGATCGAGCGCCTCGCGACTGGGGTGAGATCGAATCCGGACCAGATACTCGCGTTCCACTTCGGAAGACGGATGCATCAAGCGATGCGCAAGCTCGCCATTGGTCGTGAAGAGCAACAACCCGGAGGTATTGACATCGAGCCGACCAACGACGATCCAACGACCGAATTTCGACGGCGGCAAACGCTCGAAAACCGTCGGCCGCCCTTGCGGGTCGCTACGTGTGGTCATCTCACCGACAGGTTTATGATAGCCGAGCACCACCGATGCTGGCGTACTCGCTCTTGGAGCGAGATCGATGGGCCTACCGTCGAGGAGTACTCGGTCCTTAGCACTGACGCGCACCCCAAGCTCTGCCACGACGCCGTTCACCGTTACGCGACCGTCGCGGATCCAATTTTCGATCGTACGACGGGATCCGAGGCCCAGCGAGGCCAGCACTTTCTGCAGCCTTTCCGCAGCCTCTTGCGTCGGGTCGTTCATGTCGATGCCATGATAGCGTTTCGGCGTTTGCGCATCGTGGGTCGGTTTGGCGAAAATGAGCCATGAACCGCTCCGTGCTCGTCCTCACCGCCCTAATGACCCTGTTGCTAAGCCCAACGTCACCAGCCGTAGAAGAAACTCTGCGTATTGCCACCTGGGACCTTGAGTGGCTCATCGCTCCCGAAGAATTCCGCAAACTGTCCAATTCCTGCGTAACGCATGACACCTCGCCCGAACCTCGCAAGCGCTCCATCCCCTGCAACGTCGCGCGAAAACTCGATCGATCCGCACTCGACTTCCAAGTTCTCGAGCGCTATGCCAACCAACTCGATGCCGACATCATCGCGCTGCAGGAGGTTGACGGCGTCTCAGCCGCTCGAAAAGTGTTTCGTAATCACGACTTTTGCTTCACCCGTCGAGAGGGTGTTCAGAACACCGGGTTCGCCATCCGTAAGGGCGTGCCGCATCGATGCAGCAAAGATTTCATAGAGCTCTCGCTCGATAATCAGGTCCCTATCCTCACGCGCTGGATCAACGAAGAGGCGGCTACGGATCGTCGTTTCGCGATTCTAGGCGACTTCAATCACGATCTGCTCGCCAACTCAGGCTCCGCTCGCAATGAGCAGGCACAACCTAGAAATTTTTGGGCTGAGATCGACGACGGTAAACCAGAGGGCACCGACCTTTTAAACATTGCAGAAGGTCAGCCCTTCACAAACTGTGCACCAAGTCAAAATTACCGTAGCTATATCGATCACGTAGTGCTCGGCGCCAAGCTCGCCGAATGGCGCGTACCCAACTCTTTTATTCGACTCACCTACGACGGTCGCGACGTACTCGAGCGAAAACTTGCCGATCACTGTCCGGTGGGTGTCGATCTATACATCCCACACTGAGGCCGCCAGCGGAGTCCTACCATGTTCGACCTCATCATCGAAGGCGCGGCGATCATCGACGGAACGGGTGCGCCGCCTCGCACAGCGGACGTCGGCGTTACCGATGGTCGTATCCGCGAAGTGGGGCGAATCACCACGCGAGCTCGAGAGCACCTACGCGCCCACGGCGCCTGGCTCACTCCGGGTTTTGTCGATCTGCATACGCATTACGATGGTCAAGCGAGCTGGGACGAGACCTTTAGCCCGAGCATTCATCACGGCGTAACGACGGTCGTGTTCGGCAACTGTGGTGTCGGGTTCGCACCGCTCGCTCCGACCGACAAGCAGCATGCCGTCGATGGGCTCATTTCGTTGATGGAAGGCGTCGAGGACATTCCCGGTGTCGCGCTCTTCGAGGGTGTGAGCTTTGACTGGCAGTCTTTCCCTGAGTACATGGATGCACTCGAGCGCATGCCGCACAGTCTCGATTTTCTCGTTCAGGTACCGCACGATCCGCTACGCATGGCGGTTATGGGCGACCGCGCGCGCGCTCAGCTAGCGGCAAGCGAATCCGACATAACGGCGATGCGCCGCTTACTGCGCCACGCTCTCGAGGCCGGCGCGGCGGGGTTCTCCACCGGTCGCACTGATAATCACCGCACTACCGCCGGACTTGCAACACCAGCCTCCGAAGCGGCTGCAGCCGAGCTCATCGGGCTCGCGCATGCGTTTAAAGACATCGATCATGGCGTGGTGCAGGTCGTCAGCGACTTTAACCTTCTTCATGGTTCGACCGGGTTCGATGGAGAGTTTGATCTCGTCGAGCTACTCGCTCGGGAAAGCGGCAAACCTCTATCCATGACTTGGCTACAGCGCGACCCGGGCGGAGAGCAATGGCGGGCGATTCGTTCGCGGACCGATGCGGCTGTGGCGAAAGGACTTCCACTCTGGCTGCAAGCGAGTCCGCGCGGTATCGGTGTCATCCTCGGGCTCGATACCTCTTTTCATCCGCTAATGGGCTTTCCGGCCTACATCGAAGTGGCTGAACTGCCTCTTGCCGAACGCGCTGCAGCTCTCAGAGACCCGATCCGTAAAACGCGCTTGCTTGCGGAGAAGTCTGGTCGTCTTGCAGGCGATAGCAGTGCCATTCCGCCTTTGGTCGACCTGATGCTCGCTCGCATCGAAACGATCGCAGGCCGTATGTTCCCGCTCGTGGTCGAAGATCGGCAGGGCAAGACTCACGTGGACTATGAGCCGCCCATTTCACGCAGCCTGCTCGCACAGGCGCGCAAGCGCGGCTGCAGTGCTCTCGAGGCGATATACGATTTTCTCGCCGAGGGACTGGGCGGTAATCTCATCCACTTCCCTATCTTCAATTATAACGATGGCTCGCTCGCCACCGTTCGCGAAATGCTCGATCATCCGCGGGTGTTATACGGTCTCTCCGACTCGGGCGCTCACGTCGGCACAATCTGCGATGCCAGCAGTTCGACATTCATGTTGAGCCACTGGACGCGAGATCGTAGCGACGGGCGCCTCACGCCTGAGTGCGCTATCGAAATGCTCACGCGCCGTAACGCCCGACATATCGGGCTACACGATCGTGGCGAAATTGCGCCTGGTATGCGTGCCGACTTCAACCTAATCGATCCATCTCGCATAAGCCCCGCAGATCCTCACCTCGTTCGCGACCTTCCGGCAGGCGGTAAGCGTCTGATGCAAGGCTCGCACGGTTATCTCGGTACCTGGGTCGCGGGTAAAGCTGTAGTTCGTGAAGGTCTCATTACTCGCGATAGACCCGGCCGTCTCGTACGGCTCGGTCGCAACCCTTCTCGGTCGCAGCAGTGATCACTCCGACACTCGCGCTGCTCGAGTCTGCGTTCGATCAAATCGACCTCAGCGTACAGCCGACCGACGGTGCCCACGCCTTGCCCGCCTCGATGTATCGCAACGGTCCGATCATCGATATCGAGCGCAGCGCCGTGTTTGCGCGACATTGGCAGTACCTCGGGCATCGCAGTCAGTTGTCGACGGATGGCGAGATCCTCATGGCATCACTCGGCGGACTTGATGTCGCGCTTGCGCACTCCGCGCAGGGTATCCGCGGATTTCATGCCGTCTGCCGCCATCGCGCCGGCCCCCTCAAACCATGCCGCGGCCGAGGAAAAACGTTTTTGCGTTGCCGCTATCACGCCTGGGCGTATGGACTCGACGGGCAGTTACTTTCGGCCCCCGAAATGCGTGGCGCCGAAGGATTCGACGTAAGCGCGATCCGCTTACCAGAGATCGAGGTTGTCGAGTTTGAGGGCTTGCTTTTCGGTCGACTCGAACCCGGCCCCGAATCACTCGAAGAGGCGCTCGTCGACGTCGCGTCGCGTCTTGCGCACACAGGGCATGCGCTACCTACCCTGCGTTTTCATGAGCGTGTGTCGTACGAGATCGACTGCAACTGGAAAACTTACGTCGACAACTATCTCGAGGGTTATCACGTTCCGCATATACATCCGACGCTGAATGCCATCCTCGATTACCGCAGCTACACGACGACGCTCTCGCGCTGGTACTCACTGCAGTCAAGCCCCCTCGAGAGCAAACCTGATGCCTACGGATCGGGTGGGGCGCTCTATTACTTTGTTTACCCGAATACAATGCTCAACATTCTGCCGGGAAGATTACAGACTAACCGCGTATTTCCATTAAAGGGTAATCGCTGCAGAGTCGAGTTCGATTTTTTGTATCGTGAGGCTCCCGTCGCTAACGACCGAGAGTTCTCGGACGTAGTACAGCAAGAAGACATCCGCATCTGCGAAGACGTGCAGCACAATCTCGACAGTGGTTCGTACGTCTCTGGTCTACTAAATCCAACGCGCGAGTCTGGTGTGCATCACTTCCAGGAGCTTCTACGATCCGACTATCGTGAGGCGCTGCGGCGCGCTAAAGAAACCCAACGCCAGGCATGACCTGCCGCGATGCAAGCAACACCCCAGAGCGCTGATTCAAGACCCGCGCTGTAAAGCGCTACCATGGAAAAAACAAGCGCGCCGAGACAAGCGAAGAGCGTACCGCGAGTTTTCGGTAATCGACCGCTAAGCCAGGCCTGCAGGGCCGCAAGCGTACAGATTACAAAGAAAACTAGTGATGTTGTCGTCGATAACAGCGCGACGAACTCAAACGCCGCCGCGCCGCGTCGCGAGAACGCAAGCAGCAAAAAAATCATGGAGACTAGTGCGCAAGACACGAGTCCAACTATAGGTGTACCGCGCTCGCTTCGCTCTGTAAGCCGTTTCGGCAGTCCATCGGAGGACGCCATCGCTGCCGTCAGCTCGCCGCCAACGAGCAGGCAACCGTTCAGCGTACCAAAGCAACTGATCGCAGCGAAGACCGCGACAAGTAGTCCTGCACCGCCACCTATGAACCGACCGATGAAATCTGCGATTGGTGCAGAGGAGTTGGTTACTTGTGCTACGGGCATCATATAGGCGACGATGCAGGTTACCGCGATGGATACGAATCCCGCGAGCAGTAGGCCCGCAATCGTCGCACGCGGTACGATAGTGTTTGGGTCACGCACGGCGCGAGCTTGAACGGCTGCACTCTCAAGACCCAGCAAAGCAAAGAGCGTAATCCCGACTGATGCGAGAGCGGGCTCCCAGGCAATCGCCCGCTGCGACATGCCGTCGAACGCGGCATCCCCTTTATCGATAACAAGCCAGAAGCCAAACGTGATGACGAGTAAGAACGGAATGAGCTTGAGCAGGGTCGAGACGATTTGCACGGACCCGCCCAACGCACGCAGGTTGGCAGCGAGTAATAAGGTGATAACCAGCAGGCCGAGCGCCTCGGGTCCGAATGACCACCGCTCGAGTCCCGGCACTACAGAGAGGCAGTAACTAACCCCCGCCACCGTGATCGCGGCGTTCGCCGTCCACACTGACAACAGATATCCCCAACTACCGAGCCAAGCGGCATCGTCACCGAGCAATATTTTGACGTGCCCGTGGCTACCGGCCCCGGCGGGCAGGTGCAGGGCAAGTTGCGCGTAAACGAAAGCGAGGCAGGTGGCCCCCGTAATGCTCACTGCCCAGGCAATCAAGGCATTGGCTCCGAACGGAGCTAGTACGGCCGGCAGCATAAAAATGCTAGAACCGATGATGTTGCCGACAACCAACGCCGTGGCGCCCCAGAACCCGAGTCCGCGTCCCCTCTTCAAGCGCGTCTACCCCCGTGGTATCGATCGATGAGCCTGTTTACGGCTACAATCCAAAGTTTACTCGTGTCCCTATCTTAATGACAGGACAAAGCCTGCCATGCCCCGCACTACTCCCCTTGCCGATATCCGCAACATCGGCATCATCGCCCACGTCGATGCGGGCAAAACCACGACGACCGAGCGCATCCTCTACTACACGGGGCGCAAGCACACCATCGTCGACGTACACGATACTAAGGACCTCAAGTCCTCGACGACCACCGACTATCTTGAACAGGAACAAAAGCGCGGCATCACCATTCAGTCGGCCGCCGTCTCTACGCTGTGGCGAAAGAAAAAGATTAACGTCATCGATACCCCCGGGCACGTTGACTTCACCATCGAGGTGAACCGCTCGTTGCGCGTGCTTGACGGCGCCGTCGTCGTGTTCGACGGCGTGGCGGGCGTCGAGCCTCAATCCGAAACCAACTGGCGCTTGGCAGACAACTACGACGTGCCAAGAATTTGCTACGTCAACAAAATGGACCGTAGCGGCGCGTCCTTCACCCGCTGTGTCGATATGATCAAGAAGCGCCTCGGCGCGCGTCCGCTACCGGTGCAGCTGCCAATCGGTTCCGAAGATAACTTCAAGGGCATGATCGATCTCGTTCGAATGAGAGCATTGGTGTGGGATTCCGACGATCGTGATGCGAAACCAACTGAACTCGACATCACCGACGAGATCATCGATAAGTTTGGTAATGCCGTGCCGTCCGACCGTGAGTTGCTTAGCAAGATCGCCGATTACCGCAAGGAACTGGTCGACACCTGTCTAGAGATGGACGATACAGCGATGGAGGCCTATCTCCTCGACGAGAAAGATCCTTCGATCGACACGCTCATCGCCTGCCTGCGCAAAGGAACAGTGACCGGATCCTTTACACCGGTGCTTTGCGGTTCGTCCTACAAAAATAAAGGTGTGACTCAAGTTCTAGACGCCGTCGTCGACTTCCTTCCGGCACCGACCGACGTAGCTGCGATCAAGACGGTTGATGCCGACGGTAATCCAATCGGCGAGCGCATTTGCTCCGATGATGAGCCGTTCTCAGCGCTCGCGTTTAAAGTAATCAACGACGCTTACGGCGTGCTCACCTTTGTGCGCGTGTATTCTGGCGTGCTGACAAAGGGCATGTCGATCACGAACACCACTCGCGGTAAGCGCGAAAAGATCGGCCGAATGGTCGAGATGTTCGCAAAGGAAGCCAACGCTATCGAAGAGGCGCGCGCTGGCGATATCATTGCACTTGTTTCGCTCGTCGAAACCGACACCGGCGATACGCTCTGCGATACTGATCATCCGGTGGTCCTCGAGCGCATGCGCTTCCCTGAGCCCGTGATCAGCGTGTCAGTGCAGCCGAAGTCTAAGGGTGAACTCGAAAAGTTCAGTGCCACACTTGGCAAAATGGTTCGTGCCGATCCCTCCCTACGTCTTGAAACCGACCGCGAAACTGGTCAGACCATTCTGCGCGGCATGGGTGAGTTGCACCTCGATGTTACGCTCGACCGGATGCGTACCGAGTTCAATGTCGAAGGTATTATGGGTGAGCCGCAGGTGGCTTACCGTGAAGCTTTCACCAAGCGTATCGAACAGCAGTACGTTCACAAGAAGCAGACCGGCGGTGCCGGTCAGTTCGCCGAAGTGTGGATCAAGTTTGAGCCGCTAGAACGCGGCAAGGGTTTTGAGTTCGTCGACGCGACTGTCGGCGGATCAGTGCCGCGCGAGTATGTGCCCTCAGTCGAAAAGGGTCTGAAGATGCAGCTAGAGGAAGGCGTACTCGCGAAATTCCCGACCGTGGACTTCCGCGCGACGCTGTTCGATGGCAGCTACCACGACGTCGACTCCAACGCTCTCACCTTCGAAATCGCCGCAAAAGCCTGCTTCCGCGAAGCGCTGCCGAAGGCCAGTCCGGTTTTGCTCGAGCCTGTAATGAAGGTCGAAGTAGTCACCCCGGGCGACTATCTTGGCGACGTCATCGGCGATATCAACCGTCGTCGCGGCTCGATCCAGGACCAGCTCGAGCGTGGCACCAACATCGCTGTCGTGGCGACCGTGCCGCTCTCTGAAATGTTTGGCTACATCGGTCAGCTGCGCACCATGTCGAGCGGACGCGCCTCGTACACTATGGAATTCTCGCACTACGACCTCGTTCCGCGCAACGTGGCCGAGAAGGTGATCGAAGAAGCGAGAAAGCCAAAGAAATAAATCACTGACAGGCCAAACCGCCCGTTACAGATTTGTCCATAAATACGGCTGCCCCCCGAGAGGAGCAGCCGTACTCATTTGCGGTTGCGCCAAGCTCGCCAGAGTAGCAGCGCACCGATGATCAGTAATGCAACAATAATGAGGCGAGCCATAAAAAACACTCCAGTTAGCAGATTTTCGGTTGAACGCGTCACCACGACGGTGGTGACGGTTGAGCCGGCGAGACCGCCCTCGATCTGCACTGTAGCGAATCAATCGCCTCTGGCGAAAGTCAGTAGACTCACCTTAACTCTATACGGCGGAGTACAGCGTCCAACCAAGCCTGAGCATGCCGTTGAAGAAGAGGTTATCGGTTCCGGAAGTCTTCAAGTCCCCGCATCACGGCGCGTCTAAGCCGGCAATCGGCACTCCCTGCCACTAAAGCGCCAGACTCACCGACTCGGACGTCTTTCGGAATCGGCAGATCCGAGATCTGCAAAGCATTTGCCTAAGATGCCGGCGCAGTAGCCGCTGCGTCATCTGTCCAGCTAGCGCCGAAGGCGTCGTTATTGACCGCATCGGGCCGCAGCCCAAGTGGAATACATGCCGTAAGCATCAACATAAAATGATTACGACGAGAAACCGCAACCAACGTATGTTTTTTCATGTGATCCTCCAAGATACACGACTCGCTAATTTGAGGTCTACGCTCTACCGCTAAAGCGCGTACGCCGCCGCCCGTTGCTGTAGGAAAGCAGCGAGCTGGCTGGGTGTTTCGTGATTTGTCCGCGTATGTGAAAACACATGGGTGGACCGTATTTTTCGATCGAACCAAATGATTTCGCCTGTAGGCTGATCGGGACGAGTGGCGGCGAGCCATATCGCCGTATCGGTACCTGACTGCACATCGCGAAGTATCGGACTGAAAAGTTGACGGAATCTCGGCAACGAGCGTTGAACCCCTGCCGTATCCACCCAGCCCGGATGCATCACAAAGAACTCGATACCTTTTTCGCGATATCGCTCACGCCAAAATGCGGTCAAAGAAATCTGGGCGCACTTGTGAGCGGCATACGCCTGGACACCGTTGAAGTGCGCAGACTTCGTCACATTAAGTAGCGCCGTAGAGAGCGGCACGGTATAACCGCCGCCCGACGCAATGTTGATGACGGCACTACCGTGGGCAAGCAAAGCTCGCTCGACTAGACTTTCGGTCAGTATCCAATGGGCAAGCAAGTTCGAAGCAAAGGAGGACTCGAAGCCCTCTGATGTAACGACGAGGGCGTCATTCATCACACCAACGTTATTCATCAACACATCGACGCGACGGCCTTTTTCTACCAACCGCTCAACGAGCTGCCGAGTCTCGCGAAGAAGTGAAATCGCAGCATTCAACCTCTAAACCCACGAGTCCCATCGCAGAGGCTTCCGCACCAAGCGCTGCAAGTTTCTCGGGCGATCGGGCTACTGCAGTTACGGTGGCGCCAGCCTGTAGGGCCGTCCAAACCATTTGCCGACCCAGCCCTCCTGATCCACCTGTCACCAACCAATACTGACCGCGAAAATCGGGGGCTAATTTCGGCCAAGACGTCCGACGAGCGAGATAACCCACTTCGGAGAATGACACGGCAAATCGCCCGTTAAAGCAGAATGCTCCGACAATTTGCCGCACGGTGATCATTAACCCTGAATTCTGCCGGATATAATCGGGATCATGAAGTTTTCAAGCCTGCCTCTTGTGTTGCTCGCATTGCTCACCCGGGCGTTTGCAGCAGAGCCCATCACCATCGAGCGTCCTTGGGCGCGTGCCTCCGCCCCAGGGCAAATGATTGGCGGCGGCTTCATGACCATCGTCCATCAAGGCAATGATGAAGACCACCTCGTCTCGGCTAAGACGCCGATCGCACGCGAAGTGCAGATCCACAGCATGACGATCGATGGCAATGTCATGCGTATGCGCGCATTAGAGGGTGGCCTCGTAATTCCTCCCGGTGGACGCGTGACACTGCAACCTGGCGGACTTCATTTGATGTTCATAGATCTCGGCGCTCCGCTCATTGCAGGAACCTCTTTCCCGGTGACCCTGCGCTTCGCAAAGGCAGGTGACATGAAAGTTAACTTCAATGTCGAAGCACGTCCAAGGTGAGGGATCTTTGGCTTATCCTGCTTGCTGCAGCGTTACTCGTCGGGTGCTCTACACCGCCACCCTTCAACGCCACCGAAGTCTCTAACCTCGCCTATGGCCGAGGCCTCGGTATCCCTGATACAGACGGCAATATTCGTCGTGTCGATGACTTTAAAGGTAGTGTGACGCTAATCTTTTTCGGATTTACGCGCTGCCCCGATATCTGCCCCTCCACGCTTATGCGTCTTCGCGAGGTGCGCAATGCCGTGGGTGAGAATGCCGACAATGTTCAAATTCTCCTCGTTAGTGTCGATCCAGAGCGAGATACCCCCGAACGCCTCGGCGCATACGTCAAAAGTTTCGACGGTTCGTTTATCGGTCTGCGGCCGGAGCCAGAAGATCTTGGGAAAGTGGTTAAAGCCTTCCATGCCATTGCGATCAAAGTACCGATGGCGGGCGACGAATACACCATCGACCACTCCGCCACGATCTATGTCTACGATCGAAAGAATCGGCTACGGCTCATTGCACAGCCTACCCTCCCAATAGATCAACTGGCCTCCGATCTTCGTCGACTTACTGAAGAGCGATCGTAAGCGTACCAGGCGCTAGGTTGTGAGCGCTCTCGCCTTCGCCTGCGCTTTGTATTGCAAAAACATATTGGTGAACTCAGACCACGGTTCCGGATGCCCGAACCACTGCGGATGAATTCGCCTCAACGCCTCGAGCTGCGCAGCCGGCGCCTCATCGAGCGACAAGAGTTTCTTTCCCGACTCGGCCCACGACACCATCCCCAGCACGCCGCCCATCTTCATCCAGGGCAACCACCCCGACGTTGCCGTATAGGCAAAATCACTGCGTACTGTAGTCACTGAAGGATCTTCGACCTCGGCCAGAGTGCCGCGCAACGACGAATGCGTTGCCACGATGATCTCCTTGCCTGATGACTCCTCGGGGAAATTTTCCGGCGTGAGCCAATTCGGTGCGCGGATATAACTCGACTTCGTCATCCAGAGATCGTCTTTCACCACGCGCCAGGGATAAGAAAAGGGTTTCCCGGTATTCGGCAAAATATCCCGCGAGCCTACGATGCGAGGCTCACGCTCAGTAAATCTGAATCGGACAGGACCTTCGACATAATGATTCGGTGTCACGTCGCGACCCGTATAAGGATTTCGGATCGACTCACCAGATTCGAGATATCGGTTCTCGCCAAGTGGACGGTACAGCGCAGCTTCCCAGTCGGCGACGTTCCATATCATCGGGCCAAGCTGCTCCGTCCGACGCAAAATCAGACTCTCGACATCGATGATCGGACGAATAGGCTCTCCGGGTACGATCAGATCCAATCGGCCGGTAAACCACATGAGAACATCGCGGCTATCAAGGCTCGCGCGGAGCTTCAGGTAAGCCGTCACATTTCCCGCTGGAGTAGAGAGATCAAGGGGTATATGCTGAGGCTCGGATTTAGATTTTGCCGCCGATAAACCCGGCGAATAGGCCAATGCCGCCGCTATTGCGCTAAGCGCTGTTCGTCGTGTCGATCGCATCAAGGCGCCCTCAGACCATGAAGCCGAGATTTCTAGATAAGAAGTTGACCACATTTGGTGCAACGAGGGGAAGATCGGACTCTGCAATTCCGAACTAAGACGCTAGCGTGGCGGCGTACTGATTGGACGATACCGACAGAATAAGGATTCCGCCGCCGATCTCGAGCGAACCATCGATTTCCTGCAGCTAATAATGGCCGTACATCTGGCCTCCTCTCGCAACGGACCACTCGGCATCCGTGGCAATAGCCTTGGATCTGTATAACTCGCTTAAATATGAGATCCGGACGGTGAAAAGCTTTACACGCTGTACCTCACGAAATAGCGTAGCGTAAGGAATTCACTTTTCAAGTGACCACAGATAGTTGTGCGGTGTTGAGTTGTATCTGCCATAGCCTAGCGTAGAGACCGGCACGCGCAATCAATTCTTTATGTGTGCCTGACTCGACGATCCGCCCGTCCTCCATCACGATGACACGGTCCGCGCCGACGACGCTGGCGAGCCTGTGAGTGACCATCACTACCGTCCGCGACTTTTTGATACGAAGTAGAGTCTCGTTGAGTCGCCCTTCAGTGGCTACATCAAGTGCGCTGGTAGCTTCGTCGAGCACAAGTAGCGCAGGATCACGTACCAGCGCTCTAGCTATCGCGATTCGTTGACGCTGTCCTTCGGAAAGTTGCGAGCCACGCTCACCCACCTGGGTCTGCCATTGCTGCGGTAGGGAAAGAATGAAGTCTTCTACTTCGGCTAGGCGAGCTGCCTCCTTTATCTCCTCCATACTGGCGTCTGGCTTACCGAGCCGGATATTTTCGATGATCGTCGTATTGAATAAAAAGTTCTCCTGAAACACCACGCCAAGCTGGTGTCGATAGCTCGCTTGAGTCATATCCCGCAAATCGAGATCATCGAATCGAACGGCTCCCGTCATTGGATCATTGAAGCGCAGTAATAGATTGAGGATGGTACTTTTTCCAGATCCGGAAGGCCCGACAATGCCCAGCATAGAGCCCTTAGGGATGACAAGGCTGAAATCCTCAAGACGGAAGTCACTCTCTGATTCATAGCCAAAACCTACACGATCGAACTCGATCAAACGAGAAAAATAGGGCGCTTCCATCGCGGTCGATTTATCCACGACGGACGGTCTCTCGCGAAGGAATTCTTCCATGTGCCGTACCCCACCCACCGCTTGAGCGAGATTCGGCACATATTGGGTGACATCGGTCATCGCATAGCCCATCGATAGAAAAACGCCTTCGAAAGCGACCAACGTTCCAAGCGTGATCGTATCGTTGAAGACCCAGTACACGCCGATTCCAAAAACGATGATGTGCAGAACGTATAGCCCTGAATGCGACGCGCGCTCGACGAGTGCGGCTTGGAAGTTGCCGCGCGAGGCCGTACCGAACCATGTCGTATTGATACCTTTAAAGTCATCTCTTACACGTCTTATCAGGCTAAAGGCCTTCAGAACGGGTTGTGCCGAAACGTTCTCTTGAACGACACCCATGAGTTTTCCCTCAGCCCTTCGCTTGTCATAAGCAAGTTTGAAGGCCTTTGTGGCAAGTAGCTTGGGTAACCACACGACCAGTGGGGAGCTAATCAGCGCAATTGCCCCCAGCGTAGGGCTTAGAATTAGCAGTAGCACTGTTGAATAAATCACCTCGAGCGCAGGCGTTACGAAATAAGGCACGGACGTGACCAATGCAGTCTCCGTTGCGACGATGTCGCCGGAGAAGCGAGAGGTAATCGTCCCGGTCTGAGTCCGATGGAAATATGGCATCGACATACGGTGCATGTGATCGAACAGCGACTGTCTGAGGTCGCGAGTCACATGGGTCGCCGTGCGGGTATAAAGAAAGTCGGAGGCGATGCCGAGCGCAATGTTGGCTACGGCCGCGAAAGCAAGGAAGCCTAGCACCCAGACCACTATCTCCCAATTTTTTTTCTGGAGACCTTCGTCGATCAAATGCTGTGTAACGAGAGGGAAGCTGAAATTGAACGCCATCTCGATCAGAAGAATGCCGGCAAGCCACCAAAGCGCCTTTTTATAGGGCTTAAGGTACGGCCGCATGAATCCGACGACGAAGGACACGTCACCAGAGTGGGCGGTCTGCTCATCTTTAGTAATCGCATTGGTCTCATTCGTGGCGACCATCAGGAGATCTCCAGTGGGCTCACTTCATACTTTTTTTGCGGAGCTTGGCGTTGAGGGCGGCAGCGTGCTCGGCTGCGTCCGGCTTCGAGAAGAAGCAGAAGCGAATGGTCTCCTTATTTGGATACCATGGATAATCTCCCTCGTTCGATTTGACCTCAATCTGCCAAGCTTTGCGCAAAGCGACCGGGTCCGTCGTTGCTATCCTGAAGCCGGCAGCCTGAAAGCGTTCCGCCCAAGTCCACTGTGTCTCAAGCACCTGAACGCCCTCAAATATTTCGTGATATTCGATGACCTCCTTTGTCATGTCTGAGGTAATACCGCCGAAGAACACGCCGATGCGTGTGACTCTGAAGAGCTCTGATATCGCCTTGGCCAGATAGGGCTCAGGGATGTAACAGAGCGAGGTGTCATAGATGATATCGAAAAATCCATCTTCGAAAGGCAAAGCACGACTATCGCCTAACAAGTTACGATGCTTCCACTCAGGCTTCGTTTGCGCATGGATATGTTCATTGTTCTCGATGCCCCACGCCTCGACACCCTTTTTAGCAAAGCAGGCAAGAGTGAGTCCTGATGCACTTCCACAATCCAGTAGCCGATACGGCGGCTTGAGCCCCCAGATCGTCTCGATCAAATCGCAGGTGTAGTGCTCGTCAAAGTATTCGCGGAATGACCTCTCGTAACTCATACCGACTGCATACTCGTCATGGTAGTCGTCGCTAAGTGTCGACTCTTTTTCCGCCGCCTCATAGCCGAAATCTGCCCGCAGTGCGTCGAGCACTTTCGTACCATCGGTTCCGTACCTGCCGCGGCGTAGCTCCGTCAAAATTAAGTCAGTGGCAAAATCGGCTGAGTCTAAGGCCCCGTTCACCGTCGTATCGGCGAGATAATCTCCGCACAAGTAAACGCTTGGAAAACGCCCTCGCGTCGGTTGGTGTTTAGTCCGCAGGTCGTGCACTGGATTACCACCGGGCAGGCCGCTGACAGCCGCCGCCCAGTGATGGACCTTAACCTCGAGCATTCGAGCCATCCCATCGCCCATACACTTGGGCAGGCTCTCGACACACCTCTGCGCTAAGTCGCGATCGGCGACTCCTTCATACGCGAGAGCGTCCGACCCCGCGATCAACCAGCTAAGACACCCATGCTGCGTTTTTATTTTGTGCCGCAGTGTCTCGTTGTAAACGCAACAGCCGCCGAAAGCGTCACTAATCCAATAATCACCTTTGACATGCGTTTCCCAAAAGCGCTTATCGAATAATACGGAGACGCGCAGATAATGCGCTGGGTAATCATGATGAGCAAGGTGCTTCTGAATAGTGATACGAAGGTCCCGATTTCCCCACTCAATCTTCGACAGCGAGTAGCACGGGAGTGCGAAAAGGACTATGTCAAAGATGTTGATACTGGCGTTGCCATTCTGCTTGACGAGTAGATCCCAACGTCCGTCGGTGCGAGGCGTCGCCCCGACGACCGGAGTGTTGAGACGGATCGTGCTTTTTAACTTCGCCGCTAGCTTATCGATGAACTGTTGTAACCCTCCAGGAATGGTGTAGTAACGCTGGTATTCGGGCAGATCGAGTAGGATATTCTTCAGCCCATTTAGCGCGTTAGTCAGATGCGGTTCTGTCGCAAGATCACTGCGAATGATCGTCTCGACATAGCGGCGTGCTATCTCGTTGGTCAACAGCTCATCGAGTAAATCGCTAAGTGGCCGGCTAGCCCAAGGATGTGCATTGTCGGTGCCGCTGTAGCTATCGTAATACTCGGTGGGCGTACAGAGTGTCGCGCAGGTGGCGTAAAAAGACTCGATCTGCTGCGCCGCTTCCTCGCCGAGGGTGCGCTGAGTCTCCCTCCAGTTTCGCATTATGCGGTCGCCGAATGCGACGGCGTTGCCTCGCATGCTGACGACAGGAAGCTTCAAAGATTTAATGAGTGATCGCAAAGGGTCGTGACCAATATTCCAGTAGCCATAGAGCTCGGCTACACCTGCCTCAAATGTGATCGGCGCCTTGTCAAAATTCGCAGTGACGATCTTGCCGCCGAGTCTGCAACTAGCCTCAAAAATCGTGATTGTCGCCTCCTCAGCGCAGCTCGTCTCAAGCTGGTGGGCGGCAAACAAACCGCCTGGGCCACCGCCGATGATCGCAACTCTTTTCATACTGATAAAACCCATCCTCACACGGCATGCCTGTCACCCCTCGTTACTCTACCGAACACGGTGAGCGGTACCTGTTGGTTTCAAGTAATTAATTGTAAAGAAACGTCAAGCAGATCTGAGGTTCCGTATTCAGAGCGTCTTATTAATTTTTCGCAACTGAACTAATGTAGCCGACGATATCTCGCCGCAGATCAAGTTTTTGGGTAACAACGGGGATGTCAAAGGAAGAACGCCGACTGACGAGCTTTTTGATCCCGATGATCGATAGAGCGCATTCACCCTACCCTCCGGGAAGTCGGTGCATGAAGTAGAAGAGACAGCGCTCTAAACGAGGATGTCCTTTAGGAACGCGTGCAATCCCGTATATCGGCTCCAAGTCGGTGGTAAACATCTCTGTGGAGATAGTCGCCCACCGGAACGAGGTCATGAAACGATCGCCGTTGTGCTCTGCCCACTCACACACGGCGATGCAGGTGTTAAGCCAGAGGGATCGGCTCCGGGACTTTGTAATTTCTCTGGCAGGCGCTGCCATACACCCGAGCGATCTCAGACATCAGAATGGATACGTCCGTGAGAACTTTCTCGCCCTCGCTATCAACACACCGAATAACGAGAGTATCCAAATTTCGAACGTGATCTAGAATCCCCCTTTTACCAAATCGATTTCAATTTTCGCCTTTTCGGAGTGCCCAGCGCCCATCTCGAATATGTCGGCAAGGCTCGCTTTTTCCCCAACGATGACAGCACATTCGACGATAAAGCATCCGAAGCGCTTCGAAATTTCTCTGAATCTCCCCGGCCATCGAGCGTCAGCCCAGAACGCGGCCGATTTGAGATCGACCGGTCCATATCGGTCGGTGAAGGGGGCCCTAACTTGGCTTTCAAGCGGCAATCCGTCAATAATTAACGGCTTCTGCGCGGCTACCATATTCAAAGGTATAATTGAACGTTGAACACCTTGACCGAGATTGCCTTATAAAACTGGGGGCGCTGTGGGCCTTCATGACACCAACCAAAAAGGTAACGTACAGTTAAATCAACTTCGAGCCTATTAAAAAGAGATCGACACTATGAGCGAGATATCAAGCGACGAGAACCCTAACTCAACTCTATTGGCTGATCATCTTGAACAGCGAACGGAGATGATCAACACCTACGGATCCCTTTGGCGACAAGCGATTGCGAAGAGCGGGGTGACGGACGAAAAGATTACGGAAGATTTGCTTCAGGTCTGCGCCGCCTGTTACTTGGACGGAGTTCATCAAGGATCTCGATTGACCATAGATGAGATAGTCAGTAAGCAACAAACCTGAAACTAGAAGCTAAAGGATAGACAATCGCAGAGCTGACGATAAATATCGTCAAGCGACGACTGAATACTTCGGTGTTTATCCTGCAGCTAAACGCTGCCCTTTCCATCGCTCGTTGCCGAACAGAGGACCCCATGGTGCCGCCTCACGAGCCGCTGCAGCCGCAAAGCATGGATGTGTGCTGTCTTCGAGCAGTCCGAATCTGATCCCCCGACTCAGCAGCACCTTACCCAGCACCAAAGGCGCAGTAGTCTTCCTTCTCGACTAAGTCGTATACGAATAAGAATTTTGCCATGCCAGTGAGCACCGCCATGGTCACGCCAAGCTCCACGATCTGTGCATCGTCGAAATATGATCGAAGCTCCGCATAGAGCGCACGGTCGAGATGCCCGCGTGGTGCAACCAGCGCCATCGCGGCTGCAAGGCGCAACGCCGCCCGTTCCGCCGGCGACCAGCAGGCCGCTGTCTCGTCACCGATGGAGCGCAACTGGGTGTCGTTAAGTCCCGCCGCAGCGGCGTCCGAGTGATTCCCGCGATTACAAAACGCGCAGCCGTGCACCGTCGATAAGCGCAAACGCACCAGCTCCTTGATGCGCACCGGGACCCGACCACCATAAAACACCCGTCGGTAAAACTCGCTGTACCACTCGAATAGCTCCGGCGCGTGACCCATCACATCGATAAACGTGGTATCGCCCCGTAACGACTCGGCGCGGTCATGAGCTTCCTGCAGCGCGGGCGCGAGGGCCTCACGGGGTAATGGTGGGATAGGTGAGTTCGGCATCATGGCAACATTCCGAACAAATCAATCGGTGGATACGAAAAATTTGATCTCAACTGAAGTGACGAGTCCCAAGACAATAGCGATACGATCAACACTACGTAAGCCATGCAGTCAAATTTTCATAATTGTAAGTATTGACGAGAGATCTCCATCATAACTCGTCTCAGTTCGAGTATTCGCAAATCACATAAACCTTCCGGGTACACTCGAGCACTTCCCAAATTCCCGTGAATCCACGGGGAATTATAAATTCATCGCCCGCGATCACTTCGCGAACTACCCCTTCGTCATTGGTTAAAAGACTACGTCCAGCCAAAATGCGACAATACTCGTCTTCGGTGTAGTGGATTCGCCAGGCACCAGGTTCGCACTCCCAGATCCCAACAGAGAATCTTGCGGTTGAATCCGAGTAATGCGACCAGACACGTTGGAGCGGATTTCCAGAAATGATTTTATCAGACGCTGGTCGGTACTCGGATGGCTCTGAGCTTATTAAGGACTCGTTAACGAATGGAATGATATGTAGCCTAGTCATTTCGTTGATACGCATCCGCTCTATGAATGACTGCTTTGTCTAGGTCAGAGATGGTTCCGCTTT
>VGVG01000010.1 GCA_016874055.1 Gammaproteobacteria bacterium | reverse complement strand
GCGCATCATCCGCTCGCCCCACTCGACTTGCCGCTCGCTGGCTCAGCTCCGTGCGCTCGGTGTCCAACAGCGTGATCGTGCTCATGAACACCATCATACTACCTTTTTAGTTGTTACAGTCCACTAGCAGACCCAAGGCACCGCCTACGAGTTTCCCGCCCCATTCCATAGCTGCAATACTAGCAACGCCCGGCAGCGCGCCGGAAACTGCGAAAATCCGAGGTGAACGAGATCCAGACGGCACACACCACGGTCCTGAGGCACATGCGCCGCCTGCACACGGGCAAGGTGCGCGATATCTATGAAATCGATGCCGCCCACATGCTCATCGTCACTTCGGACCGACTATCGGCCTTCGACGTCGTTTTACCCGACCCCATCCCGTACAAGGGGTACGTACTCACCGAGATTTCGGGGTTTTGGTTTCGCCATACGACGACCATCGTGCCCAACCAGCTCACCAAACTCAGCTTCGAAAGCCTCCCCCTCGATCCAGACGAGCGCGCCTTGCTTTTGGGGCGCGCCATTATCGTGCGCCGACTTAAGGCCCTGCCAATCGAGGCCGTCGTGCGCGGCTATCTCATTGGTTCAGGTTGGAAGGACTATCAACGCACCGGCGCGGTCTGCGGCATCGCCTTACCAAAGGGACTTCAGCTGGCTGAGCGTCTTCCGCAACCGCTCTTCACGCCGGCGAGCAAGGCACCGGCGGGTCAGCACGACGAGAACATTAGCTTCGCAGACGTCGAAGCGCTCGTTGGCTCAACGCTTGCCGCACAGGTTCGCGACACTTCGCTTGCGCTCTACGACTTCGCAGCTGCACATTCGCGTCAACGCGGTATCATTATCGCAGATACCAAGTTCGAATTCGGAGTCGATGAGTCTGGACGTTTGGTACTCATAGACGAAGTGCTGACGCCCGACTCTTCGCGCTTCTGGCCGACTGACACCTATCGAGTCGGCATCAGCCCGCCTTCATTCGACAAGCAGTTCGTGCGTGACTATCTGGAGACGTTGGATTGGAACAAAAAAATGCCGGGGCCAAGTCTGCCTCGCGAGATCATTGCCAGGACCAGCGAAAAATATCGTGAGGCGCTGACGCGCCTCACTGGCCCGCGATCGTAAATCCGTCGACCAGTATGGAGCCTGTACGGATTCCACCGCGTAGATCGATGTCGCTTCCAATCGCTACAATTTGGCGATAAAGTTCTTTGAGATTACCGGCGATCGTGATCTCGTGAACGGGATGCGCGATCTCGCCGTTCTCAACCCAGAAACCAGTCGCACCGCGCGAGTAATCACCGGTCACGCCGTTCACGCCCTGTCCCATAAGTTCGGTGACAAGCAGACCGCGACCCATTTGCCTAAGCAACTCACTCTGATCAGGTGCACCCCGTGACGGATCGACGAGCAAATTGTGGAGGCCGCCTGCATTTCCGGTACTTTTCAAGCCGAGCTTGCGCGCGCTGTAGCTGCCAAGCAGATAACCGTCGACGATACCATCGTGAACGAGCTCGCGATCGTGCGTACGCACGCCCTCACTGTCCCAGTTTGCACTCGCAAAACCCTTAGGTAGTCGCGGTCGCTCATGCATCTGCACCCACGACGGAAATACCTGCTGACCCGCAGTCCCGAGCAGATAGCTCGCCTTGCGATACTGCACGCCGCCGCGAATAGCCCCAATGAAATGCCCGATGAATCCGCGCGCAATGTCAGGTGCAAAAACCGCCGGCGACTTGCCCGTCGGCAGACGTCGCGCGCCGAGCCTCGCGATTGCACGCTCCGCGGCTTGACGACCAATTGACGTGCCAGCTTCAAGATCGGCGGGGTCGCGTGCGGAGGAGTACCAATAATCACGCTGCATATCCTCGCCCGCCTGAGCGAGCAGTACGCAGCTCGACGAATGGCTCGAAGCGAAATCGCCGGCTAAAAATCCGTGACTATTACCGTAGACACGTACACCCCGCTGAGTGCCGACACTCGCACCCTCCGAGTTGCTGAGACGCGGGTCGACAGCGAGACCAGCTGCCTCGCACTCTCGTGCGAGCACCACCGCTGCATCGGGCGTGATATCCCAGGGGAAGTCGAGTTGAAGATCAGGGAAGTCGGTAGCCAGTAGTTCAGGATCTGCGAGGCCCGCGCAGTCGTCGAGCGCCGTGTGACGAGCAATCGCGCAGGCCTTCGCCACAGTCTCCCGCACGGAAATCTCCGAAAGGTCGGCGGTACTAGCCGAGCCCTTGCGGTTACCGAAATAAACGGTAACCCCCAGCGTACGATCGCGTTGGTACTCAACCGTCTCGACCTCGCCGAGCCGCACCGTGACGCTCAGTCCCTTCGACAAACTGGCGTCCGCTTCGGCCTGGGAGGCTCCAGCCGAGCGGGCCTCCGCCAAGGTCAGCTCTACGACCGATTCGAGCTCGGGGATGCGGGAGGGATCAACTTGCTGCGACATGAGGCAGAATTGTAGCGGTGTCCCGAAATCCCAGATATACGAAGCCGTGTGCGCCCACGGCGGACAATCTCGAGTCGCCCGATGAACGTCGAAGCAAAAGCTCACGCAAGCGCGTAGCGCTTGCGGCGCAGGCCCTCGGCGAGCGACTGATCGCGCTCAACGACCCCGACCTCAATCGCCTGTCC
Organism: Gammaproteobacteria bacterium; assembly: GCA_016874055.1. GTDB lineage: Bacteria > Pseudomonadota > Gammaproteobacteria > Steroidobacterales > Steroidobacteraceae > UBA964. The sequence goes on along the minus strand of VGVG01000010.1, from coordinate 46,764 downwards.
CTTCCAGAAACCCTGCTCGATGCTGTTCGAGAGGCCCGACGGATCAAGGCGCGTGGCGGTCTCTCGCGTCAAAAACAGTACATCGGCAAGCTGGTGCGCGATCTCGATACGGCCGCCATCGAGGACGTTCTCGAGAAACTGCACTGAGTTAGACGGTAATTTGCGCTACGATTGTTCGATGAGGCCCGTCGTTGGTATCGTCATGGGGTCGCGTTCCGACTGGGAGACGCTGCGCCCCGCAGTCGAAACTCTCGAAAAACTTGGGGTGCCTCACGAAGTTCGCGTGGTCTCCGCGCATCGCACTCCAGACCTGCTCTTCGAATACGCCTCTACGGCCGAAGGCCGCGGCATTAAAGTCATCATCTCTGGCGCAGGCGGCGCCGCCCACCTACCCGGCATGCTGGCGGCTAAGACCACATTGCCGGTTCTCGGCGTACCCGTGCAATCGACGGCCCTTAATGGCCTCGACTCTTTGCTCTCTATCGTCCAAATGCCGGCAGGTATTCCCGTACCCACCTTCGCCATCGGCGCAGCGGGAGCGACTAACGCAGCGCTCTCAGCAGCGGCGATCCTCGCGCTCTCTGATCCGGCTCTTGGCGAGGCGCTCAAGGCGCAGCGCGAGACACAGACCGCGGCAGTGCTTGAGTATCCCGACCCTCGTAAAAAAGCCTGACGAGTGCCGCTCGATGACCATCGGCATCGTCGGCGGCGGACAACTCGGACGCATGATGGCGCTTGCGGGTTATCCGCTTGGTCTTGATTTTCTGTTCCTTGATCGCTCCGCAGATATTTCGGTGGCCAAGGTGGCATCGACGCTTGTTGGTGAATTCACCGATAAAAAATTGCTATGTGAACTCGCGCGTCGTAGCGAGGTAATCACCTTCGACTGGGAAAACGTCTCGATCGACAGTCTTCGCGCGCTCGGACGCTCGGCATCCATCGCTCCGCCGCTTGCCGCACTCGCCGTATCACAGGATCGTGTTGCGGAAAAAAAACTCTTCGGTAAGCTTGGAATTCCGACTGCCCGTTATGCCGCAATCGACTCACAGGCCTCGCTTGTACGCGCCTTACGCGATGTCGGCCTGCCGGGGGTGCTTAAAACTCGCCGGCTCGGGTACGACGGTAAAGGCCAGGTGGTTGTACACAGTATCGAGGATGCCTGGCTCGCGTTCGAGCGACTGCGAGGCTCACCGCTCATCTACGAGGAATTTGTCTCGTTCGATTTCGAAGTGTCGATCATCGGCGCGCGCAATCGACAAGGCGAGATTGTAGTCTATCCGCTCAACCGCAATCTGCATCGAGATGGCATCCTGCGCCTGACACGCGCGCCTTGGGGAGCGCCTGCACTTCAACGGAGCGCTGCCACCCATCTGCGACGGGCGCTCGAACACCTCCGTTACGAGGGCGTCCTCAATATCGAATTCTTTGTTCAGGGTCGGCGTTTACTCGCCAACGAGACGGCACCACGTGTCCACAACTCGGGACATTGGACAATCGAGGGCGCAGCGACGAGCCAGTTCGAGAACCATCTGCGGGCTATTCTGGGGATGCCGCTCGGAGCGACGACCGCGCGCGGTCATGCGGCGATGATCAATCTCATCGGAAGTCTACCTTCACGGGACGCCTTCATCGGCGAACACGAGCTGCATTGGCACGACTACGGCAAGACGGCGCGTGCGGGTCGAAAGGTCGGTCATCTTACCTTGCTAGAGACTACTGCCGCGCGCCGCGATGCGCGAGCCTGCAGCCTACTGCGGCGCATCGATCCGGCAAGCATCCGCTAAATTCTTTGAGTCGCTGTCGGCTCAGTGTAATCGGCCAGCTAAGTCAACTCAGCCGGTGCCACCCACCGTAAGTTCATCAATGCGCAGCGTCGGCTGCCCGACACCCACCGGCACGCTCTGCCCTTCCTTTCCGCACGTGCCGACACCGTCATCGAGTTTCAGATCGTTGCCAACCATGGATACACGGGTGAGCACGTCAGGACCGTTACCGATAAGCGTCGCGCCTTTTATGGGGGCACCGATACGACCCCTTTCAATAAGATAGGCCTCGCTCGCCGAAAAAACGAACTTGCCAGAAGTGATGTCCACCTGGCCCCCGCCGAAATTCACGGCATAGATACCGCGATCAACTGAAGCGATGATCTCCTGCGGGTCGTGCGGACCCGGGCGCATGTAGGTATTCGTCATGCGCGGCAATGTCATGTGAGCGAAAGATTCGCGTCGTCCGTTACCCGTGGACTGCGTGCCCATCAGGCGTGCATTCATCTTGTCTTGCAGGTAACCCTTGAGCACGCCGTTTTCGATGAGCGTGGTGCAGCGCGTAGGCGTACCCTCGTCATCGATGTTGAGCGATCCTCGTCGAGACGAGAGCGTGCCGTCGTCCACGACCGTGCAATACTCAGAAGCCACACGCTCACCGACGCGATTGCTGAAAGCCGACGTCCCCTTGCGATTGAAGTCGCCCTCGAGCCCATGGCCGATGGCCTCGTGTAACAAGATGCCGGGCCAGCCCGCGCCTAAAACTACGGTCATAGCCCCTGCAGGGGCTGGGATGCCATCGAGATTTACTAGAGCTTGTCGCGCCGCCTCACGACCCAGAGCAAGCGGCCGATCATCTGCGACGAGCTCGGCGAGCGCATAGCGTCCGCCCATACCGACTGATCCCACCTCGCGACGACCGTTGCGCTCCGCGATGACCGAAACATTGAACCTCACGAGCGGACGAACATCGGCGGCAAGCGTGCCGTCGGTATCGGCGAGCAATACGACATCGAAAGCCGTCGATACCGACGCCATGACCTGCACGATGTACGGATTGAGTCGACGAGTCTCACGATCGACGCGCTCGAGCCATCGTACTTTATCGTCATCCGAAAACGAGCCCTGCGGGTCGATCACTGGATACAGCGCATGGCCTACGCTATGGCGTAGTACGGGTACGCGACCGTCACCCCCTGCTACCGAAATGGCGCGTGCAGCGATAGCGGACTCTTTAAGTGCCGCTGGGAGAATCTCGTCCGAGTAAGCAAAACCTGTTTTCTCACCAGATAACGCTCGTACTCCAATGCCCTGCTCGATGCTAGCGCTGCCCTCTTTGACGATGCCATCTTCAAGCGACCACGACTCATCTTTGGAAAATTGGAAGTAGACATCGGCGGCATCAGTGGACGAGGCGCATACGAGCCCGAGCGCCCGCGAGATGTGCCCTTCATCTAGGCCAGCAGGCGCCAGGATGAGTTCGCGTGCCAAAGAAAAAGCATCGGTCTCATGTATCGTGACGGTCATATTTATACTCAATATCTTTTTTTAATATCTTTTTTTAATCAAAAACGGCGATGGGAAAGAGCGGGGAAGGTCTCACGAACGCGGCGCTGCGCATCAAGGTCGAACCGTGCTGTCACGATTCCCTCGCCCTGCGGCAATCGGCCGAGCACCTCGCCCCAATGATCGACGATCATCGAGTCGCCGTAGGTCTGGCGGCCACTCAGATGCACGCCACTCTGCCCGGACGCCACGACAAAGGCGAGATTTTCCACGGCTCGCGCACGCAGCAAAAGCTCCCAGTGCGCGCGGCCCGTCGGCACCGTGAACGCCGCCGGCACTACGAGCCACTGTGCTCCCTCTGCCGCCATACGACGGTAAAGCTCGGGGAAACGCACGTCGTAGCACACGGACAATCCTACCCGTCCTGCGGGTGTATCCACAGTAACGACTCGATCCCCGGCGCTGATATACGTCGATTCACGATGGGACTCGTCACGCCCTGGCACATCGACATCGAAAAGATGGATTTTATCGTAACGCGCAACTTGCTTGCCGTCGGCATCGAACACAAGTGAGGCAGCCGCTACCCGGCGCTCATCCTCGATGCGCACGGGCAAGGTACCTGCGATTATCCAAAGCCCTAGTGACGCTGCGAGCTTCGCGATTGAGTCCTGCACAAATCCGCGACCCTCATTCTCGGCAACCTTGATTTTATCGCCATCACGCAAACCCATGAATGCGAAGTTCTCGGGTAGTACCGCGACGCATGCACCCGCTTCCGCTGCAGCCCTAAGCCAACGATCAGCAACCGCGATATTAGCCGATACGTCGGGGCCTGAGGTCATCTGCACGGCGGCGACAATTGGAGTCACGGCGTGACCTTAGACCAAGACGACATCGTAGCGATCGATTCCATAGAGCGACTCTGCCTGTAATCGAATCGGTCGACCCACGCTGCTCTCAAGCTCAGCGAGTACGGTGGACTCATCTCCGAGCAGATGCTCGACGACATCCTGATGTGCGAGTACCAGAAGTTCGCGGCTACCGAACTGCCGTGCTTGTCGCGGCAATTCACGGAAGATATCTTGGCAAACGGTCTCGACCGAGCGTATCGAGCCCCGTCCTTCGCAGGTCGGACAAATGTCGCACAGCAGATGTTCGAGACTCTCGCGCGTACGCCTGCGCGTCATCTCGACCAGCCCGAGTGGAGAAATCGGCGCCACGTGCGTCTGTGCATGATCGGTTGCGAGTGCTCGCTCGAGCGCGGCGAGCACTTGGCTGCGATGAGAGTCATCGTGCATGCCGATGAAGTCGATAATGATGATGCCGCCGAGGTTGCGCAGCCGAAGCTGCCTTGCGATCGAGATAGCTGCCTCAAGATTCGTTCGGAAAATAGTGTCCTCAAGATTTCGATAACCGACGAAGCCACCCGTGTTGACGTCGATCGTCGTCATCGACTCAGTCTGGTCGATGACAAGATAACCGCCTGATTTCAGAGCGACTTTCCGCTCCAGCGCGCGATTGATCTCCTCTTCGATACCGTACAGGTCGAAGATGGGCCGAGGCCCACCGTGTAACTCGAGTCGCAGAGTCTGTGAGGGTACGAAATCGTCGATAAACTGCCGTATCCGCGACAGCTCATTGACGTCGTCAACAAGCACCCGCTCCACTCCGCGACCGAGTTCATCGCGCAGTATTCGCAAAGCCAGCGGCAGTTCCTCGTGGATGAGCACGCCCGGCGATGCACACAGCCCACGCTCCTGCACGTGTGACCACAGCCTACCGAGGTAAGCGAAATCCGTTGCGAGCAGCGATACGTCAACACCCTCGGCCGCCGTTCTGACGATGTAGCCGTCAGAGCGACCCTCACCCACAAGTGCCTGCATAGCCTCGCGTAGTCGATGGCGCTCCCTTTCGTCTTCGATACGCGAAGAGATACCGATCCCTCGACGCCGCGGTAAAAATACGAGATATCGAGAGGGCAAGGAAATGAACATAGTGAGACGAGCGCCTTTGGCACCCATTGGATCTTTGACGATCTGAACGATGATGTCATCGCCTGAGTTGATAAGTCGACGGATATCGATCGAGTCCTCGATCGGAAGCGAAGGTAGACCAGACGGGCCACCTGAGGCACCGACTGCAGTAACGCCTTGCACATCGAAACGTGTATCGGTGCTGACGATATCGTTGACGTGCAGGAAGGCACTGCGCGAAAGACCCACCTCGATGAAGGCCGCCTGCATTCCGGGCAGGACGCGCGTCACCCGGCCTTTGTAAATGTTGCCGACGATTCCGCGCCGGCTCGCCCGCTCGACAAAAACCTCCTGCAATCCCCCGCTCTCAAGCAGGGCTGCGCGGGTTTCACGCGGCGCGGCATTGATAAGGATTTCTGCGCTCATACTTCAGGGTGCCATACGGACACGCCGACTGCGATGAGCAACCGGGTCGTCTCGGCAAGCGGTAACCCCATGACCCCAGAGTAGCTGCCAGCGATGTGCTCGATGAAGATTGCTCCGTAACCCTGAACCGCGTATCCACCGGCTTTATCACGTGGCTCGCCGGTTGCCCAATATTTTCTGGCCTCATCAACCGTCACGGCGCGAAACCGCACTCGAGTGCAGGAGACAAGCGAGTTCGTACCGGCATCGGATACCAGCGCCACCGCTGAGAGCACCTCATGCTCCCGCCCCGAGAGGCGGGCGAAGGTCGTCAGCAGCGCCGCTTCGTCGGCTGGCTTGCCGAGTATGAGTCCATCCGCGGTCACCGACGTGTCAGCGCCGAGCACGGGCAGGGTTTCGAGACCCGAACTACGTCTCGACTGCCAAACATACTCTGCCTTTGATCGCGCCAACCGCTCCACGTATTCCACCGGCAACTCGCCCGGACGTTTGTTTTCGTTGAGATCGGCAGGCTGCACCACATGCATCACGCCGATCTGCCGCAACAACTCGCAGCGGCGCGGCGAGGTAGAAGCCAAACAGATAGAGGCGGAGTAAGTCATACCCAAAACTCAGTCACGATGATACGGGTGACTTTGTGAGAGAGAGAACGCCCGGTAGAGCTGCTCGATCAGCACGACGCGGGCGAGCCCATGCGGCAAAGTCATTTTTGACAGCGACCAGCTTTCGGCAGCTCGGGCGCGGACTGCAGCCGAGTGCCCATCCACCCCACCGATAAGCAGCACAAGATCTGGTGACGATGACACGACGCTTTCAAGTCGCAGGGCGAGCTCGCGGGTACTGAAAGATTTTCCGGTTTCATCGAGCAGAATCACTCGCTCCCGCTCGCGCAATGCGGCGAGCACACGCTCACCTTCGCGTTCTATCGCGCCATCGGCGCGGTATCCGCCCGTGCGTGTTGCGGCCTCGAGTTCGACGAGCTCGAGGCGCCAAGGCGCCCGAAAGCGCTTGAGATAATCGGCAATCGCCTCATCGACCCATGTGGGCTGACGCGAGCCGACCGTAATGATTCGCAGACGCATCGACGCACCCGCCGCTTCGAGGACCAAAATCAGCCGCGCGCCGCGGATGCTCGCTTGCCGCCGGCGCTGGAATTGCGAGGCAACGGACTGCGTGACTCCCAAAGGTGCTCGAGCTGATAAAACTCGCGAGTACGCGGCAGCATGATGTGGACCATGATCTCCGGCAGATCGACGAGAATCCACTCGCCCTGCCGCTCGCCCTCAACACCAAGGGGACGCTGACCTGAAGCCTTAGCCATTTGCACCACGCGATCGGCAATGGAGCGCAGGTGACGGTCAGAGGTGCCGCTCGCGATGACCATGAAATCGGTAATGTCGCTCATCCCGCGTACATCGAGCACCTTCACATCGACGGCCTTCATGTCGGACAGCGCCGCTTCGACGGTGCGAAGTGCCGGCGGCACGGCTCGCAGTTTATAACCCGCGGTGCCACTCGAGGCAGTCGCCGAAGACTTGCCGGATTTTATAGCTTTGCTGACGGGAGATTTCTTCGCGGGCTTACGCGCTGGCGCGCGGGATTCATTCATAGGTCTGAGCATAACATCCTGAGCTGTCGATAATTGTTCGAACCGGGTCCGGAACCAAGAATCTCGGGTCGTCGCGAGCGAGCAATAGATCGCGTAAATCGGTGGAGGACACCTCTAGCGGCGTGACCTTACGCACATGGATCCCACCGCAAAGCGCTGCGTGTAAAGACGCAACGTCCGGCATCGCTCGCTCAGCCAACAACGCCGCGAGGGGCCCCTCCGTCGGCGGTGGCCAGCCCGGTCGGTGCGCGACGACAAGATGTGCGTAATCGAAAATTTCCTGCCAACGATGCCATTTCTGAAAGCCAGCGAAAGCATCCATTCCAAGCAATACGCAGATCGAGTGCCTAGGATGCTCCTCCCGTAACTCGTGCAAAGTATCAATGGTGCGGCTCACGCCATCGCGACGAATCTCACGGTCGTCGAGTACGAATCCCGGTTGTCCGGCGATGGCCACGCGAACCATCTCGAGTCGAAGTGCAGCCGAGGCGAGCGGAGGATCACGATAACCCGGATTACCCACCGGAATCCAACGTAATTCGGCGAGGCGCAGCGCATGCATCAGCTCATAGCCGGTTCGTAGATGGCCGACGTGAATCGGATCGAAGGTTCCACCAAAGATACCGAGGGGCGCAGAGACGTCGACGCTCACGGTGTTCACTTAATGGGCCGGAAGCCGCAGCACTCTGCGCATAAAAGGGTGATTTCATCCCACGGATTTCCTACAAGCCGCCCTTTAATCATGCGATCAGCGCGGAACGCACGCGAGGCGAGACGCGCAAAGGGTATTCGTGCCACTCTCGGGCGCGCACGATCGAGCGCGGATAGATGCAACGGCGAGAGCTGTGGACCAGGGCGACGTAATGGGTCATCACCGCGGCGCAGCGACCAAAGATTTCGTAGCTCGCGGGTGATCGACCAGAGTACGAGCGTAGGCTCGATGCCCTCGTCGCGTAGCCCTGCGAGAATACGCAGGACGCGCGAAATATCACCTAACACCACTGCTTCGCCGAGGGTGAAGACGTCATAACGCACGCTCGACGCCACGGCCTCAAGTACAGCGGTTGCGTCGAGTTGTCCCGATGGGACGAGCAGTTTAAGTTTTTCGATTTCCTGTTTCGCAGCGAGCAGATTCCCCTCGACCCGTGAGCAAAGCAGCGCGAGCGCATCGTTCGTGGGTTCGAGTCCTGCAGCGTGCAGGCGATGCGCGAGCCAAGACTCGAGTTGGCGCGGACCGATCTCCCGGATCGGTAACCATACGCCTTTCGATTCGATCGCTTTGACCCAAGCCGTATTCTGCGTCGCCGAATCGAGTCGTGGTGTGATTGCCAGTAACAGGGTTTCGGCTCCAGCGCTTTTCAGCATTTTTTGAAGTGCTGCACCACCTTCCTTGCCAACCCTACCGGAAAAGCGAAGCTCAACGATTCGGCGGTCACCGAACAACGACATGGACGACAGCGATGCCAAAATATTCATCCAGTCGCCGCTGGGCTCTGGAAAGTGTACTTCGCGCTCGACGAAACCCACAGAGCGCGCCGCCTCGCGAATCGCATCACAGGCCTCCGCGACCAGCAGGTCCTCATCACTCGATACCAGGTACGCCGGCGCGAGGTGGCTGCGCTGCACGGCAAGCTTCAAATGCATCGGCAGATTGCCTAGGCTGAGTTTCATGGGCAATGCCGATTATCCGTGACACGGGTTCGGGCGTCGGGGTCTGGTCAGACCATCAATGCTGTTATAAAGTAACAGGAACGTTAACGTATCACGTGTGGTAGTCCATGAAACCATCGATTCCTGTGCTTGTATTGGCAGCCTCGATTGCCGTTCCGGCTCAAAGCCAATCCGGGACAACTCTTGGCGACCTCGACGAAGTCGTGATCACAGTCACGCCTCTGCGCGGAACACTCTTCGAGACCGCTCAGCCGGTGTCGGTGCTTGCGGGCGAGGCGCTCGTGACTCGCCGTAAGAGCAGCCTCGGCGAGACTCTCGCCGATCAGCCTGGGGTTTCGGCTAGCGCCTTCGGTCCAATCGCGAGTCGTCCGGTCATACGCGGTCAAGGTGGATTTCGCGTTCAGACTTTACAGGACGGTGCCGATACACTTGACGTCGCCGCACTCTCGGACGACCACGCCGTGGGGCTTGAGTCCATGCTCGCCGATCGTATCGAGGTCCTGCGTGGCCCCGCCGCGTTGCTCTTCGGCTCGACCGCTGCAGCCGGCGTCGTAAACGTCATTACGCCTCGCCTATCGATGTCGAGATACGAATCCCCGTTCGCCGGCGCAGTCGAGATGCGCGGCGATTCGGCTGCGAACGAGCGCGGAGTTGCCGCGCGAGTCGGCGGTCATGCCGGAGATCGATTACAGTTTTTCGGAGACCTTCATCATTTCCAAGCCGACGACTTGCGTATTCCCGATGGTCGTCTCGAAAATTCCGACGGTGAGACTCGTGGCGGTAGCGCGGGCCTGAGCTGGATCGGTGAACAGTTATCTTTCGCGGTTTCTCTGAGTGACCTGCGCATGAATTACGGCCTGCCCGGTCACGAACATCATCACGAAGATGACGATCACGAGGAAGGGCTTGAGGGCGAAGAGCACGAGGATGAGCTCGAAGATGTTCGACTCGGGCTAGATCAGCGACGCGTCGACTTTTCAGGCGAATGGCGTCTTGACGGATCCGTTGATGCACTAAGATTTCGCGCAGCGCGTAATGACTACGAGCATGCCGAATTCGAGGGTGATGGGGTAGGGACAGTTTACGCTCAGGACGGCAAAGAAGTACGCGTCAGTGCTGAACAGGACCGGCGTTGGTCGATCGGGCTGCAATGGCGTGAGCTCGATTTCGATGCAGAGGGTGAAGAAGCGTTCCTGCCCGCCTCGCGCACACGTCACCGGAGCGCTTACGGTTTCGGAGAAACGAGCGTTGGCCGCGTTACGTTCGAGGGCGGTCTGCGCGTCGAGAAACAAGATATCGATCTTGAAGGGGGTGGATATGACAACGATGCACTCAGCGGATCGGTCGGTGTTCGATGGCGCCCGAGCGATCCTTGGGCTGTGACGTTGCAACTCACCTCGACAGCGCGCCACCCCACCGCGACCGAGCTTTATGCGCTTGGACCCCACCTCGCTGTTCAGCGATTTGAGGTCGGTGATGAGGCGCTCGGTATCGAGCGAAACGCGTCGGTGGACCTCGGTATTCAACACCGTACGGAGTCGGGGTGGACCGTGCAGGTGAGCGCCTTCGTTTCCGACTATGACCAGTTCATCGCGGCAATGCCTGAAGGCTCGATCGAAGACGACCTGCCTGTCTTTCGTTTCGTCGGCGTCGATGCGCGATTCGAAGGCGTCGAATTCGACTGGCGACACGAAGCGCTTCTCGAAGTCGCTGCCGCAAAGGTCGGGTTTCGAGTGTTTGGCGACTACGTCCGCGCTCGCGACTCCGCCGGCGATCCGCTGCCGCAGATTCCACCCCGACGACTAGGGTTAGAACTCGGGTACACCTCCGGGCCCCTACGGCTCGTTGTCGAGACTATCCATCACGACGCTCAGGATGAACTTGCCAAAGGCGAAACACGAACTGCGGGCTTCACAGCCGTGAACACTGCAGTGACCTATAACTTACGCACCGGCGATACCGATATGCTTTGGTTTGTCCGGGGCGTGAATCTTTTGGACGAAGAGATGCGTCGCCATGCATCGCCGCTCAAAGATGTCGCACCGCTCGCGGCTCGTCATCTGGCCGTCGGGTTACAATTAAAATTTTAGGATTGCATTATGCACTGGTTTTTTCGAACCTCGTTCTTCGCCAGTCTCGGCTTGATGCTGTGGACTTTCCCTGCTTATGCCTCCGAGCAGCACAAGCATGAGCACGGCACAGTGACGTTTAACGTTGCGATCGACGGAAATGTACTGTCGCTCGAAATTGAGGCGCCTGCCATCAACGTACTCGGATTCGAGAAGTCCCCGCGCACCGACGCTGAACGCCAGACTGTTGCGACCGTCGACGCCTGGCTCTCGGCTGGTCGCGAGATCGCCGGTGTCCCACGATCCGCCGGTTGCCGTGCACAGTCTGTGATCTACGAGGCGCCTAAACTCGGCAGCGGTCACGCAGACTACAGACCTCGTTTTGTCTTCCGTTGCGGCAACCCAGCAGCACTTGAGTGGGTCGAGCTCTGGGCTCTGCGTCGGTTTAAAGATGTCGAGAAGGCTAAAGTTAATGTGATTAGCGCTTCAATGCAGCGGCAGGAAACACTCGCTCCCGGGAGGCTGCGGGTTTCGTTAAAGTAGTGCGGTGACCGCACCGCTACTCTCGAATTCAGTCGCCATCGAGGCGGCCGATTTGCTCTTCGCCTGGCCTGGTAAGTCGCCGGTCATCGATATTGCCCACTTCTCCGTCGCCCGAGGGGAGCGTATTTTTCTACGTGGCCCAAGCGGTAGCGGAAAGAGCACCTTACTCGGACTGCTCGGGGGCGTGCTCAATCCCGCGCGCGGCCGAGTGAGCTTGTTCGGTCAAGACATCACAGCACTTTCGGCGGGCGAGCGCGACCGCTTCAGGGGTGAACATCTTGGATTTATTTTTCAGATGTTCAATCTCATCCCCTATCTTGGTGTGCTCGAAAATGTACTTCTACCTGCTCAGTTCGCCCCCGCTCGTACCGCTCGCATACCGAACGGCGATCTCGTTGCAGAGGGCAGTCGTTTGCTTGCAGCACTCGGCCTACGATCACCGGATTATTTACGACGTCCCGTCACTCAGTTGTCGATTGGTGAGCAGCAGCGCGTAGCGGCCGCCCGCGCACTGCTCGGTCGACCGGGCATCATCGTTGCTGATGAACCTACCTCCTCACTCGACTACGATTCGCGTGAAGATTTTCTTCGGCTGCTCATGAGTGAATGTACGGTGCAGGAGAGCACTTTGCTCTTCGTAAGTCATGACACATCGCTCGGTCCACTTTTTGACCGTAATCTCTCACTGAGGGAGATCAATCGCGCATGAAAATGCTGAAACTTGCACTGCGATCGTTACGGAACCGAAGGACTACCGCGCTTCTTACGATTAGTACCATCGCCATCAGCGTTGCGCTCTTACTCGGCGTCGAAAAAGTGCGCTCAGCCGCACGCGATGGCTTTGCCAATACAGTCTCTGGCGTTGATCTCATCGTCGGCGCGCGGTCGGGTCAACTCAATCTTTTACTCTATTCCGTATTCCGCGTGGGCGATCCCACCACCAATGTCAGTTGGGAGAGCTACCGAAAAATTGCGAACCATCCTGACGTCGCCTGGACTATCCCGATTTCGCTCGGCGACTCTCATCGCGGATTTCGCGTGATGGGTACCAACGGTGATTACTTTAAGTATTATCGGTTCGCCGGCGATCGCGCAATGCGGTTCACCGCCGGGAGACCTTTCGAAGATTTGTATGAGGCCGTCCTCGGTGCCGACGTGGCAAAGCAGCTCGGCTACCCGGTCGGGTCAAAAATTATTATCGCGCACGGAATCGGTAACGTCAGCTTCGCTGAGCACGGGGACAAACCCTTCATCGTGGTCGGAGTCCTCGAGCGTACCGGCACTCCGATCGATCGAACGGTACACGTCAACCTCGAGGCCATCACTGCCATTCACATCGATTGGCAAAGCGGCATGCAGGCACTACCCGGAGCTCGCATCGGTGCAGATCAGGCGAGAGCGCTCAATCTCACGCCGCAGTCCATCACCGCCTTCATGGTCGGCATGGAAAGTAAGGTGATGACTTTCACCATGCAACGGGCTGTAAATGAGTATCGGCAGGAGCCACTGCTGGCCATTATTCCCGGAATGGCGCTCAGCCAGCTCTGGAGCCTCGTCGGAATCGCCGATACAGCGCTCATGATCATCGCGGCCCTTGTCGTACTCTCCGGTCTGCTCGGGATGCTCACGGCGATCCTCACGAGCCTCAACGAACGTCGCCGCGAAATGGCCATCCTGCGCTCAGTAGGCGCAAAACCCCGGCATGTGTTCGCCCTGCTGATCGCTGAAGCCGGAATGCTCGCAAGTACGGGCGTCGCAGCAGGTGTGGCGCTGTGCTATGGACTAGTTTTCTTGGTGCGACCGCTACTTGAGCACCGATTAGGAATCTTTCTCGATCTCGGGGGTCTTACCCATTACGATTTCGCTATTCTAGGGGCGATCATCGGTGCCGCGTTGCTGATGGGGGCTTTGCCCGCCTGGCGCGCGTACCAGAATACCTTGAGCGACGGCTTGACCATCCGTGTTTAGGCAATCCCCTCAAAGTCTCACATGACCTATTTAAAGATATTTTCCGCCCTGCTCGTCTCGACGCCGTTGTTCGGCACTCCGAGTGACGCCCAGGGCATCACCCCACCAGCTATCGGCTCGCCTGTCCTTGAGCGAGCCGAGAAGCCAGCCGCCCCAGCGGGTATGGCGCGCGAAATCGATTGGGATGAGCTGCTGCCGCCCGATGCGCGTTCACGCTTTGCTGCAGGACCACCACCTGCCACGCACGATTACCTCGGTGAGGGCGGAATGGCCGCCCAGCAAGTCATGGACTTCTCTATCAATAACACGCTCGATGGCGCCAACATCAAGATTCCGGGCTTCATCGTGCCGCTCGATATCGGCAAGGATGGACTCGTCTCTGAGTTTTTTCTGGTGCCGTATTTCGGTGCATGTATCCACGTACCGCCGCCACCACCTAATCAGCTCATCTACGTACGCATGAGCAAAGGTATCGCTCTCGATTCGGTTTTCGAGGCCTACTGGATCACCGGTCGCATGAGGACTACTAAGCATACCACTCGCCTCGGTGCCTCTGCCTATCAGCTCGACGGCTCAAAGGTCGAGGTCTACAAATACTGATCCCTCATAGGGATACTCCATGACTACACTCTTTGAAAAAATCATCGCACGCCAAATTCCCGGTGATATTCTGCATCAGGATGATCGCGTGACGGCGTTCCGGGATATCCATCCACGAGCGCCGGTGCATATCCTGATCGTGCCTAACAAACCAATTCCCACGGCAAATGACATTGCCGACATGGATGAAGCACTAATCGGCCACATGTTTACGGTAGCCCGCGATCTCGCGCAACGTGAGGGCATCTCTGAGAGTGGATATCGTCTTATCATCAATTGTAACGACCATGGTGGTCAGGAGGTTTACCACCTTCATGCTCATTTGGTCGGCGGCGCACCGCTCGGCCCCATGCTGAGCTGCGCCTGACCTGCAGCGACGATCGCGGAGTCCATTACCGAATCCATCACAGCGCTCCTCAATTAACAACCTCCATGCTTCGTGAACTCTATCCCCCCATCGATACTCACCGCAGTGGCTGGCTACGCGTCTCCGACCTACATGAGATTTATTGGGAAGAAAGTGGCAACCCAGCGGGTAAGCCAGTCGTTTTTCTGCACGGCGGACCCGGCGGTGGAACTGATGTACGCATGCGTCGTTTCTTTGATCCTGTCCGTTATCGGATCGTGCTGTTTGATCAGCGCGGTTGCGGTAAGAGTCGTCCTTACGCAAGCCTCGATGAAAATACCACCTGGCATCTGGTCTCCGATATCGAATGTCTGCGCGAATACCTTGGCATAGATCGCTGGCAACTGTTCGGCGGATCTTGGGGCTCGACGCTCGCCCTCGCCTATGCGCAGAGTCATCCCGAACGTGTTACTGAACTCGTACTGCGCGGTATTTTCCTCGTGCGTCCTTGGGAGTTCCGCTGGTTCTACGAAACGCCGGACGGTACGGGAGCCCTCTACCCCGATCTCTACGAGGCGTTCGTCAAACCCATTCCACCGAGCGAGCGCGGTGAACTCATGCAGGCCTACTACCGGCGCTTAACGAGCGACGACTCCAAAGTGCGCCGCGAGGCGGCGCGCGCGTGGTCCGTTTGGGAAGGTGCCACAAGCTTCCTGCGTCCCAATCCAGACTACGTGGCTAGGTTTGAAGAGGACGAGGTCGCCAACGCCTTCGCACGCATCGAATGTCACTACTTCATCAACGGTGGTTTTCTGCGTACGCCGTCACAGCTACTCGATGACGTTCCTAAGATTCGTCACTTACCCTGTAACATCGTACAAGGTCGTTATGACGTGATCTGTCCGATGAAAAGCGCTTGGGACTTGCATCGCGTCTGGCCCGAGGCGGACTTACGCATCGTTGCCGATGCCGGACACTCGGCATTCGACCCGGGAATTCTCAGTGAGCTTATCGCAGCTACCGATCGCTACGCTACACGCTGACCGCGTCGTAACACGCCGCATTCGTCAAGCAGGCCACGGGTCTGTAACCACTGACGCGCATCATCGGCATCTTTGCGGAACCAGCCCGCCGCTGATCCCAACCTAAAGGTATAACCCCATTCGTCCATATCGGACATGATGGTCTCGGCGTCGATGCCAGGCAGACAGTCGCTCCAAAGAATCTGCAGGTAGCAGACGGCATTCTCCTCGAATGCGTCCCCGCCAGCATCACATTCCAGACCCTTACGGCGCGCTTCATTCATACAGACGAAATGCGCAGCCTCATGTAATGCCGAATGCAGCGGAGTATCGGGGCGGATGAAAAGTTGAGGCCCAACGAGGCCGGCTTCGCGCTCGCCCCAATACGACCCGGGGATAATCATGCCCTCGGCGATGAGCTTAATTACGAGCCCATAAGGCTCGAGCAGTGTTGCGAGTGCAGCACGCAAGGACTCGTCGATCGCTCTCACGTAGCGCGCGCTCGCTCAGCGCAGGCTCGAGAGGCGTTGTAAGACCATGCCCGCCGCTTCCTCGGCCAGCGTGTCGTGCAGTTGCTCGCGCTCTCGCTCTTTGGCGAGCATAAGTCGTTCGTCGAAACTAAAGTCACGGGTAACCAGGACCTTCTCGCTCGAAATTCGAGTCTCGCCACGTAGCACCACCGAAAACTGAACAGCGTAGCTGAACTCGTATTCTCGGGGCAGGTTACGCGCCGACACCGATGCCACGCGCTCTAGTAACTCGTCGCGCTCAATCACGAGCACCATCTCGCTATCCGGCCCAACTGTGATTCCGGCATTACGGAGTTCACGTTGTACGGCATTGACGAATCCGCTTTGACCGTCCGTGGCCTGTAGCGTTAGTCGCTTTAGTCCCCCCGCGATGGGCAACGTACCCTGAAGGTGGAATCCGCAACCCGCCACGAGCACCATAAGGACCGCAAGCATGTATTTCTTTGAATACATCACACCACTACGTTGACGAGCTTCTTCGGCACAACCACGATTTTCTTTGGCACAGTATCACCAATAAATCGCTTTACGGTCTCGTCTGCAAGTACGGCAGACCGGATCGTAGCCTCATCGGCATCTACCGCCACCGAGATCCGGCCCCGTAACTTGCCGTTGACCTGCACGACAAGCGTATGTGCATCCTGACTAAGAGCCTCCTTGTCTACCGCCGGCCATGACACGTCGATGATAGCCTCGTGATGACCGAGCGCCTTCCAGAGCTCGTGACACGCGTGAGGAATGATGGGCGAGAGGCCGATAACGGCGATCTCGAGCGCCTCCTGTGCCACTGCTCGGCCCTGCGGACTGCGATCGTCAAATCGGGAGGCGGCGTTGAGTAACTCCATCACCGCCGCAATGGCTGTGTTAAAGGTGCGCCGACGGCCGATATCGTCCGTCACCTTGACAAGTGCCTGGTACGCAGCACGCCGGAGATCTTTTTGGGTGGTGTTCAGCATCGCCCGCTCGAGAGGCTCTGCGCTGCCGGCACAGACGTGCTGATAGACTATCTTCCACAGCCTGCGGATGAATCGGAACGCACCCTGCACACCCTCGTCGGACCACTCCAGCGTTTGCTCAGGCGGGGCTGCGAACATCATGAAAAGTCGGGCAGTATCGGCGCCATATTTCTCGACAAGACTCTGCGGATCGACGCCGTTATTCTTCGACTTCGACATCGTGCCGAGACCATCATAATTCACCTCGAGACGAGACCCATCGGTTCGGATGACGAACCAGCGCTTGACGTCATCCTGCTCTTCCTCATCGACGTCGAGCGGATTGAAATATACCTGTCGACCTACTGCAGGTTGATGCGAGTAGATATGGTTCAACACCATGCCTTGCGTGAGCAGGTTGGCGAAGGGTTCTCCCACCGTCACTAAACCGAGGTCACGCATGACTTTAGTCCAAAACCGCGAATAGAGCAGATGCAGAATCGCATGCTCGATACCGCCAATGTATTGGTCGACCGGCAGCCAATATTTGACCTGCTCATCGACCATGGCCCTCGCGTTGGCCGCCGATGCGTAACGCAGGAAGTACCATGACGAGTCGACGAAGGTATCCATTGTGTCGGTTTCGCGACGGGCCGGCTTACCGCAAGTTGGACAGTCCACCTTCCAGAAAGACGGTGTTTTGCCGAGGGGGTTGCCGCTACCATCCGGCAGGAGATCTTCGGGCAATACGACGGGCAGTTGATCGTCGGGTACCGCTACCTCGCCACATTGCTCACAATGAATGAGCGGGATCGGACAACCCCAGTAGCGCTGACGCGAAATTCCCCAATCGCGCAGTCGAAACTGCACGCGCTTGCGACCCAGACCTTTCTTGTCGAGAGCGGTAGTGATCGCCGTGACAGCAGCTCTCGACTCTTGACCCGAAAACTCGCCTGAATCGACGGTAATCCCGAGTTCGCCGTAGGACGCCCGCCAAGGTGCCTCAACCCGTTGCCAAGATCCGTCGCGCGGGCGCACCACGGTGACGATGTCGATGCCATTCTTTGAGGCGAACTCGAAATCACGCTCGTCATGAGCTGGCACACCCATCACGGCGCCCTCGCCGTAGCCCATAAGCACGTAGTTGGCGACCCAAACTTCAACCGGTTTTCCAGTTAAGGGATGCAGCACGTGCAAGCCCGTGCGACGGCCCTTCTTCTCCATGGTGGCTACATCGGCCTCCATGGTGCTGCCGCGACGGCATTCGTCGACGAACTCCTGAAGCGCAGGATCACGAGTTCCCGCTGCGAGCGCAAGCGGATGCTCCGCTGCGATCGCCATGAAGCTTACGCCGAAGAGCGTATCAGCTCGCGTGGTAAATACTTTGAGCGACTCAACCTCCTGGCCTGCTGTACGCAGCACAGAACGCGCATCTTCAGCGAGCGGAAAAGTAATTTCTGTGCCCTCGCTGCGGCCGATCCAATTGGCCTGCATTACCTTGACGCGCTCGGGCCAACCGCTGAGCATCGCCAGATCACCGAGCAGATCGTCGGCATAGGCGGTGATGTTGAGGTAATACATCGGGATCTCGCGCTTCTCCACGAGCGCGCCCGTGCGCCAACCGCGACCATCAATAACCTGCTCGTTGGCGAGCACGGTCTGATCGATCGGGTCCCAATTCACGACGCCAGTCCTCTTGTAGGCGACGCCCTGCTCGCGCATGCGCAGAAAGAGCCACTGATTCCATCGGTAGTACGACGGGTCGCAGGTCGTCACTTCACGCTCCCAGTCGAGCGCAAAGCCAAGTGCCTGCAACTGCTTCTTCATGTAGGCGATGTTGTCGCGCGTCCATTGAGCCGGCGCGACGCCATTGGCCATCGCCGCGTTCTCAGCGGGCAGACCAAAGGCATCCCAACCCATGGGCTGAAGCACGTTGCGACCCTGCATACGCGCAAAGCGCGAGAGCACGTCGCCGATGGTGTAGTTACGCACATGCCCCATGTGCAAGCGACCCGAAGGGTACGGGAACATGGATAGGCAGTAGAACTTTTCCTTGGACGGATCTTCGGTCGCGGCGAAACTGCGCGCCCCGTTCCAACATTGCTGCGCAGACCGCTCGACGGCAGCTGGCTCGTAACGCTCGTCCATGTGAAAGCCCGTACCCGGATTGACCGAGAGTAACCATTTTTTTGAGAGCGGCGATGGTACACGACCGGACACGGTACTGCAGCGCCGAGGCGGTCGGGATCGGGGCTGAGGGCGCGATGCTCCCGGGCGCTACTCTCCGCGAACGGGTATGTAGATCTGCGAGTTACCACGCTGCACGAGCAGAGCCACTGCCTTGTCCGCCTTCTCCACGGCTTCGCGGAACTCTTTGACCGACTTTACAGGTCGTCCGTTCACGTTAAGGACAAAGTCTCCGCGCTGCACGCCAGCATCACGAGCTGCGCCCTGCGAACGGACGACGAGTACGCCTTCGGGCACGGCAGCACGACGCTGTTTCTGCTCGGCAGATAGATCTGGGGAATTATTGCGACTGCGCTCTTCGGCAGTGAGATCACGAACCACCAGACCGAGACGATCCGTAGCGCCCATCTGCTCGGGCTTACCAGCATCAGCGACCGTCGGACCCGACAGCTCGAGTTCGGCGACACGAACTTTGACCAAACGTTTGGTTCGATCACGCCAAATTTCAAGCGTAACCTCGCTATCGGGACGGATAGCACCAATGACTGTCGGTAACTCCTCGGAGCGCTCGATGCCACGACCGTTGGCCGAGAGGATGATGTCCCCCTGGCGAAGGCCTGCTTTGTCCGCCGGACCGCCCCCCTCGACCCCAACCACCAGCGCTCCTCGAGGTCGATCGAGCCAGAAGCTCTCGGCTAGCGTGGCGTCGACCTGTTGGATAGAGACGCCGATCCTCCCTCGACTGACTCGTCCCTTGGCGATGATCTGATCGCGGACACTTACGGCAACATTGATGGGAATGGCAAAGGAAATTCCCATGTAGCCACCGGAGCGGCTGTAGATCTGCGAGTTGATGCCAACAACTTCGCCCAACAGGTTGAAGAGCGGACCGCCCGAGTTACCCGGGTTCACGGCGACGTCAGTCTGAATGAAGTTGACATAGTTGGAATCGCCGCCAGGCAAACCTCGCGCCGTCGCACTCACGATACCTGCAGTGGCCGTATTGTCGAATCCGAACGGTGAACCGATGGCGAGCACCCACTCGCCCGGACGCAGCTTAGCCGGATCACCGATGCGCACGACCGGCAGATTGTTGGCGTTGATTTTAAGTACGGCGATATCAGTCGGTTTGTCGAGGCCCACGATGCGCGCCGTGAACTCACGCCGATCGGTCAGGCGAACCGTCACCTCCTCTGATTGGTCGACCACGTGCGCGTTGGTAAGAATGTACCCGTCATCGCTGACGATGAAACCGGAGCCTTCACCTAAAGGACGACGCATGCCCTCGTCGTCACCGTCTCTCGGTGTACCACCGCGACCATCCGGTGCTCCCGGAATACCGAAGCGCCGGAAAAACTCAAATAACGGATCGTCGGGCGACATGCCGGGCAAGCCTGCGCGCACCCGCTTGCCCTTAGTTGAGATATTGACGACCGCCGGTCCGTGCTGCTGCACGAGCGACGCGAAGTCAGGCAATGCCACACCCGGTACAGGCGCAGCGGCGACTATCGTTACTGGCGCTCGGGCGGGCGTTACGAGCGCAGCACTATCAGCGTTGGAATTCTTTGGCTGGCAGGCCGTAAACACGAGCATGGCGAGTGCTGCGGCAAGCGTGTGGCGGACGAAAGGTCGTCGAGACATGGTGATTACCCATTGGATAGACATGAGATTTGTAGACAGGCTCAGCTAGCTTAAGTTCAAGTTACGACGGCGCGGCGGCGCCCAGCCCACAGCGCGGTCAGCAGTCCGAGTGCGACAAGCCACAGCACTGGCTGGTTACCGAATCGTAGGTAAGGCGGAACACCGCTGCGAGGGGTGATCGTTGCGCGGAGAACCGCCGGCTCGAAGTCCGGTGCACGCCCTATAAACTCACCCCGTGGTCCGATCACAACGGAAATTCCGTCGTTGGCAGCACGTATGAGGAAACGCTGCGCCTCGATGGCGCGCATGCGAGAGATCTGTAAGTGCTGATGTCTTGCTGTAGACCTCCCGAACCACGCATCGTTTGTGACGTTCACAAGAGCGGTCGATTCGCGCGCGGAGACGATTTGCGAACTCGCGTAAGCATCTTCGTAACAAATGCTAGCCGAGAGCGAGAGCCTGGCGATCCGAAGTGGCGGCTGGTGCGCAGCGCCACGGGAGAAATCGGAGTACGGGAGATTCTTCAACCGCATCCAACGCCGTACCGTCTCCGGAACGGGGAAGAACTCGCCGAAGGGTACGAGATGGTGCTTGTTGTACCACGCGAACTCTTCGCCAAGCGAAAGAATGGAATTGAAGTATTGCGTCTGCGATTCACCGCGAGCGTTGGGCTCATCCGGCTCGGCACGAATGAGTCCGACCAACAAACTAGAGCCTCGCTGTCGCGCCACGTCTGCAAGCTCGCTGAGATATGCCATGATGTTGTTGGCAAGATCAGGCACCGCAGCCTCGGGCCAGACGATGAGAGGCGTACCTAACGCGGAGAAAGTGAGATCACGATAACGACGTAAACTCTCGTCACGATTGTCGGCAAGCCATTTTTGATCTTGCGGAATAGCGCCTTGCACGATCGCTACATCTATCGGCTCGCCGGCTGCATGTGTCCACTCGATACGCATCAAAAAATAACCAGTAATCCACGGCAAAGCCACTACCGACAGCACGATGCGCCACGCACGATACCCGTCGATGCACCACATGACGAGCGCACCAGCCATCATCGAGAGCAATAGCGAAGCGACATAGACCCCACCGATAGGCGCCCACCCTGCCAGCCACGAGTCAGTCTGCGAATAACCGAGCGACAACCAACCAAAGCCCGAGAGAAACCAACCTCGAACCCACTCGAACAGTACCCAACCCGCAGGCAGTCCCACCAACCAACGCGCTGCGCCACGGCTCGGCATCAGTCGGTTAGCGAGATAACCAAGCAGGGCGTAGTGCAGGGCCATCACGACTACGAGTACAGCCATCAAGCCGAGGGCGAGCCAGATTGGTGCCTTGCCGAAGCCATTAATGCTGATAAAGAGCCAGTAGGTCCCCGAGGCGAAGATGCCGCAACCGAATGCGAAACCGAGCGCCGCCGCACGCGCCGCAGTTACCCCCTGCCACAACCAAAACAACACCGCCGGTGCGAGGATGGCAAGTGGCCAGAGCCCAAACGGCGCAAACGCTAGAGACAGTGCCGCGCCGAGCGCAAGCACCGCAAGATGGGTCGACCAAAACGCCGAGGGCGGGTTCACGACTCCTCTATGGGCGTTACGTCACGGGGCGGAACGACCTTGAACGCATCGATCTGTCTCCGATCAACGCGCAGAACGCGAAACTCGATATCGCTGAGAACAGTGGTTTCACCGCGGAGCGGAAGTCGTCCAAACTGCTTCATAACAACACCCGCTACCGTATCGAACTCCCTGTCCGACAGCGAAGTACCGAAATACTCGTTAAAATCGGTGATGGGCATACGACCGCGAACAACGAACTGACGCTCGGATTCTTTGCGGACGTTTTGGTCGTCCTCAACGTCGAACTCGTCGTCGATTTCGCCGACAATTTGCTCGAGCGCATCTTCGATAGTCACGAGGCCCGACACGCCACTGTACTCGTCGATGACGATCGCCATATGGTTACGGTTGCGTCGGAAATCTTTCAGGAGAACATTGACTCGCTTGGACTCAGGCACGACGATCACCGGTCGCATACACTCGCGAATATCGAACTCTTGATTAAATCCGCGCCCGGAGAGCCTCAAAACGTCCTTGGCGAGCAGAATACCAATAACGTCGTCGCGATCGCCGGCGATGACCGGAAAGCGCGAGTGCCCCGACTCGACGATGGCAGCAAGCAGTTTCTCAGGCGAGTCGTCACGATGAAGGGCGATCACCTGCGCTCGAGGCACCATGATGTCGCGCACGTGCAGATCGGCGACTGTGAGCACTCCCTCGAGCATCTGCAGGGCATCGGCATCGATCAAGCCACGGGATAAGGCGTGCCGCATGAGCTGCACGAGATCGGCTCGATCGTCAACCTCACCCGAGAGAGCGCGGCCTAACTTGCGCATCCAGCTCATCGAACTATAACGCAGATTGGTCATTGGGATCCTGAAACGGAGAGAGGGGCACGGTAGGGGTCGGGAATGCCAAATTCTGCAAGCACGCGACGTTCGCGGCGCTCCATACGCTCGGCATCGAGCGCACGACTATGGTCGTATCGCAACAAGTGCAGCACGCCATGAACAACGAGATGTGCCCAGTGATGATCAATATCCTTATCTTGCTGGCGAGCCTCGCGGACGACGATCGGCGCGCAGATGACGATATCGCCGAGCGATCGAGAGGTGCGGGCTCCTCGTGGGCCAGATGGCGCAGGAAAGGACAGCACATTGGTCGGGTAATCGTATCCCCGCCAGAGGAGATTGAGACGACGACTCTCGGTGGTGCCAACAACGCGCACGGCGAGCTCTGCGTTGCGACCTCGCGAGCCTGCTGCCGCACGCGCCCATCGAGAGATGCGCACATTGGACGGTACACCGCGACAAACGTTACTTCGGACTGCAATAAAAAGCTCTTGATTGGCGTGGCTCATGAACCTTCGCCCTCTCGCGCTTCGTACGCTTGGACGATGCGCTGCACGAGAGGATGACGGACGACATCTCGCGCCTCGAAAAACTGAAAGCCGACGCCCTCCACATCGCGCAGAATCTCGAGCACATGACGTAGACCCGAGAGCTTGCCTGCAGGCAGGTCGGTCTGCGTAACATCACCTGTAGCGACGGCGTGCGAGCCGAAGCCGATGCGGGTGAGGAACATCTTCATTTGCTCGACTGTGGTGTTCTGTGCTTCGTCGAGGATGATGAAGGAGTCATTGAGCGACCGTCCGCGCATAAATGCCAGCGGTGCGACTTCGATGACGTTACGCTCGATGAGCTTGGCGACCCGATCGAAGCCCATCATTTCGTAGAGCGCGTCGTACATGGGGCGAAGGTACGGATCGACTTTTTGGGTGAGGTCGCCCGGCAAGAAACCGAGACGCTCACCCGCTTCGACGGCCGGTCGAACGAGCACGATGCGACGCACTCGATCGGCTTGCAGTGCCTCGACAGCACAGGCGACCGCCAGGTAGGTCTTACCCGTACCTGCAGGCCCCACACCGAAGGTGAGGTCGTTGCGGCGGATACACCGCAGATATTCGCGCTGATTCGGGCCACGTGCCCGAATGGTGCCGCGCAGCGTGCGTAGCCCTGCCTCGGAATGGTCGAGTTCGTCGATGCCCGCTGCAGCATCGGCGACGCCCATCGTGTGATTCTTTGCGCTGCCCGAGGCGGACCCCGCGACGAGGCCATTGTAATCGCGCAAAGCCAAATGCACGGTCTCTGGAGAGATATCTTCGGTACGAGTCAAGCGAAACAAGTCGCGCAGTAACGACTCGGCAGCCGTGGCTTTACCCCCCTGCACGCGAAAAGCGCTACCGCGTCGGCGGACTTCGACGCCGAGACGCGACTCGATGAGTCGCAGGTTTTCGTCGAGCGGACCGCAAAGCTTGGCGAGCCGATCGTTAATGGGGGGCTCGAGCGAGAACTCGCGCAAACCGCTTGAGAAGGAATCAACCACGGAACGATTCGGCAGCGACGATGCGTCCACGCAAAGAGTGCGGCCTCGCCTCAGTGATCTCAACGTCAGCGAAACAGCCAATGAGTCGTGAAGGTCCGGGAAAATTGACCCAACGATGGTCTTCGGTGCGGCCGGTAAGTTCGGACTCAGCTTTGGGCGAGGACCTTTCGATGAGCACGCGCTGCACGCTGCCGACCAGCGATACGCTGCGGGTGCGAGCATTTTCTTCGAGGAGCGCCTGCAACCGCGTGAGGCGCGCCTGCTTCTGGCTGTACGGAACTGCGTCGGGGAGTGACGCCGCAGGCGTCCCAGGGCGGCGGCTGTAAAGAAAACTAAACGACTGGTCAATATAGAGGTCGCCGATAAGGTTCATTGTCGCTTCGAAATCTCGATCCGTTTCACCCGGGAACCCGACGATGAAATCGGAAGTGACAGAAATGGTAGGCCTTACCCCACGCAATTTGCGGATGCGCTCCTTGAACTCGAGCGCCGTATAGCCGCGCTTCATAAGCGCAAGGATGCGGTCCGATCCCGACTGTACCGGCAAGTGCAAATGGTTGGCGAGCTTCGGGATGCTGGCGTACGCCTCGATGAGACTATCGTTGAACTCAAGAGGATGCGAAGTGGTAAAACGGATACGCTCGATACCGTCGATGGCAGCAACGTGATGCAACAACGTGGCCAAATCGACGATGGCACCGTCTGACATAGCGCCGCGATACGCATTGACGTTTTGACCGAGCAATGTGATTCCACGTACGCCCTGCGCAGCGAGTCCCGTAACCTCTTCGACGACGGAGTCGAGTGGCCGACTGATTTCATCACCGCGCGTGTAAGGAACGACACAAAAGCTGCAGTACTTACTGCAACCTTCCATGATGGAGACGAACGCAGTGGGTCCTTCTGCGCGGGGCGCAGGGAGATGGTCGAATTTTTCGATTTCGGGAAAGCTGACGTCGACTACCGCTCGTCCCCCCTCACGTCGCTCCGCGATCATCTGCGGCAGGCGATGCACGGTCTGCGGACCAAAGACGAGATCAATCTGAGGAGCAACCTTGACGAGTTGGTCACCCTCTTGGCTTGCGACACAACCCCCGACACCGATGATGACACCGGGACGCAAATCTTTGATTCGTCTCCATTCGCCGAGTAAGGAGAACACCTTCGACTCAGCCTTTTCTCGAATCGAGCAGGTGTTGACGAGCAAGATGTCAGCTTCGGCAGGGTTGTCGGTCGCCTGCATGCCTGAGCTCGCTGCGAGTACGTCGCCCAATCGGGCAGAGTCGTACTCGTTCATTTGGCAACCGTACGTCTTGATGAAGTACCGGGTGTTCGAGGGTCTGGAATCGTCCATGAGTCAGACGTGCACGAGAGAAGATGCAAACTCAGAAGGGAATGTCGTCGTCGAAGACGTCTCTCTCGGTGCTATTGCGAACCGGCTCGCCATCGGACTCATTACTACCCGACGAACGACCACCGGACGCGCGACCCTCTCCTCCCATGCCGCGGCCGCCGCCGAGCATTTGCATCTCATTGGCGACGATTTCGGTGGTAAAGCGGTCGGTACCGTTTTTATCTTGCCACTTGCGGGTCCGCAACCGGCCTTCGATGTAGACCTGCGAACCCTTGCGGAGGTACTCGCCGGCGATCTCTGCCAGACGACCGAACATCGCAACGCTATGCCACTCGGTTTGTTCTTTCGTTTCACCGGATTGTTTATCTTTCCAGCTTTCGGAGGTGGCGATGCGAAGATTACAGACCGTCATGCCCGAAGGCATGGCCTTGGTGTCCGGATCTTGCCCAAGGTTTCCGACGATGATGACTTTGTTGATGCCACGCGCCATGTCAAACCCTTCCGTTGAGCGAGCCCCTCGGCCGGCCCGCCGACAGCGACCCCGAGACGTGAAACGACGCGCCGGGCGGGGTGGTGATGGGGGCGGTAAAACTAGAGGATATTCTACTCGCCCCGCGCCACTGCTGCACCGCGAAAATCACCCAAACTAGCCCAGAAACCCCTCTAAAAGACCTCCCCCAAGGTACACTAACCGGCTGTTTTTCCTGAGTAATGCATGGTCCATGCAACCGATTCGGATTCGCGGCGCCCGCACCCACAACCTACGTAACTTCGATCTCGACATCCCCCGGGATCGGCTGGTCGTGGTCACGGGCCTGTCCGGCTCAGGCAAGTCTTCCCTCGCCTTCGACACGCTTTACGCAGAGGGGCAGCGTCGGTACGTCGAATCGCTATCAGCCTACGCCCGTCAGTTTTTGTCGATGACGGATAAACCCGATGTGGATCATATCGAGGGTTTGTCGCCCGCGATCGCCATTGAGCAGAAAGCGGCTTCCCACAATCCACGATCGACCGTGGGCACCGTCACTGAGATTTACGACTACCTTCGACTGTTGTTCGCTCGCGTCGGGTTCCCCCGCTGTCCCGATCACGACGAGGCGCTTGAAGCACAGACCGTAAGCCAGATGGTCGATCAGGTGCTGCGACTCGGCGAGGGCACGACACTACTCGTGCTGGCGCCGCTAGTTCAGCAACGCAAGGGAGATCACCAGGCGGTGTTGCGCGATCTGCAGTCACAGGGTTTCGTGCGTGCACGCATCAATGGATTCGTCGTCGAACTCGAGCAATCTCCTAAGCTTGATCCACGGCGCAAACATGACATCGAGGTAGTAATCGATCGTCTACGCGTTCGAGCTGATGCCGCCCAACGCCTAGCGGAATCTTTTGAGACTGCGCTGCGCCTGTCGGAGGGGACGGTGCGCATCGAATCCATGGATACCTCAGGCGAGACGAAAACGGAGTCCGGCGTGAGTCTGCTGTTCTCCGATCGTTATGCCTGCTCCAAATGCGGCTACGGCGTGGCGTCACTCGAACCGAAGATGTTCAGCTTCAATAGTCCTGCGGGCGCTTGCGCATCCTGCGATGGTCTAGGGCAGAAAAAATTCTTTGATCCAGTGCGAATCGTTGCCTACCCACATCTTTCGCTGGCAGATGGTGCCGTGCGAGGATGGGATCGGCAAAACGCTCACTATCTACAGCTCATCAGCACACTTGCACGTCATTTCGGCTTCGATATCGAAAAGCCTTGGCAGGAGTTGACAGCAAAAACCCGCAATATCCTTCTCTACGGTAGCGGTAATGAGGAGATCGAATTCACCTATCCACTCGCCAAAGGTCGCCAAACGAAAAGAACGTATCCGTTCGAAGGGATTCTGCATAATATCGAGCGGCGTTATCGCGAGACCGGTTCTCCTGCCGTCAAAGAAGAGTTCTCCCGCTACCAGGGTTGGCGATCCTGCCCCGACTGCGGTGGCTCTAGGCTCAATCGGACTGCGCGCCACGTGTTCGTGACGGGCCTCTCGCTACCGGAGATTGCAGCGCTACCGGTGGATGAGGCTGTGAGATTCTTTGAGGCCATGGAACTCCCCGGCTGGCGCGGCGAAGTTGCTGGTAAGGTTGCTCGTGAAGTACTCGACCGTCTACGCTTTCTCGTCGATGTTGGGCTCGGCTATCTCACGCTCGATCGCGGCGCTGACTCACTCTCAGGTGGTGAAGCGCAGCGCATTCGGCTGGCCAGTCAGATCGGTTCGGGACTCACCGGCGTGATGTACATTCTCGATGAGCCGTCGATCGGGCTTCATCAGCGGGACAATTTCCGGCTTCTACAGACGCTACAGCGGCTGCGCGATCTTGGCAACTCGGTCATCGTTGTTGAACACGACGAAGAAGCCATCCTTGCATCCGATCACGTCATCGATCTTGGCCCGGGTGCTGGAGTGCACGGCGGCATGATCGTAGCGCAGGGCACACCGAAGGAGGTGCGCTCGAACTCCCAGTCGCTGACGGGTCGATATCTCTCTGGCGATTTGAAAATTGCGGTTCCGACCTTACGCACGCCGCGGCAACCCTTACGTTCTTTGCGACTACTCGGCGCATCCGGTAACAACCTCAAGAATCTCGATGTGGAGATTCCTCTCGGCCTCTTCACTTGCATAACCGGCGTCTCGGGCTCCGGGAAAAGTACGCTGATCAACGATACACTTCTGCGACGCGCCGTTTCGGAGCTTGGCGGAAGATCGAACGACGCCGCACCCTGCCGTGCGCTGCAGGGACTTGGGTATATCGATCGGGTGATCGATATCGACCAAAGTCCGCTCGGTCGCACACCCCGCTCAAATCCTGCGACGTACACCGGCGTATTCACGAGTCTGCGTGAGTTGTTCGCACAGGTTTCGGAGGCGCGCAGTCGCGGCTATGACGCGGGGCGGTTCAGCTTCAATGTGAAGGGCGGGCGTTGCGAAGCTTGTCAGGGCGACGGCATGATGCGGGTTGAGATGCATTTCTTACCGGATGTGTACGTGCCCTGCGACGTTTGCCGCGGCAAACGTTACAACCGGGAAACGCTTGAGATTCTTTATCGAGGGAGAAGCATCCACGACGTGCTCGAAATGACGATCGAGGATGCTGCCCGTTTTTTTCGAAGTATTCCGAGCGTCCAGCCTAAGCTAAAGACGCTGCTTGATGTGGGGCTCGGTTATTTACGGCTGGGTCAGAATGCGACCACGCTTTCGGGTGGCGAAGCACAACGCGTAAAACTAGCAAGAGAGCTCGCCAAACGCGCGACGGGGCGAACACTCTACGTGTTCGATGAACCGTCCACCGGGCTGCATTTCCATGATGTGGCGCAACTGCTTGGGGTGCTGAGGCGATTGCGCGATGAGGGTAATACCATCGTCGTTATTGAGCATAATCTCGATATCATCAAGACGGCAGACTGGTTGATCGATCTAGGCCCAGAGGGCGGATCGGCAGGCGGCGAGATTATTGCGGTGGGTACTCCCGAAGAGGTGGCGCGAGTTGCCGCCTCGCATACCGGTCGCTATCTCGCGCCTCTGCTCAAGAAGCGCTGAACGATCTCGCCACGCTCGCACTGCTCTTCGACGGCGCCCAGCGCGTAACGCGCCGTCACCCTCCTCCAGAACGCGATCGCTCGTGCCTCACTCGCGAGCGAGCGGATCTCCCAAGATCCACTGAAACGACTGAATAGTAAGCGCACTGCCGCAGCACCTACGCCGAGATCGCGAGCCGCCGGAACAATGTAGAACTCGAGCAGCACATGTTTCGAGGACGCGTTGCTCGCAGAGGAGCTCGGCGCACTGTGCCGTTGCAGAACTGCAAATCCTACTAATTCGTCATTGCGTTCGATCAGGATCACTTCTCGATCAAATCGAGACATCGACTCGGCTGAGTTCGAGGCAGCCGCCGCAACGTCTCCGGCAGAGGCACCCATCTCGACGAGCCACGTGGACTGCGCTTGGGCGAACCACTCGCGTCCGCAAGCAGAATGACGTACATCACGAAGAGCGACAGGCATCAATGAAACGTGAGCAAAGGAGCCCGGGAGATGTGAACCATCGTCCCGGGTTCGTTTGGGAGCCTAACACTCCCGACCAATCATTTCCGTGAGGAAATTACTTGTGGGCCTCGGCCGGAGCCTCAGCAGCAGGAGCGGCATCGGCGGCCGGAGCCTCAGCAGCAGGAGCGGCCTCGGCTGGAGCCTCAGCAGCAGGAGCGGCCTCGGCCGGAGCCTCAGCAGCAGGAGCGGCATCGGCGGCCGGAGCCTCAGCATGCTGCCCACCACAAGCAGTCAGAGCGAGCGCTGCAAGAAGGGCGCTAAGAGCGAGCTTCGTCTTCATTTTTTAATTACCCCAATAAGTAAGAGACAGGTATTGAACAAACAACCTAGCTAGTTTGTCTGGCGACTGGAGTCACGCTTTAATTATATAAGCTTTTTTTTAGTGTTGGAATGACCCGCCCACCCCGTCCGCAACGGGCTTACCCCCTCCCGTCTATCCGGGACCGTACAATCGCGGGGAATCGACTCAGAACCGAGAACGTGATGAATTTCAAGGACTCAAGCCCACTCTACCCCGCTCACGCGGCCGAGGTAGCCCGTCGAACCACTGAAGCACTAAATCTCAGCGGATTCGAGGGGATCATCCTGCAATCGGGAGAGGGGCTCGGGTGGTTTTTGGATGATCAGCACTACCCCTATAAGGCTCACGCGCCCTTCAAATGGTGGATCCCTCTGCTCGATGCTCCAGGCTCACTCGTGTATTTCCAGCCCGACCAGCATCCCAGGCTCATCTTTTTCGTAACCACCGACTTCTGGTACCAGTCCGCCGAGTTGCCCAAAGGAGGGTGGAGCAATCATCTCGACGTCGTAGTCGTGCATTCGGCCGATGAGACCCGCGCCGCCCTACCCCGAAACCTGGGCAAGACCGCCTGGATTGGTGACCCCCTCCCCGAACTCATGGCTTGGGGGATCTCCGCCATCAACCCTCCGGATCTCATCCGCCGCCTCGACTACGCCCGCGGCCGCAAGACTCCCTACGAGATCGCCTGCCTGGCCGAAGCAAACCGAATTGGCGCCCGCGGACATCGGGCTGCCGCGCGAAGCTTCAGAGAGGGCGGTTCGGAATATGACGTTCATCAGGCCTTCGTCAGCGCCTGCGGACAGCGGGAGCAGGAGCTACCGTATAACGCCATCGTCGCCATCAACGAATCAGCCTCCGTACTGCATTACCAAGTGTTGCGTCGCGATAAACCCGCTGAGCATCGCTCGCTGCTGCTCGATGCCGGAGCAAGCTTCGCGGGTTACGGTAGCGACATCACGCGGACCAGCGTAATCGATAAAGGCGACTTCTCGACGCTCGTCTTTAAGATGGACGAACTACAGCTTGGCCTCTGTACGCTAGCTAAACCCAACACGGATTGGCGAGACATTCATGCCATAGCGGTCGAACGCATCACCGATTTATTGTGTGAAGCCGGTGTTCTGCGCTGCAGCGCATCGGAGGCGCTCGAGTCGGGGGCCTCGCGGTTATTTTTCCCGCATGGCATTGGCCACCTGCTGGGTCTGCAAGTGCACGACGTGGGCGGGACCTTGGCCGATGTCGGAGGTGGCGCTCTGCCTAAGCCACCACGAGATCCTGCGCTGCGATTAACTCGCAAGCTAGAACCCGGCTTCGTGGTAACCATGGAGCCCGGGATTTATTTCATTGAGGCGCTGCTAGCCCCCGAAAAAAACGGCCCGCACGCCACTCGCATCGATTGGACGCGAGTCGATGCGCTTAAGCCATACGGCGGAATCCGGATCGAGGACAACCTTGTCATCACGGATTCGGGCTGCGATAACCTTACGCGCGCGGCATTCCTTTACGCCTGAGTCGCACCTGAGTCGCTCCGCAATATCGCCTCTCAGGCAGCGAACGCTGCTTCAGTAAATCGCGGATTTCTTCTGGTAGCACTTCACTGCGAGGCAGCAGCAATACTACAGCAGGCACCGCAGGCTCTGGACGCTTCAGACGTTTGATCGCCTTAACGGTCAGAAATAACGCTACGGCGATAATGGTGAAATCGAATAAGGTCTGGACGAGTTCGCTCCATTTAAGGATGACCTCGCTGCCGTCAGATTCTGCGCCAAGCGAAGTGCCAAGCTAATTACACGACATACTTCCGACGGCCCTCCCAAGCGTGGGCATCATCACATCGACCACCAACGACGCGACGATTTTGCCGAACACCACAATGATGACGACACCGACCGTAAGGTCGATGACGTTACCGCACATCGCGAACTCACGAAATTCTTTAAAAACGGCTACTCTCACCCGGCTCGAAAACACGACGGCCGACGACCATGCAGACCGTCGATCTTCAGCGAGTATCAGGCTGCGCGATACTCCCGCAATATCCGAGAGAAACGACCTATACCCAAGACACCGCGGGCTAAATTACGCAGCAGCTTTTCGAGCGCGCCGCGTTGTAGCCGTCTTCACCTTGGCCTTCGTCTTGGATTTCTTGTCTTCGGTCGACTCGTCTATCCCGGCGGACGCGACCACCTGATCGACCAACTGCATGAACGCCATCGGCGCCGAGTCTCCAGCGCGCGGCACCATTCGCAAAATGCGCGTGTAGCCGCCCGCTCGCGACTTGAAGCGCGGACCGAGGTCGCCGAAGAGCTTCTCGACCACCGCTGGATCGCGCAGTCGCGAGAACGCCAAACGGCGTCTAGCTTCGCTGTCGATCTTAGCAAGCGTAATGAGCGGCTCGACTATACGACGCAATTCTTTGGCCTTCGGCAGCGTGGTACGAATGGTCTCGTAACGCAACAGCGCAACGCTCATGTTACGCATCAGCGCGCAGCGATGCGGAGCGTTTCGAGACAGTTGTCGCCCTGATAGTCGATGACGCATAAAGAAACCTCGATGAGTACGTCGTGGATGGCCGTCAACAGGCCGCCCTCGATCACACCAAACCGCTGTTGCGATCGTGGTCGTGACGCAAACCGGTGGGCGGCCAGCCGTCGAGATGCATACCGAGCATGAGCCCATGGCTCTGCAGTACTTCTTTAATCTCAGTGAGCGACTTCTTACCCAGATTCGGTGTACGCAGCAACTCCACTTCGGTGCGCTGCACAAGATCGCCAATATAGTGAATGTTCTCTGCCTTGAGGCAGTTAGCGCTACGAACAGTGAGCTCGAGCTCATCAACGGGGCGCAGCAGATTCGGATCGAACTGCGTCGCCTCAGACCTACGAGCACCCTCTTCCTCGCCCTGCAGATCGACGAATACGGAGAGCTGATCTTTAAGGATGCCACCAGCGCGACGGATCGCTTCCTCAGCGTCAATCGTACCGTTGGTCTCAATTTCGAGAATGAGCTTGTCGAGGTCAGTGCGCTGTTCAACGCGGGCTGCATCGACAGAATACGTGACTCGGCGGATCGGACTAAATGAGGCATCGAGCTGCATGCGACCAATTTGGCGAGTGGCCTCGTCAAAAGCCATGCGCTGCGAAGCGGGACGATAGCCACGACCACGCTCGACGCGAAGCACCATGTTGAGTTCACCGGCCTTCGTGAGATTGGCGATCACGAGCTCCGGGTTGACGACCTCGATGTCATGGTCGGTCTGAATGTCACCCGCAGTGACCGGGCCCGGGCCTTTCTTTGTAAGGCGTAGTTCGGACGAATCACGACTGTGCATGCGAATCGAAACCTGCTTGAGGTTCAGAAGGATATCGACGACGTCCTCTTGGACGCCTTCGATGCTGGTGTACTCATGGAGTACGCCCTCAATCTCCGCTTCGGTGACGGCAGCACCAGGCATGGAAGATAGCAGTACGCGACGCAGCGCATTGCCGAGTGTATGACCGAAGCCTCGCTCGAACGGCTCGATGACGACGCGGGCCTGATGGGGAGCCACCGGGCTCACCTTGACGACACGCGGCTTAAGAAAATCTCTAACGGATCCTTGCATATTCAAACCCCCTCTCCTGTATCGAGCGTCACTTCGAGTACAACTCGACAACTAGGTTTTCGTTGATGTCCGGCAGGATTTCATCCCGAGCTGGCGCCTGTTTGAAAACGCCCTTCATTTCTTTGTCGTTGACCTCAACCCACTCCGGCAGGCCAACCTGCGTGGCGATCTGCATCGCATTCTGAATGCGTAATTGCTTGCGTGCCTTTTCGCGGATCTGCACGATATCGCCCGAACGCATCTGGTAAGACGGGATCGTCACGACATCACCGTTGACCTCGACGCCCTTATGGCTGACAAGCTGTCGAGCTTCCGAGCGCGTACCGGCAAACCCCATTCGATAGACGACGTTGTCGAGTCGCGACTCGAGCAACTTAAGCAGGTTCTCTCCCGTAGAGCCGGAACGACGAGACGCCTCGGTATAGTAGTTAGCAAACTGACGCTCGAGTACACCGTACATGCGGCGCAGCTTCTGCTTTTCTCGCAACTGGCTGCCGTACTCCGACAGACGCGACTTGCGCTCGCTCTTAATGCCGCCAGGCGGCACTTGGAGCTTACACTTCGACTCGAGCGGTTTGACGCCACTCTTCAGAAAAAGATCGGTGCCCTCGCGGCGAGCTAGCTTGCACTTCGGACCAATATAACGAGCCATTTTTGATACCTCTTACGATGCGGCGTCAGACGCGTCGCTTCTTCGGCGGGCGACAGCCGTTGTGCGGAATCGGCGTGACGTCGAAAATACTCGTGATCTTGAGACCGCAGTTGTTGAGCGCGCGAACAGCGGACTCGCGACCCGGACCGGGGCCGGCCACGCGCACTTCGACGTTGCGTAGTCCATGCTCTTGGGCAACCGTTCCCGCCTTCTCGGCCGCGACCTGAGCGGCGAACGGCGTCGACTTACGCGATCCGCGGAAGCCACAACCACCCGAGGTAGCCCAGGATAATGTATTACCCTGACGATCAGTGATCGTAACGATCGTATTGTTAAACGACGCATGGATGTGCACGATGCCGTCGAGCACGTTCTTGCGTGCCTTTTTTGGCTTCATGGCGCCTGCCGCTGCGTTCTGTTGCTGCTTTTGTTCTGCCATTTGGTTGTGCCTACCGAGCTAGCTGGTGTGTCCGAAAACGATCAAGCCTTACCGGGGGGCGCGTTGAGCTTGACGGCCTGCTTGCGCGGACCTTTGCGCGTGCGAGCATTTGTGCGCGTACGCTGACCACGTACCGGCAAACCCTTACGATGGCGCATGCCACGATAGGTCCCGAGATCCATCAGACGTTTGATGTTCATCGAAACTTCGCGACGCAGATCGCCCTCGAGGAGGCCCTTGGCGATTTGTGAGCGCAGCGCATTCACCTCGGACTCGGTGAGGTCCTTAACCTTAGTCGTCGGATCGACGCCTGCTGCTTCACAGACGGCTCGCGAGCGACTCTTGCCCACCCCGAAAATGTGAGTGAGGCCGATTACAACGTGCTTGTTCATCGGGATATTAATTCCGGCTATACGTGCCATATTTACCGCTCCGAAGCCACAAAAAACGCGGCATTCTACTTGAATACCCTAAGTTCTCAACCCTGCCGCTGCTTATGCCGCGGGTCCTTGCAGATCACGTAGACGACACCGCGTCGCCGCACGATCTTGCAGTCTTTACAAATCTTTTTTACTGACGGACGAATTTTCATGAGCCCTACCCTTTGGTTGACTGCGGCGCGCCACCGCGTCCATAGCCCATCAGGTTGGCCTGCCTCAACAGACCCGGGTACTGGTGGGACATCAAATGCGCCTGCAACTGAGCCATGAAATCCATGGCCACCACTACGACGATCAGCAACGACGTACCGCCGAATACGAACGGTACTCCACCTTCAGAAATCATGAGTTCCGGAATGAGACAGACGCTAGCGACGTAGATGGCGCCCCACAGTGTGAGACGTGTGAGCACCTTGTCGATGTAGTCGCCGGTCTGCTGGCCCGGACGAATTCCCGGAATAAAGGCGCCCGACTTCTTGAGATTTTCGGAGGTCTCACGCGCGTTGAATACGAGTGCTGTATAAAAGAAGCAGAAGAAGATAATCAGCACGGCGTACAACACGAGGTGCAGAGGCTGGCCGTAACCGAGCGCAGCTGCCACGTTTTGCAGGATCTCTGCCGAACGACCTTCGCCCGTTCCAAAGAATTGCGCGATCGTCGCGGGAAAGAGTAGCAAGCTTGAGGCGAAGATCGGCGGGATTACACCCGACATATTAAGTTTGAACGGCAGGTGGCTCGTCTGACCCGCGAGTACGCGGCGCCCGACTTGGCGCTTCGCATAGTTAACGGCGATGCGGCGTTGAGCACGCTCGACGTACACGCACAACGCCGTCACGCCGAGGACGAGGACGATCAGCACCAGAGCGAACACGCCCGACATTTCGCCGGTGTTGACCGACTCGACGGTGCGACCAATGGCGCTCGGCAGACCGGCGATGATACCGGCGAGGATGATCATGGAGATGCCGTTGCCGATACCACGCTCGGTGACCTGCTCACCGAGCCACATCAGGAACATCGTTCCCGTGGTCATAGTGATGGTCGCGACGAACAGAAATGCCCACCCACCCGCAAGTACCATGCCGCCGTTCTGTAAAGCGACTGCGGCACCGAGCGACTGAAACACCGCGAGAACCACGGTGAAGTACCGCGTAATCTGCGTAATCTTGCGACGACCGGACTCGCCTTCCTTGCGGTACTCCTCCCACGGCGGATAGATCATCGAGGCCATCTGTACGATGATTGACGCCGAGATGTACGGCATCACGCCCATCGCGAAGATGGACAAACGCTCCATCGCACCACCCGAGAACATATTGACAATGCCAAGGATCGTGCCCTGATTTTCCTGGAAGAAACGGGCGACCTCGGCCGGGTTAATACCCGGAACGGGAATGAAAGTACCGATGCGGTAGACGATAAGCGCGCCGATCAGGAATAGCAGGCGCGTGCGAACCTCGCCGAAACGTGTCGCATTTGCGAGACTTGCTGCCGGATTGCCTAAACCTGATGCCACTTAAACGCTACCGCTTGTTCTCTAAATTTCTTGCAGGACGACTCAGTCTTCGAGGCGACCATCAGCTGCTTCGATTGCCAACTTGGCACCCTTCGTCGCGCCCACGCCCTTCAGCGTGACAGCCTTCTTGATCTCGCCCGACAGTACGACCTTGGCCACCTCGGTGTTTGCCGGAACGACGTTCGCAGCCTTAAGGGCCGCAAGGTCGATCACTGCGGCACTGATCCTCGCAAGTTCGTCAAGACGCACTTCGGCGCGAGTGGCCTTAATGGCCGAGCGGAAGCCGACCTTCGGCATACGACGCTGTAGCGGCATCTGACCGCCTTCGAAGCCGACCTTGTGATAGCCGCCCTTCCGCGCACGCTGTCCCTTGACACCGCGACCGCAGGTCTTCCCCTGACCGGCCGATGCACCGCGACCGACTCG
Source organism: Gammaproteobacteria bacterium (assembly GCA_016874055.1). Lineage (GTDB taxonomy): Bacteria > Pseudomonadota > Gammaproteobacteria > Steroidobacterales > Steroidobacteraceae > UBA964. Next base: position 9,215 of record VGVG01000010.1, on the reverse strand, counting down.
CAGGCGCTTACGCCTCGAACCCGCGGCGGGCTTGATGGTGTTGATACGCATCTCGTTACTCTCCTTGGACCACGAGTAAATGGCGCGCCGTGCGGATGAGACCGCGGGTCTCGGGCGTATTCGCCACGATCACCGTCTGGTGCCGCTTGCGCAGACCGAGCCCACGAACCGACAGCGCGATGTTCGCGAGCTGGCCGTGAACGCTCTTATTTAGAGTAACTTTCAGCTGCTTCGTCGTCATGATCCTTAACCCATGATTTCTTCGAGGGACTTGCCGCGCTTCGCGGCGATGACTTCTGGCGAACGCACCGCGACGAGCGCCTTGACCGTCGCGCGCACGACGTTGATCGCGTTACGCGAGCCGTAGCTCTTCGCAAGCACGTTTCGAACGCCCGCACACTCGAGCACGGCACGCATGCCGCCGCCGGCGATGACACCCGTACCGTCCGAGGCCGGCTGCATCAGCACGCGAGTCGCACCGTGGCTGCCCTTCACTGCGTAGTGCAGCGTCTCGTTACGAAGCGAAACGTTGACCATATTCTTACGCGCTGCCGTCATCGCCTTCGAAATAGCCACGGGAACTTCACGCGCCTTACCGAAACCGAAACCGACGCGGCCGGCGCCATCGCCCACCACAGTAAGTGCGGTGAAGCCGAACTGACGTCCGCCCTTCACCGTCTTGGAGGTGCGGTTTACGGCGACAAGTTTCTCGAGATATTCGTCCGTGGCCTGAGATTTTTCGACACGTGCCATAGGGGATGTCCTGCTTTAAAACTTTAGACCGGCTTCACGCGCGGCCTCTGCCAGCGCCTTGACCCGACCGTGGTACATGAAACCCGCTCGATCGAAAGCCACTTGCGAAATGCCAGCGGCCTTAGCGCGCTCGGCGATCGCACGACCGACCGCCTTCGCAGCAACGACGTTACCGGTGCCGCTCAGGCCGTTTGCGATGACGTCCTGAACAGTCGAGGCCGCAACCAGTACTTTCGCACCGCTCGCATCGAAAACCTGCGCGTAGATATGGCGCGGCGTGCGATGAACGGTAAGACGTGGCTGACCCAGTTCGCGAACCTTCGCACGGGTTCGTACGGCGCGGCGTCGACGCCGCTCTTTTTTGGTGATCTGCATCGCTCGATCCTCGTTCCGCGCGCTTACTTTTTCTTGCCTTCCTTGAGGGTGATCTTCTCTCCTGCGTAGCGCACACCCTTACCCTTATACGGCTCGGGCGGACGAAGACCGCGGATCTCGGCGGCCAACTGGCCCACGCGCTGCTTGTCCGAACCCTTGATGACGATTTCGGTCTGACTCGGGGCCTCGCAAGTGATGCCGTCAGGCATGTCGACGACTACCGGGTGCGAGAAGCCGAGCGTCAGGTTGAGGGCCTTGCCCTGCACTGCCGCGCGATAACCGACGCCGACAAGCTCGAGCTTACACTCGTAACCCTCCGACACGCCAAGCACCGAGTTGACGAGGTGAGCGCGCGTGACACCCGCCTGCATGCGATTGCTCGCGTCGTAGAGCAACTCCAGGTTCTTCGCGGTCTGCACCACTTTCACGCCACCGTTGAGCGACACTGACAAGGTGCCCTTAGCCCCCTTCAGCGTAACCGCCTCCGCGGTAATCGTCGCAGTGACACCCAGCGGCAGCGCAACCGGTTGTTTTGCTACACGACTCATGTTCAACTCCTTAAGCGACGATACACAGCACTTCGCCACCTTGCCCGATGGCGCGGGCCTGCTTGTCCGTCATGACACCCTTCGGGGTCGAGACAATCACGGTACCCATACCGCCCAACACCTTCGGAAGCTCGTCCTTGCCGCGGTAGATACGCAAGCCAGGCCGCGAGACACGCTCGAGACGATCGATGACGGGACGTCCGTCGAAATATTTGAGAGCGATGGTGATCGTACTCTTGCCGCCCTCACAGACCATACGAAAATCCGCAACGTAACCCTCGTCCTTTAACACCTTTAGAACCGCCTGCTTCAGACGTGACGAGCCGACGCTCACCTCGCTTTTACGAGCGAGTTGCGCGTTACGGATGCGGGTCAGCAGATCGGCAATAGGATCAGTCATACTCATATGTCGCGCGCTCCTACCAGCTCGCCTTCGACACGCCGGGCAACTCGCCACGGCTCACGGTCTCGCGGATCTTCGCCCGCGAAAGACCGAACTTGCGGTATACGCCACGCGGACGCCCAGTGATAGCACAGCGGTGACGGCCACGACTCGGGCTGGCATCGCGCGGCATTTTCTGCAACGCAACCTGTGCAGCAACGCGATTTTCCGGCGATGTGCGAGGACTCCGGATCGCCTCCTTCAGCTGCGCTCGCCTCGCGGAGTATTTTTTGGCAATTTCGGCGCGACGCTTCTCGCGCTCGACCATGCTTGTCTTGGCCATGTGCTTCGCTGCCCTATTACTTACGGAACGGGAACTGGAAGGCTTCGAGCAGAGCTCGACCCGCCTTGTCATCCCTCGCCGTGGTGGTGATGGTGATGTCCATGCCTCGGATCTGGTCGATCTGGTCGTACTGGATCTCTGGGAAGATGATTTGTTCTTTGACGCCCATGTTGTAGTTACCACGACCGTCGAACGAGCGAGGAGAGACGCCACGGAAGTCTCGGATGCGCGGCATGGCGACGCTGATCAGGCGGTCAAGGAACTCGTACATGCGCTTGCCGCGCAGCGTGACCTTACAGCCGATCGCCAGACCCTCACGGACCTTGAACGAGGCGATCGACTTACGCGCCTGGCAGAGCACCGGCCTCTGACCGGTAATCTTGGCGAGATCGTCCGCCGCAGCTTCGATGACTTTTTTGTCAGCGACCGCTTCGCCCACGCCCATGTTGACCGTGATCTTGACGATCTTCGGTACTTCCATCACATTTTTGATACCGAGGTGATTAAGGAGCTGCGGAACAACCTTTTCACGATAGATGTGTTGGAGCCTTGCCATGTTTGTTTGCCCTGATGGACCGACACTTACGCGTCGATCATTTCTCCGTTGGACTTAAAGAACCGAACGCGCTTACCGTCAGTGAGGCGCTTCACGCCCACTCGATCACCCTTCTGCGTCCCAGGGTTGAACAGCGCGATTTTTGACACGTGCAGCGGAACCTCCCTCTCGAGGATGCCACCCGGCTTGTTCTGCTGCGGGTTGCCGCGCGTGTGACGCTTCACGCGATTGATGTTCTCGACGATGACGGTGTCGTCGTCGCGCACACTCACCACGGCGCCCTTGCGACCCTTATCCCGGCCCGAGATGACTATAACGATGTCGCCTTTACGAATCTTTCTCATGGCGATATTCCTCAGAGGACTTCCGGTGCCAGCGAGATGATCTTCATGAACTGCGCGTTACGCAGCTCTCGAGTCACCGGTCCGAAGATGCGAGTGCCGACCGGCTCGAGCTTGTTGGTGAGCAGTACAGCAGCATTACCGTCAAACTTAATGAGCGAGCCATCGGTACGACGCACGCCACGACGGGTACGCACGACGACGGCGTCATACACCTCGCCCTTCTTGACCTTGCCGCGCGGGATCGCATCCTTGACAGAAACCTTGATGACGTCGCCCACGGCGGCATAGCGCCGACGCGTGCCGCCCATCACCTTTATGCACATGAGCGTCTTCGCGCCGCTGTTGTCGGCCGCCTTTAGGATGGATTGCAGTTGAATCAAGATGCACGCTCCACGGCAACCAGCCGCCAGGACTTGCTACGCGACAGCGGACGGCACTCCGCGATCGTCACAGTGTCACCCTCGCGGGATTCGTTCGTCTCATCGTGCGCAAGCAGCTTCGTGGTACGGCGGATGTACTTGCCGTAACGCGGATGCTTGACCAGACGCTCGACTTCGACGGAGATGGTCTTGTTCATCTTGTTGCTGACCACACGCCCAGTAACGGTACGCAAAGTCTTGGTTTCGGTGGCAGTTGCGGTAGTCATGGATTACTTCCCCGTCGCCTTCGCCGCGGCGGCCTGTTCAGCGAGCACGGTTTTGAGGCGTGCGATGTCCTTGCGAACGCGACCAAAGTCATTCGGCTTGACCGCCTGACCCATGACGCGCTGCATACGCAGCGAGAACTGCTCACGCCGCAGCTTGAGAAGTTTCTCATTGAGTTCTTTGGCGGCCTTGCCGCGCATTTCTTTAGCGTTCATGTCAACGTACCTGTCGCTTCACGAACGAGGTGGTCACTGAGAGCTTGGCGCCAGCCAGGCGAAACGCCTCTCGAGCGGTCGTCTCGTCCACCCCTTCCATTTCGAAGAGAACCTTGCCGGGCTTCACCTTGGCGACCCAGTACTCGACGTTACCCTTACCCGCGCCCATGCGGACTTCGAGAGGCTTCTTCGAGATGGGGACGTCCGGAAAGACACGGATCCAGATCTGACCGCCGCGCTTCACGTGACGGGCCATCGCACGACGAGCCGCTTCAATCTCGCGGGCCGTCATGCGCGCACGCTCAGTGGCCTTGAGGCCGAAGTCGCCGAACGCCACAGAGTTGCCACGCTGCGCGAGTCCGACGTTATCGCCCTTGAACTGCTTGCGGAACTTGGTTCGCTTGGGTTGCATCATAGGCGCAAAACCTCAGGTTCCGATCACGACGCCGTCGCAACAGCAGCGGGTGTGGCATCGGTTACAGGGCTGGCGGTAGCGTCGCCTTCAACGCTCTTCGATAAATCTTCCTTGTCGAACACTTCTCCCTTGAAGATCCAAACTTTGACACCGATCACACCGTAAGTGGTGCGGGCTTCACCAAAACCGTAGCCAATATCGGCGCGGAAGGTGTGCAGCGGGATACGACCTTCACGCGACCACTCGGTCCGGGCGATTTCGGCTCCGTTGAGACGACCCGACAGGCGAACCTTAATACCGAGAGCACCACTGCGCATCGTGCTCATCACGGCGCGCTTCATAGCACGACGGAACATCACGCGCTTTTCGATTTGCCGCGCGATGCCATCGGCAACGAGCTGCGCATCGAGCTCGGGCTTGCGAATCTCGGAGATATTGAGACGGATGTCGACCACCGGAAGACCGAGCAGTGTAGCCGTTTCAGCGCGCAGCTTCTCGATGTCCTCACCCTTCTTACCGATGACGATGCCCGGACGAGCCGTCTCGATCGTGATGTTGGCCTTGTTGGCTGCCCGCTCGATCTGAATGCACGAGACCGAGGCCTCGGCGAGCTTCTTGCGCAGGAATGTACGCACGCGAAAGTCGGTGTGTACGAGGTGCGGGAAAAGCTTCTTGGCGGCATACCACTTCGAGGTCCACTCGCGGGTGATGCCAAGACGAATGCCGATCGGATTAACTTTCTGACCCATGAATCAGTCCTTCCTGCCGTCGCTCACTACGACGGTGATGTGGCTATTACGCTTAACGATGCGAGCACCGCGACCTTTGGCGCGAGCGGCGAAGCGCTTCAGTACCGGGGCGATGTCTACCATGATGCGGTGAACCTTGAGTTCGTCGATGTCGGCGCCATTGTTATTCTCGGCGTTAGCGACTGCGGACTCGAGGACCTTGAGGACGATCTCAGCGCCCTTCTTCGGTATGAAGCGCAGTGTAGCGAGCGCGTTGCCGACTGACTTGCCGCGTACCACGTCAGCGACGAGACGGCATTTTTGCGGAGAGATCCGGACATGCTTAAGTTTTGCCATGACTTCCATTGATTGCTCCTGGCTCAGGCTGCGACCTTCTTGTCGCCGGAGTGCCCCTTGAAGATACGCGTCGGGGCGAACTCGCCGAGCTTGTGGCCCACCATATTCTCGGTGACGAGAACAGGGATGTGCTGCTTGCCATTGTGAACCGCAATGGTGAGACCCACCATTTCGGGAACGACCATCGAGCGTCGCGACCAAGTCTTGATCGGCTTGCGATCGTTCTTGGCAACAGCCGTCTGAACTTTCTTAGCGAGGTGCAGATCGACGAACGGACCTTTCTTCAATGAACGAGGCATTTTTGACTCCTGAGCTTACCGACCCGCTCAGCGGACCTTATTCTGCCGACGCTGGACGATCATGTGACCCGTCCGCTTATTGGTACGCGTCTTCTTGCCCTTGGTGTTCCAACCCCAAGGCGACACGGGATGCGGATTACCCTGACCGGACTTACCCTCTCCACCACCGTGGGGGTGGTCGACTGGGTTCATGGCGAGACCTCGAACCGTCGGACGAATACCGAACCAACGCTTCGCACCGGCCTTACCGTAGCTGCGCAGGTTGTGCTCGTCGTTGCTCACTTCGCCGATTGTGGCGCGGCAGTTGATGTGCACCTTACGCGTCTCACCCGACTTAAGGCGGATGTACGCACGGATACCTTCCCGAGCCGTGTACTGCACGGAACTGCCGGCGCTGCGCGCAAGTTGACCACCCGCACCAGGCTTTAGCTCGACGTTGTGAACCGTCGAACCAACCGGGATGTGACGCAGCTGCATCGCGTTGCCCGCCTTAATCGGCGAATCGGCGCCTGAGCGGATTTCATCGCCTGCTACCACGCCCTTCGGCGCGAGAATGTACCGACGCTCACCGTCGAGATACTTGATGAGCGCGATGTGACCGGTACGGTTAGGATCGTGCTCTATGCGCTCGACGACGCCCTTGATGCCGTCCTTGTCACGCTTGAGATCGATGACGCGGTACTTTTGACGTGAACCGCCGCCCTTGTGGCGGGTGGTGATTCGTCCATAGCTGTTGCGGCCGCCGGTCTTCGCCTGGCGTCCCGTCAGTGGCTCGTAAGGACCACCCTTCCATAAGTGGGACTTGTCGATCTTGACGACGAAGCGGGTACCCGGCGAGGTTGGCTTGGTCTTGACGAGTGCCATTAGGCTTTCCTCGCTTCGTAGTCGATGGTCTGGCCCGGCGCCAAACGCACGTAAGCTTTCTTAAAGTCTTGCGTACGGCCTCGGGTCTTGCCGAGACGGCGGACCTTGCCCGGTTCGATGGCGACATTCACCGAATGCACCTTGACCTGGAACATGAGCTCAACCGCAGCCTTGATGTCGGGCTTGCTGGCGTCACGGCGTACACGAAACGCGTACTGATTGGAGTCCTGCATCGCAGTCGCGGTCTTTTCGGTGACGTGCGGGGCGACCAACACATTGATGAGACGCTCTTGAGTCAACTTGGCGACCGCGCTCATTGAAGGCGCTCCTCAATCATCTTTATAGCGCCAACGGTCATGAGCACCTTGTCGTAGCTCGCAAGCGCGAGCGGATTGAGCGCGGTGACCGGTAACACATCGACGTGCGGCAGGTTGCGCGCAGCGAGGAACAGCTTCTCGTCGATGGCTTCGGGTACGATGAGAACGTTGCTGAGCGACATCGACTTCAGTTGAGCAGCCAGGAGACGAGTCTTCGGCGCCTCGAGATCGATGCCGTTCGTCACGACGAGGCGATCCTGACGAACGAGCTCGGAGAGCATAGAGCGCAGCGCTCCGCTATACATCTTCCGGTTGACCTTTTGCTCAAAGCTGCGCGGCTTCGCGGCGAACGCTCGACCACCACCCACCCAGATAGGGCTGCGGATCGAACCCGCTCGAGCCTGACCAGAACCCTTCTGACTCCAGGGCTTCTTGCCACCACCTCGAACCTCGGCCTTGGTCAGTTGGGCCTTGGCGCCCGAGCGACCGGCGTTCCGATAGGCGACGACAACCTGATGAACCAGCGCTTCGTTGTATTCGATGCCGAACGTGGCGTCCGAGAGTTGCAACTCATTGGGGCCGCCCGCGATTTTGATTTTCATGGCGTGTACGCTCCCGATCACTTCTTCGCGGGGGCCGCTTTAGCAGCACCGGCGCCCTTGGTCGGTACGATCCGCTTGCGCTTGGCAAGGCGAGAGGCCTTCAACGAGTGGCGCACGACCACTTGACCACCCTCGGAGCCCGGTATAGCACCGCGGATAAGCAGCAAGTTACGCTCGACATCGACCTCGACAATCTTAAGGTTCTCGGTAGTGCGACGCTCAATGCCCATATGGCCCGACATGCGCTTACCTTGAAAAACTCGACCCGGAGTTTGACGCTGACCGATGGATCCCGGTGTTCGGTGCGAGACCGACACACCGTGCGAGGCATTGTGGCCACCGAAATTGTGACGCTTCATGGTGCCCGCGAAACCCTTACCGATGGTCGTCCCCGAGACATCAACGATCTGGCCCGCCTGGAAGTGGTCCGCCTTGATTTCTGCGCCTACGGCGAGGCCTTCGCCCTCTTTATCGACAAGGCGGAATTCGAGCAGCGCCTTGCCCGGAGCCGTACCGGCCTTCGCGTAATGCCCCGCCTCGGCTTTGCCGACGAGCTGAGGACGGCTGTTGCCGTAAGTGACTTGAACCGCTTGGTAGCCGTCTCTGTCGACGGATTTGATCTGCGTCACTCGGTTCGGAAGAACCTCAATGACGGTTACGGGGATCGATTCCCCCGCGTCCGTGAACACCCGTGTCATGCCGCACTTGCGGCCGACAAGACCGATTGCCATATATCTATCTCCTGCGCCCACTGCGATTGGCGGGCGCAACGACCTGCTCTCGAGCCGTTCAGGCGAGAGAAACGACTGGAGAAATCGCAGCGGAGTGCCGCGAAATGTCTCGAGTGGTCTTGGCGGCATCCCACCAACCTCGCCCGATGCCCGCCAATGTTCGGCGGCTCACCCCGGCAAAAGGTCCGGGGGTAAACCTTCGGAGTCTAATCGGGCGATCTGGTGTTTGCAAGCACCCGGAAATTCCCGAATACAACCAAATTGCCCTTTAATCAGCTCCGATCAGTTGAGTTTGATCTGGACGTCCACGCCGGCTGGAAGCTCGAGACGCATCAGGGCGTCAACGGTTTTGTCCGTCGGGTTCAAGATGTCCATCAAACGCTTATGCGTCCGCAGCTCGAGCTGATCACGAGCATCCTTGTCGCCGTGTGGGCTGACCAGAAGCGTGTAGCGCTCCATCTTAGTCGGCAACGGAACCGGGCCACGGACCGATGCTCCGGTGCGCTTCGCCGTTTCGACGATTTCGCGTGCGGAACTGTCGATGAGGCGATGGTCAAAAGCCTTCAGCTTGATGCGGATGTTCTGGTTCGCCATATATAGTGCTGCCTTCTCTATTTCAGGATCTTAGCGACGACGCCTGCACCGACGGTGCGGCCGCCCTCGCGGATCGCAAAGCGCAGTCCGTCTTCCATCGCGATCGGCGCGATCAACTCGACCGTCATCTTGATGTTGTCCCCAGGCA
>VGVG01000009.1 GCA_016874055.1 Gammaproteobacteria bacterium | reverse complement strand
GACGACGACGACGACGACGACGACGGAGACCACGACTACGACTACGACGTCTGGCACCTGATCGGGGTTGGGGCATAACAACCAAAATCCGGTCGACTCCTCGACCGGATTTTTTTACGGCGAATTTTTTAGACGTTGAAGGGTTTTTCTCGTAACCACTTCGTCGCGATCCACTTCTCGCCTTCGACCACCGGCGCGCCACCGTGCCGTGTTTTAGTTGAAACTGCCGGTCGGGCGTACGAGAAAAACACAGCGTTGCCCCGCTGCGCAAACACCTCGACGCCAACATCCGGAAATAGCGTACTGCCGCCGCGAATTGGCGCCTGTAACACCATGATGAACGTACCTACTCGATTACCCGCCACGCGAATGGGTTCCACAGAGCCCGGTAGTGTGGGCTCAAAATAATCGTAATGCGGGTCGTATTTACCGCCGATACCGTAACGCAGCACCTGGATCGTCTCACCATGATCGAGCGGCCAGCGCACGAGCTCGGCAATGCGCTCTTCAATTGAGCGAACAAGCCGAGACTCACAGCGTGCGAAGAACATGCCCTCGCTCACCCTTCCCTCATGCACAGCATTCGCGCCTGAGTCGTTATCAATCACCGTCGAGACTGCAAGACGCGGCCGAGCCGCCTCGATGACGGCATCGCATTCTTCATCAGAGAGAAACTTACGGAACACGACAAGACGTGGGGAACAAATCGAGAGCAACACGTCGATTTGTTTACCACCTACCGTGACCGACGTCGGCGAGCTAACGAGATCAGGCTCGGGTACCGTGACCACCCCGAGTTCAGCTGCTCGGATGTGCAGAGCGCTCTCGAGAGCATCGAGCGCGAGGGTCTCCGACCAGCCGGCCTCCAGGAGCCGCTCGAGCAGGGTATTGGGCGAGTGCCCGGCTTCAGTATTAAATACAATCCAGTCGTGCAATTCTCGGCTCGTCATACGCGCCGCAGTATGATTAAAGCAGGATTATGAGGCAAACCGATGCTTTTGCCAGGATTACTAACCGCCGAGGAATGCCGACGTCTCGTTGAAGAGTTCGATGCAGCCGCCACGAAACAAGTGGAGGATGACGCGTTCTATCGTGGCAGTCTCGGGCTATATCAGCCGCCGAGCAGCGTACCGATGGTCGCGCAACTTGAGCGGCAACTGACACCGGTATTCGGCGAACTCGAGTTCGAGAACTCGTACCTGCGGTCGTACGGTAAGGGAAGTTTTCTTGGTATTCACACGGACCGACCTGGGCTCGATGTCACCCTAAGCGTCTGCGTCGAGCACGACTTCGCGGGTGAGTATCCGCTCTGGCGCAGCCGTCAGCCCTTCTTCGGGCCCTGGAACAGCTCGTTAGCGAGTTATGACTTCTGGCTAAACGATGCCGAGGCTTTGGAGTTGCGCCTTGGGGACGGTGCCGCGATGGAAGGCATCCGCTATCCGCATTGGAGAGATTTCTTTGAGCGAGACGGTCGAGCAGTCTACATATTTTTTCATTGGCACAAGCGCAGACCGCCGATCAGTGAGCCCCCGCGACCTAAAGGCTAACTCGACGCAACACAATCGTCGGACCTCCGGGGAATACCGGAGCCTCAATCTTTCGAATTGTCGACTTTTCATCGAACTCGACGAGATGATTTGCCATTACCCGCACACCATCCATTTCGCTGCGGCAGGTTTGTCTCCAACCAAACCGGTCGGCACTCAGCCGCCAGGCTTGGGGTACAGTGCAGGTCGCGCGCCGCACCGGAAATCCCGCTTGATCGTACCAACGGCCCTCTCGCCCCTCGGGCGTAATCTCTCGGCCCGAGGTGTAGTGACCGAAACCGCCCGGAATGTTTTCGATGATAATGAAGCTGTCGCCATCCCAAACAAGGTTCATACCGTAGTCGTTACTGAAGTACACGCGGCGACCCCAGACGCGAGCGGCATAGACGGTATATTGTGTGCCTGCCATTGAGAGCGACCAGACGTAGGGCTGGAAACTCTCTGAAGTGTGCTGACCAATCGTGAGTAGCCGTCGCACGGTGTCGACCTGCGGTGCATTCAATTGGCACCCTGATAGCGCGATTAGCATGGTCATCAACGCGATGCAATTCAGCTGTCTCATTCGGAGACCATCCGAGCTTTGGTATCCTCCAACATGTCGCCATGCGTGCTGCGCAGCGACTCCCAGAGCGCGCCGGGCCAGTTCTCGATCATGCGGCCGCCATCGCGGTTGATGGAGCGGATATTGAATCGATAGGCTCCTTGCGTATTACGCGGCGAGTAAAGGTCGAAGGGAATCTTGAAAATAAGACCCTTATCGAAGCTACCTTCGCCGAATACCTCGAAGGGCACGTCGGTAAGCGTGGCGAACGCGCCAATTGACCAACCATTAACAAAACGCTTTTGAACCTGGATCGTTGCACCGATATCTTTGGCGAGGTAACGCCCCGCGTGAACTGCGACGTCGAAACCGTAAAACCCCGTCGCCCAATAGGCGCTCACATGGCCCGTGAGGGTTTTGTAGTCACGCAGGCCAAACATCTTGTCGTACTCGCGCTGCTGCACGGCCATGAGGTTCGCACCGAATGCATACGGCAGATCAGCACGTCGCCAAAGTACTTCTCCACCGGCACCCGAATACATCTCTTCTAGGATGCCGCCAAAGGTCTGATAGTAGATATCGCGGCTGATCTTCCCACGCTTGATGAGGACGAGCCGCTCGATACCGCTCTGACCTTCTTGCAGGTAGCGGCGAAGGTCCGTGCGCACAGGAGGCAACTGAGAGTTGCCATCGCGGGTAATGCGGCCGAACTGACTCTTAAGGCTTTGCACCCAAATGCCTTCAACGTTCCACCCACCCCCGAGATCGGCGATGCCGCGAGCTTCTGCTGAGATCTGGTACAGGAGCGGAAAGTCGGGGTCGAAAAGGTAGGTGCGTGCAGTGAACCCAATCCCCACCGACCCGTTGGGATAGCGGAACGCACGAATCTCGCTTGGATTTCTTATTTCGACCGGACGATCGATCGAAATGACCGACGGCGGGGCATCGGCGACACCTCGCTCGCCGAACGATCGAGCGACTCGAATCGTGTGGGTTGGAAGCGCTATCGAGTCGCCTGTGAGTTCGATCGTGTGCACCGACCGCGGAGCGTACTGATCGACGAGGTGTATCGCTCGAGCCACGGCGTCTGCCTCCACTTGATACGTCAGGTTGCTGTAACGCAGATGCAGCACGCCATCATCTTCGTACTTCATCGCCCTCAGCAAAACGCCCGAGGCCTCCGCATCCCCCGCCATGCGCGGAAACCAACGCGGCTCCGCCTCAATATTCCGCACCGGCGCTGCGTTGCCCCAAGCACCGAACCCGTTAGGAGGTTTGCGCGGTGACTCGATGCTCGTATCGAGTACGGCGGAGAGTTTGAGCGCGAGGTTGTTATTCTGCTGCCAGCTTGCAGAGAGTCGAACGCCGAGCGCAGCCTCCCACTCGATGCCGACGCTCAACGGATCCGCCGACTCAAAAACCCCGAGACTGACCTCATAGTCATATTGATCGCTGTTATATGCAGCGAGAATATCGAGCTTCCATTCAGGAATTGAATACCGCACAGAACCGAAGGCGCCAACATCGGGTCCTCTAAAATAGCTCCTGAGAGAGAACTTTCCGCCGAATCCAACATCATTTTCACGCGTTTCGAATTCATTGCTCAAAATGCGGAGCGGGTTTTTCCCGATCGATCGCCCCGCGAGCCTTCCCCAGCCAAGACCCACCGATAGATCGAGCGGACCGATTTGTTTACTGGCAACCAAGTACTCAGCGCCAAGAACGCCGGTGCCTAGTAGGTCACGGATACCAACAGCGACTCCTGGACGATAATCGGATTCATCGAGAAGTCGGAACTTGAGCTCGAAGCTGCGATCTTTTGTACCCTCAAAACTTTCGGGTCTCGGGCGCTCGTTAAAGAGCGAATAACGGAAACTTGCTTCAAGACGGGGAAGTACTTGATATGAAATTGCGTACATATCGAACGCATCCTTGCGCGAGATCGTCGCCGAGAAGGTATTTTCTTTAGGGCTTCGTGCGGACGGTACATCGAGCACGCCACCCACGCCGAAATCATTGGTTTGGGCAAGCGCGGTTCCGCTACCGAAGCCAATAGCGAAAGCCATCAAAAGTCCGAACGTGATCAAATGTTGCAGAGTACGATTGAGCGTCGTCGTCACGGCGTCAGCCCCGCAGCGCTTCGAGGCGCTCTCGCACGGAAGAGAGAGTGATCACCTTACCGGACGCTTTCAATGCCGCGAGCGTCGTATGCCCAATTTTTTTGCCGAGCTCTACACCGAACTGATCGAAGGCATTGATGCCCCAGACCACGCTCTGCGCATACACCTTATGTTCGTAGAGTGCGATCAACGCACCAAGAGTTTCGGGTGTGAGTGACTCAAGCACGAGCACCGACGTCGGACGCGAGCCAGGATGTACACGATGCGTCCCACCGACCTGCCCCACGGTGAAGGTCTCGATTTGCGCGAGTCCATTCGCGAGCGCAAGCGTAGCGCCCTCGTCGTCGCCCACGGGTGAGCGACGTACAAGCAGCACGTCCAGCGCAGCAAGCATACCGCCCTGATGTAAGAGTTGAAAGAATGAGTGCTGGGCGTTGTTACCTGGCTCGCCCCAGACCACAGGCGCCGTTGCGCACCGCACCGGCGAGCCGTCACGCAGCGTGCTCTTACCGTTACTCTCCATCTCAAGCTGCTGTAAGAATGCCGGAAACCGCGCGAGACGGTCGGTGTAGGGCAATACCGCGAGCGTCGAGATCTTTTGGAAATTGATATTCCAAATGCCTGCGAGGGCGAGAAGCACCGGTAAGTTCTGATCAAGCGACGCAGAAAGCGTATGGCGATCCATCGCTCGCGCGCCGGCGAGAAATTTCTTAAAGCTCTCGGCGCCAATAGCGATCGCGAGAGAAAGCCCGATCGCCGACCATACTGAATAACGCCCCCCGACCCAGTCCCACACCCTAAATCGCTGCTCACGATGCACGCCAAACGAATCCATCGCCGACTCATTCATCGAGACGGCTGCAAAATGCGCCGAAACATTACTACCGCCAAGGTGCTTATTAAGCCAGGCCTTGGCGCGCTCGGCGTTCGCGAGTGTTTCTAGCGTCGTAAACGTCTTCGAGCAAATGATGAACAGCGTCTGCTCGGGATCGCTCTCCTCAAGCACATCGTGCAGCGCGACGGCATCCACGTTCGATACGAACCGAACCTTCAGCGCTTTCTTTGTAAACCCTTTAAGCGCTGCAGTCGCCATAGCGGGACCTAGATCTGAACCGCCAATACCGATATTGATGATGGTATCAAAGCGGTTACCGCTACGAACACTCTCGGCAAAGGCAAGCATCCGCTCGCGCCCTTCGAGCGCGAGTCGCTCTACATCAGCACCGCCAACAACATCGCCCGTATCTTGTCGAAGCGCCGCATGCAGCGCAGCACGATCTTCGGTGGTGTTGATCTTTTCTCCGGCGAACATCGCCCGGAATGCGCCTGGAATATCGACCTCGCTTGCGAGGTCGATCAGAGCATCAAAAATTCTTTGATCGATTCGTTGATGTGAGAGATCGAGCAGGAGACCTGCCACCTGACGCGTGTAGCGACGCTCTCGGGTGGGGTCTGACTTGAACGCTGCCGCCACATCCGCACCCGCACCCTCCTCGGCCAAGCCAGAGAGCTCGGCCCATGCTGCAGTCTCGGGACCGATCATGCATAAAACTCGGCGATGACATCAACTACGTACTGTAGTTGCTCGCGTGTGAGCTCGGGGAAGATGGGTAGCGCCACCGTCTCAGCAGCTGCCCGCTCGCTCTCAGGAAATGCACCTTCGGCGTAACCCAAATACGCGAAACACTGCTGACGGTGCAGCGGCACGGGATAATAGATTTCGCTGCCCACGCCCCTAGCAGACAAATACATGCGCAGCGCATCGCGCTTCGGCGAGCGGATGATGAACTGGTTATAGATATGGCGTGCACCCGTCAAAGCCTCTGGTAGGCTTATCACTCTCGTAAGTTCCGCCTTGCCGAAAGCGCCGAAATAAAAACATGCGTTTTCTTGGCGAGCTCGACTCCAGGTATCGAGGTGTTTGAGCTTAACCACAAGCACAGCAGCCTGCAGTGCATCGATTCGAAAATTCCCACCCACGAGCTGGTGGTAGTACTTAGGCTCCATACCATGTACACGGATCATCGCAAGCTTCGCGGCAAGCTGCGCATCGTTCGTGACGCACATGCCAGCATCTCCGAAGGCACCAAGATTCTTGGTCGGGAAGAAACTCACACACCCAATATCACCGATGCTGCAAGCCCTGCGGCCTTGACCATCAGCCGAACCGATCGCCTGCGCGGCATCCTCGATCACGCGCAGCCCAAACTCTGTAGCGAGCGCCATAAGCGGCGTCATATCGACCATCTGGCCGTAGAGGTGCACGGGCATGATAGCCTTAAGCCTGACGCCCGACGCTTTGTGCGCGAGCGTCGCGCCCTCGCGCTTGCATTCGTGATTCAAAAATTTCTCAAGCTCAGAGATCGAGAGGTTGTAAGTGCCGGGGTCGATGTCCACAAACACCGGTCGCGCACCGACCCGTACGATGGTCCCGGCGGTCGCAAAAAACGTGTAGGGCGTCGTTATGACGCCATCGCCCGCCCCGATGCCGAGCGCCATGAGGGCGGCGAGCAGAGCATCCGTGCCCGAAGACATGCCGACGCCATGGGAGCAGCCGCTGTAGGCAGCGACTTCGGCTTCGAGCTGTTTGACGGTGGGTCCAAGTATGAAGGCCTGCGAGTCGCAGACCTGCTCGAGTGCGGTGAGGATCTCGGATTTAAGGACCCGGTACTGGGGTTTCAGGTCGAGCAACGGAACCTGCATCGCGGGCGCGGACATGCTTCGGATTATAGGCCGCATCCCAGCCGGTTCGCGTACCCCTTAGACCATTGGCTGAACCGCTCGAGCCTCTCCTTGATCGCGACCTTCGGGGCGCAGCCAATTGCGGTCTCGAGGTCGGTCATATCAGCGAGGGTGTCTTTGACGTCCCCTAGCTGGGCGGACAGGAAATGCCTCTCGGCCTTAACCCCAAGTGCCCGCTCAAGAAGCTCGATGGAGGTCACGAGCTCAACCGACGTTCGACCACTAATGTTGAACACCCGGAACGCCGCTCGGCTGCTCGCGCGGTCGGGAAGCTTGGCGTCCCACGCGGCGTTGGCGGTCGGAACGGAATTCGTGACGCGCAACGCGCCGTCGACGATATCGTCGATGAACGTGAGGTCGCGGCGGTAGTAACCGTGGTTGAACACATCGATGGGTTCACCGACGCGCATTTTTTAGCGAACAAAATGGGCGGCATATCCGGTCGCCCCCACGGACCGTAGACCGTGAAGAGGCGCAACACGGTCACCGGCAATCGGAAAAGCTCAGCGTAGTTATGGCCCATAAGCTCGCCCATATAACTGGTCGAAGCGTAGAGCGAGACGGGGTGATCGACCCCATGATGCGGCGAGAACGGCAGTGTACGGTTGAGGCCGTACATCAAGCTCGTTGAGGCGAACACAAGATGCTCGATGTCGTGATGACGGCAGCCCTAAAGGACATTGAGCGTGCCGAGACGTTACTGTCGATGTAGGTATAGAAATAGCTAGAAGAATATTTTATGTCCGCTTGCGATCCGAGATGGACCACCTTCGAAAACGCGTGGCGCTTGAAAAGGTCGGTCATCACCACATCGTCGGCGAGATCGATTTTTCAGTAGACCAAAGTCCTGTATTCCTCGCCGCTGCGGAAGGCGAGCTTATTTGAGGCGTTAGTCGTAATGACTGCAGAAGTTTTCGAGCCCGATAACCTCATGCTCTTTAGCAAAAAGTTTTGCCGCCACATGAATGCCGATGACACCGTCAGCATCGGTGACGAGCACCGGCATCTTCAGGTGCCCTCGACGTTGTGAAATACGACCTGACCACCACTCGCTTTGGCGATACGCTCGAGCAGGGTATCGTGGGCTGCGAGTTCTTTTGTATCTGCTGGAATAACGATCAGAGCGACATTCTCTGGGCGCTTAAACCTAGAAATATACATTGAGCTCTTACTTTGATGGAGGGCTTCGCCGAGCTCAAGCGTACTCTGCCCTCCCGTCATCGCCAGATAAACATCCGCCAGGATGCGTGCATCGAGCAGCGCGCCGTGCAGCTCGCGCTTAGAGTTGTCGACGCCATAACGCTTGCAGAGGGCGTCGAGGCTATTGCGCTGCCCGGGATGAAGCTTACGCGCGACGTTTAAGGTATCGAGCACCGAGCAGCGGCTCTCGAGGGTCGCCGCTTTTCCATCAAGCCTTAAAAGCTCGGCATTCAAAATCCCAAGATCAAAGGGCGCGTTATGTATAACAAGCTCCGCCCCCTCGATAAATGCGAGAAATTCCTCCGCGATGTCGGCGAACTTGGGCTCGCGCTGGAGCTTCGCAAGCGTAAAGCCGTGCTTGGTAACCGCTCCCTCATCAACCTCGCGTTCGGGGTTCAAATATTTATGAAACTGCCGTCCCGTCAGGCGCCGACCCACGAGCTCTAGGCAGCCGATTTCGATCAGGCGATGGCCCTGAGTGATTTCGAGGCCAGTGGTTTCGGTGTCGAGAATGATCTGTCGCATGGGTGGTCAAAGTGTATCGGATCGCCCTGCGGAATTAACGAAGAAGTCCATCAATTGCCGCATTGGCGAGCGCATCGGCGCGCTCATTGCCGGGCACGCCTGAGTGACCCTTCACCCAGCGCCACTCGATGTCATGCCGACTCGAGAGTTCATCGAGACGCTCCCAGAGGTCGCGATTTCGAACGGGTTTTTTATCGGTGGTTTTCCAGCCGCGGGCTTTCCAGCTCTCGATCCACTCGGTGATACCGCGGCGCACATACTCCGAGTCCGTATGGATCCGCAGTGCACTCGAGCGTTTGAGTGCTTCGAGCGCGCGGATAACGGCGGTGAGTTCCATGCGGTTGTTCGTAGTCTCGGCCTCGGCACCCGAGAGCTCTCTCGAGTGCTCACCCAGCTCGAGCGTCGCGGCCCAGCCTCCGGGGCCGGGGTTACCGCGACAGGCGCCATCGGTGTAGACCTCGATGCGCGTCGTCATGAGGGATCGCGATTGACAGACGGTTCGGTTAGTCCGCCGAGTACGCGAGAGCGTCTAGCCTCACGTGGGCGTGGGCGGAGCGGTGTCAGTGCGTGCATACTTTTGCGAGCTTTTAAAAGATAAGCCCCAGAGGGCCACGGCGCGAGCCAACCGCGGCGCAGTTGATGGTCAACGCTAGCAGGCTCTCCCCAAGGCAGACCGTAAAGGTAACGCCGTGCTCCGAGCACGTCATAGCCCAACAAATGCAGCCAATCGCGCACTCGGCGCTCCGGCAACACGCGACGCAGTCCGGGCGGAAAGCCATGACGACTCGCGCGAGCACGCAAACCCCAAAAACTCATGGGCGAGAACCCAAGCACAAGCAGCTTGCCCTCGCCTGCGAGCACGCGATCGGCTTCGCGCACGAGTCCATACGGGTCGCTCTCGAACTCCAGCGCATGAGCGAGTAACACCACATCTATGCAATCGTTCGCGATGGGTAGCTGACTCGGACGACCGACGGCATCGAGATCTTGCGTCGAGTCGATATCGAGCACGGTCTGCGAGCGCGTGCGAGCATGCGCGATAAGCGTACGAGTCTCGCCCCACACACCAATCTGCAGCGTCTCCCACCCAAAACAATCCTCAAGCGACTCGGCGGTGACGCGCACCTCAGTGTCAAGTAAGGTCCTGCCGCGGGGGCTGTTGAGCCAAGTTGTCAGGCGGGGGTCGAGCACTGAGCGAAACCATAGCAATTTTCGGTGAAGGTCGGTTAAATACGCGGCCAATGCGACCCGCTTTCCTCACGCGCACCTCGCTGCTCTTTTCGATGATCACGCTCGCCGCCTGCGCGACCCTCGAGGACTCCTCAGTCGGCCGCTACCTGGGCGCCCCGCGTCCGGCGCCGGTGCTCCAGGCCCCGCCGCCCGGCCCTCCCTTCGATGAGACCCGCGCCGAGCGCGCCCCGCCGGCGCCTGCACCTTCCGTGCTGATACGGGCCGTGTCGGCGGTCCCCACTGGACCCGAGGATCTCATGGAGCGCATTCGCTTCGGGTTCCAGCTCGCCGAGGAAGAGCGTCCGGCGATCAACATCCAGCTCGCTTGGTATGAGCGTAACCCTGCTTATCTCGATCGCGTGTTTGGGCGGGCCTCCCTTTATATGCACCACATCGTCGAAGAAATCGAACGACGTAAAATGCCGATGGAGCTTGCGCTACTGCCAGTCATTGAGAGCGCTTTCGAGCCCTTCGCCTACTCGAAAGCACGCGCCTCCGGGTTATGGCAGTTCATTCCAGATACGGGGAGTCGGTTTGGTCTGCCGCAGAACTGGTGGTACGACGGTCGTCGCGATGTCATCGAGTCAACGCGAGCGGCGCTCGATTATCTTCAGTTCTTGCACGATGAGTTTGACGGCGACTGGTTACTCGCGGTCGCCGGATACAACTGCGGTGAAAACTGTATCGCCCGCGCTGTCGCGCGCAACCGCGCAGCAGGCAAGCCCACTACGTTTTGGGATCTACGTCTGCCGAACGAGACGCGCGCCTACGTCCCCAAACTTTTGGCGATGAAGCAACTCGTCGCAGATCCTTCAGTGTTTGGCGTTGAATTCAGCCCCATCCCCAATCAACCGTATTTTATGGAGGTCGCGCTCGCCTCGCAGATCGACCTACGTCTTGCCGCCGATCTGGCGGGTCTCTCGCATGATGAACTCGTGGAGCTGAATCCGGCTTATCACCGCTGGGCTACGCCTCCAGAGGGTCCGCACGGGCTCTTGCTGCCTATCGACTCCACGGAGATTTTCCAGCAACGCGTCACGTTACTCTCACCTGATGAGCTCATGCGCGTCACACATCACATCGTAAAACCGGGCGAGTCGATTCCGGAGCTTGCGAAGCGCTACGGTACGACCGTGGTGACGATCCGCATGCTGAACGGGCTCAAAAACGCCAACGTCTATCCGGGCACGGATTTGCGCGTGCCGTCGGGCACGATGAACTTGCCAGAGAAAGTACTCCGTGCCGCTGCGCGCGTAGATGGCCCTACGCCTCGAACGCGCGGCAAGCGCAATCGACCCGAGATACACGTGGTTCGACGCGGGGAGTCGGTTTGGGCAATCGCGCGTCGTAACAACATGGATCCGCGCACGCTCATGCGTCTCAACGGTAAAAAACCCGGGGACAGGATCATGCCGGGTGAGCGATTGGTATTGTCGCGCAGTGGTTCAAACTCATCGAGCGCAGGCCCACGGACAATGCACCGTGTTCGTAGCGGCGAGACATTATCGGGAATCGCTCGGCGTTACGGCGTGACGGTCACGCAACTCTTACGATGGAACGATCTCTCCTCAAAAAATGTGCTGCGTATCGGGCAGCGACTCGTCATCCGTCGAGGTAATTGATATGGGATTTTTAAGTGGTAAACGCGCCCTCATTGTGGGCGTGGCGAGCGATCGTTCGATCGCCTGGGGCATCGCAGAGGCCATGCATCGAGAAGGCGCTACACTAGCGTTTACCTATGCGAGTGATAAGCTCAAGGAGCGCGTCGACACCCTTGCCCACTCGATCGGCTCACAGATCATCCTACCGCTCGATGTAACGGTAGATGCTCAGATCGATAGCGTCTTCAAGAGCCTCAAGCGCGATTGGAGCCACCTCGACATCGTGATTCATTGCGTGGCGTTTGCGCCACGCGAGGCGCTCGCGGGAGGCTTCACGCAGAGTACTACGCGCGAGGCTTTTGCGATTGCGCACGATGTTTCGAGTTATAGCCTCACGGCGCTTGCTCGAGGCGCTTTGCCCCTGATGCAAGGTCGCGCAGGCGCGATCTTGACGCTCTCTTATCTTGGTGCCGTCAAGGCTATTCTAAGTTATAACGTCATGGGTCTTGCCAAGGCGAGCCTCGAGGCAAACGTGCGGTTCCTAGCCTCGGATCTTGGCCCTCAAGGAATTCGGGTGAACGGTATTTCTGCTGGCCCAATGAAGACGCTGGCGGCTGCGGGCGTTAGCGGTTTCCGCAAGATGCTCTCTCATGTCGCGGAGGTGGCACCGCTTCGTCGTAACGTGACGCAGGAGGACGTGGGTAATGCCGCGGCCTTCTTGTGCTCAGATCTCGCCGCCGGCATCACCGGCGAGATCTTATACGTTGACGGTGGATTCAGCACCGTCGGGATGAGTTTTCTAGAGCCTAACGAATAGACTTGAGCGGGAGCTTGCCGCGCTCAACCTATTGAGCCTGCCTTACCGAAACGCCTGCGGGTTCTTCGTAACCTTCGCCTTCTCGCGCATGTCCTCGACGTACGAGGAGAGCGTGCCGAGCGCCTGACGGCCGACGAGCTCCTGACTGCGCGCAGCTCTCACAGCCGTATCGCCCGCAGGGGGCAATACACGTGTTTGCGAGACGACAATGACCACTGCACCGACGCTCGTGACGACGGCCTTGGCTGAGGGCTTACCTGAGGCCGGACGCGCGAGGTCGAACGCAGCCGCTGTTACTTCGGCGGGGACCGACGGATCGCGACGATCGATAAAGCGCGCGGCGTTCGGCGTGGCACCAAGACCCTTCGCAAGCGAGTCGAACGAACCACCCTCGCCCAATACTTTGACCAGAGACTCCGCAGTCTTACGGGCCTCTTCAGTAGCACGCTCGTTGGTGACAGCCTCGAATACCTTAGAACGAACCTCAGCGAGCGGGGGCACGATGGGCTTGCGGTGCTCCAACACCTTCACGACGACGAAGCGATCTTCACCGAGTGCGATGGGCCCACCGATGCGACGCTGATTCAGTACAGCATCGCCGAATACGAGCGACTCAAGTTCAGGCGAGGCCGGAAGTTCTAGGCTGCCCGTTCCGCGCGAGAACGTCTCGGACTCACCAGGCTTAAGACCGAGATCTTTGGCGATGGCGGCAAGATCCGGATTCGGTTTCTCGAGACGCTGCTGCACGGCATCTTGCTTTTCCCCAAAGAGGTCAGCAATACGACTGCGGCGGAACTCGCTGTCGAGGTCGGCTCGCACTTCCTCGAAACCTTTGTTACGACCCGCTTGAATAACCTCAAGGCGCACGACGTGAAACCCGAACTCCGATTTAACGGGGCCTCGCAGTTCGCCCTCTTTCATGGCGAAGACCGCTTCGGCAAAAGACCCGACAAACGCAGATTTTTCCGAGAAACCGAGATCGCCACCGCTCGCGGCAGAGCCCGTATCCCTCGAAAGACGCGTGGCAAGCGCCTCGAAATTGCCACCTCTCTTGAGCTGCACGAGAACGTCATTCGCTTCCTTTTCGGTAGCGAGCAGGATATGCCGGGCGCGACGGCGCTCGGGTTCGACGTAACGGTCTTTTTTCTTGGTGTAAAGGTCGAGGAGGTCCGACTCGGCGACGACCACCTGCCCCGCGACATCGGCGACTGACGCTTCAGCGAACTGCAGCCGCACGGACTCAGGCGTTAAAAATTGCTGTGAATTTTTTTGATACCACGCGACGATTTCTATATCGGAGAGACGTAAGGTGGCTCGGTATTTGGCGAGCGGGAACGTGGCATAACGAACTTCGCGCTGTTCGTCCTCGAGTGCGATGCGACGGCCGATTTCGCTGGCGGTCAAAAACTCGCTGGCAAAGAGCGTGCGCTGCAGCTCTTCGCCCTGAAGCTTGCGACGGACGTCGGCGCGGTACTGATCGGCCGTGATACCAAGCTGCGCAAGACGGGCGAGCGCCAGCGTTTCGTTGTATTGACCATCCACCTGGAAGACCTGCTCGTTGCGGATATTCTCTTGCACGCGACTGCCATCGACGCGATATCCCGCATCGCGAGAGCGAGCGCTAATAAGCTCCGAACGGATAAGGCGCTCGATAATGCCGTCCTGAAGCGAAGGCTTGAGATCTTCGGGAACGTCCGTGCCGAACTGACCCACCCACTCGGACTGTTGGTCCTGCCAGAGACGGCTCGCATCCTGCAGCGGGATCTCGTTGCCCTCAACCTTGGCGGCATAATTTTTGGGCCCAATGAAATCAAGGGTGACCGCTCCGGTCGCGCCCCAAATCGCAAACACGACGGCAAGCGGTATAAGGATGAACCAAGACAGGGTTTTCTTGCCTTTGAGCGCGTCACCGAGTTTCTGGAGCATAGAATCTCTTTGGGGTCTGCCTCTTTAGTTTAGTGATTATATGGCACTCCAGGAGTCGAGCCCCTATCATCTCGGCGTCAGACATGAGCCAGAGTCTCGCGAAAATTATTGATGGAAAGGCCATCGCCCGCGTGGTGAAGGCCGAAGTTCGTGCGGCGGTAGACCGGCGGGTCGCGGCCGGGGGTCGAAAGCCGGGGCTCGCGGTAGTCATGGTCGGGGATAACCCCGCCTCGACCGTGTACGTGCGCAACAAGAGAGCTGCCTGCGAAGATTGCGGCATCCATCCGTTGTCGATCGATCTGCCGCAGTCGACGAGCGAGGTCGAATTGCTCACCCGCATCGACGCCCTGAATGCCGATGAGTCGGTGGACGGAATTTTGGTTCAACTGCCGCTCCCCGAACATATTCGCCAAACCGAAGTCGTCGAGCGCATCGACCCGATCAAGGACGTCGATGGCTTTCACCCGTACAACATCGGGCGTCTGGCCGAGCGTCATCCGTTAATTAGACCGTGTACGCCGTATGGTGTGATGCGGATGCTAGAGCACATTGGCGTGTCGGTAAGGGGGCTGCGCTGTGTGATCGTCGGGGCGTCGAATATTGTCGGGCGGCCCATGTCACTCGAGTTTTTGTTGATGGGCGCGACGACGACGGTGACGCATCGCTTCACTAGAGACCTCGAGCACCATGTGCGTGAGGCCGAGGTGCTCGTGGCCGCAGCCGGTAAGCCCGGGCTCATCAAGGGCGAGTGGATTAGGTCAGGTGCTGTAGTAGTCGACGTAGGTATCAACCGACGCGAAGACGGTACCCTCAGCGGAGACATCGAATTTGCCGAGGCTGTCAAGCGCGCCTCGTGGATTACCCCAGTGCCCGGCGGCGTCGGCCCCATGACCGTCGCGATGCTGATGAAGAACACTGTCGAGGCGGCGCTGCGGAAGGGGTAGCGGCTAAGAACGCCGCCAGACGGTGGCTCCGCCCGGCTTGTCCTCAAGAACGATGCCTGCGGCTGAGAGTTCGTCGCGGATCTCATCCGAGCGTTTAAAATTCTTTGACTTGCGAGCGCCCTGACGCTCAGCGATGACCGCTTCGATGCGCGCATCGTCCCAGCCTACTTCCGTGCTCTGCCCTTTCGAGGCCTTAAACCAGTCTTCGGCATTGAGCATGAGTAGGCCTAGCACTGAGCCGATCGCGCGAAGTTCGCGTGCTTTGGCCGTAGCGCCCACGAGATCACCAGCATCGCGTGCCCGATTGATTTCGCCGGCGAGATTTTGCAGCACGGCGATCGCTTCGGGGGTATTGAAATCATCGTCCATCGCGGCCTGAAACGCCTGCCATGGTGGCGATTTGACGGTTTGCGGCTCTTCAACGGGCGGCGCATCGAGACCGCGCAGCGCCGTATAGAGACGACCAAGCGAGGCGTCGGCTTGCCCAAGCTGCGCGAGGGAGTAATTGATAGGTCTACGATAGTGGCTACCGGTCAAAAAATAACGCAGCACTTCGGGATGACGGATATGACCCGAGTCTAGCACCTCGCGGATAGTGAAAAAATTGCCGAGCGACTTCGACATCTTCTCGTCATCGACGTTGACAAACCCATTGTGCATCCAAAGATTAGCGAAGTAATCGCCCGTAGCCGCGCAGGACTGAGCAATCTCGTTCTCGTGGTGCGGAAACTTGAGATCCATCCCGCCGGCGTGGATGTCGAAGTGGCTACCCAAGATTTCACCGGACATCACTGAGCACTCAATGTGCCAACCCGGACGTCCCAGACCCCAGGGTGACTCCCACGCAGGCTCACGCGGTTTCGCTTTTTTCCAAAGGACGAAGTCGAGCGGGTCTAGCTTGGCAGTATCGACCTCGATGCGCGCACCCGCACGAAGATCAGCGAGGCGTTTTCCTGAGAGTTTACCGTAGTCGGCAAAACTGCCGACCGAGTACATTACATCACCGTTACTCGCGACGTAAGCGTGCCCCTTATCGATGAGGGTTTGCGCTAGTGAAATCATACCGGGTACGTACTGCGTGGCGCGCGGCTCATGATCCGGCCGCAATACATTCAGGCGATCGTAGTCACTGTGCATAGCATCAATAAAACGCGTCGTGAAGGTGTCGATGGACTCGCCAAGCTCCGCCGCGCGACTGATAATATTATCGTCGATATCAGTAATGTTGCGGACGAAGATAATTTTCAGACCGCAATGCCGCAGATATCGATGCACGATATCGAAGGCCACCTTCGAGCGCGCGTGGCCGATATGGCAGAAGTCGTACACCGTATCGCCACAGAGATACATGCGCACCTCGTCTGGACGAATGGGCGTGAGTGTCTGCTTCTGACCGGTCAGCGAGTTGTGAATGCGGATCGTCATAGGTCGCGTGCGCGTTTTCAGGCGATCGCAGATGATAGTCGCTCAAGGCGTGCGATCGCGCGCGCGGCCGTGATGATCTTTAGGAGCCGCGCGAGCTCGGGACCGTCGTGGCGTCCGGTGAGCGCTTGCCGAAGCGGCTTGAAGAGCTCGGGGCCTTTGCGACCGGTCTGCTCGCGAATCGCCGTGGTCACCGCTTTCCAGTCGGTGCCGTGCATACGAATAGCCGCGGCCGCTGCCTTAAAAAATGCAGGGCCAGCGCATCTAATCAGCTTGATACCTTCGGCATCGTGCTCCGGCGGTTCTCCGAAGACGACCTGTACCCAATACGCCGCGTCCGATGGCAAGAGGAGATTTTGGTGGAATACCGAAGCAAAGGCGCCCGCAGAGGCCGAATCCAGCGTGTCTGGCAGCTGCGGACGCATCCACGCGAGCGCCTCGTCGCTAGAGAGCGCATGTACGGCCTGGCGCTGCCACACCTCGAGTTGTACGGGATCGAATCGTGCCGGTGAGCGCACCAAATGCGCAGGCTTAAACCCGACGGCGAGTTTTTGGATGTCGAGGAGATCGTGTAGATCGCTCGAGTGGCCAAGCCTAAAGAGATGATTGACAAGTGCTTTTGGCAAATAGCCCTGTTCACGCAACTCTCTTAAAGATTTCGCGCCGTGACGTTTTGACAGCGGTGAGCCATCAGCCGCCGTGATTAGCGAGAGGTGGCCGTAGGTCGGTACCTTGAGCTCTAGCGCCGTTGCGATGAGCAGCTGGCGAGACGTGTTGGAGAGATGATCCTCACCGCGTAAGACCGTAGTGACGCCGCTCAAAGCGTCATCGAGTACATTCGAGAAGAAGAACGCTGCCGAGCCATCGGCACGCTGAACGATGAAATCGCCGATATCTGCGCTCTCGAAGCGCTGCTCGCCGTGCACGAGATCGACGAACTCAATAAGGCCACTATCAGGCACTTTAAACCGTAGCGTAGGCTTGCGACCTTCCGCGAGTTTGGCGGTGCGCTCCGAGTCATTGAGAGTGCGGCAGGTACCCGCGTAACGAGGAGGCCGACCCGAGGCAAGCTGCAACTTTCGGCTCACTTCGATTTCGAGGGGCGTGCAGTAGCAGGGGTACACACGGCCTGCCCGCTCGAGCTTATCGAGCGCTTCGCGGTAGACCGCGCCACGCTGACTCTGCGCGAGGATCTCACCATCCCACGAGAGACCTAGCCATTGCAGATCTTCCATGATTTGTTTGGTGAATTTCGGCTTGCTACGCTCTGCGTCCGAGTCTTCGATGCGCAGTAGAAAACGGCCGCCGTTATGCTCAGCAAGCAGCCAGTTGAAAAGCGCGGTACGCGCATTGCCGAGGTGCAACTCGCCCGTGGGGCTCGGTGCGAAGCGGGTAGTGATCGAGGGATGGATCATCGGGCAGCGTTAAACAAGAACTTGACATTGATGGCGCCATACGGGAACTCGATGCCCTCGTCGTCCGTACGTCGTAGCTCACCCGACTGAAGTAAGGCCCTCATATCACCGTGAACGGCTTTGACGTAGCGATCGACCCACCATGCCGTCTTACGAATCGACAATGGCCTCGCGCCGCACATCTTCTTGATCAGTCCCCAACGCTTTGCGGTGCGTACCTCGCAGAGTAACTCGGGCGTCGCAAAACTGATGCATACCTCGTATTCGGCGCGACCCGATTGGGCGGTTATGGAGACCTCGGCGAGCGCCTCTGCACAGGATTTCACATCGAAAGATCGCGTCTT
Source organism: Gammaproteobacteria bacterium (assembly GCA_016874055.1). Lineage (GTDB taxonomy): Bacteria > Pseudomonadota > Gammaproteobacteria > Steroidobacterales > Steroidobacteraceae > UBA964. The sequence continues at coordinate 36,703 of VGVG01000009.1, read as the reverse complement.
CATATTAACCCCGGCCGAGCGGTCTCAAACACGGGTATTTTAACCCGCTGTGTGCCGTTGATTCAGAATGATGGCTAGAATCGCGCTCGTGCGCCACCTGTTCGTCTCCGACCTGCATCTCGACTCGAGCACGCCTGCGACCATTGAAGCGTTTTCGCGCTTTCTCGAGGGCGAGGCTCGCGGAGCAACGTCCCTGCACATCCTCGGTGACCTCTTCGAGATCTGGATTGGCGATGACGATCCGAATCCGGTATGTAATCGGGTCTGTGTGGCGCTGCGTGCGCTCTCGGATGCGGGGGTCGCCGTCTACGTGATGCAGGGCAATCGAGATTTTTTGTACGGCGAGGCCTTCGAACGACGTATCGGTGGGACGCTTATTTCGGACCCGTCGGTCGTCACCCTCGTCGGCGAGCGCGTGCTGCTGACCCACGGTGATCTCATGTGTACCGGTGATACCGCGTATCAGGAGCTTCGTACGATTGTGCGTGATCCGAGGTTTAGGGATCGCGTGCTCAAGCTCCCGATGGATGCGCGACAGATACTCGCTAATGCCACACGCGCCGGTAGCAAAGTGCACACCCGAGCTACCGCTGCGACCATTATGGATGTCACTCCTTCGGCCGTAATCGCAGCCCTCGAGGCGAGTGGCACGCGCAAGATGATTCATGGACACACGCACCGCCCTGCCGAACATCGTCACATCACCCGTGACGGTAATGCCGAACGCGTCGTGCTCTCGGCATGGGACGAGGCGGGGGAATATCTGGAGGTCACCGCTGACGGCTGGCAGCGACGAAAAATTGCCTGAGCGCTTGAGCTCAGCCCTGCGGCAATCCTGAATGAAACCTGAACTCCGCATCCGTGCTCGTGGCGAGATCAGCTTCAAGGGTCGCGAGTTCTTCGAGGCGTACTGACCAAGATTTTTGTCGCTCGCACTCTGGATGGGCATTGACGTGCGCCTCAGCGAGCTTGAGGTAGAGCTCGCAGTGCCGCGCCTCGGACGCCTGTAGCCCCTCGTACAACGCTACGATATCGGTGGGCAAACTCCCACCCGCACTTCGACTCGAAAGTAAAGAAAACCGCTCACAGGATCTTGCCTCGATGAGCGCCCCGCAAAGTAAGAGGTCGAGCTTACGATACGGCTCGTGGGTCCTCACGGCTTCACGCAGCGCCGAAGCGTAGCGACCGGGCTTACGTCGCAAATAGGGCACCGCGTGTGCCTGCATCAACTTGTCGACCTGCTCAAAGTGACGCAGCTCTTCTCGAGCGAGTTTAGAGAGCTTTGCAACGAGTGCACGATCTTCGGGATACGCGAACATCAGTGCTAGCGCCGTGGAAGCCGCTTTTTTCTCGCAGTTTGCGTGATCGGCAACCAACTCTGGCCAGCGACGGATGGCTTCCTCAACCCACTCATCCGGGGTCGCTACACGCAGGGGCGGCCGCATCAAACGCCGTGAACAACCTTGAGCGAAATGCCGCTCCGTCGACGCACCTTAGCCGCATCGGAACGTTCTCGCTGCAAACGCTCGAGGTATTCAGCGGTGACATCGCCCGTGATGTACCTACCCGAGAAGCAGGACGTGTCAAACTCGGTGACGTAAGAGTCGTCGTGCTGACAGGCTAGCTCAAGATCGGTGAGATCTTGATAGATCAACCAATCGGCATTGATGATCTCGCGAACTTCCTCCTCTGTGCGCCCTGCAGCAACAAGCTCGGATGCGGCCGGCATGTCGATACCGTAGACATTCGGATGTCTTACCGGGGGCGCCGCCGAGGCGAAATACACTTTGAGTGCACCGGCGTCACGCGCTAGCTCAATAATTTGTGCAGACGTCGTACCACGAACGATCGAGTCATCGACGAGCAGCACGTTCTTGTTACGAAACTCAAGATCGATCGCATTGAGCTTAGAGCGCACTGATTTTCGACGTTCGTCCTGGCCAGGCATGATGAACGTGCGACCAATGTAGCGGTTCTTGATGAACCCCTCGCGGAACTTGATGCAAAGGCCTTGCGCCAGCTGTAACGCCGCGACGCGGCTCGTATCAGGCACTGGAATCACAACGTCGATATCGTGATCAGGTCGTTCGCGGCGGATTTTTTCAGCGAGGCGATCCCCCATACGCATGCGAGCACGCTGCACCGACACGTTGTCGATGATGCTATCGGGTCTCGCAAAGTAAACGTACTCAAAGATACAGGGCGCTTGACGCGTCGTTGCGACACACTGCTGCGAGCACAGACGACCCGCCTCATCGATGAAAACCGCTTCGCCTGGGGCCACATCGCGCACCTGCGTAAAGCCAAGCATATCGAGCGCGACCGACTCTGAGGCGAGCATAAACTCGGTGCCCTTCACAGTCTCGCGCTGACCGATCACGAGTGGACGGATGCCGTTCGGATCGCGAAATCCCAGTATCCCGTGACCGACCACCATTGCGATGACGGCATAAGCACCGCGACACCGACGAAAGAGTGCGGTAACCGCTGCAAATAAGTCCACCGCCATAACGCGAGGCGTACCGACGCGCTGCAACTCGGACGCGAGCACGTTAAGCAGTACTTCGGAGTCGGATGACGTATTGAGATGACGACGCTCCTCGCGGATAAGCACATCGGCGAGTTCAGACGCGTTCGTTAGGTTACCGTTATGCCCAAGTGCGATGCCGTACGGGGCATTCACGTAAAACGGCTGCGCTTCGGAGACGGTGTCGCTGCCGGCGGTCGGGTAACGCACGTGACCGATTCCGATGTTGCCGCGCAGTTCAAGCATGTCTTGCTGACTGAAGACGTCGCGCACGAGGCCCTGCCCCTTTCGCATGCGGACGAGTCCGTCGACGGCGGTAACGATACCCGCGGCGTCCTGGCCACGATGCTGCAGCACCGTCAACGCCTCATAGAGCTGCGAGTTGACGGGACTTTTACCGACGATACCTGTAATGCCACACATAAATTCGCCCAATGATGATTAGGTAGGGACTTTCGGGCGCCCGATAATACTTTGATCACGCACGAGTGCTTCGAAGTCGACAAGACTATCGAGAAGCTCGGCAGAGGTGGTTGCTGCCGTGCGCAATTTCGAGGCTTTCCAGACGGCCTCGTCTTCGACCCCGAACTGCAATGCGAGCAGTGTGAAGAAGCCGACAACTATGGCGCCACGCGCCGCGCCGAACAGCATGCCGAGCATACGATTAATCGGCGCAAAGATAGTCGCGTTAATTTTTCTACCTAATATAAGGCCGATGAGCTCCACGATTATGAAGGTTGCGACGCCGACGAGCACACACGAGACGAGACCTTGATACTTGGTGTTAGTGACGAATGAATCAACATAAGGTCGTGCGAGTCCGCCGTAATGGGAACCGATAAAGAGCGCGACGACCCAGGTAAGCAGACTGAATACCTCAGCAATAAGACCGCGCATGAGACCGAGCACAGCGAAGACCAGGAAGACGACCGTGATAATGATATCCAGCCACGTCATGCCTTAACCTCTGACCGCGCAAGTACCACGCGGTACGAATTCTACTTCACAATCGAACCTGTATGCCCGGCATCAGTGAGTTTTTTTGCGAGCGCGTTCGCCGCAGCTCGGTTGGCCTCGGGTCCCACGCGAACGCGGAACATCTCTTTCCCCGAGCGGTTGAGCTGATCGACGACGACTCCAAATTTCTTGTCGCGCAGCTGACGCTCTAAACGGCGCGCGCTCGCCGCATTCACGAAGATGCCCACCTGCACGTAGTAGCTACCTAACGATTTTGCAGCAGGCTTCGGTTCGGTTTTGGGTGTCGGCGTGGGCGCGGGCGTTAACATCCTCTCTTCAGGCACAGCCGCGATGGCGGGCGCCGGCGTGGCCGCAGGCGAGGGTAATATCGTCGCGGGGACGGACAGTCCGATGGGCACCTCGGCGGCAGGTTGCGATTGCGGTTGCTGCGGTAACGCCAACGCAGGGGCGGACGCGGATTCGGTGAGATCGACCTCGAAGCGGCGCTCACCATCGCCAGAATTATTTGGGATAGCCAACCGCGCCTTCGCGACCTCGCCGGAACCAGTCAGCAGCTCCGGCAACAGCAGCACGGCCAGAAAAACGAGAATGACGGTACCGGTAAGCCGGTGTTTAAGCGCAGTGTCCAAGCGGGAAATTATAAACCAAGCCAGTCCAGCGCCGGGCCGACGACGTGAAAGGATCCAAAGACGACGATGCGATCGCCGCGCCGAGCGAGCGCTCTCGCCGTCGCGCACCCGTGGGAGACATCGGGTGCGAGCGCGATACTGCGGCAGCGCGCTGGTAATCGCGAGCGTAATTCCTCAGCGCTACTGCCGCGGGGACCTACAAGGCCGCAGAGCACCCACTCGTCGATGACCCCGACAAGCGACTCGCCGATGGTGCCGGCGTCCTTGTTCTGCAGTATCCCAACGACGCCAAAGGTCTTACCTCCAGAGGATGAGACCTTGAGTGCCTCAGCGAGCACGCGGGCCGAGTCCTCGTTGTGGGCAACATCGAGAATCCACTCCGGGTCTTCCGCCTGCGTCGGCGCGATACGCTGAAACCGACCGCGCAGTTCGGCGGTCGCGAGCCCGCGGGCGATGAGTTCACGGTCAGGTGTCGGACAGACTCGGTGCCAAGCGGTGAATGCAGCGATGGCCGTGGCGGCGTTGCGCAATTGGATGGGTCCTTGGAGCGCTGGTAACGGGAGCGACTCGAAGGCACGATCTTTGCTTCGCCAACAAAAGCCCTTCCCGACTCGCTCGAAGAAAAAATCTTGATCGAGCTGCGATACGTGGCACCGCAGGCGCTCAACGGCATCATGAACGCTCCGCGGCATTTCAGATGACCCCAAAATTACAGGCCGTCGTTCGCGGAAAACGCCCGCCTTCTCGCGCCCGATGTCCTCGACCGTGGGACCGAGCCAGTCTTGATGATCGAGCCCAACCGAGCAGAGCACGGCGACATCCGCGTCAATGATATTAGTCGCATCGAGACGGCCCCCAAGCCCGACTTCGATGACGGCAGCCCGGACGGCACCCTCGTCAAAGATTAGAAAGGCCGCGAGGGTCCCGTACTCAAAAAAGGTGAGTGGCGTATCGCCCCTTGCCTGTTCGATACGCTCGAAGGCTCGGAGGAGCGTGGCGTCATCGACGGGCTGGCCGTTGATTGTAATACGCTCGTTGTAGCGCTGCAGATGCGGTGAGGTGTACGTGCCGGTGCGCAGACCCGCTGCGCGACATAGCGCTGTCAGGAACGCGACAGTCGAGCCCTTGCCGTTAGTCCCACCGACGATGATCGAGGGATATTTAAAAGCCAAGAGACCGAGGCGGTTTGCGACGTCGCGCACGCGGTCGATTCCAAGCGCGATCGCGTCGGAGTGCTGCGCCTGTTGGAAGGCGAGCCAGTCAGGGAGCTGCATTACCAGCAGGAGTTACCGCAGGCTGACGAAGCAGCATACGCAGCAGCTCAGCTAGGCGCGACCGAAGATCACGACGGTCGATGATCTGATCGATCATGCCGTGCTCAAGAAGGAACTCGCTACGCTGGAAGCCTTCGGGGAGTTTTTCTCGCACAGTTTGCTCGATAACGCGCGGGCCGGCAAAGCCGATAAGGGCACGCGGCTCAGCGATGTTGAGATCACCGAGCATCGCAAAACTTGCCGACACTCCACCTGTAGTCGGATCCGTGAGCACCGAGATAAAAGGCAAACCTGCGGCCTGCAACTCGGTAAGTGCGGCGCTCGTCTTAGCCATCTGTAATAAAGAAAACAGAGCTTCCTGCATGCGCGCACCACCGCTCGCTGAGAAACAGATGAGTGGCGTGCGATGCTCGATGGCATGATCGACGGCGCGACGGAAGCGCTCACCCACGACCGAACCCATCGAGCCACCCAAGAACTGGAACTCGAAAGCGCAGGCAACGATAGGCAATTCTTCGAGCTTGCCCGACATCACAATCAGTGCGTCTTTCTCGCCGGTAATTTTTTGGGCTGCGGTGAAGCGGTCGCGATAACGCTTGCGGTCGCGAAACCTCAACGGATCCTCTGGCGTGACCCGCTCACCGATTTCTCTGGCGGTATCAAGGTCGAGAAACCGCAGCAGTCGATCGCGAGCACCGATGCGCATGTGATTCGCGCACCTAGGGCAAACGAACAGGTTGCGCTCGAGCTCAGCACGATAGAGCGGCGAGTCGCAAACAGTACACTTGACCCAAAGCCCTTCTGGCACCGAACGAGAACGACGTTCGGTTTTGATGCGCGAGGGGACGATTTTTTCAAACCAGACCATACAATGACTATACCGGATCGGGTAATTCAAAACCTTTAGGATACTCGATACGACGCAGACAAAGGCCGTCGGGCTCAGCAGTCGGCGCATTGCGGCGACGGTCACGACCCTCTAAAAGGTTTTTGACCTCATCTGAAGCGTGCAGACCGCGACCGACCTCTATTAGGAGCCCTGCGATGTTGCGCACCATGTGGTGTAAGAATGCGTTCGCTGCAACGTCAATGTGGACCACCTCACCCTCTCGCTGTACCAGTAAGTGATCGATACGCCGAATGGGCGAGCTTGATTGACACTCGACCGCACGAAAGGCGCTGAAGTCATGCTCGCCGACGAGATACTGTGCGCTTTCGTGCATGCGTACGATGTCGAGCGGAGCGTGTACCCACGTAGCTCGACCATCGTACAACGCTGAGCGTGCACTTCGGTTGAATATGGTGTAGCGGTAGTGACGGCGAGTCGCCGAGAACCGCGCGTGAAAATATTCGGGTACGGGTATGGCCCAGCGTACGCTTGCCTTATGATCGAGGTTAGCGTTAGTGCCAAGTACCCAAGCACGCGGTGAGCGCACGGCTTCGGAATCGAAGTGGATCACCTGCCCTGCCGCGTGCACGCCGGCGTCAGTGCGTCCGCCACAAATCAAAGAAATCGCGTGGTCAGCGACACTGCCGATGGCTTTCGCGAAGGTATCTTCGAGCGTGCGTAACCCAGGCTGGTGCTGCCATCCACAAAAATACGTGCCGTCGTACTCGACACCCATGGCCCAGCGGGTCATGTAACCGGCATTCCGGTTTTGGCCGTCACGACTTCAGTAGGGAGTCGAGCAAGCGGATCGCCTCGACCCGCTGCGTCTCATCGCCAAGGCGCAGCGCTGCCTGCAACTCGAGGATGGCCGCATCGTGCTGACGCATCTCGATGAAAGCGCGCGCGAGATTGATTTTGTTGCCGGCTTCATCAACGGGCGGCGGATCGCCTTCGCGATCCTCGTTGATCGGCGACGCTGCAGGTACGACCGGGATTGAGGGGACGGCAACGGGTGCGATGCAGTCGGGGGCGGTACGCAGCGGCGCGTCCATCAGGGGATCGGCGTCCTGCGCGGCGTTGATAGGCGGCAAGTCGTAGGACATTTCCTTTCGGGGGGCGAGCTCGACCGCCTCGACGCGAGATTGACGCGAAACGAGGAAAGCAATTAAAAGACCGAGCGAGATTAGCAGCAAAGCGGGTGTTGACCACCAGGCTTCGGCAGCCAAGCGACGGGCCTCAGCCACCCAACCACTCTGCCCGATGCCGACGGCGGGAGGGGGGCCCGAGAGGCCGGCTGCAACGGCGAGACGAGCCTTGAGGACACCAATTTCGGCCGCAGCGGCCCGGAGGTCGGCCTCTAAACGCGCGACCTTGACCTCAGGTGTTGCGGGTTCAGCGGACGGCGCGAGCTCAAGCGCAGGCAGCGTCGCGACCGGAGACTCGGCGGTTGGGCCCGAAGCCGATCCCGAGGGGGTCAGGGTCGAGTCAGGCGTGAACTCGGTGGGCTTCGCAGGCGCAGTCGTCAGCGTCGGGGGGCCGGGCGCCGGCGCGCTAAGCTGAGTTGGAGCCGCCTCGCCGGTAAGCCTGATGCGTAGGCTTCGGCTGACTTCGCTTGAGGCTGCCGCGGGTGAAATGGTGTTCAGCGCGGCGGCATCAGGGAGCGTGAGGATCGACCCGACGACCATCTCGCTCATTCCCAGAGGTCCAAAGGCCGTCGGGTTCGCACGATAGATGCCGATCATGGCCTGCGGAAGCGTGACGCCGATGGTCGCGGACCACTCGCGAGAAATCGACATCAAGGTTTCGTTACGACGCACAAGACGCACTGTCGGCTGGGGCAACGATGTATCTATCGTTACATCTGGTTCAGCAGGTGTCACTGTTCCGACTGGCGCGGTCGTCTCGGCAGGTGCAACCGTCTCGGTAGGCCCAGCAGTCGGCGGCTCCACCTCGGGTGCGTCCGGTTCTAAAGCCGATGCACCTGCTCCACCGAAGACGAGCGCGAGAGCGAGGCTTAGACGCACACGACGGAGCGCTGCCCACGACCGCATCGTTGAAGAATGTTGGCGTTGCGTCACGATATCATCCTCAGGCAAAACACGCCGCGCTCAAAGATGCTTGCGAATGAGGAGCTCCGCGATCTGGACGCTATTAGTGGCAGCGCCTTTGCGGATATTGTCGGAGACGATCCAAAAATTAAGGCCGCGCTCGTGCGAGATATCCTCGCGGATGCGCCCGACGAAGACACGATCATCGTTTGCTGCCTGCATTGCCGCCGTCGGGTAGCCGCCCTTTTCACGCGTATCGATCACCTTAACGCCCGGCGCTTTTTCGAGCAGCTTGCGTACTTCCGGAACGGTAATTTTTTGATGTGTCTCGATATTGACGACCTCGGAGTGCCCAAAGAATACCGGCACGCGAACGGTGGTCGCATTCACTTTGATGTTAGGGTCAGCGAAGATTTTCTGAGTCTCCCAAAACATCTTCATTTCTTCTTTGGTGTAGCCGTTGTCCATAAACTTGTCGATTTGCGGTACGACGTTGAACGCAATCTGCGCAGCCACGGCCTTGGGTTTGACGGGACCCTTGCCGCTCACGAGCGCGATGGTCTGCTCGGCGAGTTCTTCGACGGCTTCTTTGCCGGCGCCTGACACGGACTGATAGGTCGCCACATTGACACGCGCGATGCCGACCGCATCATAAATAGGCTTGAGTGCAACTAGCATTTGAATGGTTGAGCAATTGGGGTTCGCGATGATGCGACGCTTTGCGAACTGCGAGATCGCCGCCGCATTCACCTCGGGGATGATGAGCGGGATGTCATCCTCGTAGCGAAACTCAGAGGTGTTATCGATGACGACACAGCCGGCCGCCGCCGCCTTCGGTGCATAGGCACGAGAGACGTCGCCGCCTGCAGAAAAGAGCCCAATATTTGCTTTCGAGAAGTCGAAGGTGTCGACATCGAGTATCGGATGAGTCTTGCCGTAAAACTCGACGCTCTTGCCGAGCGAACGGTTGCTCGCAAGCGGATAAAGCTCGTCCACCGGGAATTTCCGCTCCTCGAGAACTTTGATCGTGGTTTCACCTACTAGACCCGTTGCTCCGAGCACCGCAACATTCCACTGCCGACTCATCGCTGCTTCTCTCTGTTCGTGATGACGGGTGTCATCGATTTAACATCACCGTTCTGCGCGCGATGACGCAGCCAATGGTCCGTAAGTACGATCGCCATCATTGCCTCGGCGATGGGCGTCGCTCGAATGCCAACGCACGGATCGTGACGACCGGTAGTGATTATCTCAGTAGGCTCACCATCAGTCGTGATGGTTCGACCCGGGATCTGAATACTCGAAGTGGGTTTGAGCGAAGCGTGGACGATGATGTCCTGTCCGCTTGAGATGCCGCCCAGCACACCGCCCGAGTTATTGCTTGTAAAGCCCGTCGGCGTGAGCTCGTCACGATGCTCGCTACCGCGCTGCGCGACGACCTGCACCCCTGCGCCGACCTCAACGGCTTTGACGGCGTTGATACCCATCATGGCGTAAGCGAGGTCAGCATCGAGCCGATCGAACACGGGCTCGCCGAGCCCCGGCGGCACGCCTTGCGCGATGACGGTGATACGCGCTCCGATGGAGTCGCCATCTTCGCGCAGCCTCCAGATGAGATCTTCCAATTCTTTGATGCGGGAAGGATCGGGGCAGAAGAACGGATTATCGTAAGCTGTATCGGGCGCGACCGGATCAAGTACGAGCGAGCCGATTTGGCTCAGGTACCCGTGGATTTGGATACCGAGGCGCGTGGCGAGATATTTGCGGGCGATCGCGCCGGCCGCTACGCGCATGACGGTCTCGCGAGCAGAAGACCGTCCGCCACCACGATAGTCGCGGAATCCGTATTTTTGTTGATAGGTGTAGTCGGCGTGCCCGGGACGGAACCGATCTTTTATCTTGTCGTAGTCGCGCGAACGCGCATCGGTATTCTCGATAACGAGACCGATAGACGTGCCTGTGGTTCGACCTTCAAAGACGCCCGAGAGAATGCGAACAGCATCTTCTTCTTTTCTTTGACTGACGAACTTCGAGGTACCCGTACGACGCAGATCAATATCGCGCGTGAAGTCGACTTCGGAGATTTCAAGACCCGGCGGACAGCCGTCGATGATGCAGCCGAGTGCCGGACCGTGGCTCTCGCCGAAGGTCGTTACCTGAAACAGACGGCCTATGGTGTTACCGGACATGACGTTGCAGCTGCTCGCGGGTCAACAAAAATACACCGCCACCGCCACGCTCAAACTCGAGCCACATAAACGGCACGCGTGGCCAGTGGTGTCGGACCCGCATCTCGGTGTTACCCACCTCGACGACCAGGAGACCTCCTGGGGTGAGGTGCCGCGCCGCCTGCTTGAGGATGACGCGCACCGAATCGAGACCCTGCTTACCCGCCGCCAACGCAAGGCGCGGTTCGTGTTCGTACTCGGGGGGCAGCGAACGCATCTCGCGCTCCCCGACGTAGGGTGGATTCGAGATGATAATATCGTATTGGCGGCCTTTGAGGGCTGCGAAATGGTCCGATTTCGCGAAGCGGACTCGGCGCGAAAGTCGCAAGTCGCGTGAATTCTCTCGTGCAAGCGCGAGCGCCTCATCGGAGATGTCCATCCCTTCGACCTTCGCCTTCGACAGGTAATACGCCGCGGCGAGCGCAATACAACCACCTCCAGTGCAAAGGTCGAGCACGCGCTTGACGCGAGCAGGATCGATCCAAGGACGAAACTGATTTTCGATAAGCTCGGCGAGCGGTGAGCGCGGGATGAGCGCTCGCGCGTCGGTGCGCATCGGTAGTCCGGCAAACCAGGTTCGCCCTGTTAGATACACCGCCGGACGCCGTGTCGAGATGCGCAGTTCGAGCATCGCATCGAAGGCCTCGGTCTGACGCAAAGTCAGTCGACGGCGGTACACCGCCGGGCCGGGTGTGGTCTTAAGATCAAGTACGTGAAAAAGCATCGTCGCTGCATCGTCCTCGGCGTTGTTTGAGCCGTGACCAAAGAACACCCCGGCCCGATCGAGCGTCTTTGCACCACGACTCAAGGCCCCAAGTACGGTGGGGGGTCGGGGACGGGCGGGCCTGTGGGATACTTTGCGCATGTCAGACATTGTGCCATCCGCCGCAGCCCGAATCTTCGTCGCGCTGCAACACGTACTGCCGCAACACGGTATTTCGCGGCTCATTTACGCCGCAGCGCGCAGCCAGACGCCGTGGTTCAAAAATCTTCTGATCTCGAGCTTCATCAGGGGCTTCAAACCCGACTTGAGTCATGCGCTCATCAGCGACCCGCTCGCATTTGAGTCCTTCAACGCCTTCTTCACACGAGCACTCAGATCCGATGCGCGACCCTTGCCTGCCGATCCGCTCGCGCTCGCCTGCCCGTGCGACGGTACGGTCAGTGAAATCGGTCGCATCGACGACGACCGTTTGCTGCAGGCGAAAGGTCGTCTCTACACGCTCGATGCCCTGCTCGCGGGACGTCGCGAGTGGGTCGAACGTTTCAGAGGTGGGTACTTCGCGACGATTTATCTCGCGCCACACAACTATCACCGCATACACATGGCGATGGCCGGTAGCTTGCGCGATGCGTGGTATGTCCCGGGGCGTCTCTTCGGCGTTAATCGCGTCGCCGCCGATGGAGTCGCCAATCTTTTTGCACGTAATGAGCGTATTACCTGTTTATTTGAGGGCGAAGGCATCGAGCACGCGCTACTGCTCATCGGGGCGCTCAATGTCGGCTCAATGGAGACTGTATGGCATGGCGAAGTCGCACCGAGACGGCCGCGACGTCTTACAAGGCTAGATACCGCGCGAGACGGTAAGCCGTTCGCCGCCGGAAGAGGCGAAGAAATGGGTCGCTTCAATATGGGCTCGACGGCGATCCTGCTCTTTCCCAAAGATACGATCGAGTGGGCGTCACATCTTGCGACCGGTCGCATCGTGCGGATGGGCGAGACGATCGGTCGCCGCATCCGCAACTGTAAGCCCCGCTCCAGATGATCTCTTCAGTAATCGATCGCTGGTATCCTTCCGCGACCCGAGAACGCCTTGCGCAGCGTGCGGCACTACTCGCGGCGGTGCGCGAATTCTTCGAGATGCGGTCTGTACTCGAGGTTGAGACGCCGATTCTCGTAAACGCCGCCGTCACAGACGTGAATCTCCGACCCGTCGAGCTCGCGCTCGGCAATCGGCGACTCTTCTTGCAAACTTCGCCGGAGTACGCGATGAAGCGCTTACTCGCGGCGGGGGTCGGCGATGTGTATCAGCTTTGCAAAGTCGTCCGTGGCGATGAGCGCAGCCGATTACATAACCCAGAATTCACGATGCTCGAGTGGTATCGGGTTGGACTCGACATGTCGGGTCTTATTCAAGAGGTCGTGGCGCTACTGGATGCCCTCGTGACTCGCATGGGTGGTGAACCGCGCCCGCTGCGACAGGTATCGTATCGCGAGGCATTTCAGGTGCGGTTGCAGGTCGATCCATTAGATGCATCAACGGAGACTCTTGTGGAGACCGCCGTCGCACATGGGCTTCCGCAAAGTAGCGCAGATGGACTTGGCCGCGACGGGCTACTCGATTTTTTAATGGCTACCGTCATCGGCCCCGCGCTCGGGGTGAGCGAGTGGCTCGCCCTTACGCACTACCCTGCCACTCAGGCTGCGCTTGCGCAACTCGACCCCAGCGATCCGCGCGTGGTGCTGCGGTTCGAGATCTATGCTGGCGGCATCGAGCTCGCCAACGGATTTCAGGAACTCGCTGATGCTAATGAGCAGCGCGCCAGGTTCATGGCGGATAATGCGGCCCGACTCGCGCGGGGTTTGCCCCAAATGCCGATTGATGAACTCTTACTCGCCGCGCTTGAAGCAGGATTACCCGCCTGCTCGGGCGTCGCACTTGGCTTCGATCGCGCCATAATGATTGCGGGCGGCGCGAAAAGAATCGACGAGGTTGTCAGTTTCACTATCGAGAATGCGTGAGCGATCAGGATGAGCAACGCTTTCAACACACCATATCTTATACATAACGCCGCGACCAAGACAAAAGCCTATGAGGAACTCGAAACTTCGGTGCGCGCGTTGCTCACTGGCGAAACCGATGCGATCGCAAATCTAGCAAACGTCGCAGCACTACTTTATCTCACGTTACCGGAACTGAACTGGGTAGGGTTCTATCGCCTCGCCCCTGAATCGAACGAGCTCGTACTCGGGCCGTTTCAGGGCAAACCCGCCTGCGTGCGCATCGCCATCGGTCGAGCGGTTTGCGGCACCGCAGCAGCACGTCGCGAGAGTGTACTCGTCAAGAACGTACATGAGTTTCCCGGGCATATCGTTTGCGACTCTGCTTCGAACTCCGAAATAGTCGTACCGCTCATCGCCACCGCCGGCCCACGCGCCGGTGAACTCGTCGGTGTGCTCGATCTTGACAGCCCCATCCTCGAGCGCTTCGACGACATCGATCTTAAAGGGCTCGAAAAGATCGTGGCGGTGCTGATATCGTCGACAGTATGGCACTGAAAATTTTGGTCGTCGGCGGTGCGGGCTATATCGGCTCCCAGATGGTTAAATGCCTCGGCGAAGCAGATGTCGACGTCGTCACACTCGATAATTTCTCGAGCGGTCATCGTGATGCCGTAACTTACGGTGAGTTGGTGCAGGGCGATATCGCCGATCGAACCCTCCTCGACTCGCTATTTGCGAGTCGAAAGTTTGATGCCGTAATGCACTTTGCCTCGCATATCGAGGTGGGTGAGTCGGTGCGTCTGCCGCTCAAGTATTACCGCAACAATGTCGCGAATACCCTGACCCTGCTCGAAGCAATGCAGTTTGCAAAGATCGATAAGTTCATTTTCTCATCGACCGCTGCGATCTTCGGTACGCCGCAGTACTCGCCCATCGACGAGCGACATCCATGCTCACCGATCAATCCCTACGGGCACGCGAAGCATACGGTCGAACAGATCCTCGAAGATCTCGATCGGGCGCACGGCCTACGCGCGGTGTGTCTGCGTTATTTCAACGCGGCCGGTGCCGACCCCTCGGGTGCGCTCGGCGAGCGGCACGATCCAGAAAGTCATTTGATTCCACTTACGCTGCAAGCAGCATCAGGTCGTCGCCCCTCCATCGCGGTGTTCGGCTCGGATTACGACACGCCGGACGGTACATGCATTCGCGACTACGTACACATCCTCGATCTGTGCGAAGCGCATTGGCTTGCGGTGCAATCACTGCTCGGTGGCGGGGGTAGTCAGCAGTACAACCTCGGTAATGGCGATGGGTTTTCGGTGCTTGAGGTGATCGACACCATTCGGCGCGTGACGCGTCGCGATTTCAAAGTAGTGAAAGAGGCACGGCGTACAGGTGACCCGCCGCGACTCGTCGCCGATGCGACGGCGGCACGCTCCATGCTCGGTTGGGTACCAAAGTATCCCTCACTCGAGACAATTGTCGAACACGCTTGGAACTTCGAGCAGAAGCGACCGCGCTGACGATCGCTGCCGTCGCCCGACCGGGGGCGACGTCAAAGATTTACTGCTTCGCGCGCGAGATGTACTCGCCCGTTCGCGTGTCAACCTTGATGACTTCGCCCTGATTGATGAAAAGCGGTACACGCACAACGGCGCCCGTCTCGAGCTTCGCAGGCTTTTGCCCGCCGGTCGCAGTATCTCCACGCACGCCCGGGTCGGTTTCGACAATGGTGGCTACGATGTGCGGCGGCGGCGTCACGATGAGCGGCACACCGTTCCAGAGCGTCACGATGCAGGTCACGCCGTCCTTCAACCATTGAGCGCCATCACCGACCGCTTCTTTGCTCGCCGTGTGTTGCTCGAAGTTGTCAAGAACCATGAAGTGGAAGAAGTCGCCGTCCTGGTAGAGGTACTGCATGTCGACGTCCATGACGTCGGCCGACTCGACGGAGTCACCGGACTTCCAGGTTTTCTCAACAGTGCGACCGGTCCTAAGATTACGCACACGCACACGGTTGAAGGCCTGACCCTTACCGGGCTTTACCATCTCGTTTTCGACAATGACGCACGGGTCCCCATCGATAAGGATCTTGAGCCCGGATTTGAATTCGCTGGTGTTATAGCTGCCCATGTGGTTCTTCCGCTTTGCGCTCGCACTCGATGAAGCCCAAAATGGTTGGGCCCAAAAAAAGGACGCGTATGATAACGGCAACCCCCACCACCCGCTACCAGAATCCGCTCGAGTCCACCTGGCAACAGCATTTCGTCGAGGCCATCACGGATCCGGCAGAGTTGTTGCGTGCACTCGATCTCGGTTCAGAGTGGCTCGCGCCTGCCGAGGCAGCGGCGAAGCTCTTTCCGCTGCGTGTGCCCCGCAGTTTCGTGGCGCGCATGCGCTGTGGCGATCCCTTCGACCCTTTACTGCGTCAGGTGTTGCCGCTCGGCGAAGAACTATTCGAGGCTGAGGGTTTCGGTAGCGACCCGATTAGTGAATCGGGTTATCAGCAAGCTCCAGGGCTTCTACGCAAATATTCGAGTCGTGCCTTGCTCATCACGACGGGCGCTTGCGCGGTGCACTGTCGCTACTGCTTCAGACGCGACTTTCCGTACGAAGACCAGCAAGGCGAGACGGGTCGCTGGCGCGAGGCCATCGCCTCAGTGACTGCAGACCCCTCGATCGAGGAGCTGATCTTGAGTGGTGGGGATCCACTTTCATTGAGTAACGCGCGACTAAATGCGCTCACGAACTCGTTCAAAGGCGTTCCGCACTTACGCTCACTGCGTCTACATACGCGCAATGCCATCGTACTGCCCTCGCGTATCGACGCAGGCGCTCTCGATTGGATTTGTTCGCTCCCGTGGCGGGTGACGATCGTGCTACACGTCAATCATGCACAGGAGTTACAGAGCGATGCGCTCGAAGCCCTAGCCCGACTTAGTACGACGGGCGCGCTGCTACTTAATCAATCGGTGTTGCTGCGAGGCGTAAATGACGATGCGGCGACGCTATCCGCGCTCTCGCGTACGCTGCATATGCATGGCGTACTGCCGTATTACCTGCACCTGCTTGATCGTGTCAGCGGCAGTGCACATTTCGAGGTAAGCGAGTCGCGCGGTCTCGAGATCGTCGAAGCGCTGACGAGCACCTTACCCGGCTATCTCGTACCGAAGCTCGTTCGAGAGGTCCCGGGCGCGACCTCAAAGACAGCGATCGTCGCACGCGGGTAGGCGTTACGACGCCGCCACCGCTTCGAGCCGGGTCACACGACGCCAGCCGCGCGGTAGCACAGTACCGCGCTGAGCACGAGCACCGACGTAATCCTTAAGATCACCCCAAGAGAGCGTCATCGAGCGATCGCTGGTATGCACGAGCAGCGAACCGCCCGGCTCAACGGCAACCGCACCGATCACGACCTCAGCACGCTCCTTGGCGAGTGCCGTCGGAATATTGAATAGCTTATTACCCTTACCGCGCGGCATTTCGGGGATGTCCTTCACCGGGAACGCGAGCAGTCGACCGTTTTCACCATCGGCATCGACAATCGAAACGCACAGGAGACACTTGTCGGAAGGTACGAAGGCAGGTGGCAAGGCCAAAGAATTCCTTGGCGGATTGAGCACGTTCTTGCCGGCCTTGCGATCGGTGATCAGATCTTTGAGACGCGCCGTGAAACCGTAGCCTGCATCAGAGGTGAGCAACCAAAGCCCTTCGGCGTCGCCCATCATCACACCGGCGAACTTAGCGCCATCCGGCGGGTTGAGTCGTCCTGCGAGCGGCTCGCCCAGTCCGCGCGCTGAGGGTAACGAGTGCGCCGGCAAGCAGTAGGTGCGTCCCGTGGTATCGAGGAACACTGCCGGCTGCATCGACATGCCACGCACCGCCGCCTGGAACGCATCGCCCGTCTTGTACTGTAAACATTTCGGGTCGATCTCGTGACCCTTGGCCGCGCGTACCCAACCACCTGAGGACAACACGACGGTGATCGCTTCGTTGGCGATTAGCGCCGTTTCGTCGATAGCCTGAGCCGCCTCGCGCTCAACGATCTTCGAGCGACGTACATCACCGTATTTTTCAGCATCGGCGGCGAGTTCGTCGCCGACGAGTTTACGCAGACGCTTCGTGTTACCGAGTATGGCCTCGAGTTCGCCCCGCTCGTTGGCGAGCTCTTCCTGCTCGCCGCGGATCTTCATTTCTTCAAGCTTGGCGAGGTGACGGAGCTTGGTCTCGAGGATGGCCTCGGCCTGCTCTTCACTCAACTTGAGGCGCTTCATCAGTACGGGCTTGGGCTCGTCCTCGCGACGGATGATCCGGATCACCTCGTCGAGATTGAGATAGGCAACGAGCACACCGTCGAGGATATGCAGACGCTTTGAGACTTTGTCGAGTCGCCAATCGAGGCGACGTTTGACGGTTGCGATGCGGAATTGAAGCCACTCGCGGAGGATCTCCCGCAGCCCCACGACGCGCGGTCGACCATCGAGACCGATGACATTCAGGTTCACGCGGTAGTTACGCTCGAGATCGGTGGTCGCAAACAAATGCGCCATAAGCTGCTCAGCGTCGAACTTAAGACCCTTCGGTACGATGACGAGGCGCGTCGGGTTTTCATGATCGGACTCGTCGCGTAGGTCGTCGACCATCGGCAACTTCTTGGCGCGCATTTGCTCGGCAATTTGTTCGAGTACACGGGAGCCCGAGGTTTGCCACGGCAGCGCTTCGATGACGATGCAGTCATCCTCGATCGTATAAGAGGCACGAGCCTTGAAGCTACCCGTACCCTTGTCATAGAAATCGACGAGGTCGGAACGCGGCGAGACGATCTCGGCGCCGGTCGGCAGATCGGGACCCTTTACAAACTTTATGAGCGCGCGTGTCGTCGCTTCGGGCTCATTAAGAAGGTGAATGCAAGCTTGCGCAACTTCTCGCAGGTTATGAGGCGGGATATCGGTAGCCATGCCGACCGCGATGCCGGTCGTACCGTTAAGCAGCAAGTTGGGTAACCGCGCCGGCAATATTTGCGGCTCTTCAAACGAGCCGTCGAAGTTCGGCACCCAGTCGGTCGTACCCTCGCCTAGTTCTTTGAGTAATATCTCGGCGTAACGCGTGAGCTTCGCCTCGGTATAGCGCATGGCTGCGAAGGACTTCGGATCGTCCTGCGAGCCCCAATTGCCCTGCCCGTCGACGATGGGATATCGATAGGCGAAGGGTTGCGCCATCAATACCATCGCTTCATAGCAAGCCGAGTCGCCGTGCGGATGGAACTTACCGATGACATCGCCCACGGTACGCGCAGATTTCTTGTGCTTGGAGACAGCCGAAAGGCCAAGCTCGCTCATCGAGTAGATGATGCGTCGCTGAACGGGCTTAAGCCCATCACCGATCGCAGGCAGAGCACGATCGAGGATGACGTACATCGAGTACTCGAGATACGCCTTCTCGGTGAAGGCGCGCAGCGGTTGACGCTCGACGCCCTCAAAACCCCATTCCTGCTTCCGTATCAGACGCTCACCTGTACACGATTACCTTTCTGCTCGAGCCATTGGCGACGATCAGCAGTGCGTTTCTTGGCGAGCAGCATATCCATAAGACTATCGGTCTGGTCGGTCGCATCGAGTGTGAGCTGCACGAGTCGCCGCGTGCGCGGATCCATCGTCGTCTCGCGTAGCTGCGAGGGATTCATTTCGCCAAGCCCCTTGAACCGCGTAACCTGCGGCTTCGCTTTCATCTTCTCGTAATTGAGGCGCTGCAGGAACGCATCGCGTTCAGTATCGTCGAGAGCGTATAAAACCTGCTTGCCCGCATCAATCCGGTAGAGTGGCGGCATCGCCACATATACGTGCCCCTGTGCAACAAGCGGCCTAAAATGCCGCAGGAACAACGCACACAGCAAGGTCGCGATGTGCTGACCATCCGAGTCGGCATCGGCGAGGATGCAAATTTTGTGATAGCGCAGCCTCGAGAGTTCGGAGGTACCCGGGTCAATGCCAATGGCCACGCTGATGTCGTGCACTTCGGCCGACGAGCCGATCTCGCCCGGCTCAAGCTCCCAAGTATTCAAAATCTTACCGCGTAGCGGCATGACGGCCTGAAAATCTTTGTCACGTGCTTGTTTAGCCGAACCGCCGGCTGAATCACCTTCGACCAAGAAAAGCTCGGAGCGCATCGGATCATCGCCTGCGCAATCGGCAAGCTTTCCGGGCAATGCGGGCCCCCCCGAGATACGCTTACGCTGCACTTTTTGAGCAGCCTTGAGGCGCTGCGTAGCGTTCTCGATGGCGAACTGTGCGATGCGCTCGCCGGTATCCGGGTGTTGTGCGAGCCACAGACTAATCGCGTCTTTGGCATAACCCTCGACAAGCTGTGCGGCATCACGCGAGGCAAGGCGCTCTTTAGTTTGACCAGCGAATTGTGGTTCGCGGATTTTGATCGAGAGCATGTAACGCACACCGTCCCACATGTCCTCGGGCGCGAGCTTGATGCCGCGCGGCAAGAGATTACGAAACTCGCAGAACTCGCGTACCGCCGCCGCCGTTCCGCTGCGCAAACCGTTAACATGGGTTCCACCGTCAGTTGTCGGGATAAGATTGACGTAGCTTTCGGCGATGGCACCTTCGCTATCGGGCGCCCAGCAGATCGCAAAGTCGACGCTTTCCTGGTCATTCTCGCGCTTGCCCGTGATGGGCTCGGCCGGCAAGCGTTCGGCTTTGCCGAGTTCATCGACGAGATAGGCACCTAAGTCACCGGCGAAAAACCAGTTATCCTTTTCCCCCGTCGCTTCGTTGGTGAAGATGATACGGAGACCCGGACACAGCACGGCCTTAGCCTTGAGCGTATGACGGAGCTGCGGTAGCGAGAACTTGTCAGACTCAAAGAATTTAGGATCGGGCCAGAAGCGGACGGTGGTACCCGTGTTGCGCTGACCTACAGCACCAACGACTTCGAGCTTAGAGCTGATTTTGCCGTCGCGAAAACCGATGTTGTATTCCTTACCACCGCGACGCACCCAGCACTCGAGTTGCTTTGAGAGCGCGTTGACCACCGAAACACCGACGCCGTGCAGACCACCGGAGAAGTTATAGTTACCGCTGTCGAATTTGCCACCGGCGTGCAGACGCGTGAGGATGAGTTCGACGCCGCTTACTTTTTCTTGAGGGTGGATATCAACCGGCATGCCTCGGCCGTCGTCCGAGACCTCGAGAGAGCCGTCTCTAAAAAGGGTGACATCGATCTGCTTGGCATGTCCAGCGAGTGCTTCGTCGACGCTGTTGTCGACGACCTCATGAGCAAGGTGATTGGGTCGGCTCGTGTCGGTATACATGCCCGGACGGCGCCGAACGGGCTCCAATCCGGTAAGAACCTCAATCGCTGAGGCGTCGTAATCTTTTGCCATCCCCCAATTCTAGGCTAAATCGGCCTAGTCGAGGTCGGCGAGCAGCGCCTTACGTGACGCCTCGGGCAACGCATCGTTCGCATGCGTGTAGTTCGCATGATCGATGCCGACAACGAGCCGCGCGCTTGAGCGCAGTGCTCCCACCATGGCCTCGGTGAGTTCGAAACGCAGGAAATGCACGGACGATGTCTTCTCTTCGTTTTCGCGCTCAAGGTCTTCGTCGGCGATGGCGTAGACGCGCGAGAAGTCGGCAACCTGCACGTAGCAACGATCCTCAATACCTTTGAGGCGCGCAAGATGATGCGGACGGGTCGCGGAGTCAGCGAACTCGACGAGTAAGGTCACCGTCCAGTTGCGACCGTCGGGAATGAGCGGGTTGTAAGCATGCAACTCCTCTGCGATGCCCTCAGGCTCGAAGATGCGCTCGGTGCGCAGCATTTCCTGCACTTGATACTGAATGGTCAGTCGGTCTTCGAAGAGCCAGGTCGTGTTCGGCCCCACCGGGACGGTGCGTATTTTCTTGTGCGCGATGACCTTGCTACGAAACGTCTGACGCTCACGGGCGTAGGTCTCGAGGGGCATGAGATCGGCGGTGGTGAGTTTTTGCATAGCGTCAAATTCCATAAGCCGTACGTAGTAACTTAAGCGGGTGCTCCGGATCCTTCGGATCCTTAAGACCCGTCTCGATCTGATGCCCTGCCATCGGGCAGTCGGAGGTGTAATGGTCGGGGTTGGCTTTTTCAATGCGGCTCATGACTGGCTTCCCAATCTTGACCGAGGCGGGACGGAACTCCCTCTTCACCGCGTAGGTGCCGTTGTGTCCTGAGCAACGCTCGATCACGTCGATGGTCGTATTCGGCACGAGCTTGAGGACATCGCGCGTCTTGAGGCCGATGTTCTGAACGCGCAGATGACAAGGTACGTGGTAGCTCACGTTGCCGAGCTCTTCGGCGAAATCAGTACGAAAGAGCCCCACCTTGTGGCGCAGCATGAGGTACTCAAAGGGATCGAAAATGCGGGCCTTCACGGCCTGTACATCGGGATCCTCCGGAAACATCAGCGGCAGTTCTTGCTTAAACATCAGTACGCACGACGGAATGGGCGCGACGATATCGTAACCCTGGTCGATCGCCTGCTTGAGCGCAGGGATGTTCGCGGCTTTGTGGCGAGCAACGGTCTCAAGATCGCCGAGCTCGAGCTTCGGCATGCCACAGCATTTTTCTTGCGACGCGATCTTCACGGGAATGCCGTTGTGCTCGAATATTTTCACGAGATTGAGGTTGAGATCGGGCTCGTTGCGGTTACCGTAACAGGTCGTAAAGAGAACGACCTTACCGCGAGTCTCGTCAGTGGGCTTCGCTTCGGCCTTGAGCTCGCGACCGGCGAGCTGCCGACGAGCAGTGTTCGCGTGGTACTCGGGGATCGGCGCATCGGTCGCCACGCCGAGCGTAACATCGAGCAGCTTACGGCCGATTTCGGTTTTATTGGCGGCATTGACAGCCTGCATAATCACCGGAATTCCGGCGATGCGACCGACGATATCCGTCGACGAGAGAATTTTATCGCGCATCCGAACTTCGCCTTTTTTTGCCTTGATGGCTTTGGCGCGCAGCATTAGATGCGGGAAATCGAGGTTCCATGGATGAGGCGGAACGTAAGGACATTTCGTCATGTAACACATGTCACAGAGATAACAGTGATTAACAACGTCCCAGTAAACCTTTTTATCGACCGTATCGAGTTCGCCAGAGGGCGCTTCATCGGCCGCGTCGAACAAGGTGGGGAAACTATTACAGAGCGAGAAACAGCGGCGACAGCCGTGACAAATGTCGAACACACGCTCGAGCTCTTTCTCGAGAGCCGCTTCGTCGTAGAACGAGGGATCGCGCCAATTGAGCGGATGACGCGTAGGCGCTTCGAGTGATCCTTCGCGGCTGCCTGTGATCGTACTGTTGCTCATCGTCCCTGTCCTTGGGAAATGCGCTCACCGGAATCAGCAAGACAACGTCGGCGCCTCAGGGCATCCGACGTCGCCGTACTGGAGAACGATTTAGATGGACTCGAGAGCCTTGGTGAAGCGGTTCGCGTGGGAGCGCTCGGCCTTGGCGAGGGTCTCGAACCAGTCGGCAATTTCGTCGAAGCCCTCGTCACGAGCGGTCCTCGCCATGCCCGGGTACATATCGGTGTACTCGTGCGTCTCGCCGGCGATGGAGGCCTCAAGGTTCGACTTCGTGTCACCGATCGGCAAACCCGTAGCCGGATCGCCTACCGCCTCAAGGTATTCGAGGTGGCCGTGAGCGTGGCCCGTCTCACCTTCCGCAGTCGAGCGGAACACGGCAGAGACGTCGTTAAAACCTTCGACGTCGGCTTTGGCTGCGAAATAGAGGTAACGGCGGTTGGCCTGAGACTCACCCGCGAAGGCGTCCTTCAGGTTCTTTTCGGTCTTGCTGCCTTTGAGATGCACGGAATCTCTCCTTGTGTCGGAAGTCCTTGGGAAACGGTTAAACTAAGTTTAACTGTCCAAACAATGTAGTTCTGCGGACCCCCCACCGTCAACCCGCCAGACCCCCTCGCGAGGGTCGTGTTGGAAAAAACCGCTATGAGCAAAACCAAGCGCACGCCCGACTTCGAAAAGTCCCTTGCCGAGCTCGAAGCCATCGTCGAAAAGCTCGAAGCGGGTGACCTCGCAATCGAAGACTCTTTAAAGTCCTTCGAGAAGGGCATCGCCCTCACCCGCGATTGCCAGGGTGCACTCGATGCGGCTCAAGCTCGGGTCGATATTTTGCTCAAGCGCGGTGGCGAAGTGAATCTCGAAGACTTCGAGACGGGCGAGGATCATGAGGCCTCGCAGGACGAGTGAACATGGATTACCGCAAGCGGATCGAGTGCGTGCTCGAAGGCACGCTATCGCAAACGGGCTCAGGATCCACCCGCCTCGTCGAAGCGATGCGTTACAGCGCGCTCGGGGGTGGCAAGCGACTGCGCCCGACACTCGTCTACACCGTAGGCGTCGCGCTCGGTGCCTCGCTCGAATCTTTGGACGATCCCGCCGCAGCCGTCGAACTCGTTCACGTCTATAGTCTCATCCACGACGACCTTCCGGCGATGGATAATGACGATCTGCGTCGCGGTCGCCCCTCGTGTCACAAGGCGTTCGGTGAGGCCTCAGCGATCCTCGCGGGCGATGCCCTGCAGGCCCTTGCCTTCGAACGTCTCGCAGGCCCTGCCAATCAATTACCCGAGGAAGCGGTTCATCGCCTCGCCATGGTGCGACTGCTCGCAGCCGGTATCGGGACCTCCGGCATGGCCGGCGGACAGGCCTTCGATCTTGAATCGGTGGGTCGCAAGCTCGACGTTTCGGCGCTGCAGCAGATGCATCGGCTTAAGACCGGCGCGCTAATCGAGACCTCAGTCCTGCTCGGTGCTGCCGCAGCGGGCGTGCTGTCGGGTCCGAAGTGGCATGCCCTGCACGAGTTCGGCGCGGCGATCGGGCTCGCGTTCCAGATCCAGGACGACATTTTAGATGTGACCGGTACGACCGACGCTATTGGAAAAATCGCCGGGGCGGACGCTGCTCACGACAAGCCGACCTACACGAGCCTCATGGGCCTCAAGGGCGCAAAAGCCGCCGCCGAGGCCCAGCGGGCCCGGGCGTGCGCCGCCCTTACCCCGCTCGGAACCGCCGGAAAGGGGCTCGAGGCGCTTGCCGGTTTCGTCATTGGCCGTGCGAACTAATACACTGTCGCGGTCCCATGACTTCGCTTGACGAACGATATCCGTTGCTCTCAAAGATCAACTCGCCGGCCGACCTGCGCGCGCTACCGGTCGAGTCTTTAGGGGAGGTCTGTCAGGAGCTACGTCGATATCTGATTAATACCGTCGCCACGCGCGGCGGTCACTTCGCAGCCGGCCTCGGCACGGTCGAACTCTCGGTCGCATTGCACTACGTTTACGACACACCCAAAGATCGCCTCGTGTGGGATGTCGGCCACCAGGCCTACCCGCACAAGGTGCTCACGGGTCGTCGTGATCGACTCGATACGATCAAACAAAAGGACGGACTCGCGCCTTTCCCAACGCGCGCCGAAAGCGAGTACGACACCTTCGGTGTCGGCCACTCGAGCACCTCAATCAGTTCAGCGCTCGGCATGGCGGTGGCGGCCAAGCGCGAAGGTGCATCGCGGCGAGTGGTCGCGGTCATCGGTGATGGCGCGATGACGGCTGGCATGGCGTTCGAGGCGCTCAATAACGCCGGCTCACTTCGCGCCGATCTGCTCGTGGTGCTCAACGACAACGACATGTCGATTTCCGAGAATGTGGGGGCGCTCTCGAAATACCTCACGCGCGTGCTCTCGAGCCGCAAGTATGCAGCGCTGCGCGAGACGGGTAAGAAGGTGCTCTCGAAGATGCCCGTCGCGTGGGAGTTCGCGCGCCGCTCTGAGGAGTATTTTAAGGGAATGATCCTGCCAGGCAGCCTCTTCGAGGCGCTCGGGTTCAACTACATCGGACC
Source organism: Gammaproteobacteria bacterium (assembly GCA_016874055.1). Lineage (GTDB taxonomy): Bacteria > Pseudomonadota > Gammaproteobacteria > Steroidobacterales > Steroidobacteraceae > UBA964. Next base: position 11,499 of record VGVG01000009.1, on the reverse strand, counting down.
CATCGATGGTCACGACATCAGCGCCCTCGTGCGTACGCTGCGCAATCAGCGACTCTTAAGGGGTCCGCAGTTCCTGCACTTAATCACGCGTAAGGGTAAGGGCTATACACCTGCCGAAGTTGATCCCATCACATGGCACGGTCCGGGCGCGTTCGACCCGGCTAGCGGCACCATCTTTAAGGAAAAGTCGGCAGGCCCCTCGTTCTCGCAAATCTTTGGCGAGTGGCTGTGCGATATGGCCGAGCGCGAGCCCAAGCTCATCGGCATCACCCCAGCGATGCGCGAAGGCTCGGGGCTTGTGGAGTTCTCGAGGAAATTTCCCGACCGGTATTTCGACGTAGCGATCGCTGAGCAGCATGCCGTGACCTTTGCCGCGGGCCTCGCCTGCGAGGGTTGGAAGCCCGTGGTAGCAATCTACTCGACGTTCTTGCAGCGAGGATACGATCAGTTAATCCACGACGTTGCGCTGCAGAAACTGCCAGTGGTGTTTGCGCTCGATCGCGCGGGCCTCGTCGGCGGTGACGGTGCGACCCATCAAGGCGCTTATGACATCTCTTATCTACGCTGCATCCCGAATATGGTGCTGATGGTGCCATCGGACGAGAATGAGTGTCGTCAGATGCTCTACACTGCGACGACGCTCTCTGGCCCCTCAGCGGTTCGTTATCCGCGCGGTCTCGGGAATGGCACACCCGCGATGCGCGAGATGTCGGAGGTTCCCGTCGGTCGCGGTATCGTGCGCCGCGAGGGCCAAAGTGGCCTCGCCATCTTGGTATTCGGTACGCTGCTGCATGCGGTGCGCCCCATCGCCGAGCGGCTCGATGCCACGCTCGTTGACATGCGCTTCATTAAGCCGCTCGACATGGCATTAATAAAGCGGATCGCGACGCATCATCACGCCATCATCACAGTCGAAGAGAATGCCGTCCAGGGTGGCGCGGGCTCGGCGGTCGCTGAAATGCTAGCCGAAGCGGGCATCACCTTGCCGCTGCACCTCATCGGTATCCCCGATCGGTTCATCGAGCATGGTGGTCGCGAGGACTGCCTCGCCCTCGCTGGCCTTGATGCAGCGGGTCTTGCGAAGCAAGTTGACGGCTGGTGGCCAACGCAGAACAACCTGTCGCTTACAGGGACCTGATCAATGAATGCTGTGGTTCAGACCGTCGGGGATGTGCAGTCGCGGGTAGATATGCGACAGCTACCGATCAATAAGGTCGGCATCAAGGACACAACGCATCCGGTGAAGTTACGCGATCGATCGAGCGGCGAGTAGCACACCGTAGCAACGTTCAATATGTATGTGGGCTTGCCGCATGATTTCAAAGGCACGCATATGTCTCGCTTCGTCGAGATCTTGCACGGCCGTCGAGAACTTTCGGCGCATACTGGGTGAAATGACTCGACGCCTCGAGGCAGAGTCGGGTCATATCGAGATGAGTTTTCCGTTCTTTGTGATGAAGAAAGCGCCAGTATCGGGCGTCGAGAGCCTGATGGACTACCGCGCGACGCTCATCGGGGAGCAGCGCGGCACCTCGACCGAGATGTGGGTGCGGGTGGTGGTACCCGTCACGACCCTTTTCCCCTGCAGCAAGCGCATTTCTGATCGGGGCGCTCACAACCAACGTTCGCACGTGACCATCACCGCGAAGCTGCGCGAGCATCTCTGGATCGAAGAGCTCATTGATATCGCGGAGTCCGAGGTTTCTTGCGAGGTCTTTGGAATCTTGAAGCGCCCCGACGAGAAGTATGTTACCGAGAAAGCCTACGACAACCCCAAGTTTGTCGAGGATCTGGTGCGCGATATCGCAATGCGGCTCAATGCCGAAGATCGCGTCGCCGCCTACATCGTCGAGGCCGAGAACTTCGAGTCGATCCACAACCACTCGGCGTACGCCCTGATCGAGCGGGATAAAGACGCGGCCGGTTAACACTCAGTCGCGGATACGAAATAGTTTTCCGCTGTCGGTGATGGAGTAGAGGTAGCCGTCGCTGCCTTGGTGCACATCTCGAATGCGCTCACCGAGACTTCCGAAGAGACGCTCTCTCGCAGCTTCCACGTTGCCGTTGAGCTCGATCCGCCAAAGCGCTGTGCCGGCCAGGGTGCCCATGAACGCATGGCCCTGCCACGGTCCGAAGCGGGTTCCAGTGTAAAAGATGAGACTTGCAGGGGCGACGGACGTTGGTACCCAATGACTCACCGGTTCAAGATAAGCGGGCGCGTGGACGCCCCCGCCGATGCGACAGGCTGCACCGACCGGATCTCCGTAGTTGCACCCGTAGCTCACGTTCGGCCAACCGTAGTTCCCGCCCGCCACGATGCGATTCAATTCGTCACCGCCCTGAGGGCCATGCTCGCTGAGCCAAAGCTCATCGGTGCCCGGTCGTAAAGCCGCTCCTTGCGAATTGCGATGACCGATACTCCAAATCTCGGGTCTCCCACCCACGATCACCGGATTATTGGCAGGGATTGATCCATCCCGCGAGATACGGATGACTTTGCCGATCGATGATCCGGGGTTTTGAACGAAGGGTGTACTACCTCGGTCGCCAAAGGTCACGAACATCGTTTTGTCTGATCGGAAGACTACTCGTGAACCGAAGTGGGATCCGCCATCGACCTTAGGAACCTGTCGGTAGATCACCTCGAAATCATTGAGTGTGTTTGAGACGAACCTCGCACGGGCCACCGCGGTACCCAAGAGGCTGGCTTCCGTACCGCCGCCCGCCTCAGAGTAAGTGAAATAAATTTTTGGGTCGGTACTGAAGTCGGGATCGAGAGCAATATCGAGCAGACCACCTTGACCTTGGACACCGATCGTAAGCGGTATATTGATTCGCACCTCCACAGCCGTGCGCGTCACATTAGTGATGGCGAGCGTGCCGACGCGCTCTGTGATAAGTAGGCGCCCGTCCGGCAGTTCGGCGATCCCCCAAGGCGACGTCAACCCCTGCATGAGCAACTCGGGCCGTGCGAGAGTCGCGTTGACCGAGCAGTCCGCCGTGATTGGGCCTGTCGTGTAGCGCGGGCCGGTCAACGACCCGCCGCAGCCGCTGACACCTACAAGAGCCGCATCGGCATTCGGAATTACCACGAACTCGGTCGTCGTGCCGTGCTCGACGGATGCCGTCGCGGGAGTGATCGATCCCGAAGCAGTGGCATTAGCCGAGACGTTGTAACGCTTCAGTCGAAAGGACACCATAACCGTACAGGTATTCATCACGGGACCCGTGATGTAAGTCGTGCCCGAGAGTTGACCGCCGCAGCCGCTGATGGATGCGATCTCATAACCGGTCGAGGCGGTCAGCATGAAGCTCGCTGTGGAGCCGGAACGGACTGCGACCGACGCCGGGCTCAAGGTACCGCCGACGCCTGAGGAGACCGTGACGGTGAACGAATCGACTCCCCCACCCGAACACGCGCCAACCCACAAAATCAGCGGAGCGAGGAGAGCGATCGCGTGGTAGTTACGCATTGCTGAAGTGATCGAAGCTCAACGGCAAAGCGTCAAGGTACTGCCGCAGTCTACTATGCTCCGTGCGGACGGTCACGAGCGAACTTCCACCCTCTTTTTCAACAAGCGCGCCGATCACCGAAACCTCACCTCGCGCCTCGAGTGCGGAGAGCGCATGGCGGCTCTCCGGCGGCACCGTGAATGCTAGCTCGCAGTCATCGCCTCCAGTTAACATGAAACGCAGGGCGTCACGCTCTTCGAATACACCTTGACGGACGAGTGCAGCGAGCGCCGTCGAGCGCGGTACACGCTCGAGATCGAGGATGGCGGCACATCCGCTCGCAGCAGCGAGCTTGCCGATATCGCCTGCGAGTCCGTCTGACACGTCGATGCAGGCAGTCGCCAGGTCGAGTAATTGACTACCGAGCACGAGACGCGGAGTCGGATATTCGAAGCGTGCGCGAAGGGCGTCGCGAGCTACAACGTCGCCTTGATCGCGCCGAAATTTATGGCCTGCGCCGACCATCGCATCGGGCGTGAGTAGTGCGAGACCTGCTGCCGCATCGCCTGGCGTACCCGACACGCAGATTAGATCGCCGGGTTGGCCCCCGGCGCGACGCAAGGCCAGGCCACGGGGCACGAATCCGAACACCTGCACCCCGACCATCAAAGGCCCGCGTGAGGTGTCTCCCCCGACGAGCGATACTTCGTATTCGAGCGCGAGCAATGAAAACCCTTCGGTGAATTCCTTGAGCCAGATCTCGTCGGCGCGCGGTAGCGTGAGCGCGAGCAGACTCCAGGCGGGCGCGGCGCCCATGGCCGCGATGTCGCTTAAGTTGACGGCAAGCGCACGATGTCCAACTGACCGTGCCGGCGCACCCGCTGGGAAATGCACGCCCTCGACGAGGGTATCGCTCACGGCGATGAGATCGACTCCCTCCGGCGGACGCAGGATCGCGCCATCATCGCCGACGCCAAGTACGACGTCGCCCCGGCGACCGCCAGCTTCGCGAAAAAAACGATCGATCAGTTCGAATTCACCTAACGGCATTCGGCTCAATGTTCGTGCGGTCGTAGCACTCGCGCTGCGCGATCGAGCACAGCATTGACGTATTTGTGCGCGTCGGTGGCGCCGAACCGGCGCGTGAGACTGACGGCCTCGTTCACCACAACACGCCACGGCACATCGGGGCGGTGCGCAAGCTCGTGCATGCCTATCAGCAACACAGCATGCTCGACGGGGTCGAGCTCGGTAGGCGCGCGATCGGCCCAGTCTTTGAGCTGCTCATCGAGCGCGGTGCGCGATTCAAAGACAGTACGCACGATCTCATCGAAATAGTCGCGGTCGGCGCAGGCCATGTCTTCTTCAGCGGCGAACTCGCTCAGTAGATCCTGCCAAGGAGTCTCGTTGAGCTGCAGGCAATATAGCGCCTGCATGGCGAGTTTACGGGCGACCGAACGCGCACCCGAACGAGGATCTCTGATGCGACTCACGAACGATTCTCTCGAAGCAGCTGGATCATTTCGAGGGCTGCTTCGAGCGCCTCGCCACCTTTGTTCATGCGCGCGGGATCGGCGCGCTCTTCGGCCTGTGCCGGGTTCTCGACTGTGAGCACACCGAAAATAATTGGTAACCCCGTCAGTAAGCCAGCGTGCATGAGACCACGAGCGCACTCCCCGGCCACGTAATCGAAATGCGGGGTGTCGCCTCGGATCACGCAACCGAGTGCGACGACCGCATGCACACGCCCCGTCCAAGCAATGTGCTGACAGGCGAGCGGCAACTCGAAGGCACCAGGCACGCGCTGTAGAATAAGACCCTCCGACGGTCCGCCGTGGCGAGCCCAGGCCGCGCGTGCGCCCTCGAGCAACTTCGATACGATGGAATCATTGCAGCGCGCGCAGACCACGGCGACACGCAGCGATCGCGCATCGAGGGTCGGCAGCCGACCGATTTCTATCGAAGACGCCTCCAGTTTCACGAGCCGCGGTCCAGGTAACTGTCTACTTCAAGGTCGAAGGCTGCGAGACCCTGTAACTGCCAGGGTCTCGAGAGCACTCGCATTCGGCGAATCCCCAAATCTTTGAGAATCTGAGCACCGATACCATAGGTACGCAGCACTTCGGGTCCTTCGCCGATGGCGCCCGCTGAGGGGCGACGATCGAAGGTTTGCACGGCGTCGGCGAGTTCGCGTGGAGACTCCATATCACGGAGAATAACGACCACTCCAGCGCCTTCCTTGACCACGCGCTCGAGGGCAGCGCGCAGCGTCCAGCGCCTCGCGCCATCAACAACACCGACCACATCGCGCATCATGTCAGTAAGATGCACTCGTACGAGGGGTGACGAGTGGCTAGCGATATCGCCGTAGACGAGTGCAAGATGAACGTCGCGATGCACATGGTCTTGATACGCGAGCAGCTGGAACTCGCCTGCCTCGAGCGTGACCCGTCGATCGGCGATACGCTCTACTGAGCGCTCGTTGCCTAACCGATAGCGGATGAGATCAGCGATGCTGGCGATGCGCAGGCTATGCTGACGAGCAAAGACTTCGAGGTCGGCGCGTCTCGCCATCGTCCCGTCGTCGTTCATAATTTCGACGATGACGGCCGCAGGTTCGAGGCCTGCAAGCCGCGCGAGATCGCAGCCTGCTTCGGTATGTCCGGCGCGCGTAAGCGCGCCGCCAGGCTGCGCCATGATCGGGAAGATATGCCCCGGCTGCCGCAGGTCTTGAGGCGATGCGTCGGGCGCAACAGCCGTGCGTACCGTATGAGCCCGGTCGTACGCGGAAATACCCGTCGTGACGCCCTCAGCCGCCTCGATCGAGAGTGTGAAATTCGTCCGATGTTCGCGATGCGTGTCACTCACCATAAGCGGCAAGCGCAGTTGCCGGCATCGCTCTTCGGTGAGCGTGAGACAGATGAGCCCCCGACCGTGGCGCGCCATGAAGTTGATATCCTCGGGCCGTACCTTGCTGGCGGCCATCAAGAGATCACCTTCGTTCTCACGACTCTCATCATCGATGATGATCACCATCTTGCCAGCGGCAAGATCCGCGAGAATGTCTTCGATGCGGTCGAGCTCGACACTCATCGCGGCACCTGCGGATCAAGTAGACGCTCGACGTATCGCGCCACCTGATCCACCTCGAGGTTCACGCGACGACCCGACTTGAACTCGCCGAACGTCGTCACCTCTTGGGTATGCGGAATGAGATTGACCGAAAACTCTGTCGGTCCCACGTCGTTAATGGTGAGGCTCACACCGTCGATGGCCACCGAGCCCTTACGAGCAAAATATTTGGCTATTGAGAGTGGGCAGCCGAAGCGCATACGTATCGAGCGCGCATCCTCGCGCACCTCGAGCACTTCGCCGAACCCATCGACATGACCCGACACGAGATGTCCGCCGAGCGCATCCCCGGCTTTGAGGGCGGGCTCGAGATTGACGCGGCTGCCGACTTCGAGTGCGCCCAAGGTGGTGAGCGACAAGGTCTCGCTCGAGACATCCGCCGAAAATCCTTTCGCGTCGATCTCGAGTGCCGTGAGACACACCCCGCTCACCGCGATGCTGTCTCCCGAGCGAGTCGCGGCGAGCGAGAGGCGATCAACCGCGATGCGCAGGCGCACGTCGCCGCCGCGACGCTCGAGTGTCACGATCTGGCCAACGTCGCGAACTATTCCGGTGAACATTCAACTCTGGTCCTGGGTGTTTCAGCCGCCTCAGCGGTTCGGGCGCAGCATGATACGGCTATCAGTGCCCGTCTGGCGCAGATCGCAAATCCGCCACTCGGGCGATTCGGCCAGCCGCATCGGCCCGGCTAGGTGGGCGAGCGGTCGCGCATCGGACCCGAGCACGCGGGGCGCGAGGTAGAGCACGAGCTCATCGACAAGATGCACGGTCAGCAAGGCGCCCGCAAGCGTGGGGCCGGCTTCTGTCCATACTTCGTTGAGCCCCGCCCCGCCCATCCAGGCGAGCACCGCCTCGAGACTGAGACGCCCATCGGGCGCGCTCGCAATCGCTTCAATACGACGATTCGTGTCGGTGTTGATATTTGGAATCGTGGCGCTCGCGAGCGCCGACGCGGATGTCAGGCGAACGATCTCACCCTGAGTCGCAAAGACTCGCGCTACGCTCGGAATGCGTAGATGACGATCGAGAATCACACGCCACGGATGTCTGATCTTTCCGTCATCGTTCACAGGATCTACGGGTCGCGCTGTGAGTTCGGGATCATCGGCGATGACCGTCGCGCTCGTGCTCAAGATCGCTGCGCTTTCAGCTCGAAAACGATGCACGTCCTCGCGCGCCTGCGGCGAGGTGATCCAACGGCTTTCACCACTTGCGAGCGCTGTACGTCCATCGAGGCTGGCTGCCAACTTGAGACGCACCCACGGACGACCCGTCCGCATGCGCTTAAAAAACCCGAGATTGAGCTCTTCGCCCTGCTCAGAGAGTAATCCTGTCTCAACCTCGATGCCGGCCGCGCACAGGCGTGCCGCTCCTGAGCCATCGACGCGGGGGTCCGGATCGCCGCAAGCGAAAATCACTTTGGCGATTCCCGCTGCGATCAAGGCCTCAGAACACGGCGGTGTACGGCCATGATGATTGCAAGGCTCGAGCGTGACGAAGGCTGTCGCGCCGCGCGCCGCCTCTCCCGCTGCACGAAGCGCGAGGACCTCGGCATGCGGCTCGCCTGATCTTTGATGCCAACCCTCGCCGATGATGGTATCACCTCGTGCGATCACACAGCCGACGCGCGGATTGGGTTGCGTGGTCGCCGCACCAAGCGCGGCAAGCTCAAGCGCTCGCTGCATCGCATGGTGCTCAAAGCGACTCCAGCGCTCATCGCGGGTGTCATTTACGGTCATCACCCTTTGAGCCTTTCTCAGGATTGGCTGATTTCTTTGCTGCATCGTCACTGCCCAAAAAAGATAACTGGCCAGCCAACGGCTCGCGTCGACGACGACTGCGCAGCTTTTCCACTTCGTCCCGAAAAGCCTCAACGTCCTGGAAGCCACGGTACACCGAAGCGAAGCGAACATAGGCGACTTCATCGAGATGACGTAATTCATCCATCACGAACTCGCCGACTTGGCGGGAGCGGACCTCACGCTCACCGAGGCCGCGCAGCCGCTGCATAATTCGGGTGACAGCCGACTCGACCTGCTCCTGCTCCACCGGGCGTTTTTGCAGTGCCTTGAAGAGGCCCGAGCGCAATTTTTGCTCGTCGAAGGGCTCGCGGCTGCCATGACTTTTGACGACGAGTGGCATGACAAGCTCAGCCGTTTCGAAGGTGGTAAAACGCTCGCCGCACGCTAGACACTCGCGGCGACGCCGTATCTGACGGCCCTCGGCTGCGAGGCGCGAGTCGTTGACTTTGGTCTCCTCGTGGCCGCAGAAGGGACAGTGCATGGCGTCGTCCCGTCGGAGTGTGAACGCGGTCGATGGGCGATCGGCTTACGAAGACTCGTAAACCGGGAAGCGGCGGCACAGGGCCGTCACCTGCTCGCGCACCCGCGCGACTGCCTCGGCTGAGCCGTCCTCATCAAGCACATCAGCGATGAGGTCGGCGACTTTCGTGACCTCCTCTTCCCTAAAACCGCGGGTTGTGGCGGCGGGCGTGCCGATACGGATGCCGCTTGTCACCATGGGCGGCCGCGGGTCGTTCGGAACGGAGTTTTTATTAACCGTGAGGTGGGCTGCCCCGAGCGCGGCATCCGCGTCTTTACCGGTGATGTTCTTATCGGAGAGATCGATGAGGAACAGGTGATTGTCCGTGCCACCTGAGACGATCCGATACCCACGCTGCTGCAGCTGGGCGCACATAGCACGCGCGTTGGCGACAACCTGACGTTGATAATCTTTAAACTCAGGTTGCAGCGCCTCTAGGAAGGCGACGGCCTTAGCCGCAATGACATGCATCAGCGGACCGCCCTGCGTGCCCGGGAATACGAGCGAATTGAATTTTTTGGTCAGCTCGTCGTTCTTGCGCGCGAGGATGAGTCCGCCGCGCGGACCGCGCAGCGTCTTGTGCGTGGTCGTCGTAACGACATCCGCGTAGGGCACCGGGTTCGGATATACCCCCGCTGCCACGAGGCCGGCGAAGTGAGCCATATCGACGTGTAAATATGCCCTGACCTGGTCGGCTATCGCGCGGAAGCGCGCGAAGTCGAGGTAGCGAGAATACGCGGAAAAGCCCGCGATGATGAGGCGAGGCTTCACTTCGAGCGCTTGCCTCTCGAGGGCGTCGTAATCGATTTCGCCGTTATCGGGGCGGATGCCGTACTGCGAGGCATTGAAGATCTTTCCGGAGAAGTTGACCTTCGCACCGTGAGTGAGATGACCGCCGTGGTCGAGACTCATGCCAAGAATGCTATCGCCAGGTTTGAGCATGGCGAGGTAAACGGCAGCGTTCGCCTGCGAACCCGAGTGCGGCTGAACGTTCGCGTAGTCCGCGCCGAAGAGTTGCTTTGCGCGATCGATGGCCAGCTGCTCGGCAACATCGACGAACTCACACCCGCCGTAGTAGCGTTTGCCGGGATACCCCTCGGCATATTTATTGGTGAGCACCGAGCCTTGCGCCTCAAGCACGCGAGGGCTCGCATAGTTCTCCGAGGCAATGAGCTCAATGTGGTCCTCTTGTCGCGTGCGCTCCGCACTCATCGATCGGGCGAGCTCAGGGTCGAATTCTGCAATGTTCAGACGACTCGAAGACATCAGCGGGGCCTCGGGCTGTAAAAGATCGGCAATGGGACGATATATTCTAGCCGAACAGCCCCTCGACCACGGCGTTCCAACCCGCCGCAATGTTCTGTCGGTTATATCCACCGCCGCCCGTGGCGAGCACGCGCCCATGACCAAGTCTCTCTGCAAGCTGTGTGAGATCGCGTGCCGCCCTCCCATGCGCTTCGGATGACAGCGCGAGATGCGTCAGCGGATCGCCCGCGATGCTGTCGGCCCCGCACTGCAGCAGCAAGAACTCAGGTTCGAAACTTTCCAAATGAAGCAAGACTTGGGCCCAGGCGGGCGCAAACGCGGCATCATCCGAACCCGGTGAAAGCGGCAGATTGAGCTTGGTGCCTGCGGCCTCGCCCGTGCCGCACTCATCGGCACTGCCCGTGCCCGGATACAAAAATCGTCCGTCCTCGTGAATGTCCGCGAAGATGACTTGCGGGTCGCCCTCGAAGCCGTAAAACACGCCGTCGCCGTGATGCGCGTCGATATCGATATAGGCGATGCGCGAAAGGCCGTGGGTTTGGCGTAACCATTCGATGGCGACCCCACAATCATTGAGCGCACAAAAGCCTGCCGCACCCTCTCGCCCTGCGTGGTGTAGCCCCGCGATGGGCACGAAGGCTCGTCGAGTCCTGCCCGTCATGATGGCGGCGGCCGCCTCGAGCGTGCCGCCGACCACGTCCGATGCCGCCTCGAATACGCCTGGGAACGCCGGGGTATCGCCGCCATCTAAAAAACCGAAGCCCGCCTGCGAACGCCCGCGAAGAAAGTCGACGTATTGCCGCGAGTGAAAAAGCTCAAGCTCTTCGAGCGTCGCCATACGCGTGTCTTCGACATTACAACGCTTCTCGAGGCCCCGGGCCTCGAACTCGCGATAAAAGGCGGCGTGACGGTCCAGACTCCAAGAGTGGCCGTTGCCGAAACCGTAGCGGGCGAGCCGCTCACCAGCGATGACAAGAACTTCGGACATGATCTCTGCCTGCCCCGAACTCTGATGCTAAGGAGCCTAGCACAGGCGATAATGCATTTTTTCTAGCCTCGGAAGCTCCCACACCTCTGCCATGGCTCAATACATTTACACGATGAATCGGGTGGGTAAGATCGTGCCCCCCAAGCGTCAAATTCTGCGCGACATCAGCCTGTCGTTCTTCCCGGGCGCCAAGATCGGCGTGCTCGGTCTGAACGGCTCGGGTAAATCGACGCTGCTCAAAATCATGGCGGGACTCGATACCAACATCGAAGGCGAGGCGCGCCCGCAGCCGAATATTAAGGTGGGTTACCTGCCGCAGGAACCTGAGCTCGATCCGG
>VGVG01000008.1 GCA_016874055.1 Gammaproteobacteria bacterium | reverse complement strand
AGTCGCCGTTTTTCATCTCCCTGAGAGGCTTCTGGCTTCAGCACCCCTGAGACACGGTAATTTCCAAATAACTCATTGATTTTAAATGACTTATCACCCAATCAGGTGCATCAGCTAGATAATGCCGTGACCCGCCCACGGGAAATTCATCCCTGCGATGGCCATTTCTACCACTCGATCGAGATCGGCATCAGGAAACACGACGAACGGATTTTTACCGCCGAGCTCCAGGGTTACACATTTAACGCCGCTCTCGGCTGCGGCGCGTTGAATGGCAAGGCCCGTCTCCACAGACCCTGTAAAGCCAATGCGTCGGACCAGTCGATGACGAACAAGCGAATCACCCGTTGGGGTACCGTATCCATGAATTATATTGACGAGACCCGGCGGCAAATTTGTTGACAAAGCTCACCTAAAATTGACCCCGTCAGCGGACTGGTCTCAGGTGTTTTAACGACGACGGCATTGCCTGCCATCAAGGGCGCCGCCAGGTGGGCCGCCGCAAACATGAATGGGTGATTGAATGGCACAATTCGAGCCACGACCCCATAAGGCTCACGCAGCGTTAGATGCAGACCCTTCGCCGTCGCCGGAATCGTTTCGCCCTTGAGCTCAGACGCTAACCCGGCGAAATATTCGAGGTAGCCCGCTGCGATCTCTACATCCGCGTGAAGCTTGCCAATCGTATTGCCGGTATCTCGAGCCTCGAGCTCCAGAATCGCCGGCCCCCTCGCGCGAATGGTCCCGGCAAGCGTCCGAAGCACCGCAGCCCGCTCCCATACCGATCGGGCAACCCAAGCCTCCTGAGCTGTCGCTGCCGCGCTCACGGCCCGATCGACGTCGTGAGCCGATGCTGCCGGCACTCGCCCGATGGGGCGCGAGGGTGGCCGGATCGTGCGAGTCGATCCAGGCGCCTGATTCACCCCCATCGCCGATGGTCATCTCCCCGTCGATGAGCATCCTGCCCTGCTCGGTCACAAGGTCGGCTCCAGAATGACGTGGGTTTTCTTGGTTACCAGACCTTCGATCACTTGCTTCGCCCCTGAAGGCCAAATGATCTCCACTCGGTCGACGGTCTTTCGGGTTCCGAGGCCGAAGGTTAGCGTCGGGTCATTGGTCGAATTGTAGCCGTGAGCGCTCTGCACCTCGTGATACTGCTCGAGATTGCCGGAGACTAGTTTGATACGTGCTCCGAACGCGTCACGATTACTGCGTGTGCCTTGCAGGCGAAGCTTGATCCACGTATTGCGGTTACCGCGATTGATGAACAAGCGGTTTTGTCCGGCCGCCGGGCTCACCTGTTTACCCATCGCATAATAGGTGCGATTCGTAACGATGAGATCAACGAAACCGTCGTCGTTTAGATCCGCTGCACCTACACCTGATCCGATGCCGAGACCTTCAGCACCCGAGCCTCGCGTGACCTCTTCGAACGTGCCATCGCCACGATTTCGCAGCAATGTATTTTCTGCGGGCTCCCAAGCGATATAAAAAGTCACGAACGGCGGGAAATCAGCGATGACATCGTTGATGAGTACGTTAGATGGACCACCGTTATTTAGATACAAATCAATATACCCATCGTTGTCAAAGTCTGCTGCTACGCAGCCGCGCGTACCTCGAATGACACCAGCACCCGATTGTTTGGTAATGTCCTGGAAGGACAGCGTACCCGTCTCCTTGAGCCGATTCGCCATCATCCGGCCCGCCTGATCCGCCATCGGTAGGAAGACATCCATATCACCGTCATTATCGAAATCGGCGATGCATGCACCCTGCGCATACCCCGGATTGAGGAATGGCAAGCCGCTTGGTGGCCTGCGGGAGCGCGTAATGTCTTCGAACCGGCCATCGCCAAGATTCCGCAGCAGGATCTTGGTGTCGCGCTCGTGCGTCACAAGCAGATCGATCCAACCGTCCTGATCGAAATCGATCCAATTCGGTGATCCCTGCGCATTTGAGTCTTTAAGCTTCGACTGTAGCGCTACACCAGTCGAGCCGGTCACATCGGTGAAGCGCCAGCTACCCTCGTTTCTGAACAACACGTTTTCGATGTCACCATCTGCGTTCTTTATAAAAATATCGAGATCGCCGTCCCGGTCGTAGTCGGCGCAACCCGCACCACCGCCGGTATCGCCGACACCCCCAATTTTTTGATCGTTTTCATTACCGGCACGCATTAAACCCGCTGCACGAGTTACATCAACAAATCGCGCTGAGCCTGATTCACGAAGATCATTGCGGTAGAGTGTGGTTGGCACATGGCGTTGGCGCGCCTGACCTGGCGGCATATTGACCGATAACAAATCGAGGTCGCCGTCGTTGTCTAGGTCGCAGAACACCGCACCTCGACTAAGGCTACCCGGGTTCTGAACACCTCTGTCCGCCGCAACGTCCTTGAACATCCCGCGACCATCGTTCTCAAATAATCGATCTTTGAGACCCTCAGCGAGGTCTTCGACAGGAACAAAGATATCGAGATCCCCGTCACCGTCATAGTCGCCAAAAGTCGGCCCAGTCGCATTAACCGCAGCATCCTGGATGCCGCGTACTGCCGCCTCATCTTTGAAGCGGATAGGCGCCGGAGATACGGCAGACGCAGCCACCACGACAAACGATCCAAAGACGATCGCTCCACCCATTGTTAAAACCATTGTTAAAAATTTCACAAATATCCCCCACTCGAAAACTACTTCGGCTTGGCCGTCATACGCGCCGGATACTCGCGCTCGGCGCGCTCGCGATATTCCTGCGGTAACTCGTCGATGCTGCGCAGCTTGGCTCCGGCCGCGTGCCAAATCACGTGACCCGGCTCGCCCGTCATATTCATCCATTTGAGCCAGCCCATGAATACCGTCGAGGAAAATGTCGCAGGCAGGACATCCAAGCGGGTATCGAGGAAGTCTTGCCGACGCGTGAACAGACTTTGCCTCTGACCATGCATCGGCGGCATTCCCGGCGGATAGACCGTCTGATGTTGAAGCCAAACGTAATCGCCGATCGAATACCAATGTAATTTCAACGGCGCTCGCTTCGGCTCGCCCATTGGCGAGCCATCGAGTCGAACCGGCCAGATACCCTCTTCACTATAGTTGAAGCCAAGATTGCCGCCCTGTACTGCAGGCGTCACCACATCGGTGCGTCCCGTCCAGGGATTTTTAAACTCGCGAAGATATTGGTGGGTTTCGATATCTCTGAAGAACGTGACTGTGTGCCCACCGAGTTGAAACCCTTCGGGCTTATGAGCGAACCAGTACACCTCCATACCCTCAAAGCGAACGAGTGGTCTGGGTGTTTCGTTATTACCCGGGACGGCAAAGATCATTCCTGTAAACCACCAGCGGGTATCTTCCTCGCGGAGGCTGCCCTGCATCCGGATAATATTTCTTAAGTTGGACTCGGGATCGGAAAGATTCGGAAGCTCGCGGCGCACCGCAGCGTCTGCCTCGGGTAGACCAATTGATTGTCCCGCAACGAACCCTGCGCCTAAAGCCAGTGAGCCGAGCCACCGCCTTCGAGACAGAGGATCGTCAAGCGCATCGACCATGAAGGAACCTCCCGGACACTGATCAAATATCCTTCAACGATAGGCGGCTCGTTAAGAGGCCTACAAAAGGAACGGGGCTGCCCACCATGTGATGGGCAGCCCCGCGCACGTTTAGGCGAGCCGCAAAAGTGTCCTGCCGAGGCTTAGAACTTATATGCCATACGCAGACCGATCACTCGCGGGCTCGGCAGGTTCGCAAATACCGTCGACGGGATACTGGGTGCCGGGACCAGACGCTGCGAGGGCGCTGGCGCTCCAGGGGCAAAATAGTTGTAAAACCCAAATCGGAAATCCGACGCGTAGATCGCCGGGCCTCCTCCCGCGGAACGTATCGTCCGATCGTCCGCCACATTATCGACGAATAAAACTGCGGACCAATCATCGGTCTCAACACCAAAACGCAAGTTCGCGAGCCAGTAGTCATCGAGCCACACGTTATTATCATCCTCCATGAAGCGCTCGCCCTTCCAATTGGCATCAAAGTCGACGATGAGATCCACTCCCGTATCGCCCATCGGACGTCGATATCCGATCGACATCGCCATCGCAAGTTCCGGCGTATCCTCGATGAACTTACCCGTGCGATCGAGCTGACAGGTCAGCGATCGGAACGCCGTCGTGCTACCCGCCGCAAACGGAACGGTGTTGTTGGTAAGCGGGACGAACTGGGAGCCATCGAGGTAGCCCACCACACAGTTGCCGACGCGAGAGATTTCACCCGCACCGGTAGAGGTGGTCTTGTAATTCGTGTACTTGTACGTCGAGAAATACGTCAGACCGGCAGCCATCAACCAGTTCTCACTTGGGCGCCACTGCATACCGAGCTCCAAACCCTCCAGCAGAGCCTTGCCGGCGTTAGTGACGCGATTGGTGATAGTGTTGCCAATCAAAATTTGCGTACCTACCTGTTTATCCGTGAAGTCGGTACGGAAGGCTGAGCCCTCAACCCGTAAATTACCGGACGGAGAACGCCATTTGGCGCCAACCTCGTAGACTTTGAGTTTTTCGGCCGCGAAATACACGTCATCCCCACTTACCGACGCACCCGTACCCCCAAACGTTACCGTCGAGTAGCCACCTGGCTTTCGCGCTTGGGCATACGACGCGTAGACGTTTAAATCATCGCTAGGTGTCCATTGCAGTGTGCCCTTCGGAGTGATGTAGTCTTCTTTCAAAGATGTATAAACGATCTGCCGCGTCACATCCGCTGGGTTGAACCCCCGTGCCGGGACCACCGGCGGGAAGCCAGGCGAGGGTACTCCTGCGCCACCACGGCACGGACCATTTGAGCCGCATAGCACGATAGTGCCGGGACCGTTGGAGCCATCCGTGAAGCCCGACGACACGTCATTCACTTCTTGAACCCAGCGGGCCTCACCGATCAGACGTAATGTAGCGGTGATGTCCCACTCGACATCGAAGTAAATGGATCCATGGTCGATATCGCGCGTTGTCAACGTCGGCTCACGCGCCGCGTAAACCGATGACATATATGGGGATACATCCACAGACGTAAACCCTCCGGTGGGGCTCGTGCAACTACCCGGCGGAATGGTCAAAGTCGGACTTCCCGGCGGTCCAAGCGAGACCGTCTGAGGGGGGGTCTGAATCGCCGCGGTAAAGTTCGTTGGTGGATCGAAGGCGAAGCACAACGTACCCTCACCGATCACCGTAAGATTTCGTTCGCTCTGCCTAGAGCTCTCCCTCCAGAGCTGAAAGCCGGAAAAGAAGTTAAAGGGCCCATCGAAGTCTGAAGAGAAGCGAGCCTCCTGACTGAACTGACGTGTGTTTGTATAGGTTTCGAGCATTTGCTGAATCGGCAGAAAACTTGTCTTATCGATGTCAAAAGACACATCGACATCAGCATTCGTGTACCCAGTCAGAAGGCTCAACCGACCCAGCGTCGTATCGATGTGCTGGACCAGTGAGACACGCCGCACATGGCGGTCGCTGCCCGTGAAATCTGGGGCTGCGCTACCCGCGACAGAATGGGCCGAATTTCGATTGAACGAGGGTTGTAAGCCTTTCGCACTCCCCACCGACCCCGTGAATGCCGGGATCGTCATATCATCGAAAACCCCCCGGCCACCTGTCAGCCTTTCTAAATCCCGATAAGCGTTCAAACCCAGAGCAAACTGGTTGATCACGAGAGCCGACGGTGCTGGGAAAGGCGCCAGAGGCTGGTCCGCCGCACAAGTCTTATCGATCACGAAACCGACAGGTGCCAAACCGCCTGCAGCATTGGTACCCACGTTACAGATCGAGGCATTGCCCGGAACCGCATTACGCGAATTGAACTCGAGGGCAGCCTGGGAAGACGGATCGAATTCATCGTGAGTAAATTCAGAGCGAAGTTTCGCGCTGTACACATCGCTTGGTTCCCATTTTAATGAGAGTGCCACGCCGCGCCCCTCGCCACCGCCGGTTGACTGCTGCGTAACTCTATTGAAATAAGAACCATCGTCAGAGAACCCGTACACTCCGAGCCGGTAACCGAGCGTGTCGGACAACGGGCCGGACAGACTGCCTTTGACCTCGTACTGTCCCTCGCTACTGAGGTCCATCGAGACGCTGCGAGTAGGCCCGCTGGAGGGGTCTTGAGTGGTGTACGAGATCGCACCAGCGAATGCACTGCGACCAAAAAGAGCGCTCTGCGGACCCTTCACGATTTCCACTTGAGCGACATCAAGTAATCGCGGATTAATAAGCAGCGAGCCGCCGGCGACGCCGATCGCTTCACTGGAGACGTCGATTCCGTCAACGAGGGTTGCGACGTTCGGGCGACCGCGCGTCGGGGACAGACCGCGGATTACAATTCGAGTGTCATAGGGCACCAAGCCTAAATCAAAACTTAAACTCGGGTCTCGATCGATGAGACCGGTAACATCCTTAACGCCTTGTCGCTCAAGCTGAGCGGCAGTGATCGCCGTAATGGCCAGCGGCACGACGAGGAGATTTTCCTCGCGCTTGCGCGCAGTCACCACGATTTCTTCTAGTGCTACCGCCTCATCGAATGCCGGCGCCTGCGCTTCAGCGAAAGCACCCACCCCCATCGTCAATGTAATTGCCCAAAGGCTGTGAAAAACCTTATTGATCTGTTTCATTGCGACCCCCGAGGACAACTTTATTTTAGCCGAGGCGACTGTTGCGGCATTGCCACAGCAAACGTCTAGACCCGACACTCAAATCCAAAACCGCAATTCCCGTTTCTACCACATTCCCCACAACATTTTTGAACTGCTCCCCCGAGACAGGCTCCACCTAGCGGACAAAACGATCAAGATTGGATGAGGCGAACAGTCACCTTGTTACCCGCGTCGATGTCTGACACCTCGAATCGTACACCGAGCGCCTGGGCGTAACCGAGCAATCGGGGCCGCAACCAAATGTCGTGGATCTCTGCATCGGTCATATCGAATTGGCCGATCTTCCTCGAAATGGCGAGAACCGCTGAAAAGGGAAAGGTGAATCGACGCATTCCGGGCGCTTCTTCAAGATCGAAGCACAATTGATAAAAAGCGCTACTGCCATCGAATATCCCAGAAAGCGCCAATTCTTGGCTGCCGGACGCCGCAATGGATGCACGAATGCGCTCCAAAGTGGGCGACATGCATCGGACGTCGTGTTCAACATACTCGTCACTCAAACCGACGTTCTTAGCAAACTGCACCGAGTTAAGGTGCATTTTGACTAAGGCGTCATTCATCGCGTGCTGATAGGGCATCGCGTCCTTAAGCGTTCGGATTGCCAAACCGATGGCCTTCCCCAAGGCCTCCTCGCGCCCCTCAAAAAATCGACGCGGACCTAGGGTAGACTTCGCACCGACGGCAGTTTCGGACATATCGAGCTCCTTACTCGGCCATCTGGAACCTAAAACATACTCTGCGATCGGATGAGCCAGCATCTATTCGAAAGGTGGACGCTTCGGTCTCGCCGTACTACGCTCGCATCTTAACTATAGTACAACGGCGCGGTTTTCCGTGTTCCGGTTTGGCAGAGAGGTCAGGACGATGTTCATCAATTTCTGGTACCCCGTCGTTAGCGTTGAGGACCTCGGTGCCACGCCGCAAAAGGCCCGCATCCTCTCCCATGATTTTGTGGTATTCCGCGACGGCGATGGCAAGCCGGCCGTCCTCGCCGATACATGTATCCATCGAGGAGCATCGCTGTCCGCCGGAAAATGTAAGGGCGATGGCACCGTTCAGTGCCCCTATCATGGTTGGCGCTACAACCGCGACGGAATCTGTACCCGCATCCCTTCCATCGGTAAGGTCACCAACCCGCCGCCGCGCGCGCGCGTCGATGCGTATCCGGTTCAGGAGAAGTACGGCATCGTCTTCGCCTTCCTCGGCGATCTTCCAGAGGACCAACGTCCGCCCATCATGCCGGCGGATGAACATGGCACCGACGAATGGCGCGCCACGCTGGTCACCTTCGACATCAACTACCATTACGAGCGTTCGATCGAGAACGGCCTCGATCCTGCGCACAACGAGTATGTGCACCCGACACACGGTTACCAGGGCGAGCGTGAAGACACCTACCTCATGACCGAGCTTCGTCCCCACCAGAATAATCCGTGGGGTTACGGATTTTTATCCACGTTCGATGCGCCGCCGCTCAAGAACCCCATCATGCGCCAGTTCCGCAAAGAAGGCGGAAAGATGGAGGCAGGTTCAGGCACTTATGGCCCGAACCACATGTGGACCTACATCAACTTCTCGCCGAAGACGGCGATGCATCAATACATGTTCGAAGCACCGATCGACGAAAACCGCACGCGTGTCTTCCTACTCAATCAAAGAAACATTGGTTTCTTTAAAAATAGCAAGATGGGTTTTATCGGTAAATTCATCAAGCCTAAAATCAATGCGTGGCTCGATAAGAAAATCAACGAGCGCAACATGTTCATTGCCTCGCAAGATATTAAGGTCATGAATAATGTGCGGCCCACGCTCACGCCGCCATCACGCGCCAAAGAATTGATGATGCCGGCAGACAAGGTCATCCTTCAGTATCGCGACAAGCTCAATGAGTTCGAAGCGCGCGGTTGGAAGCTCGACCTCGAGAGTCTCAAGTCGGCCAGTGCGAAGGGAGACGTGGTGTTCGCGATCCCCTGCCCGGCCCGTCGCGAAACCAATGCATGGGTCCTCGACGAAGCTCCACGCTTGCCGGCCAAGGCTGCGTCATCGCAAGTCACGCTGCAGGCGGCCGGCGGCGGCTAATCTCCGTGGGGCGCGAACATGACTGTGCCCTTCGGGCTTGTGTTGGCGGCCGGGGGGTCACGTCGCTTTGGCTCCCCGAAGGCGCTCGCGCGCTTTAAAGGGAGAACACTCATTGGACTGGCTATTGAACGGCTCCGCACCGCGCTCGGCGAGCAGTTCGCGGTAGTCGTCGGTGCCCACGCGGACGTTATCACTCCATCGCTATATCTCCCTCCGCATCAGGTCTTGCGCCAAGACGACTGGATAAGCGGTCAATCTGCGAGTCTGCGATTCGGAGTCGCTCACCTACCGCGAACTTCTGATGCGACACTTATCACGCTAGTCGATCAACCCCTCGTCACCGCCGACGATCTGGGGCGCCTCATTTCAACGTGGATGAACGACCGCACTCGCGCAGTGGCAGCACGATACATAGGACTCGACGGCTCACCGATCGTCGGAGCGCCCTGCATCCTGCCTCGCAGTTGGTTCACAACCGTCGACACCCTCGAAGGTGATCGCGGAGCCGGCGCCCTGCTCCAAACCTCCATGGAAGTGCTGCAGGTCTCTCTGCAGAACGCCGCCTATGACATCGATACGCCTGAGGATCTTACGCGTTATGGATAACGCGAGACGCTCGCAGGCGCTCTCGCGGACAACGGAATCCGCCCCGCGACGAAACAGATTTTTGAAAAGCGATCGTGATCCCATCGACTAAGCAGTCCCGACAGGAAGTAACTTGCGGTAACAGGGAAAAGCTCATGGCAATGACGCATCTCCAGCCGACCGATTTCGATGTCTCGGGTGTGGACGAGCGCCTCCGACACTGACAGGATCAACCGATCCGGCCTCGAAACCTCGATTAGTACACTTTGCCAACACGCGAAGCCGGTAGATAGGCCTTTTCCTTCTTCGAGGGACCCGCCAAACAACGGAAGTGGCCCGAGCGCAATGGCAGGGCGGGACTGCCCAACGACGTCGCGCACTGCGTCTTATATCTCGCCTATCTCGCCTCGGGCGTAGCCAGCTACATCCCCGGGGCAGCGATCACCGTCGATGCAGGAATGACCGCAACATAAAGAGCCGCAATCGCTGATTTGGTTGCATCCGAAGACCTCATGAGTTCGACATACTTTGTCGTTTGAACCTTTTCCTAAGATATCAAGACTTCCCCGATGAGCAACCTACGATGCCGACTGACACCCCGCCAAAAGACGATTTATCTATCGTCCCATCACCCCGAGGTATCGCGAGCGACGTATCAAGATGCGCAGAGCGCTTATCCATGGTGGCGTTTACGTGCACGCACGCAGCCTAAAATGTGGCGAGTGCGAGAACCTGACGAGTTGTGATTCAATAGCCCACCTGCAATAAGATTTCGGAGTCGTCCCTAATGAAACGTGTTATCGCTTCCCTACTCGCCGCTGCCTTCACCTGCAGCGGCGTAGTCGCCGACGAAGGAATGTGGACCTTCGATAACTTCCCCTCCTCTGTCGTCGAGAAGAGTTTCGGCGCCCGCATCGATGGTGCGTGGTTGGATCGAGTTCGTGAATCGACCGTGCGCCTTGCCGGGTGCACGGCGTCATTTGTGTCGAATGAGGGATTGCTTCTCACCAATCATCACTGCATCGCATCGTGCCTCGCTGAAAACTCCTCGAAAGAGCGCAGTCTTTTGGAAGAGGGTTTTGTCGCGCGAGGCCGCGCCAATGAGATCAAGTGCCCTACACAGCTTGCCGACATACTCGTCGCCATGGACAACGTTACTGGCAAGATCGAAGCCGCCACGCGGGGCCTCGACGATCGCGCTGCCAATAACGCGCGGAAAAAAACGTTGACCGAACTCGAGCAAGCTTGTGAAAAAACGAGCGGCAACAAGTGCCAGAGCGTTACGCTTTATAACGGCGGTCAATATTTCATTTACCAGTACAAGCGCTACACAGATATTCGCCTGGTGTTCGCGCCAGAGGCTGGAATCGCGGCATTTGGCGGCGATCCGGATAACTTTCAGTTTCCGCGTTGGTGTCTCGACATGGGGTTACTGCGAGCCTATGTGAACGGCAAACCAGTCAAACCCGCCCATCATCTAAAAATGAACTTTGAAGGTCCGAGGGCTGGGGAGTTTGTCCTGGTGTCGGGACACCCGGGCTCTACCGACAGACTGCTAACAGTTGCCCAGCTGCAGCAGCTGAGAGAGGTCGAGTTCCCGCCATCGCTGCTTCGCAGTAACGAGCTCCGCGGTCGTTACATTCAGTTCTCCAAGACGAGTGATGATGCGCGTCGTATCGCTGAGGATCCGCTCTTCAGCCTCGAGAACGGCATCAAGGTACGTCGTAAACAACTCGACGCACTACTCGACGATAACATGATGGCGCAGAAGCGCCACGATGAAGCAGAGTTGCGGGCCAACGTTCGAGCCGACAAAGAGCTTTTATCGGTCGGCGATCCCTGGACTGATATCGAAAAAGCGAATGCGTTCGCGCGCAATCTCGATATGGAACTCTCCTACCTCGAGGGTGCAGCAGGCTTCAGCAGCCGTTACTTCCGCATCGCCCGCGCCTTGGTGCGCAGCGCCGCTGAGCGGGAGAAGCCGAATACCGAGCGCCTGCGCGAATTCACGGACGCTTCACTACCGCGTATTCGACAACAACTCGCAGCCGCCGTACCAATTTACCCGGAGCTGGAGACGCTGACCTTGTCATTCGGCTTCGAGCGGATGCGCGAATGGCTCGGTCCGGACCATCCGACGGTTCGCAGCCTGCTCGCCAAAGATTCGCCAGATACGCTGGCACAATCTTTGGTGTTGAACACCCGCCTCGGTGATCCTGAATTCCGCTTAGCTCTCTGGAACGGCGGCTCTGCGGGCATCGCGGCATCAACTGATCCGTTCGTCCAGCTTGCTCAGCGCATCGATCCGGAAGCGCGCTCACTGCGCAAGCGCTACGAGGATGAGGTCGAAGCGCCGACCAGCGTCGCCGAAGAAAAGATTGCGCGTGCCCGCTTCAAGCTCTACGGCACCAATGTCTATCCAGATGCCACCTTCACCTTGCGCCTCAACTACGGCACGGTTCAGGGATGGGTTGAGAAAGGTAAACCCGTCGAGCCGTTCACCAGACTCGCGATGGCCTTCGAGCGAGCGACGGGTCAGGCTCCATTCCGCATTCCCGCCAGCTGGGAAAAGGTTAGGGGCTCGCTCGACTTGTCGACGCCGGTCAATCTCTCGACCAACAACGATATCGTCGGCGGTAACTCCGGAAGCCCTCTGCTGAACTCGCGCGGTGAGGTAGTTGGTCTCATTTTCGACGGCAACATCCACTCGATTTCGGGTGCATACTGGTTCGATAACGCCAAGAATCGATCGATCGCCGTGCATCCGGCGATCATGCGCGAGGCCCTCGACAAGGTGTATCGCGCAGACGACTTGCTGCGCGAACTCGGCGCTCGCGAGTAACGGTCAGCGTCAGGGCATCGCCTTCGAATCAAAATATGTAGATCGATGCCTCCGGTGCCGATAGAACGATCCACGCGAGCAGACCGCCAACAGTTGCTAAAAGAAGGGTCGCCAACCAGAGCTTCGAACTCTCGATACGCTCAGCATGCGGGACAAGCTCAGCAGGCTTGTATCCCGTGATCATGGGCTTGAGCAAATTGTCGCGGCGCACGAAAAGATAAAATAGCGCTGCGGCTACGTGCACCGAGACGGCGACAACGATCCAATCGAATAGCTGTTTGTGTAGTGATGTCAGTCGGTCGCTCATCTCGATGGAGACGTGGCCGAACAAAGGACCTGTCTCGAAAACCTGATCATTTGCGAAAAGACCCGTGACTGACTGGATCAGTAACATCGCCAGCATGGCGAGGATCATTAGCGCGCCGAGCGGATTATGTCCGACTGTTCCTCGGGTCTTACCTTGAAGGTATTCGATCACGGTTTTAGGGTCACGTACAAAACTCGAAAATCGAGCGTGATGCGTTCCGAGGAATCCCCAAAGAATTCGCGTGGTGACTAGAATCAAAACGACGTATCCGAATCGGGTATGCCAACTAAACCAATCACCTTCAAGCTCCCTGGTGAGCCAGGAACCGATCACGGCGACCAGCAACGACCAATGGATGAGGCGCACGGGGAGATCCCACACCAATGCTGTATCGTTGCTCGCGCGTTCGCCCTCTTTACCCACCCGGGATATCTCGTTCACGGCTGTCTCACCCATGCCGCTCGTTATATTCAATGAAGAAATCGTCCGGATCCCAGAGTGACAAGGAGGTCATAACGACTTGCTTTCCGTCTGCGCCCCGTACTTCGAACCGATACGGCGCCGCATGAATACGCACGCCGAAAGAAAGCGCGCGCTGATAAACCAAAGCGACATCATGACCTTGCATAACAAATACGATATCTCCTATCCCGAGTCGCGCTCGAGGGCTCGGCGCTGGCAAGCGAGGCTCCACAAATTCGAGTAATCCGATCATGCCGATGACCGGATCCTCCGCTTTCATAATGACTAGCCTCGTCCGGTCGCCTTTTGATCCCGCTGCGAGCCCGACTCCGGAGAGTATGATCTCGTCGTCGTACCAGACCGCCATGCCGAGCACGCCTCGATAGAACGCAACAGACTTGGCGACGTCTCGAACAATCAGTGTCGTTCTTTTGACGAGCGGCGGCAGGGACACTGTGCTCACCGCGTTTTCTGGATCAGTACCAAGGCGACTGCCGCCATAAGCGCGGTGGGTAACCAGGCGAAAAAGGCGGGGTTACCACTGAATACTACCGCACCGCTTTCGAGCAGGCGCTGAAGAAAGAAAAAGGCGATACCGAGTATCAATCCGACAGCTACCTTTGCACCCGTTCCGCTCGCGCGCAATGAACCGAACACGAACGGTAATGCCAGCAGGACCGCGAAGATAGGCGCGACGCTACGCGCGATGCGCGACCAAAGCGCAAAGCGGATTTCCTTTGAGTCGAGCCCATTATCATCAAGGTGCCGAGCCATGGCCCATAGCGCCAACGTCGGTAATCGCGCAGGTGATGCGGCTGCAATGCCGAGAAACTCTGCTGTGACGTCGGACTTAAGCACACGCCGCGGTACGCGAGCACTCGAAAGCGTATCACCTGCGAAGCGTGTTTCGTCATATTGCTCTAATGACCATGCTCCATCCTCGCCCTCGCGCGCACTGACCGCACGACCCATGGCGCGCAGTCGACCAAGGTTGTCGACTTCATAGAGCATCATGCCGCCAAATTGCGACTTTCCTGTCTGTCGCTCGACGTTCACCAGCAGATTGCCATCGCGAACCCAGGCGTCGCCTGACCCTATTACGCTGATATCGTTGAACTTCGCAAAGACTTTTTGGTGGCGCGCGAATTGCTCAAGCGGCGGCCCAAAGCCCTCCCCGATAAGCAACCCGAGAGTGGCAAGAATCAGCCCGGACAGCGCTACGGACCGAGCGAGATGCCAGACTGAAAGCCCCGACGTACGCAAGACGATGATTTCACTGTCTCGCGCCAAGTTACCAAGGCCAATGAGTGACCCGATCAGTGCACTGATGGGTAGCAACTCCCAAGCCTGCTGCGGCAAGTTGAGCGCCACGAACTGCACAGCAACGAAGGCGTCATAATTACCGACGCCGATGTCATCTTGCTGTCCAATCAATAAGAGCAGGCCACCGAGCGACAACAAGACCAGCACTACCATGCCAACGCCGGTCAGTACACTGCGTACGATATAGCGATCGAGTATGCCGAACATCTTCAAGCGGCTCCTGCCGAGGTAGGCATATATCGATAACGCGAATGCGCGCGAAGATCAGGCCCTGCGACCAAAAAAAGCGTCGGCACCACTACAACGACGTGTACCCACCATACGCCGAGCGCTGCGGGCATTACGCCCTTAGCCATCCAGACCTCGGCTACCGAAACCATACTGAGGTAGACAAAGTACACGACGATCGCAAGCCACAGACGCGAGTAGCGCCCCTGACGTGGGCGCACCCGGGAAATTGGGACTGCGAGCATAGCCAAGACGAACACCATCAACGGCATCGCCATCCGCCAATGCAACTCTGCACGAAGCGCAAGATCCCTCGAGCCAATCAGCGTCGAAGTCGGAACGGCATCGAGGTCGCGCGCACCGGCCGCAATCGAAGGGACTCGGACGGGAATCACGTTCGTGGTAAAGCGTACGATGCGGAATTCGCTCGAACCCGGAAGTCCTTCGTAACGCTCACCCTCGAAAAGGGTAAGTGTTTGTAGATCACCATCGGCGGATACCGAGTGACGTGCTCTCGCTGCGGTAGCGATTTCATATCGACCGTCGCGAACACGCTTCACGAATACGCGCTCTAATATGCCATCGGGCCCCACTGCGCCGGCGTAGAAAACGACGCTGCCTCCGCCGAAACTCCGAAAGCGTCCCGGTGTAATCGGCGCAAACTCTCCGGCCTGAAGTGCACTCGCTCGCAGCGCCTCAACTCGGGCGGCGGCGGCCGACGCACCGACGAGCGTGAGCCAAGCCACGATGCTTGAGAGCACGATGGCAAGAAGGATCACGGGAGCATGAATGCGCCAGCGGTCGACGCCACAAGCGAGAACCGCTGTCATTTCGCTGTCGTGGTAAAGGCGCCCGAAGGCCACCACAACGCCGAGCATAAGACCGATGGGCAGCATCACCGCGAGATTGGATAGGGTGCCGAACCAGACGAGTTCGAGCACGACCCCGCGGGGAAAACCCTGCTCGGCCGCCCGAGTCAGAACCGCAGCGATCTGATTTGTCAGCAGGATCACGAGCAGCGCCCCAGTGATCCCAAGCCATGTGCCAACGGTTTCGCGCAGAATGTAGCGAGACAAAATATGAGGCACGGAATACCAACTCCGAAACGCCGGTTTGGGAAAACGTTAGAATGTTACGGCAACCCACGCAGCTCGTGGGGCAAGTAAGCGCCCTTTCGGAGGTCAGGATGCAATTCGAAATTTTCACCGGTAGCCCCGCTCAGACTCTGGCCGATTGCCTCGTCATCGGGGTTCACGAATCGGGAACGTTGTCTGCCGCGGGAAAAGGCGTCGATCGCCAATCCGGCGGAAAACTGTCGAAGTTCCTCAAATCCGGCGATTTTCCAGGGCGATTGGGCGAGACCCTACTGCTGCCCGCCCTCCCGCGTATGAAAGCCTCGCGGCTGCTACTCGTCGGTCAGGGTAAGACCGCAGTCACCCGCAAGACTTGGCGCAAGGCCCTTCACGCCGCTGTCGCTGCCCTTGCCCGAACAAAGTGCAGGAGCGCCGTAGTTGCCCTCTCCCGACCGGCGAGCTCGGAGTTCGACGATTATCTCTTTTCCCGCTCGGCAGCCGAGATCACTCATGCGGCGTTGTATTGCGTGAACGACCTGAAGTCGGGCAAGCGCCCATCCGCCCCGGAGTTGACGCGCATCAAGTTCGGTGCCGAGCGCTTCTCAAGCGCGGCAGCAGCCCGTCGCGGCCTGCGTCATGGCGACGCCTCGGGCAACGGGGCCACTCTCATGCGTAACCTCGCTAATCTGCCGGGCAACGTTTGCACACCGAACTACCTCGCTGATCAGGCCCGCCAACTCGGCGGTCGCTATAAGACCGTGAAGGTTCGTGTTCTCGACGAGTCGGAGATCCGCGCCGAGAAAATGGGTTGCTTCTTGTCGGTAACGGCCGGTAGCGAACAGCCTCCCCGTTTTATCGTTATGGAATATAAGAGCCCACGCGCGCCGCGTGCGCCGATCGTACTAGTGGGCAAGGGCATCACCTTTGACACCGGCGGTATCTCGCTCAAAGACCCGGCGGCCATGGACGAAATGAAATTCGACATGTCGGGTGCGGCTGCCGTCATCGGTGCCATGTCGGTCGTCGCGGAACTCCAGCTTTCGCTTAACCTAGTCGGTCTCGTGCCCACCTGCGAGAATATGCCGAGCGGTCGAGCAACCAAGCCAGGCGACATCGTTACCAGTGCGGCAGGCCTCACGGTAGAAATTTTAAATACCGACGCCGAAGGTCGTCTCATTCTCTCGGATGCGTTGCACTATGCGCGTCGCTACAAACCGCAGACTGTGATCGATCTCGCGACGTTGACCGGCGCCTGTGTTATTGCACTCGGCCACCACCATACCGGTGTCATGGCCAACGATGATGCGTTGGCACGGGAGCTTGTAGCCTCAGGCGTTCGTGCAGACGATCTTGCATGGCACCTGCCCTGCACTGAGGAGTACGCAGAGCAGCTTAAAAGCAATTTCGCCGACCTCGCAAACGTGGCAGGGCGCGATGGCGGCGCGCTCACAGCTGCGGCGTTCCTTGCTAAGTTCACCGAAGGTCTGCGCTGGGCGCACATGGACATCGCGGGCTCGGCCTACGTCGGCGGTGCAGCCAAAGGTAGCACTGGTCGGCCCATCGCGTTGTTGACGGATTTCTTGATCCGTCGTGCCGCGCGCTGATTCAACCCCGACTCGTCGCTGCGACAGCGTCATGGATAAGGCTTACACGCCGGCTGACATTGAACAGCGGATCTATGCGCGTTGGGAATCCTCGGGTCTTTTTGCGCCGCAGGGTCTGGGTACCGATTATTGCATCGTCATCCCACCACCGAACGTTACGGGTGCGCTGCACATGGGGCATGCGTTCCAGGACACGATCATGGACGCGCTGATCCGCTATCACCGCATGCGGGGCGACGCCACACTTTGGCAGCCTGGCACCGACCACGCCGGTATCGCCACGCAGATGGTGGTGGAACGACAGCTCGAGAGCGAGGGCACGAGCCGAGCGATGCTTGGTCGCCAGGAATTCATTAAGCGAGTCTGGAAGTGGAAAGGCGAATCGGGCGATACGATCGCTCGACAGATGCGTCGCCTCGGTGCATCGGTCGACTGGTCGCGCGATCGGTTCACCATGGACGAGAGTCTCTCCAAGGCCGTGACGGAAGTCTTTGTTCGTCTCTATGAGGAAGGTCTGATCTACCGGGGAAAGCGCCTTGTAAACTGGGATCCGGTGCTGCAGACCGCTGTGTCAGACCTCGAAGTGCTGAACACCGAGGAGGAAGGTTCACTTTGGCATCTTCGTTACCCGCTTGCCGATAGCGGTGGTTACGTCGTCGTCGCGACCACGCGCCCTGAAACCCTGCTTGGCGATACGGCCGTCGCCGTTAATCCGAAGGACGCACGCTACCTGAATCTCGTAGGTAAGCAGGTTCGCCTGCCCATTACCAATCGACTCATACCGATCATTGCAGATGATTACGTCGACCCTGAATTCGGTTCGGGTTGCGTGAAAATCACGCCGGCACACGACTTCAACGATTATGACGTTGGTGCGCGTCACAACCTCGAACAGATCAATGTGTTCACGCGCGATGCACGTATCAACAATGCCGCGCCGGAGCGCCTGCGTGGCCTCGATCGATTCGCTGCACGCGAGCGTGTGATTACTGAGCTCAAAAATGCTGAACTAATTGAGCGTATCGATAAGTACAAGCTCATGGTGCCACGAGGTGAACGCTCCAGCTCGGTCATTGAGCCTTACATCACTGACCAGTGGTACGTGAAAGTGGCGCCGTTCGCCGAACCCGCTGTCGAAGCCGTTAAAAACGGCTCGATCAAGTTCGTGCCGCAGAATTGGGAGCACACTTATTTTGAGTGGATGCGTAATATCAAGGACTGGTGCATCAGCCGCCAACTCTGGTGGGGCCATCGCATCCCCGCGTGGTACGACGACAGCGGTCGCATGTACGTTGGTCGCTCCGAGGAGGAGGTCCGTCAGCGACATGACATCGCCGCAACGATTTCGCTCCGTCAAGACGAGGATGTGCTAGATACCTGGTTCTCGTCAGCGCTCTGGCCCTTTTCCACACTCGGCTGGCCTGCCGAGACCGCCGACCTCAAACGTTTTTATCCCACTTCAGTCCTCGTCACTGGCTTCGATATCATCTTCTTCTGGGTTGCCCGGATGATCATGATGGGGATCAAATTCATGGGCGACGTCCCCTTCAGGGAAGTCTACGTCCACGGCCTCGTTCGCGACTTCGAAGGGCAAAAAATGTCGAAGTCGAAAGGTAATGTCATCGATCCGCTCGATGTTGTGGACGGTATCGCACTTGGAGATCTCGTTCGCAAACGAACGACTGGCTTGGTACAACCGAGACTAGCGCCGTCCATCGAGAAAGCCACCCAAAAAGCGTTTCCGGATGGCATCAACGCCTACGGCACCGACGCGTTGCGACTGACCTTCGCTTCTCTTGCCACACAAAGTGCAGACCTTCGTTTTGACCTTGCACGAGTTGGCGGCTACCGCAACTTCTGCAATAAGCTCTGGAACGCCTCCCGCTTCGTGCTCATGCAGCTTGAGGATGGCGAGAGCAAGCCGCTTGATCCAGAATTACTGACCGGGGATGTTGAACCCGGTGTGGCGGACCAATGGATCCTTTCCCGCTTCGCTCGCACACTGCGCGAAGCGGAGCAGTCTTTTGCTGATTATCGTTTTGATTTCGCCGCGACCGCACTCTATGATTTTACGTGGTACGAGTTCTGCGATTGGTACCTAGAACTTACCAAGCCTGTTTTTCAGGATGAAGGCTCAAGCGACCAGGCAAAGCGAGCGGCACGACGAACTCTTGCGCAGGTGCTCGAAGGTCTTTTACGTGCTTGGCATCCGCTAATGCCGTTCATCACTGAGGAAATCTGGCAACGTATCGCGCCGCTTGCCGGTAAACATCCGGGTGGTGCAACCACGATCATGGCGGCATCTTGGCCGAAGATAGCGGACTACAGGAGCGACTCTTCCGCGGAAACCGATGTCGAGTGGATTAAAGCCTTCGTCCTCGGCGTGCGACAAATTCGCGGCGAAATGAATATCAGCCCCTCCCGTAAGCTGCCGACACTACTCGAAAACGTTAATCCGACCGATCGAGATCGCGTTGTAACGTACGCGGCTTACTTGCAGCGCCTCGCTGGACTCAAAACTCTGTGCATCTTGGAGGCTGGCGAGTCGGCACCGCCCTCAGCCACCGCCGTGGTCGGCACAATGCGAGTCCTTGTACCCATGGCGGGCCTTATCGACCCCAAGGCTGAGGCGGCCCGACTCGATAAACGTATCGCGAAGGTCCACGATGAAATTAAACGTGTGAGCGCCAAGCTAGCCAACGAGAATTTTATCCGTAACGCCCCGCCTGAAGTTGTCATGCAGGAGAAAACTCGAATCGCCGACTTTGAGCACACGCTCGCAAGTCTTGAGGCGCAGCATAAACGCGTCCGCGAGATTCTATAAAGATGCTGCGGATCCTCATCGTTCTGGCTGCCGCGGGTATCGTGGGTTGGTTGCTGTGGCGACGATTTGGTAAATCTGTTTACCCCATGTCCCTCACCCCTCCGAATCTGCCGGCGGTAGTTACTCGTCAGGTGCGTCTTTGGCCGCACCTTCCGGAGGCTCTTCGGGACAAACTAGTACCGCGTGTCAGGGAATTCGTTGAACGAATCCCCTTCGAAGGCGCCAACGGATTTGCGGTGACCGACGAAATGCGGAAGATGATTGCAACCCAAGCATGTATCGTGACACTTGGATGGGACGACTATCCGTTCGACGATTTGCATGGCATCACCCTCCACCCCGATGAGTTCGTCGTCGACGAGTCAGATGAGGACGAAGAGACGGGGGTTGTCACCGAGGGTTATCGCGTAATCTCCGGTCAATCACAGGGCAGTGATCGTATCGTGCTGTCTTGGCGGGACGTAGCCGATGGTCAAACGCGCGATGACGGATACAACGTCGTCATTCATGAGATCACGCACTTTCTCGAGCACAGCCATCCCGGCGGTGATCGCGCTACTCGCTCAGCACTCAAGGCCGCTTACGAATCCCTTCGCGAGGCCGTTAGTCGCGGCGAAGAGACGCTTCTCGATCCATACGGAGCTGAGGATCTGACGGAATTCTTGGCCGTGTCGGCCGAGTTTTTCTTCGAGCGGCCCGTCGATCTGCGAGATCGCCACCCGACGCTCTACGTGCTGCTTCGCGAATCGTTCAAGCTTGATCCGGCCGCTTGGTTTGCACCGGATTCCGATCTCTTCCGACCAAGCGCGATCAGCTTATCGGCAGGGACTCGTCGAACTTTGAAGGATCCTTAGCCATCTTAGCCTTAAAGAACGGCTTGATGCGTACGAGATCTGCAATGTAATCGTCAGTCACGTCAATCGGCGGACCGAGAATGGCACGACGACGTGAGAAATCGAGCGCTACCGGAACGACCGGCACCCCCGCACTGCGCGCCACGTTATGAAACCCCTTCCTCCACTGCGAAACGCGACTGCGAGTCCCCTCCGGCGTTAGCGTGAGTACCATTCGCTCGCGCTTCGCGAATTCGTCGATATAAGCCTGTACGATATTCCCGGCTCGGGTGCGGTCGATGGCTACTCCGCCGAAATAACGGCCGATTGGGCCCAAAGGACCACGCAGCACCGTGTGCTTAGCGAGCCAGACCGTTTCGAGCCGCAGCGCCAAGTAAACCGTGAACCCGACAATGAAATCCCAGTTTGAGGTATGAGGCGCCACGATCAGAACAAACTTACGTAGGTTCGGGAGGTTACCCTCGATACGCCAGCCACCGAGCCGCAAAGCGCTCTGTCCCACTCCGCGTCGCCACCAACTTTTGACCTGCGGCGTCTCCGGCGGCAGGTAGGGAAATCCACTCATCGACCCGACACCCTTCGCAGCACGATGCCCCCTGCAATGAAAAGCACGATCAGCGACGTCACAGACAAGCGTGAATCGCCAGTCATTAGCGCGACGGTAGCAATCAGCATGGGACCAAGGAAACTCGCGAATTTCCCCATGAGGTTAAAGAACCCGAAGAATTCTCCACCCTTGCCTTCAGGTACAAGTCGACCAAACATTGACCGCGAGAGGCTCTGGATACCCCCTTGAACAAGCCCAACCACCACGGCGAGGACAAAGAATTCGACGACGGTGTCGAGGAAGTAGGCGTAAAGCGTTGCCGATAGATAAACTAAGATACAAAGTAAAATTCCCCGCTTCGGCCCCCAACGATTTCCCAAATACCCGAGCGCGAGGGCCGACGGAAAGGAGACGAACTGCGTTAGCAACAAGGCGACAAGCAAACTCGACGACGGCAACCCAAGCGCGATACCGTAATCAATTGCCATGACGTAAACGGTATGCACGCCATCTATGTACAGCCAATACGCCACGAGAAATAGCATGATGTTACGGTGCTGACCGATGTGCTGCACGGTCGATTTCAGTTCACGAAATCCATCGCTTGTGGCGATAAAGAACGACACCTTCGGACCGGACACCGGTCTCTCTCTGACATTTCGCGCAAGCGGCAACATGAACAAGAACCACCACGCCGCTACCGTAAGGAATGAGAACTGCACCGCTTCAGCGGCACTCTCAAGTCCGAACCAATATGGATTTAAAGTCATGACCACGTTGATGGCAAACAGTAGTCCTCCACCGAGATAACCCATCGAATAACCAAAGGCCGAGACCTGATCGAATTCGCGCTCGGAGGCAACATCGAGTAACAGGGCGTCGTAGAAAATATTCGCAGCGTTAAAGCCAATACCGGCTATGACAAGACACGCTGCCGCCCACCACCACTCACCTTGGTTAATGAAACCCATCGCCGCTGTACCAACGACGCCGAGCGTAGACCACGCTACCAGTTGACGCTTTCGACCAGCCGTGCGGTCAGCGATGGCACCGAGCACCGGTGCCAACACGCCAACGACCATGCCCGCGATGCCATTGGCGAAACCGAGTCGAGAGGTGCTGACGGTCGGGTCGACGCCAGTGCTCCAGAACTGCTGAAAGAACACCGGGAAAAAGCCAGCGAGGACGGTAGTGGCGAACGCCGAGTTGGCCCAATCGTACAGCGCCCAGGATACGGTGTCGCGGCGCTTGTACAGGCTCGTCATATCAATTGACCTGCTCGCGGGTCTCTCTAAAGGCGATTTTCGGCCAGCGCTCGATGGTCAGATCGAGATTGACCCTCGAGGGAGCAAGATATAAGAGAGCACCGCTGTGATCCACCGCGAGGTGATCATAGGCCTTAGTTTTGAACTCAGCGAGCTTACGTTCATCGTCGCAATACACCCAGCGGGCCGTGTGTACGCCGATTGGCTCGAAAGTACACTGTACTGAATATTCGTCAGCCAGCCGGAACGCTGCCACTTCGAATTGCAGCTGCCCCACTGCTCCCAGAATCTGGTCATTGTTACGTAGTGGACGGAACAACTGCGTTGCCCCCTCCTCACAAAGCTGGCTAAGCCCCTTTAACAAGGCTTTCATTTTGAGTGGATCTTTGAGCACAGCTCGACGGAAGAGCTCGGGTGCGAAGCTCGGGATACCCGTAAATCCAAGGTCCTCGCCCTCGGTAAAGGTGTCGCCAATATTGATGGTACCGTGATTGTGTAAGCCGATGATATCGCCAGCATAAGCGTCTTCGACGGCCGAACGTTCACTTGACAAAAAGGTCAAGGCATCGGCGATTCGAGCATCCTTGTCGAGGCGTACGTGGTGCATTTTCATGCCCCGGCTGTACTTGCCCGAGCAGAGCCTTAGGAAGGCGATTCGGTCTCGGTGGGACGGATCCATATTCGCCTGAATCTTAAACACGAAGCCTGTGAGCTTGGACTCGGTTGGCTCGACCTCCCTCTGCCGAGTCGAACGCGAGAGCGGGCCCGGCGCATGACGAGTGAATGTCTTGAGCAGCTCCTCGATACCGAAGTTGGCGATGGCAGAGCCGAAAAATACCGGAGTCTGTCGACCTGCACGATATTTTTCGAGATCGAATTCTTGTGTGGCTCCCCGAACGAGCTCTATCTCCTGATCGATTGTCGCTGCTTGTTCGGCCAATAACTCGAGCCCGGCATTGCTGTGTAATCCATCGATGACCAAATTTTCGCCGACACGACTACGCTCGCCGGCGTGGTAGACATAAATGCGATCCTCGAGAAGGTGGTAGATACCCTTGAGCTCGCGACCCATACCAATCGGCCAAGTCACAGGTGCCGTCGCGATTCCCAATACCTTTTCGATTTCATCCAGAAGCACGATGGGTGCGCGACCATCGCGGTCGAGCTTGTTTATGAAGGTCATGATCGGCGTCGCACGTAATCGACACACTTCCATCAACTTTATTGTTCGTCCCTCGACCCCCTTCGCGCAGTCGATGACCATCAATGCAGAATCGACTGCCGTCAGAGTGCGATAGGTATCTTCGGAGAAGTCCTCGTGTCCCGGTGTATCGAGAAGATTCACGATGCAATCGCCATACGGAAACTGCATCACCGATGAGGTGATGGAAATGCCGCGCTGCTGCTCAAGCCGCATCCAATCGGAGGTAGCATGCCGCGCTGCCTTACGTCCCTTCACCGTTCCGGCGAGCTGAATGGCGCCACCGAACAGCAGCAGCTTTTCAGTCAGTGTCGTCTTACCCGCATCAGGGTGAGAGATGATCGCGAATGTACGGCGCCGCGCTATTTCGTCGCCAAGAATCATGAGAGAGCCTCTGTGATCAGGGGTTGACCGCGAGACGCATGACAACCGCATCCTCTCGGCCGTTGTCGGCTTGGTAATACCCGCGGCGGATGCCGACTTGAAGAAATCCGGCGGACTGATAGAGACGAACGGCACCAACGTTACTCGGGCGCACTTCGAGAAAAATGTCGGCGGCGCTCCCTGTCCGCGCGAGGTCGATCACGTGCGAGAGCATTTTACCGCCCATACCGCGATATCGATACTCGGGGCGAATGCAAAGATTGAGTATGTGAGCCTCGCCGGCCCCGATGCTGAGAATCCCATAACCGACCAGAATACCGTCGACCTCGGCAACGCGGCAGATATATCCTGCGAGAACGCAGTCTCTGAAAATCTTCTCGCTCCACGGGTAGGCATAGCCCGCCCGCTCAGCCTCCGCGACTGCAGGTACATCTCCCTCCAGCATGCGGCGGAAGCCAAACTTGGGAATGGGCAAATCTTTGAAAACTGCAGCCATTTTGGTCGTCTATGAAATCAGGTCTTAGCACTCAGTTCGACGAAAATTCGACGCGCAAACTTGAGGTCTTCCCAGACTTTGCGCTTCTCGCCCGGATTACGTAGCAGGTAAGCTGGATGATAAGTGACGATGATCGGTGTGTTGAGCGCGCCGGAGCGGTGGACGCGACCGCGTAGCTTACCGATCGGCGTTTCGGTATTGAGCAGGTTTTGCGCCGCCACTCGACCGAACGCCAGAATGATGAGCGGACGTACCAGCGATATCTGCCGGTGCAAATAAGGCAAGCACTGTACAACCTCTTCAGGCCTCGGATCGCGATTCCCGGGTGGCCTGCACTTTACGACATTGGCAATGAATACCGATTCGCGTGGCAGATAGATTGCCGCCAGCATGGCGTTCAGCAACTGCCCCGCCGCACCCACGAAGGGCTCTCCCTGCCGATCTTCGTCAACACCGGGTGCCTCTCCGACCACCATCCACTGCGCAGCAGGATCACCGACGCCAAACACCGTCTGCGTTCGCGTCTGGTGAAGGCTGCAGCGCTGACAATTTCGGACACAGGCTTGAAGCGTTATCCAGTCAGATTCGCCCAACGAGATCGCGGGAGTATCAGCCTCGGACACCTCAGCGGGCATCGCCCTGCGAACCCATTGCTCGATACCGAGAGCCTCAAGATAACGCGCCCGGCGTTGCTCCTCAGCCATTACCTGCTCGATGCAAGCGCCGGATAACGTACGTCGCGGGCGCGAAGAGTACGTACACAGTGAAGAGAAACAGAAGCATCGTCGGTGGCTCAGCCACGACGAGCGCCAAGGAGATAGGTACGATCACGAAGTAAAAAAACTTCATTCGGGCATTCCAGTCGATCTGTTTAACACTCGGATAAGGAACGCCCGAGATCATCATGAGACCGACAAACAGACACACGACGAAGGTCAACGTCAACCCAATTAAGCCGAGGTCATTCCACTCACTCGAGAACCATACATAGGCCGCTACGAGACCTGCAGCCGAGGGACTCGGCAATCCTTCGAAGTAGCGTTTGTCGACCGTGGCCGCCCTCGCGTTGTATCGCGCAAGTCGCAGCGCTGCACATGCAACATAGAAAAATGAAGCGATCCATCCGAACCGTGCCCACGAGGTGCCGTATTCGGCGATGGCCGCAAAGCCCCACTTATAAGCGACCAGCGCCGGAGCGACCCCAAAGGCCACCATGTCCGCAAGGCTGTCGTACTCTTTACCAAATACGCTCTCGGTTCGGGTCCAACGGGCCACCCGCCCATCGAGCCCATCGAAAATCAAGGCTAGGAAGATCGCAGCGCCCGCACGACCGAAGTCGCCATTAATCGCGGATATGATAGCGAAAAAACCACAGCCCAGACAGGCCGTGGTCAGTAAGTTGGGCAGAAGGTAGACCCCGCGGCGCGAACCAGTGGGTGGCCGCGGGACACTCTGAGGGCTCGACACGATGCCATGAACTCCTGTGAGGCACAAAAAACTTTGTCATCATAGGGGTGGGAACCTTTCGGGACAATGTCTGCGCCCGTAACATGTCTCGGCTCCGATTCGACGTGAGCCCTACTCCCTTATGCGCTGGTCCGGATACCCAATTAATACCGTCAAGGAAACCCCCGCCGAGGCGGAGGTCATCAGTCACCAACTCATGCTTCGAGCGGGACTCGTCCGTCGTCTCGCAGCCGGCATCTACACCTGGACCCCATTCGGTCTTCGGACCCTGCGGAAGGTCGAGCAGATCATTCGTGAGGAGATGGATCGAGCCGGTGCGCTCGAAGTGCTCATGCCCGCTGTGCAGCCGGCTGAACTTTGGCAAGAGTCGGGTCGGTGGGAACATTACGGTCCCGAATTACTGCGTCTCAAGGATCGTCACCAACGCGACTTCGTGATTGGCCCGACCCACGAGGAAGTCATCACCGACCTCGCACGCCGCGAACTCAAAAGCTACCGTCAACTGCCTGCGAACTTCTACCAGATTCAAGTGAAGTTCCGCGATGAAATCCGCCCGCGATTCGGTGTGATGCGCGGACGCGAGTTCATCATGAAAGATGGATACTCGTTCCATATCAGCCAAGAGTCGTTGCAGGAGGGGTATGACCTTATGCGCGACGTTTACATTCGAATGTTCACGCGTATGGGCCTCGAGTTTCGTTCTGTCAAAGCCGACACGGGCTCGATCGGAGGCACGGCGTCCGAAGAGTTCCAAGTCCTTGCAGACTCCGGCGAAGATGTCATCGCAGTGTCCGACGGAGTCGATCAATACGCCGCGAACCTCGAACTCGCTCCTGCGTTGCCACCCAAGAATCCGCGTGCAGCAGCGACCAAGCCGCTACAAAAAGTTTCGACACCCGACCGTAAAACTATCGAGGATGTCGCTTCATTCTTAAAGATCTCGGCATATCAGACACTCAAGTTACTGATGGTTGAGGGTGGCGAGGGCGGTGTCGTCGCGCTTGCTTTGCGCGGTGATCACGATCTAAATGCTATCAAAGCCCAAAAGCTCCCGGGCGTTGCTAGTCCGCTGCGTATGGCCTCACGAGAAGCCGTACTCGCTGCGACGGGCTGCGAGCCTGGGTTTCTCGGTCCAGTCGGTCTTAAGTGCCCTCTCTACGCGGATCACGCTGCAGTTGCCTTGGCGGACTTCACCTGTGGCGCAAACGAAGCAGATCAACATCTGACCGGAGTGAACTGGGTGCGTGATCTTCCGGAACCCGTACCCGCCGATCTGCGTAACGTCATCGAGGGCGATCCAAGCCCCAACGGGACGGGCCATCTGCGCATCCGACGCGGCATCGAGATCGGCCACATCTTTCAGCTTGGTCAAAAGTACAGCGACGCCATGCGGGCCACGGTCCTTGACGAAGCGGGCAAGCCGGTCGCGATGTATATGGGTTGCTACGGTATCGGTGTAACGCGCATCGTCGCAGCTGCGATTGAACAGAATCACGATACCGCCGGCATCATTTGGCCTGAACCGATTGCCCCCTTCACGGTGGTGCTCATCTCGCTCAACGCGACCAAGTCCGAAAAGGTTCGTAAGCTTTCCGAGCAACTGTACGCCACTCTGCAGCAGGTGGGCATCGATGTATTACTCGACGATCGCGATGCACGACCCGGCGTGAAGTTTGCCGATTCGGAACTCATGGGCATTCCGCATCGTTTGGTCGTCTCTGATCGCGGTATCGACTCCGGACAGCTCGAATACCGACACCGACGCGCAACGGTCAATGCGCAGTGGCCGGTCGACGAAGTCGTCAACCGACTCTTGGCCGTGCATCAGAGGGGCGAAAGGAGTTCGCGGTGAATAAGGCCGAGATTTTGGTGGTTTATCTCTCGAGACACGGCGCTACGGCCGAGCTAGCACGGCATATCTGCCGCGGCATCGAATCTATCGACGGTGCGGCCGCTACACTTCGCAGCCTCCCTGAGGTGTCACCCGAGAACGAACGCCCCCTCCAGCAAGTGCCGCAATCGGGCGCACCTTGGGCGAAGCTCGAAGATTTGCGACGCTGCGACGGACTTCTGTTAGGTAGTCCCACCCGTTTCGGAAACATGGCGGGATCCGTCAAACATTTTGTCGATTCGACAAGCGGGCTGTGGGCGGACGGCTCACTGATCGGCAAACCCGCTGGTGTGTTTACCGGCAGTAGCAGCCTGCATGGAGGTCAGGAGAGCACGCTGCTATCGATGATGGTACCGCTCATTCATCACGGCATGTTGATCGTCGGTATCCCCTACTCCGAGGCGGCTTTGTCGAGTACGCGCTCTGGCGGTACGCCGTACGGTGCATCGCATTACACGCCTTACGGGAAACCTACGGCGCTCACCGACGAGGAGAAATCCCTCGCCCAAGCACACGGGGCTCGAGTGGCCGAAATCGCCCTCGTTCTTAAGGCTCACCGAGGATCTCGCGAACGAACGGCACGGTGAGCCTGCGCTGCGCACTCAGCGAGGCCACGTCGATTTCATCAAGCAGCTTACCTAGTGATCGCATATCTCTCGGAAAACGACGTAAAAGATAACGCGCCGTCTCATCGGGCAGCTCAAGGCCACGCTGGGTTGCTCTCAAGCGTAATGCTTCGTACTGCCCCGTTTCATCAAGTGGGCGGATCTGAAACACCTCAGCCGCACCGAAACGCGACCCAATATCGGCGAGTCCCCAGCGTAAAGCCCCCGGTGCGCCGCATGCCGTGGCGATGATGCGCCCCCCCCGCTCCTCAATCTGACGATATGCGATGAGGAGCGCCTGCTCTATCGCTGGTGTCCCTAAGATCGACTCGACGTCATCGAGGCACAGCAATTCTGCACTGGGTGCGCCGCCCAAAAAGTCGATGCTCGTATCACCCAGTTCACGAAGAGGCAGATACGCCACACGTGATCCGAGTGGCGCTGCCGCGCAGGCTGCATGTAACAAATGTGTCCGACCCGAGCCCTCGGCTCCCCATAACCAAAGAACAGTTCGCTCGCTTCGACTTGCCGCATGGTTCAGCTTCGCCATAACCTCGACATTAGAGCCAGTTACGAAGGTCGCGAACGTCGCGCGCTCACGCAGTTGCACGTGGAGTGGTAGCTGTTGCATGGTCATCATGCGCCCGGAGCGGCCAGCCGCACCCAAGCTTCGAGGGATGAACGACGGACGTAATCGAGCCCAGAGACCACGGTAGTCACCAACGCAATCGCCGAAAGAGTGACCACAATCACTTTTGGGAGCGATGAAATCGCCGCACCCAGTATGCCAACGATTATAACCGCGATCTGTAGGACGGTATTCACCTTTGAGAGAACGCTTGGACTTCTCACGATAGGCCCGAACCAGATTCGGTGGATGGAGGCTCCGCCTCCCAACATGACATCTCGCGCCACTACGGCTACGGCAAGCCAGACAGGAACGAGACCCTGCCAAGTGCAGGCAAGAAAAGTTGTAACTAGTAAGATCTTGTCGGCGATTGGATCGAGAATGCGTCCAACATTCGATGTCCACCCGTGGCGTTTTGCGAGGTAACCGTCGAGACCATCGGAAATTGCGGCAAGCGAAAACAGTACAAGCGCAAGCACATAAATACGGTGATTGATGGCGATGACGATTGGTATCGTCAATATGATGCGCAGGAGACAGATACTATTGGGGAGATGACGGAGCACGAATACTCTCCTCAGACTCAACGCCTAAGGCGATATCTCGGAGGGGACTCGCGTCCCGACTCACGGCTGAAACGCGGTTGCACTGCGAGCACCTCTGCTAGACCCGCTGCTCCGCCAGCGACCTCGACCCGAAACACAGCGCCATCTCCCTCGGCGATCACAAGCTCAGCCGACTTCACTGCCGGCAGCGCAATCAGCATACGCCGAACCTCTGAATAATCTTTAAGCGACAGCACACCGTCGATCCGCAGCTCCGTCTCGGATACTGGCCTCGATACCGTCGCAAAAGAATTTAGCGCTAAGGTATCGGCAGCGCCTTCGACGCCTGCCGTCGGTCCGCCCTGAAACACGGTAGCCGTCACGCCATCGAACAGAGTCCACTGCCACTCCTCGCCATCTGCCTCGCCAATCAGCGCAACATCGGCACCGCTACGTCGTGCGGCATCGATCGCTGCCTCGGGATCTACGACACGGCCCGACGCTAACCCGGCCGACGCCGCCGCACTGAGTCTTAGCGGAAGCCCGCGTTCGCTCGCGGCACGCTCAAGCGCATCGCGTACTTGTGTAGGATCGGCTCCGGCAGGCGCAATCGTCACCACACCGAGCACCATTGGTCGCTCTGGCGACCAGACGGATTGCCCAAGCCCCTCGATCGCACGCAAGACTGCATCCGCGTCGAGGGTGATGCGCGTCGGTATCCCGTTCGCCCCGGGACGTACGATTTGCACGTAGCGCCGTGCGTCGCGAACCAAAGATTCGAAGATGGGATCGTCGACTGCAGATCGCCGCCCTGTTAACCGCATGATCGTAACACGCATGGCCTCCTGAAAAGCCATCTCACCGCTCGTTTCGACCTCGACTTCGCCGATGGAAACCGACTGCGACGCACTTGCCGAAGGGCTCCAGAACACCGCAAAGATCAGCGCCAAGACCACTGCCCGTTGCGGTAAACGCAGGTAAAAGCCAAAGAATTCAGTGTTCATGCATGAGTACGCATACAATAACACAGCGATTATTACCGCCTTGATGCCCATGACCCAGCCGAGAGACAAGACCACAGGACTCACCTACCGCGATGCCGGTGTCGATATCGTCGCAGGCGACGAACTCATCGAGCGTATCAAACCTTTGGTTAAACGGGCACAGCGGCCCGAAGTTCTCGCCGGTATCGGCGGATTTGGAGCGCTCGTCGAACTACCGGTCGGGAAGTGGAAGCGACCAGTGCTGGTCTCAGGTACGGATGGCGTCGGCACTAAACTTCGCTTGGCCATCGATACCGCTCGACACACCACGATTGGCATCGACCTCGTCGGTATGTGCGTCAACGATATCGCTGTACAAGGCGCCGAGCCACTCTTCTTCCTCGATTACTATGCCACTGGAAAATTGGAAATCGATATCGCTGAGAGTGTGATATCGGGCATCGTCGAGGGGTGTCGGCAGGCTGGCTGTGCTCTGGTGGGCGGTGAGACCGCGGAAATGCCCGGCATGTACCACGGAGGCGATTACGACCTCGCCGGTTTCTGCGTCGGCGTCGTCGAGAAAGACGGAATCATCGACGGCTCGAAAGTCGCTCCCGGCGATGCGGTGATTGGTCTCGCCTCGTCGGGTCCACACTCAAACGGCTACTCGCTCATCCGCCATCTCGTCCGCCTCGCGAAGGCCGATGACAAAACAATGATCGACGGCAAGCCGCTCTTCGATCGCTTGCTCGCTCCGACGCGCATCTATGCACCCTCGATGCTCGCCCTCGCTCGTAGCTTGCCGGTCCACGGCTTTGCGCATATCACCGGCGGCGGTCTCACCAACAACATTCCACGCATACTTACCGAACATTGTGGCGTGACGCTTCGACGCAACGCGTGGCACCACGACCCCATTTTCGATTGGTTGCAGCAAACGGGCGGTATCACGGACGCCGAGATGCATCGGACGTTCAACTGTAGCGTCGGAATGGTAGTGATTGTCGCCCGTCAAAATGTCGATATCGCGCTCGATGTGCTGCGCGCCGAAGGCGAAACCGCGACGCTAATCGGCGATGTCCGTGACGGACATGGCGATATCGTCATCGTGTG
The DNA here is from genome assembly GCA_016874055.1 of Gammaproteobacteria bacterium. Classification (GTDB taxonomy): domain Bacteria; phylum Pseudomonadota; class Gammaproteobacteria; order Steroidobacterales; family Steroidobacteraceae; genus UBA964. Next base: position 27,828 of record VGVG01000008.1, on the reverse strand, counting down.
ATGACCACACCCACGCGGTTCGTGGCGATGATCTCGGGTGAAGGCAGTAATCTGCTCGCCCTCGACGATGCCTGTCGACGGGGCGATCTGCACGGAACAATCGTCGGCGTTATTTCCGATCGACCAGATGCGCTCGGCCTCGAGCGCGCACGAGAGCGTGAGCTGCATTCCGAGTCTTTGCCCATCACGAGGGGCGAAACGCGAAGTGCCCACGATGCGCGGCTGCTCGCTGCCGTGTCGGCGCTCGAACCTGACTTCGTGCTGCTCGCGGGGTACATGCGCATTCTTGATGCCGCCTTCGTTCAAGCGCTCGAGGGCCGGTTACTCAATATTCATCCGTCTTTGCTGCCCCGATTTAAAGGACTGCATACGCATCGACGCGCCCTCAACGCCGCCGACACCGAACACGGTGCCACGGTACACTTCGTGACGGCCGATCTCGACGGGGGACCGCCAGTGCTCCAGGCTCGCATCGTAGTCAAGACGAGCGATGATGAACTCAGCCTCGCTGCGCGGGTCCGATGCTGCGAACACGTGATCTACCCGACGGTTGCAGAATGGTGTGCGACGGGGCGATTGCAGTATCGAAACGGTAATCCGATACTCGATGGACGGCGACTCGAGTCACCGGTAGTCCAAGATTTGGATTTCTAGGCACGCGATGAAAAACCTCACGATTCTTTATGTATGGATTCTTTATGTATGGTTGATAACCAGTCTACTGGCCACCAATCAGGTACCGGCCGCCGAGCCAGCACTCGCTCCCTTCAGTGTAAATTTTGAGGTTATCTTTCGCGGTATGAAAGCGGGGACAGCCAGTCTTGAACTCACCCCCGAAATTGGCGGCAGATGGCGTTATATCTCGCGAAACCGGATCCGTGATATTTTCCGTTTCGCTTTTCCAGGAGAGATTCAGCAAGTCAGCCTATTTACCTTAGAGAACGCTCAGGTTAAACCGCTTCAATTCAATGCCGACGACGGTACGGATGCGAAAGATCGCGACATACAACTGCAGTTTGATTGGGATGCCGGGCGCGTGCGCGGCGTCGCGGAAAAAGCCCGTGTTGATTTACCGATCGAGGTAAATCTTCAAGATGGGATGTCGGTGCAGGTCGCCTTGATGCAGGCGCTTGCGCGTGGCGATAACCCGACCGGATACAGGCTCATCGATAAGGGTGAAGTTAAGGAATACGTGTATATCTCAGAGAAACCGGTCCGATTACGTACCTCAGTCGGCGAACTCGATACCGTGGTCTGGAGTAGTCACCGACCCAACTCAAGTCGACTAACCCGGGTTTGGTACGCGCCGGCACTCGGCTATCTGCCGGTGCAGGCCGAGCGCCGCAAAGGCGACAAAGTCGAGTGGTCGATGCATCTTAAAAGTTATCGTCGTTGAGCTCACGCGATCTGAGGCTTAGGTTCGCGGCAGCGTGACGCCGCACTGACCCTGATATTTTCCACCACGGTCTTTGTAGGACGTCGAACACTCTTCATCGCTCTCGAAGAACAGCATTTGCGCTACGCCTTCGTTAGCGTAGATCTTCGCCGGCAGCGTGGTAGTGTTCGAGAACTCAAGCGTGACATGTCCTTCCCATTCGGGCTCTAGGGGCGTCACATTGACAATGATGCCGCAGCGCGCATAAGTGGACTTGCCGAGGCACACGACAAGCACGTTACGCGGAATGCGGAAATACTCCACGGTACGCGCCAATGCGAACGAGTTAGGTGGAATTATGCACACGTCCGAGTCGACATCGATGAAGCTTTTTTCGTCAAAGTTTTTTGGATCAACAATGGTCGAGTTAATATTCGTGAAAATTTTAAATTCACGCGCGCAGCGGACGTCGTAGCCATAGCTCGACGTGCCGTAAGAGACGATGCGACTGCCATTGGCGGTCCGAACTTGACCCGGCTCGAAGGGTGCAATCATGCCATGCAAGTCAGACATACGGCGAATCCAGTGATCAGACTTGATACTCATGTATCCTCAACGATAATTTTTGGAAAAGCGGCGCTGCGGTCTTTATCTCGCCGAGCAAGTTCGCCGGCTGTACGCCGGGCGAGATTAAAATACGCCTGGGCGCGAGCGCTTGCAGGGTCTGCAGCAACGCTCGGCTTACCGCCATCGGTATCCTCGCGAATCCGCCCATCAAGCGGAAGCGAACCTAACAGCTTCACGCCGTATTGTACGGCCATGCGCTCACCGCCTCCAGCGCCAAAGATATGCTCGGTGTGACCGCAATTAGCACAGATGTGTAGTCCCATATTCTCAACGATACCAAGCACGGGTACGTTGACCTTCTCGAACATTCGGAGACCTTTTCGCGCATCGGCAAGTGCAATGTCTTGCGGCGTGGTGACGATCACAGCCCCTGCGACGGGCACTCGCTGCGACAGCGTGAGCTGGATGTCGCCTGTCCCAGGCGGCATGTCGACCACGAGGTAATCGAGCTCACCCCAATCGGTATCGGCCAATAATTGGTTGAGTGCCGATGTGACCATGGGACCGCGCCACACCATCGGCTGCTCGACGTCAACCAAAAAACCGATAGACATCGTGACGATGCCATGCGCGCTGAGCGGAATGAGTCGCTTGCCATCGCGCGACGACGGTCGCTCGCCCTGCAGCCCGAGCATTATCGGTTGGCTCGGACCGTAGATGTCGGCATCGAGCAGACCCACTCGAGCACCTTGCGCCGCCCACGCAAGGGCCAGATTGACGGCTATGGTGCTCTTGCCGACGCCGCCCTTACCGGAGGCCACGGCCACTATATTTTTGATGCCCCTGATCGGCGTGAGACCGCGCTGAACGGAATGCGAGGTAATGTTCGATTGAAGGTGCAGCTTCAACGCCAACGGCGCAAGGCCTGCCTCATCGAGGTGGCGCCGCAGCTGTGCTGTGAGTTCATCGCGATAGTCCCTCACCGGCAGCCCGAGCTCGAGCGTAACGCGAATCTCAGACGAGCTCGTCTCAAGGGAGCGGATCGCCCGAGCCTCGGCAAGGGTCTGGCGCAAATTAGGCTCGAAATAGCGCCCGATTTCGGCTTCAAGCGCCGCCCGATCGAGTGTTTGGGTCATGCCTCAATTCTAGCCGCTCGCGCATCGGCGAGGCGGTGCGCTATGCGATAATTTTCCGATGTCCCGTAAGATCCTCGTTACCAGCGCCCTACCCTACGCCAACGGCCCCCTGCATCTTGGTCATATCATCGAGGCCGTGCAGACCGACATCTGGGTGCGCTTCCAACGCATGCAGGGCCACGACTGTCTGTACGTTTGCGCCGAGGACGCCCACGGCACGCCGATCATGATCAAGGCGCAGTCGGAGGGCATCACGCCCGAGGAGCTCATTGCCCGAGTCGCCGGAGAACACCGCGCAAGCTATCAGGGCTTTCTTATCGGACATGATCATTTCCACTCGACACACGCGGCGGAAAACCGCTACTTCACCGATCTCATGTTCAGTCGCCTCAAGGAGGCCGGTCACATCACGACGCGCAACGTTCGTCAACCCTTCGACGAAAAGGCCGGTATATTCCTGCCCGATCGTTACGTACGCGGCACCTGCCCGCGCTGTAAGGCCGTCGACCAGTATGGCGACAGCTGCGAGGTCTGCGGTGCGATCTACACCCCCGCCGATCTCATCGATCCAAAGTCGACGGTCAGCGGTACCAAACCCTTATGGCGCGAGTCCGAACATATTTTCTTTTTGCTAAGCCGCTTCGAGCAGATGCTCCGCGAGTGGGTCCGTAGCGGTCCGCTACAGGAGCCCGTATACGCTAAGCTCGATGAATGGTTCGCCGCGGGGCTGCAGGACTGGGACATCTCTCGCGATGCGCCTTACTTTGGTTTCGAAATCCCGGGCTATCCCAACAAATATTTTTATGTCTGGTTCGATGCGCCGATTGGCTACCTCGGTTGCCTGAAGGCGTTGTGCGAGTGTCGCGGACTCGATATGCACGCGTACCTCACGCCCGACAGCAAAATCGAACTACATCATTTCATCGGCAAAGACATCAGCTATTTCCATACGCTCTTCTGGCCCGCAGTATTACATGGATCGAGCATACGTCGCCCGACGGCCATCCACGTTCACGGCTTTCTCACAATCGACGGACAGAAAATGTCGAAGTCGCGCGGTACCTTCATCATCGCGAAACGTTATCTTGAGCTACTGCCCGCCGAACCCCTACGATATTACTTTGCTGCGAAGCTCGGTCCAGACGTCGATGACATCGATTTGTCGCTAGAGGATTTCGTCGCTCGAGTGAACTCCGACATCGTCGGTAAACTTGTGAATATCGCGAGCCGCTGCGCTGGTTTCGTCGCGCGCAGCGGCGGCAAACTCTCCGATACCCTCCCCGAGCCCGCGCTCTACGCCGAGTTTTCGGCCTCGGGGCCACGCATCGCAGCGCTCTATGAACAACTGGATTACGCACAAGCCATGCGCGAAATTATGCTGCTCGCCGACCGCGCTAATAAATTCATCGACACCCGTAAACCTTGGACGCTCGCCAAAGATCCGGCGAAAACCATCGAGACTCTCGGTGTCGCGACGCAGGGTATCAATTTTTTCCGCGTGCTGATGGTTTACCTCGCGCCGGTCCTACCCGATATGGCTTGCCACGCCGCACAATTTCTCGGCGCGCCGTTGTCGCGCTTTAACGAAGTCGACGCACCATTACTTGGATCACCGCTTGCAACCTACCGACCACTCTGGCAACGACTCGATCCAAATGTTGTGAATAAACTCATCGCCTCTACGAATACGGCAGCCGAAACTACAACGGCGACTGCAGGAGAGACTCACGTGACCCTAGACGATTTTTCCAAACTCGATCTGCGAGTAGCTAATGTGAAGGCAGCCGTTGCGGTCGACGGCTCCGACAAGCTACTCAAGCTCACACTCGATCTTGGTGGAGAAATCCGCACCGTTTTCTCGGGCATCCGCAAGTCGTATACCCCTGAAAGTGTGGTTGGCCGTAATGTTGTCATGATCGCTAATCTCGCACCACGCAAAATGCGCTTCGGTGTATCCGAGGGCATGGTGCTATGCGCATCGGGTGCGGATGGTCGCGTGTATCTTCTCTCTGCGGACGATGGCGTTGCAGGCGGCATGAAGATTTCCTGAGCAGATTAAGACAAACCACTTCTGATGCGCGCCGACGCCAACCGCATCCTCACGCTTTTGCCGCAGACCCAGTGTACGCGCTGCGGCTATCAGGGCTGTCGCCCCTATGCCGAGGCCATCGCCGCGGGCAGAGCAGCCATCAATCGCTGCCCACCCGGAGGAGCTGCAACGATCGACCGTCTCGCTACACTCCTCGACGTTGATCCCCTGCCGCTCGATACGACCTGCGGGACCGAAGCCCCCGCAACCGTCGCATTCATCGACGAAACGAAATGCATCGGCTGCGCACGCTGTCTGCCACCGTGTCCGGTTGACGCCATCGTCGGCGCGCAAAGACAAACGCATACGGTTATCAATGACCTCTGCACGGGCTGCGAACGGTGTATCGCGCCCTGCCCCGCAGACTGCATCAGCATTGTACCAAGAGCTGTGCTCAACACCCTCTCCCCCGAGCCTACCGCCGCGAGTAATCGTAACCGTTTTGATTCGCACCAGACCCGACGCCTCCGGTACGAGACAGAACGTCGACGATTACTTGATGAGCGAAAACAACGAATCTCTCGTCCTGGCTCATGAAACCCGGTAGTCGCCAACTAATGTTCGAGCGCCTGCGGGCACGCAATCCACATCCAAAAACGGAGCTCGAGTATCGTACCGACTTCGAATTGCTAGTGGCGGTGATTTTATCGGCACAGGCTACCGATAAAGGTGTAAATATTGTGACCCGTAAGCTGTTTCCAGTGGCCAATACACCGTCGATGATCTTAGCGCTCGGGAAAGTAAGACTTACTAAATTCGTCAAGACGATAGGACTGTATAAAGGAAAAACTAAAAATATCCTCGCTACTTGTCGAATACTAATCGAGCGGCACGGTGGCGAAGTCCCCCGAACGCACGATGCGCTCGAAGCGCTACCAGGTGTCGGACGAAAAACAGCGAATGTGGTCCTCAATACCGCATTCGGTGAGTCCACAATGGCGGTAGATACCCATATTTTTAGAGTAGCTAATCGTACGGGCCTCGCACCGGGCCGGACGGTACTCGCCGTGGAAAAAAAACTTCTCAAAAATATTTCCCCCGAATTTTTGAAAGATGCACATCACTGGCTGATCTTGCACGGCCGTTATGTATGCAAGGCGCGCAAACCCAACTGCCCGGTCTGTCCGATCGTCGATCTATGTGGCTTCAAACGTAAGACTCTGGCGGATTCCTGAGATGCTTTTTAATAACTCCCGAGAGTCGCTGCGACGTGGTTGGCTCGCAGCCCTCAAAAAAGTCCAGACCGGCGCATTACTCACGGCACTCGAGACGCAGCTCGCCGATTTGATCCGCGAACACCCGGAATACCACGCCTGGCTCGAGCGGGGCGATGACGCATTACAGGCAGAGTTCACATCTCAAAGCGATCGGACCAATCCATTCCTTCATCTGTCGATGCATCTGGCACTGCGAGAGCAGGTATCAATGAATCGCCCGCAGGGTATAGCGCGTATCCATACAACGCTTTCTGCCCGCAGTGATGCCCACGATACCGAACATCACATGATGGAGGCACTCGGAAAAGCACTTTGGGAGGCTCAGCGTGCCGGACGCTTACCCGACGAGCGTGCCTACCTCGAGGATCTCGAGCGTCTTGTTACCTCCGCTTTGGGACGTAAAGATCAGTAAGCGTACCTTCGAAGGCTTCAGCCGAGAAAGCGATCGACTCCGATAACGTTGGATGCGGATGTATCGTGAGGCGAACATCTGCGGCGTCAGCGCCCATCTCGATGGCGAGAGCAATCTCGCCGATGAGTTCACCAGCATTTGGACCCACGATGCCGCCTCCGATGACTCGACGACTCTCCGGGTCGAACAGTAACTTAGTAAATCCTTCGTCGCGTCCCTGTGCGAGCGAACGACCGCTTGCTGCCCAAGGAAACAAGCCTTTCTGAACAGCGACGCCTTTGGCCTTCGCCTCGGCTTCGGTGAGACCGACCCAGGCCACCTCGGGGTCGGTGTAGGCAACTGAGGGAATGACTCGGGCATCAAAAATGCGCCTCTCACCTGCGATAACCTCGGCGGCGACCTTACCCTCGTGCGTTGCCTTGTGCGCGAGCATCGGCTGTCCCACGAGATCGCCGATCGCAAAGATATGGGGAACATTGGTACGCATTTGATGATCGACGCGTATGAAACCATGCTCATCGACCACGACGCCTGCCTTGTTGGCATCGATCAGCGCACCGTTCGGTTTACGGCCGACGGCGACGAGTAAACGGTCATACAACTGCGGCTCAGGCGTACCCTCGCCTTCAAACTCGACTCTCAAGCCCTCAGTCAGCGCAGAGACCGCTTTGACCTTAACGCCGAGCATGACTCGCTCGTAACTCTTGCGCAGGCGCTTCTCGAGAGGCTTCACGAGATCAGGGTCGGCGCCTGGCATTAGTTGTTTCATTACCTCGACTACGCTAACGCGGGTGCCAAGCGCGTCGTATACGCAACCCATCTCAAGGCCGATGATACCGCCGCCGATGACGAGCAAACGTTTCGGCATGTCACGCAGCTCGAGCGCATCGGTCGAGTCCATCACCCGTGGGTCCTGCGGCACGAACGGCAATCGTACCGGCTCCGAGCCGGCAGCAATGATGCAGTAGTCGAAACTGATACGACTTACGCCATCGTCGCCTGTAATTTCGATGACATGTGGCGCAGCGAAACGGCCGACACCCCGCATAACCGACACTTTGCGTTGCTCGGCAAGCGTCTTGAGGCCGCCAGTGAGTTTTTTGACGACGCCATCCTTCCAGTTGCGCAGTTTGTTATTATCAATTTTGGGCGTGCCGAAGTCGATGCCGTGAGCAGTCATCGAGGCCGCCTCATCGATGACTTTGGCAGCATGTAGTAAGGCCTTCGATGGAATGCAGCCGACGTTCAGACAGACGCCACCCAGCGTCGGCCAGCGCTCGACGAGCGTGACCCCAAGGCCAAGATCGGCGGCGCGGAATGCGGCTGTGTAACCGCCAGGGCCGGCGCCGAGCACGAGCACCTGCGTATGTTTAGAGACGTCGGGTACGAGTTTCATCTCGGTGGTTGACGTAGCGGCGGCGGCGGTGGTCGCAGGGACGGCGGGGGCAGCAGGGGCCGCTAAAACGGCCGCGACTGCGACGACCACCTCGGTCTCAATACGAGCGATCACCGTGCCCTTGGAGACCTTCGCGCCTTTGGAAACGAGGATCTCCGTCAGGCGACCGCCCACTGGCGTCGGTACATCCATCGACGTCTTGTCGGTCTCAATTGTGATGAGCGCCGCCTCAGCCTCGGCGGTATCGCCTGGCTTGACGAGCACGTCGATGACCAGCACCTCAGCGAAATTCCCGACATCGGGAACGACAATATCAATGATCCTCATCAAACGAGCGCCTCAGGCCTACCCAAGGTTTCGGAGAGCCAGCTCGTAAATCGAACACCCTCTGCTCCATCGATGACACGATGATCAAAGGAGAGCGATAGCGGCAGTATCAGTCGCGGAACGAATGCGCCATCTTGCCAAACCGGCTTCATCACAGAACGCGATACGCCCAGAATGGCGACTTCGGGCGCGTTGATGATCGGTGTGAAGGCGGTGCCACCGATGCCGCCTAGACTCGAGACGGTAAAGCAGCCTCCCTGCATGTCTGCTCCAGAGAGCTTGCCGAGACGCGCCCGCTCGGAAAGCGCAGTGAGATCACGCGCGATCGTGAAGAGATCTTTCCGGTCGGCATCACTGATGACCGGAACGAGTAAACCGGTTGGCGTATCTGCAGCAAAACCAATATGACAGAATTTTTTTAATACGAGCTTTTGCGCTGTCTCGTCGAGCGAGGCGTTAAAGTTCGGAAACTGCTTCAGCGCACGCGCACAGGCTACAACGATAAATGCAAGCAACGTGAGCTTGATCCCCCGCGCTAGGGTCTCTGCCTTCAGTGCCTGACGTCGCGTCTCAAGTACCGTAATGTCCACCTCATCGAACTGCGTGACGTGGGGGATATTGACCCACGACGCATGAAGACGCGACCCCGAAATACGACGCACTCTGCTGAGCGGCTGGATGTCGATAGCACCGAACGCCGAATAATCAACGAATGGAATCTTCGGAAGTGCGGGCACCGCCACCTGAAGTCCACCCTGAAACACCTGCTTCACCCAAGCTTTGACATCATCGTGCGTGATACGACTCTTGAGCCCGGAACCCTGTACGCGACTAAGATCAACGCCGAGCTCGCGAGCGAAGCGACGTACCGAGGGACCGGCATGCACCCGCGGAACTGTCGCATCTTGAATGGGCGCGAGATCGGTGTGCGCACCAAGAATTGGGGCAGGTGCTGTTACCGGCTCCGGCAGTAATGGCGCATCCCGCATCGTTGCAGCTACCGGCGGCACGGACGCGGCGGGTACCGCAGGTTCGGCAACGGCGGCCGCCTCATCGACCTCGAACATCCCAACCAGATCGCTTGAGTTCACCTTCGCGCCACGCTCGATGTGCAGCGACTTAAGTATACCCGCCGATGGCGCAGGCAAATCTATCGTCGCCTTCTCGGTTTCGAGTGTGGCGATGGGAGTATTGACTTCTAGAAAATCGCCCGGCTGAACGAGCAATTCGATGACCATAACATCCTTAAAAGAACCCAAATCGGGAATGCGGATTTCTTTAAGTGCCATGATCTTTGAAGACGTCAGCTAACAAGCGGATCGGGTTTTTCGGGATTGATGCCGAGCGTGACAATCGTCCGCTCAACCACTTCCATGGCGATCTGGCCTTCATCGGCGAGCGCACGCAGCGTTGCTAACACGATGAACCGACAATCGACCTCGAAGTGGTGACGAAGAGCCCCTCGAGCATCCGAACGACCATAGCCATCAGTACCGAGCACCACGTAACGCCCCGGTACCCATTGGCGGATCTGATCCGGTACGTTACGGACGTAGTCGCTCGCCGCAATGAACGGTCCCTTAAAATTCGCCAAAGTTGTGGCGACGTAAGGTCTACGTGGCGTCTCGCCCGGATGCAAGAGGTTCCAGCGCTCGCTCTCGAGCGCATCACGTCGTAACTCGTTCCAGCTAGGTGCCGATAACACCTCGCTCTCGATGCCGTAGTCGGCCGCCAACTGCTCAGCAGCTTTAATGACCTCACACAAAATGGTTCCGGAGCCCAGCAAGGTCGCCTTAGGCTTATTCTTCGGCTGAGTTTCGCTATTTAGTGTAACTGAAGAGTACTTGTAGAGACCTTTGATAATGCCCTCTGTCACTCCTTCCGGCATAGCCGGCATCGCGTAATTTTCGTTCATCACCGTGACGTAATAGAACACAGCCTCGCTCTCGTCATACATGCGGCGCATACCATCCTGTATAATTACGGCGATTTCATAGGCGAACGTCGGATCATACGATCGACAGTTCGGTACCGTCGTGGCGAGCAACTGACTGTGACCATCTTGATGCTGCAAGCCCTCGCCCGCGAGCGTAGTACGACCCGCGGTCGCGCCGAGCAAGAAGCCACGCGTCTGCATGTCGCCTGCCGCCCAAATAAAATCGCCGACGCGCTGGAAGCCGAACATCGAATAGAAGATGTAGAACGGTATCATGTTGACGCCGTGATTAGCGTAGGCCGTGCCGGCAGCCATCCACGAGCACATAGCCCCCGCCTCATTTATACCTTCCTCGAGAATTTGGCCCTTCTTGTCCTCGCGGTAAGACATCAGCTGATCCGCATCCTGCGGTGTGTAAAGCTGACCCACCGACGAGTAAATGCCAACCTGCCGGAACAAACCCTCCATGCCGAAGGTGCGCGCCTCGTCGGGCACGATGGGGACGACATACTTACCGACTTGCTTATCCTTTAGAAGCATCGTCAGCAACCGTACAACGGCCATAGTCGTTGAGATCTGACGGCCTTCACTACTCTCGAGAAGCGGCTTAAAAGCCTCGAGCGGCGGTATCCCGAGCGGCACTGCCGTGCGACAACGCGCGGGCAAATATCCCCCAAGCGATACGCGACGTGAACGAAGATAACGCAACTCTTCGCTGTCCTCTGGTGGCTTGTAGAATGGCAGCCGGGCGATTTCTTCGTCTGATATCGGAATGTTAAACCGATCACGAAAGTCACGCAGATCATCATCAGAAAGTTTTTTCTGCTGATGGGTGACCATCTGGCCTTCACCGGCTTTACCCATACCGAAACCTTTGACGGTTTTCGCGAGAATAACCGTAGGCTGACCCTTGTGCTGCATCGCGGCGGCATACGCTGCAAACACTTTGCGCGGATCATGGCCGCCGCGATTAAGGCGCCAAATTTCTTCATCCGACATATTAGCGACCATCGCTCTCAGTTCGGGGAACTTCCCAAAGAAACTCTCGCGCGTATACGCACCCCCTTTCGCCTTAAAGTTTTGGTACTCGCCGTCGACGCTCTCCTCCATGACACGACGCAACAAGCCGAGGTTATCCTTTGAGAGAAGCGGATCCCAACGCGATCCCCAAAGCACCTTAATGACATTCCAGCCTGCACCTAAGAAAGCCGCCTCGAGCTCTTGGATAATTTTTCCGTTGCCGCGCACAGGACCATCGAGCCGTTGCAAATTGCAGTTGATCACGAACACCAGATTTTCGAGCTTTTCACGCACCGGCATCGTGAGCGCGCCCATTGACTCTGGCTCATCCATCTCGCCATCACCGAGGAACGCCCAAACTTTTCGGTCTGAGGGCGCAACGAGACCACGATGCTCAAGGTACCGCTGAAAGCGCGCTTGGAAAATCGCCTGCATCGGACCAAGCCCCATCGATACCGTCGGGAACTGCCAAAAGTCTGGCATCAGCCACGGATGCGGGTACGACGAGAGTCCATCACCGACGACTTCCTGTCGGAAGTGTCGCAGCTGCTCCTCGGTCAAACGTCCCTCAAGATACGCCCGCGCGTAAATGCCGGGAGAGGCGTGACCTTGGATAAACACCATGTCACCCGGATGCTCCGAAGTGGGAGCTCGCCAAAAATGATTAAAACCGACTTCATATAGTGTTGCGGCGGATGCGTAGGTGGCAATGTGCCCGCCGTACTCGGAGGAGATACGGTTCGCCTGCACGACCATCGCCATCGCATTCCAGCGGATGTACGCCTCGATGCGCCGCTCAAGTTCGCGACTACCAGGATACTCCGTCTGCTGGCCCGTCGAGATCGTATTGAGATACGCCGTGTTCGGTTTGAATGGCAGATACGCGCCTGACCGACGCGTGTAGTCGATGAGGCACTCCAACAAAAAATGGGCGCGCTCTGGACCGTGCGCCTTCAATACGGAGTCGATCGACTCCAGCCACTCCCGAGTCTCCCCTGGATCGATATCAGCCCTCGGACTTTCGGACATACCCCGGTCCTGCCTTCCGTGCTTCGCGAAAACCGTATGTTAACTTGTTGGAGCCATTCTAAGGAGAGCGTTCACCGTGTGCTAGCATCGACGGCCGGATGATCCCGGAACTCACCCTTCGTCGCCCCGACGACTGGCATGTGCATTTGCGTGACGGCAAGGCGCTAGCCTCGGTCCTCCCGCACACGGCTCGGCAATTTGGCCGAGCCATCGTAATGCCAAATCTCAAGCCGCCGGTGACTACCGTAGCGCTCGCAACGGCCTATCGAAACCGGATTCGTGCTGCGCGCCCGGCGGGGAGCGATTTTGAACCTTTTATGACGCTCTACCTCTTCGACAACATGCCCGTCGAAGAAATCGATCGCGCGAAGGCAGCAGGCTTCATCGCTGGCTGCAAACTGTATCCAGCTGGAGCGACCACGCACTCCGATGCTGGCGTCACTGACGTCCGTCATATTGATAACGTGCTCGCCCGCATGGCCGAACTCGGCGTTGTCTTACAGGTTCACGGCGAGGTGACGCACGAGCATATCGATATCTTCGATCGCGAGGCGCAGTTCATCGACGAGGTACTGGCACCGCTCGTCGAACGACACCCGAAACTCAAGGTGGTCCTCGAGCATATCACGACGCGTGCGGCCGTCGATTTTATCTCAGGTGCACGCGCGGGTGTTGCCGCCACGATCACCCCGCAACATCTTACCTACAACCGTAACGAAATTTTTCGTGGAGGTATCAGACCGCACTTCTACTGTTTGCCGGTTCTCAAGACTGAGCTTGATCGACGGGCCCTAATTGAAGCTGCAACGGGCGGGAATTCACGATTTTTCCTCGGCACCGATAGTGCTCCGCATGCACGAGGCAGCAAAGAATCATCTTGCGGCTGTGCCGGTATGTACTCCGCTCATGCTGCACTCGAAATCTACGCTGAGGTGTTCGAGGAGGCGGGTGCGCTCGACCGGCTTGAGGGGTTTGCCGCGCTGTTCGGTCCAGATTTTTACGAGGTGCCACGTAACGAAGGTACCGTGACCCTGCGCCGCGACGAGTGGAGCATTCCTCGCGCTTACGCCTTCGACGGTGATATCGTGATTCCCATGCGATCTAACGAAAAGCTACGTTGGCGAATGATCTCGGCGTGAGTAACTTCATGCCCGGCCTCGCTCGTCGATTTCGTGGATTCTTACCGGTCGTGATCGATGTCGAGACCGGCGGACTTAACTCCGGAAAGGATGCCCTGCTCGAAATTGCGGCGGTACTGATCGAGATCACCCCCGAGGGACTGCTGACCCGCGGCGAGACTCACTCCTATCACGTCAAGCCATTCGAAGGTTCAAACATTGAAACGGCATCGCTTGCGGTAACGGGTATCGACCCCTTTCATCCACTGCGCCCGGCAATCGACGAAATGGACGCACTCACGCGGATTTTTAAAGAAGTACGGGAAGCCGCGCGTCGTCACAGCTGCAAGCGTGCCATCCTCGTCGGCCACAATGCCTCTTTTGATCTCGGATTTCTAAATGCTGCCGTTGCACGAACCGAAATAAAAAGAAATCCTTTTCATCCGTTCTCGAGTTTCGATACGGTTTCTTTGGCCGGTGCCGCGCTCGGTCAAACCGTGCTCGCGAAGGCAGTACTCGCCATCGGGCTCGACTGGGACTCCTCTCAGGCGCATGCGGCTGCTTACGATGCGGAACGCACCGCAGATATTTTTTGCAAGGTGTGCAACGACTGTCAGCCGAGCTTTCTGGCTGCTGAACAGCGTGCAAAAGCGATGGGATGGCACGACGAGCCCAATGGCGAGGCCGGCCTGATCTCCCCCGTCGCCAACGACAACAGCTCCTAAGAGTCAGGCGATCGCAGTTGCCTTATCGAGCATGGTCTTAAGCTCACCGCTGTGAAACATCTCAAGAGCGATGTCGCAGCCGCCGATCAGCTCACCTTTGACGTAAAGCTGAGGATAGGTCGGCCAATTCGAGTAGCGCTTGAGCGCTTCGCGCAGCTCGGAATCTTCAAAGATGTTAACGTGATGAAAATTAGCCCCGCAAGCGCGTAAGACTCCGGCAGTCTGGGCTGAAAATCCGCACTGCGGGAAATCCGGCGTGCCCTTCATGAAGAGTACAACGGGCGCTGTCGCCAATTGAGCCTTAATTCGTTCAGTAACATCCATCTCGAGCAACCTCGTTCAAAACTTATGTTGCGACAATCGCGCCAAACGTCGCCGATTAAGCTCTCGAAGCAGATCCCATTGCTGCCCTGCCGACATTCTAATCCAGCTCGCGATCTCATCGCGCGTACGGAAACAGCCGGAGCAATAACCAGAGTGGTCAAGCGCACAAACACTGATGCATGGCGACATCGGTCGATCCCGACGAGCTTCTAAAAAAGCATCCCCCATCACTCACCCCATCCTTAGGATGCCCGACCGAGGCCGACACATTGAATTATGGGGGCTCATCCCCTATTCTTCAAACTCATTCGTTTAAACACCTTTGGGAACCCTAAACCAAATGAAAAACCCCTTGGACAATGTCGGTTTAACCATCTCACTCGGCGTTCTTTTCGCCATCGTCGTGATACTGCTGCCTGGAACACCGGGCGGTGAATTCAACAACGCAGGCCTCAGTCGCTGGCTTCACGCCGTCACCGGCATCTTCTGGATCGGCCTACTTTACTACTTCAATGTCGCCCAAATTCCGGCTCTGGCAGCAGCTAATGCCGACCATGGTGGACCTGGCGGCGCAGGCATCGTCAAATATGTCGCTCCGCGCGCCTTGCTCTGGTTCCGCTGGATGGCGCTAGCCACATGGCTTACGGGCGCATGGTTGCTCGGCGGTCGATTCTTGGATGCTTTCATGCTGCGTGAGGGCAGCGTCGTCATCGGAATCGGCGTTTGGCTCGGCAGCATCATGCTATTCAACGTCTGGGTTCTAATCTGGCCAAACCAGAAAAAAGTGATTGGCATTATCACAGCTACCGATGAAGAGAAGGCGAAGGCTCGTCGAACGGCCACTCTCACTTCACGCGTCAATTTTCTGCTGTCTTTCCCCATGCTTCTAACCATGACTGGATCAGCTCACGGTCTGCCGTTTTAAGTTAAAAATGGCCACCTCGAAGAGCAGATGACTTCCCAAACCAGCGACCTCTCGCGGGTTCGTCTGTTCGTGGTCGGTGATTTTCGTTTAAGTTCGTCTGAGTCGCCAGCGCTTGTGCGACCACGGCCAATCGGCAGGACTTTCGTGTATTTGTCGCTCCACCCGCCTCGCGAAGCGCTCCGTGAGTTCCCCTAGTACCAGAACCTCGTTTTTGGCACGCATAAGCTCGAAGCTTGCCGAGTAACGACCTCGCCCCGTTCGACATATAGTCGCAAAAAAAACGGGGTAATTTAGACTACTTGCCAACACGTCTCCACCCATGAAAAACGCGGTATCGCGATTGAGAAACTGCGTCCAGTGACGCCGGTCGCTCGCGACAGGTTCCTGATCGGCTGCAAGCACGATGAGTCGAGGCACCCTTCGTCGCACGAGAATATCGCGTGTCATACGATCGATCGGAATCATTCGCGCTCCGAATCGACTGCGAAGCGCGCGCATCTCACGATCGGCCGTCGCGCTCTTGAGCGGCTTGTAGGCGGTATCCACTGGAAAATTTAGACGCTTCGACATGCCAAGTAATAACCACTCCCAATTGCATTGATGTCCGGCGAGTAGAACGGCTGGTGTTCCCGACGAGATTGCCTCGCGAACAATCTCGAAGTTAGTAAACTGCATACGGTCGTCGAACTCACGCTCGGTCATCGAGGCGGATTTGACTATCTCGACCATCACGTCGCCGTAACTTCGATAAAACTCGCGACGGATCGCTTTGATTTCAGCGGATGTCTTATCTGGAAAGGCCAAGGCGAGGCTCTGCCTAATGACTGCCGGCTTATAGGGGAGGACAGACGACGCCAAAAAAGCCAAGATGCGAGAAAGCCCGTGAAGCACCCCAAGGGGCAAAGCGGCGAGAGCCCGCACCCACCAAGAAGGTTGAAGTGCGGATTCCTCAGGGTGAGACATGCAAGCGGGATGTTACGCGGCGTACAATCGCTACTCAATGGAGTCCGTAGGCGCGAATACTCTGAGGGTCTTTTGAGTACCCTCCATCTCATCAGGCACGGACAAGCCTCTTTCGGCGCCAACGACTACGACCGACTCTCGAGCCTCGGCGAACAACAGATCCATTACCTTCGCGATCACTACGAACGTACGGGTCAGCGGCTCGATACCATTGTCAGCGGCAGGCTCAAAAGACAGCGAGCGACAGCCGCCATTCTCGCATCGCCCGCTAACGATGCGGTAAGAGAATACGCTGCATTCGACGAGTACGACGCCCCCGTCCTCTTTAAAGTCCACGCCGAGATCAAGGGCATTCCGCTATCGGCGCTGCGAGATCCGGGACCACCAGATGCGCGCGCGTTTCAAAGGCGTCTCGAAGAAGTGTGTCGTCAGTGGGTGGCCGGCACTCTTGATAGACCAGGAGTCGAACGTTGGCGTGACTTTCGCTCTCGGGTTACCGCGGGACTTGAGCAGATCATGCGGGAGGCGGGAAGATCTAAAGAGGCGGCGGTCTGCACGTCTGCAGGCGTGATCGGTGCAGCGGTTGGGCACGTCCTCGAACTCAACGATGAAGCCTGTTTGCGACTCTCTTGGTTGGTATTTAATGCGTCGATCACACGCGTCCGATTCGGTGCCTCGCGTCACAGCCTTGAGGTATTTAATGCTGTGCCTCACCTCGAGGCGCAAGCAAATCCACGAATGCTCATTACGTACCGTTAACGTGTTTTACCATCAAAGCGTTGGCCGTACTGACGTGTAGAGGCTACCGGTTCGCGTAGCCAAGAACGAATCGAGCCTGATGTCCTCTTGTCGGAGGAATCCGCGGTCCGGCAGACTGCCGTTTCGAACCATTTCGATGACGGCGGTGACGGAGGCCGAGGTTGTCCAGGCAATCGCGGTGCGCGAGCGCCCCGCCACTTGGATCGGGTAATAGCTGCGGACGAACTCCTTTCGTTGCAGCCGTCCATCGCTCCACCCCTCTGCCGAGGCGTGCACGTACACCACGTCGGCGTCGACAGGTGGTTTGGCGTTCGAGAGAATTTGCCCCGCAAGCTCGCGCTTCTCGCGCATAAGCAGCTCATGAAAGAAGAAATTCATGAGTTGAACATGCCCCGGATAGCGCATGGTTTTGTAATCGAGATTTTCAACCCGCCCAGCGAACGTTTCGCACATGGTGCCAAGGCCACCCGAGGTGGTAAACGCCTCAAGCTGCACGCCATCGATGTAGACAGTTTCGATCCACTCCATAGCAGACACCATTTTCCGAACGCCCTCTTCGATGACTTCGCAATCATTGAGATATTCGTTGACGACGCCTTCGGGCGACCAGTTAAACGCATAACCAAGTAAGCCTATCGGGTTTTGCGGCAGGGCACCGACCCGCAAGCGAATGGAGCGCACGCGCTCGAAACCCGCGGCGAGGTTGGCCCCGACAATACCGATGAAGCCGGGCGCGAGACCGCACTGAGGCGCCATGAGCCCTCGACTCGTCTCTGACAGCTCGCGAATGTGGTTAGTGGTCGGCACGTCCTCGGTGAGGTCGAAGTAATGAATGCCAAGTTCGTGGGCAATCGAGGACACTCCTGTGTTTAGGGCATATGGCAGACAGGACAATACTGCCTGCTGATCTTTTAATGCCCGGCGTAACGCTACGGGATCTGTAACGTCGGCGCTTTGGACCACGAATTCTTTATTGGCGATTGCCCTAGTATCGATGGCGGTCACCGTAAAACCCGCGCTGCGCAGAAGCTCTGCCGCGAGGTACCCTATCTTCCCGAGCCCCAGCACTGCGATTTTCTCGAATTTCATGGATCAGATCTCGAAGCTGACGCCTTGGGCGAGCGGGAGTTTGTCGGAATAATTAACCGTCGCCGTCTGCCGGCGCATATAGCCACGCCATGAGTCGGAGCCGCTTTCGCGACCGCCACCCGTATCTTTCTCACCACCGAATGCGCCGCCGATCTCGGCACCCGAAGGACCGATGTTGACGTTCGCGATCCCGCAATCGGAGCCCGCAACCGAGAGGAAGGTCTCGGCCTCGAGAAGGTCATTTGTGAAGATGCAGGACGACAAGCCCTGCGGCACGTCGTTTTGAATGGCAATCGCTTCAGCGAGCGTCTCGTATCCGAGCACATAAAGAATGGGCGCGAACGTTTCTTCACGAACCGTTGCGGTTTGTTTCGGCATTTCGACAATAGCCGGCTCGACGTAATGACCGCCCGCCGGTACTCCGCTACTGCGACGTCCGCCGCCAAATACCACCCCACCCTCTGCACGCGCTTTTTCGATGACGTCGTGCATATGCGCAACGGCATCGGCATCGATGAGGGGACCGACGAGCACGTCCATTTCGCGCGGATCGCCAATTGAGAGGCTGCCGTAGGCTTTCTTAAGTCGCGCGAGCAACTCGGTGCGCCGGCTGTGATGGACGATCAGGCGTCGCAGGGTGGTACAACGCTGCCCAGAAGTCCCTACAGCAGAAAAGACGATGGCTCGCACGGCCAGATCAAGGTCGGCCGTCGGGCCGACGATCATGGCACTATTGCCGCCAAGCTCGAGAATAATGCGTCCGAAGCGCGACGCCACGCGCGGTCCGACGGTACGGCCCATGCGAGTCGAACCCGTCGCTGAGACGATGGGCACATCGCGCGAGTCGACGAGCACCTCACCGATTTCAGACCCACCGATCAAGCACTGAATTAGACCTTCCGGAGCGTCGCTACCGAAACGCTTAAGCACTCGCTCGACGATGCGGGTGGTCGCGAGCGCTGTGAGCGGTGTTTTTTCCGAAGGCTTCCAGATGACCGGATTACCGCAAACGAGCGCGAGCGCGGCATTCCAGCACCACACAGCTACGGGAAAGTTGAACGCCGAGATCACGGCGCATGGACCCATCGGGTGCCAAGTCTCCATCATGCGATGGCCCGGACGTTCCGATGCAATGGTAAGACCGTAGAGCTGACGAGATAAGCCAACGGCAAAATCGCAGATGTCAATCATCTCCTGAACTTCGCCGAGACCCTCGGAAGCGATCTTGCCTGTCTCGGCGGTCACGAGCGCTGCGAGAGACTCTTTGTCGCGACGCAGCTCCTCGCCGAGCAGGCGAATAAGCTCGCCTCGTCGCGGCGCAGGGACCATACGCCAGGCTTCGAAGGCGGACCGCGCGCGTGCGATAACCGACGGGATATCATTGAGCGACGTGATCGGGGCACGACCGAGCTCCTGACCGTCGATGGGCGAACGAATCACGAGTTCCTGTTCTGACACAGACATCGTAAGTCTCCTGAGGGGCGCGAGAATTACTCAGTCGCCCAGATTCCACAAGAGCCGATAGGCCCCGTGGGGGTCATACATGCGGGCTTGCGGCTCCGGGTCGAAACGACGCCCGTCGCGCGGGTCGGTCCCACGCCCGGCGAGGTAAAGCCAATTCCCCTGATTACTGCAAGGATCGTGATCGACAAGTTGTGATTCGAACCATGCTGCACCGGCCCGGTAATCACAGCGCAAATCATTCACGAGCCAACTTGCAACATTCTGCCGAAGTCGATTGGACAGGTAACCCGTCGCCGCAAGCTCCCGCATACCAGAGTCATTGAAGGGCTCTCCGCTACGCCCCGCACACCAGGCTGCGAAACGCACGTCATCGTGCGGAGGCGTCGACTGTTGAGTGAGCCCGGTCGCGCGGTAGAGACACGAGCCGTGTTGCAGGTGTAGAAATCTCAAAGTAGTCGCGCCAGAGTAATTCGAACCAAATCCAGTACGTGCTCTCGTTCGCACCCCAGGCCGCCTCGTGCGACTTCAAGGCCCCAAACAGAGTGCGCGGCGAGAGCGATCCGGTGGCAAGCCAAGGAGAGAACTTGGTCGAGTGGTCGATACCGATCAGGCCATTCCGAGTCTCTTTGTATCGCTGCGCGGCCGCCCCCGAAAAATAACGCGCCACATGTGCAAGCGCCGCGGACTTGCCACCGCGGCACTTTGGTTGCCCGTAAGGAAACGACGACCGTTCATCGGACGCCGCCGTGACTCCATTCAATATTTGATCTATTCTTATCCATTCCGGCAGGGCAGTAATCGGCACCGGCAATTCGCTCGGCGCAGGCTCAGCGCGAGGCGGCTGTATGCCCTCCGCCTCGACGCGCTTACGGAACGCCGAGAATACCTGCGGCAGCGATGAGACATCGAACGAGAGATTGTCAGGATCAAGCAGACTCGATTGCCAAATAGCCTGTACGTCGACTCCCGCCGCCCGCACCTTACCGACGTCTTGCTCCTCCTCGGGTGCAGCAATGCGCTCGCAGACGATACTCGTCGCGCCGAGTGTCTGCGAGAGCCTCGGCAACACCTCACTTGGCCGACCGTACCCGAGCCAAAGACGATGACCAAGTCGGGTCAACGCGGCGTCAAGATCCCGAAGCGTATCGGCTAAAAAAATACGGCGATGGCGGCCCATCCGCGGAAAACCCCAACGGGTGTATTCATCGTGTTTCGAATCGTGGATGTACACGCAAAGCAGCCGATGACCCCACTCGATTGCCCGTCTGAGCATGCGATTATCGTGAAGACGCGGGTCGTTACGGAACCAAGCGATGCACGTTTTCATTTTTTGACCTGAGCTGACTTGCTGTCACGACGACAGCGCTCTGAGCAGTACTTCACGCTACCCCAGTTTCTGGCCCAAGACTTCCCCCAAGTCATAGGACGGCCGCAAACCGCGCAAGATTTCGCAGGCAAAGACTGTTTGTTACCGCGAAAAATGGAACGCTCGTGGCTCATCGGCGGCGCGCCGCCGCTAGCACTCGTTCGGCCTGCAGGAGATGCGGACGATCGACAAGCTTGCCGTCGATACGGAATGCACCCACTCCGGGAGAGTTCGAGAATGCGGCGAGCACCGCCTCGGCATGCGCCACCTCAGCCGCGGTCGGTGTAAATGCGACATGCAGCGCGGGAATCTGCGCAGGATGGATCGCTAGCTTTGCCACATAACCATCACGACGAGAGCTACGCGCGCGCCGCTCGACGGCCGCGAAATCTTCAATCTCGGTGTCAACGGTATCGATGGCGCTGACGCCAGCCGCCGCTGCAGTAAAGAGACAGCCTGCGCTTGCCATCTGATAGGGCATGTTGTGTCGACCCGTGTCGTCGCGACTTACAGCGGCACCGAGCTCTGTGGCGAGATCTTCTGCACCCCAGGTCATGGCAACCACTCGCGCAGGTGTTGGCACGAACGAGGCAAGCTGCAGCATCGCTGCCGCCGTCTCGGTGATCATCGGAATAATTTTGATACTGCCTGCGGTAAGACCGTGAGCCGCCTCAAGCGCCTCGAGCCAGTGGTCGAGCCGAAGAACATCCCGGCCGTCTCGAGCCTTCGGCAACAGCAGTCCATCGGGTCGCGCCGAGACCACTGCCGCGAGATCAATAAGAGCATCGGCGCTGTCGATGGGGTTGATACGCACCCAAAGCGGCACAGGGCGAGAGGAGCGGCGTAGGTGAGTGGCGATGGCCTCGCGAGCTTTGGGTCTCTCTGAAGCTGCCAGGGCATCTTCGAGGTCGAGGATGACCGCATCCGCCCCGCTTGCCTCCGCTTTTTCGAAACGCTCCGACCGGTCTCCGGGAACAAACAGCATCGACCGCATGCCACGTCCTCGCCGCAACCCGTGCGGACGGCGACCATGATAACCCGCCAGCCCGGTGCTGTTATCCTGCCGCTCGTGTACCAGAGGTGTGGTCCTCGGCTATGGAGCAACGATGTCTAGCGATACTCTGGATGTACTAATCGTGGGTGCAGGCCTATCAGGAATCGGTGCTGCTGCAGAATTCCGCCGCCGATTCCCCTCCAAGAAAATCGTCATCCTAGAGTCGCGTGACCGCCTCGGCGGAACTTGGGATCTCTTTCGTTACCCCGGCATCCGCTCGGACTCTGACATGTACACGTTCGGCTTCAAAGCGAAGCCTTGGCGCACATCTAAATCGATCGTTGATGGGCCCGCAATACTCGACTATTTACGCGAGATGGCGAATGAAAGCGGTGTCGCCTCAATAATTCAGTATGGTAAGCGAGTCGAGTCGGTGGACTGGTCGAGTGCGCGTTGCGAGTGGACCGTTACGGTCCGCGATCGCGCCGGCGCGACGTCGTCGCTGTGTACTCGCTTCCTACACCTCTGCACCGGCTACTACAGCTACACCGAAGGCTATCGACCCCATTTTGAAGGCGAAGCGGACTTCTGCGGCCAGATCATTCACCCCCAGTTCTGGCCCGAGAGCCTGGACTATACTGGTCGTCGCATCGTCGTGATCGGGAGTGGCGCAACGGCCGTTACGCTTGTACCTGCGCTTGCCGAGAAAGCCTTGCACGTTACGCAGTTACAGCGTTCGCCCTCCTACGTGGTCAACCAGCCGAGCGTCGACCCTTGGGCTCGCGTGCTATCAAAAATACTGCCGGCTGCTGTCCTCTATCCAGCTGTACGTTGGAAACACATTTTGCTCACTTCATTCTTCTATCAATTAGCTCGTAAGTATCCGCGCTGGTTCGGCCAACGCCTCGTTGAACTTGCGGCTGAGGATCTTCCGAAAGGTTACGACGTCGCCCGCCATTTCAAACCGGGCTACAATCCTTGGGACCAGCGCGTCTGCGCCGCACCCGATGGTGATCTCTTTCAGGCTATCGCAAAGGGCCGAGTTAGCGTCGTCACAGATACCATTAATCGTTTCGTACCAGAGGGCGTCAAACTAAACTCGGGTGAGACGCTCGCTGCCGACATCATTGTTACTGCCACGGGACTTAAAGTATTGCCACTCGGCGCAATTCATCTATCGCTTGACGATAAAGCTGTCAATTTGGACGATTCGATGGTTTATCGTGGTGCGATGCTGAGCGGTATCCCGAATCTCGTACTCACCTTTGGCTATACCAACGCCTCGTGGACGTTGCGTGCCGACCTGATCGCCGCCTACGTTTGCCGGCTGATCGGGTATTTTGATCGACACGGCTACCAGTACGCCGTTCCAGTTCGCGATTCATCTGTCGGCGAGATGCCGTTCATCGACTTTAGCTCCGGCTATGTCCTGCGTGCACTCGAAGGGCTACCCAAACAAGGCGATCGCTTCCCATGGCGAGTCTATCAAACCTATTTGCGTGACCTCGGTGTCACGCGCTACCGACGCATCAGCGATCCGGTCCTCAGGTTCGGACGTGCGGGAAGCTGAGCTCGTGCTGAAAAGCTCTCTGCTCAACTTTCGCGATAAGACGGCTGTCATCACGGGCGCAGGCAGCGGTATCGGTCGCGCTCTAGCACAAGCTTTAGCTAGCCGAGGTTGCCACCTCGCACTCGCCGACATCAATCAAGAAAATCTCGCTGCGACGGCGGTACTCGTCGCAGCCTCAGGTATTCGTGTATCGATCCATGAGCTCGACGTTGCCTCACGGGAGCTCGTTGCCGATTTTCCGAACGAAGTGATCCGCCATCATTCGGCGATCGACCTGCTCTTCAATAACGCGGGCGTCGCCGTCCGAGGTCGCTTTCTAGAAACTACCGAAGCAGATTTTGACTGGCTGTTTGAAATCAACTTCCACGGCGTCGTACGCATGACCCGCGCTTTCCTGCCTATGCTGCTAACGCGATCCGATGCACACATCGTCAATATTGCAAGCCTCTTCAGCATCATTGCGCCCGCCGGGCAAACACATTATTCAGCGAGTAAGTTCGCCGTCCGCGGCTTTAGCGATGCTTTACGTCACGAACTCAAGGGCACCACCGTCGGCGTAAGCACCGTCTGCCCCGGCGGTGTTGCCACCTCGATCGCGAGCAGCGCCCGGTTTTCTCCGATTCTCTCTAAAGAAACTATTTCGCAACAACTCGAGAAATCCAGACGGCTACTACGCAAGCCGCCAGCGAAAGCCGCCGAAATCATTCTCGCTGGTGTCGAACGTCGGCGACCACGCGTTATGGTCGGTGCCGATGCGCGCTTTGGTTGCTGGCTCGAACGCCTCCTGCCGGTGACCTATGGATCGTTGCTGAAAAGTTTTGAGTTATGACGCTGATCTCGATCCTGCTTGCCGTAATTACGATATCGGCAGCTCTCGCACTCCTCACACGTCATGTAACGACGAAGGTCGAACAAGCCATCCCGCCCTGCGGCAAATTCCTAGAAGTGACGGGTGTGCGACTCCACTACATCGATCAAGGGGGTGCTCCGCTAGGAAAGCCTGCCATTGTGATGATCCATGGCCTTGGCGCGCACCTCCACCACTTTAAATACGCACTCGTCGATGAGCTCTCTACCGATACCCGCGTCATCGCCATCGATCGACCGGGATCTGGCTACTCCGCGCGTAAGACAGGCAGCGTCACCACACTCACGGAACAGGCTGATGCCGTCGTTGCCCTCCTCGATGGACTTCGGATCAAGCGCGCACTCTTTGTCGGTCACTCGCTCGGCGGCGCGCTGTCGCTGACCCTCGCGCTTCGTCACCCGAACCGCGTAGCAGGCCTCGCGCTGATCGCCCCGCTCACCCACCACGCCGGCCGGTTCCCGCGTGTGTTTCTGGCGCTTAACGCGCGAGGACATTTCGCTAGGCGGTTTGTTGCGATGGTGTTAGCGACTCCGGGCCTCATAATCGCTCGGCATCGCGTGCTTCCAATTGTTTTTGGCCCTGAGACCGTACCTTGCGACTATCGGGTTCGCGGTGGTGGTCTATTGACGCTGCGACCAAGTCAGTACATCGGAGCATCTGAGGACCTCGAAGCGATACCGGTTGTCCTACCATCTCTTGAGTCTCAATACGAAACTTTGAACCGGTCCGATGCACCACCAATAGCCGTGCTCTACGGCCGCGAGGATGCCATCCTCGACTACCGCATTCACGGCACGCGTTTTGCCGAGCGAGTGCCCTTGTGTCGGCTTGAGGTCATCACCGGCGGACATATGCTGCCGCTCACACAACCCGAGCGCGTCGCTCGTTTCGTTCGCGACGTATTAGCACGTAGCCGAGGCTAGGCGCCGCTTTGAGCGTAGACATCAACACTCACAACCGAAGGCGGCAGATCATCCTCCTGTCAGGCTTATATCTGCTGGCTGTAGCACTCGGCGTAGGCAGTGCCTTGCTCTGGCTGACAAAGGTGGGTGTCTCGGGCGAAAGGGTGGGCACGTGGCGCGTGAACCTACTCGCGGGCAGCCGAGACGCGGACGTCTATACTCGCGCACGCATTGCACTCGGCGCCGTGCTCGCCCTCAACCGCAGCGAAACGCTGTACTACACGACCGATCACGACGATAACGGAGTAACGCTTCGTGCCGAGTGCCACTATCGCGTCGAGGGTCTGCCGCCGCCGGCTCGCTGGTGGAGCCTGACCGCCTACGACGCCGATCACTTTCTGTTCCCCAACGACCTAAAACGCTACAGCGTCAGCAGCGAGACCGTCAGGCTAGATAACGAAGGGCGATTCAGCGCCACCATCGGCGCGCCCACAAATTCCTCGCAGAGCGACGCCTCGTGGATTCCTACGTCGCGCAGCGGCGTTATACACCTAACGCTTCGGCTATATAGCGCCTCGGAGGCTGTCCAGCACGCCCCCGGGTTACTCGCCACGCCAAGCATTCGGCGCGTCGGAGCGTGTCAATGAGCGATCAGAAATCGCAATGGATACGGCATTTTATCCTTGCCGCATTAGTTGTCGTGCTGATACACGGACTGACAATTTGGGCCCTGCCCCGTCTTATTATGGATCGTATCATCACCGGGGGATCAGCGGACTTGACCCTCGAACGTGCGGGCGGAGTCATCTTACCCCCGCCGACCGATCACAACCAGCGCCGCATCGTGATGCCCAGTCCGGACTTACTCTACGCTGTGTGTTTCTTTGATCTGTCCGATACGCCGTTTCGGGTGACCCTCGAGACCGACTATCCGAGATACTGGTCGATTGCCCTCTACGCTTCGACGTCAGATAACTTTTTTGTTGTAAGTGATAAAAATGTGGCCGGTGGGAAAGTAGACCTCACGGTCGTTCGGTCGCGACAGGCCGAATCGCAAGTCGTTTCGCCAACTCGTCGCGGAATGCTTTTGATGCGGCTACTTATCAACAGCGATCCAGAGGTTAGGAAGAAGGCTGAGATGGCGCGAAGAAGTCTACGCTGCGGACCGAATTTTGAAACACAAGATGTGCTTTTCGGCACATAGGTTACCGGTCATACCGATCACATAGGTAACACTTTCCGGCATTTGCGGGAGACACGCAGATGCCATGGCGGGAGTGTTGCAAGATGGATGAGCGTCTTCGGTTCGTGGCTCGCCTGCTCGAGGGCGAGAAGATGGCAGAGCTGTGTCGGGAGTTCGAGATCTCCCGTAAAACAGGCTACAAGATCTTCAATCGGTACAAGGATACGGGGCTGGAGGGACTAACTGATCGCAGCCGTAAGCCCTTCCGGCAGGCTCGACAATTACCCTTCCAGATCGAGAACGAGATCCTCTCGATCAAGCGTGAGCACCCCAGCTGGGGTGCTCCCAAAATCCGCGAAAAGCGGCGGCGGCGCATCGGTGGCGAGGTTCCCTTACCGGCCATCAGCACCGTGCATGCCGCCCTTGATCGCCATGGCCTCGTCAAACGGGGTCGTCAGAGACGCTACAAGGCCGAGGGGACCGCGCTCTCAATCCCCACTGAACCCAACGACCTCTGGTGCGCCGACTACCAGGGCGAGTTCATGCTCGCCGATGGTCGCTACTGCTATCCGCTCACCGTCACCGACTTCGCGAGTCGCTATCTCATCGGCTGTGAGGCGCTCAGCAACACCCGAACTCAGTACGCCGTCACCGTCTTTGAACGGCTCTTTCGTGAGTACGGCCTGCCTAAATCCATCAGAACCGATAACGGCACACCTTTCGCCAGTGGCTGGGCGCTCTTTGGGCTCACCACGCTCGCGGTCTGGTGGCTGCGGCTCGGCATCGCGCTCGAGCGCATCAAGCCAGGACGCCCACAGCAGAACGGACGGCACGAGCGCATGCATTTGACGCTCAAGAAAGAAGCCACCAAACCCGCGGGGAAAAACCTACTTCAGCAGCAAGCGCGCTTTGATACGTTCGTTGACGAGTTCAATCAGGTACGCCCTCATCAAGCGCTTGGTATGAAGACACCGAGCGAGCTCTATCCACCCTCACCGCGCCCCTACACCGGCATCGGAGAGCTCGACTATCCCTTCCACGACAAGGCGATCACCATCACCCGCTGCGGCAGAC
>VGVG01000007.1 GCA_016874055.1 Gammaproteobacteria bacterium | reverse complement strand
GATCGCGTCCTCGTGGTAGAGCGCGCGCATCTTGGCGTGGTCATGCCGGTCCGCGGCATTGCAGTAGGCATGCACCAGCTCCTGCAGCGCCTGTTTGTCCAGCAGTTCCTGCAGACGGGGGTCCAGTACAGCCTCTGGCATGGCGAATCCTCCGGGGTGATGGCGCATTATCTGCCATCGGATTCCAGTCCCCAAGACTTCACTAGCCATGAACCTCAATTATCTAGATTTTGAGCAGCCCATTGCCGAGCTTCAGCAGAAGATCGAGGAGCTGCGCTTCGCCACCTCTGGCAGCGGCGTCAACCTGACGGAAGAAATCGCCCAGCTGGAAAAAAAGAAGAGCAAGCAGCTCACCGAGCAGATCTTCTCCAACCTCTCGCCGTGGCCGACCCCACCCCCGGGGTACCCCCCCAAACCAGTTTAGGAGTCCCGGTCCCGCGGGCTTACACCTGAATGTGGACGAACGACCTTAAAAGAATGGTCGGCGGGTCAGAGAAAACTCCGGGAGAGTGCGAGTGAACGAAGAGCAGCAACGGGCCTGGGCTCAACTACGTATCGTATCCCCGTTATGAGCGATACAGCGCTGAGAGGGAACTTGCGCGCTCTCTTAAAAAGATTATTGTCTTTGTTTGTTTGCGGTTGCGGCCGTTCGGCTGGATCAAGTTGACTGTACGCTCTTGGCCAACAGCCGCCGCACGAGGCTTCTGAGAACCGACCGATGGCATGTCCGCTGAGTGCGGTTACCCGCCGGATTGATTCCGCTTCCCCGTATCGCGGGCGGCAGGTTGTTATGGAGATGCGATACGGGAAGTTTCGAGGCATTCCACCGCGACATCGGCGCTCGAGAGGAGCGGTCAAGGGAAAAGGTACTCCCGCATGTCGCGTTGAATTTTCAACGCTTGTAGGCAGGCGGCAAAAAAACCAACCTCCAGAAAAATCCATTCGTTCTTAGTCTGGCCACGAGTATGTTTGGAAGTTATCTAGGACAAAGGCCCAACCAGGGAAAGCCAGGACAAAATGAAGTGCTCCGCCAAAATGTTACTGATGACAACAGCGTGCGTTCTAACCTTGACAAGTTGCCTTGGTGGTTGTGGTGGTGGTTCTGCTCCCGAAACATCACCACCGCCAGCCGCAGCCCCCAACGGCCCGGACTACGTGGCAAGTTGTCCGCAAGACCTGTCGCTTGCGTTCTTCGATAGCAGCCCCATTGATTTGGCGGATTTTCTGGCCTTTCGCCCGCTGGGCTTCATGTCTACGCCCATTCACATGTTTCCGGCCAAACATTCGGCGTTCTCCATGACGCTGCCAGGTCAGACTGCCGTGCCCAAGCTGGTCAAATCCCCTGGGAAATTGACAGTGACCGAAATTTGGGAAGTCTCGTTCAGTACAGGAGGCAAGAACTACCAGATTTACCTCTACCCGTGCCGCGAGATTCGGGTTTATTTCGGTCATCTCAGTACTATCAGCGGCAAGCTGAAAACAGAATTTGACAAAAGTTCCGCCACATGCAATTCCTTCAACGAAGGAACAGCCACAGTCACAACCTGCCGCCGCGTCGGCTTGAACATCCCGCTGGAATCTGGCGAGACGTTTGGTGCTGGGCCGGATTCGGCAGGCGTTGATTTCGGCACCATGGATACGCGCCGCACACCTGCGGCGTTTATCAATTTGACCCACTACGACGCGTATTACCCATATTGGGTTTCACCCCTGGAGTTTTTTGCCCCTGGTGTACGCAGAGCCATCGAGGCCAAAACAGGAAACGTGTTTGGCACCCGCATGCGAACCGCGCTCCCGATCGGAGGAAGCCACATGCAAGATCTCGCTGGGAAAGCGCAGGGCAACTGGTTTATTCCCGGAAAGTACCACAGCAACTCCACTGACATGAGCCCGATGGTCGCACTCGCCCACGACTACGTTGACCCGACCCAACCCATCATGAGCGCCGGCAGCAGCATTGTCGGCATGGCAATGGGCTTGTACACGTACGCCACACAGCCCTCTGGCCTAATCAACAGAGACTTTGCCGACATGGTGTCCGACGGCAGTGTCTATTGCATTGGCAGTTTTGCGCAAGGACAGTCGGCCGGTGGGTTACCGGTGTCAAAACCCAACGGCATCCTGATATTGACATTGCCAACGGCCACCACGCTTAAGCTGGAGTTGATCTCAGCTGCGAATTGCCAAGTCTCCGGCAATTGGACTTTCAGCAACGCTGCCACGACAATGGAACGCTAACAGTGACCCGCTACCGGTCCAACAATTCAAGGGACGCCGGATTCAGTAGGTGGTAGCCTCGCCGACATTACCCTTCACTCTCTCTCCGCCAGTCTCCTATCCGGACACTCGCGCAAGTTCAATCACCTCCCTGATTTTTTCAGGGATCGGCACCGATTTGCCGCTCTCGCGTTCGACGAAGACGTGCGTGTAGGTGCCGAACGCGGCGGGCTCCGCGGCGTTTTCTTCGAACACGGCGACGCCATACTCCACCGAGCTCGTGCCGATGCGATTCACGCGGAATGCGGCGTCGAGCCTTGCCGGGTAGGCGATGGGTTTGCGGTAGCTGCACGAGGAGGCGACGATGAAGCCGACCACCGCAGACTTGCCGATGTCGAGCGCGCCGTGCTCGATCAAAAAATTGTTGGCGACCGTATCAAAGAAACTGTAATAGACCGCGTTGTTGATGTGCTGATAGGCGTCGTTGTCCATCCAGCGCGTCGTCATCGACTGAAAATAAACATAGTCGGCGCGGGTTTGTCCGGGTTCGCTCATGTGGTGAGTTCTCGCTAGGGTTTCTCGAAAATAGGGCCTATCGAAAACGGAGTCGCTCAAAAAGCCTGTTCGTAGATCGCGAGCACATCGGTCTCGCTGAGCACGCGCGGGTTGTTGACGAGCAGTCGCTGCTGCAGCATAGCCTCGGCGGCAAGGCGCGGCAGATCGCTGCGCGGGATATTCATCTCGTGCAACTGCGTCGCAATGCCGAGTCGGTGTGCTAGCGAGAGAAAATGATCGGCGAGCAGGCGAGACGCAGATCCGCCCGCGGTCTCATTGGGCGCGCTATAGGTTGCTCTGGCGCTCGCGTCGAACACCAGCGGTAGAAGTTCGCGATAGAGCGGCTCGGCCGCTGGCTCATTGAAGCGCAGCACATGCGGCAGCACCAAAGAATTACTCAGCCCGTGAGCAATGTGATAGTTGCCGCCCAAAGGGTAGGCGAGTGCGTGTACGGCCGCGACCGGCGCGTTGGCAAAGGCCTGTCCCGCATACATGGCACCTAGCAGCATCGCACCGCGCGCCTCGACATCCGTGGGGTTGAACACCGCGCACTCGATATTCGTTGCAAGTAGTCGCAAGGCCTCGCGCGCGAGCATGTCAGAGAGCGGATTTTTGAGATGCAGGCTGGTGTAGGCCTCGATGGCATGCACCATCGCATCGATGCCCGTTGCTGCCGTGACCGGTGCCGGCATCGACAGCGTGAGCAGCGGATCGAGGATCACCCGATCGGCTAAGAGCGTACGACTGACCACGCCCATTTTGGTGGTGGCACCGGTGGTGACCACGGCGACCATGGTGACTTCGGATCCTGTTCCCGCGGTGGTCGGCACCTGAATGAGCGGCCGGCGGCGCGAGTTCACCTTGTCGACGCCGTACATCGTCTCGAGCGACTGCTCGCCGCAAATCAGCACGGCGACGAGTTTTGCCGTGTCCATACTACTGCCACCGCCAAAGCCGATCACACCGTCACAACCCGCCCTTTGGGCTGCCGCCGTGGCCGCGAGCACGATCTCGGTTGGAGGGTCGGCAACGACTTCGGAGTAAATGTTCACCGCGACGCCCGCCGCCTCGAGGCTCGCGAGGGCGGGAGCGTGCATATGTCGCGCGGCGATGCCGCCGTCTGTCACGAGCAAGGCGTGACGAATCCCACTGTGCTTCGCCATCGCGCCGATTTCACCGAGGCTACCGGCGCCAAAAACGATATCGCTCGTCGTGCTGAATTTCACGCTCGCCATGCGGGGCTCTGCCTTGCTGCTCTTGACGGGTCGCTGCAGTCTGCCATCCCGCCGCGAATGGCACCATAATCGGCTGATGCAAGAACTCGATGCTTTTCGTCACGACGTTCGCCACTGGCTCGAAGCCCATTGCCCGCCCGCGCTGCGCGGTGCTGCGATTCCGATCGGCGACCTCTACACCGGTGGACGCAATCCCAAGCCTGTGCACTCCGCTCAGCCAGCGTGGTGCGCCGCGATGGCCTCGCGGGGCTGGACGGTGCCCGAGTGGCCGGCTGAATACGGCGGCGGTGGGTTATCGCGCGAGCAGTCAGCCGTGCTGCGCGAGGAGATGCGACGCATCGGTGCGCCGACGCCGCTCTTCAGCTTTGGCATCAGCATGCTGGGGCCCGTGCTGCTCAAGTTCGGCAGCGAGGCGCAGAAGCGCCGATTTTTGCCGGAGATCGTGCGCGGCGACATCCGCTGGTGTCAGGGTTACTCCGAACCTAACTCGGGTTCGGATCTGGCAAGCCTCATGACGCGCGCTGAAGATCGCGGCGATCACTATCTCGTCAACGGCCAAAAAATATGGACGTCGCATGGTGATGAAGCGGATTGGATGTTCTGTCTCGTGCGTACCAACACCAGCGTGCCCAAGCACGAGGGCATCAGTTTCGTACTGTTCGACATGCGTACGCCCGGCGCCACGGCGCGCCCAATCAAGCTGATCAGCGGCGCCTCGCCATTCTGCGAAGTGTTCTTCGAGAACGTGCGTGTTGAGAAGTCACATCGCGTGGGTGAAGAAGGGCAGGGCTGGGTGATCGCCACTTATTTGCTCTCGCACGAGCGCGAGATGATTTCCGGGCTTGGCAGCCTCATCAACGGCACTACGCTTGCGCAGCGTGCGCTCAAAATATTTGGTATCGATGCCAACGGCAAATTGCGTAATGGCGGACTGCGTCATTTGCTCGCGCGCTTCGAGCTGGACTCGGCAGCGTTTCGGATTATGCTCGCGCAAGCGGCGCGCACGCGCAATGCGGCGGGTATGGGCGCCATGGCCTCGGCCGTCAAATATTTCGGTACTGAACTCAACAAGCGACGGAACGAGCTGCATCTCGATATCGAGGGGGCTACGGCCCTGCAGTGGGATGCGCGCGGTCCCATGGGCGAGGCCTGGGCATCAGACTGGCTGCGCTCCAAGGGCAATTCGATCGAGGGCGGTACGTCCGAGATCCAGCTCAATATCATCGCCAAGCGCGTGCTGGGTCTATGAGGTCGCTATGCCATTGTCATTGACCGAAGAACAGGAAATGCTCAGCCGCTCCGCGGCTGAGTTTCTCGCCGATCGCGCATCCATCGCGCAGTTTCGCGTTTGGCGCGAACGCACCCATGAGCAGGCCTTCGACCCGGAACTTTGGCGCGAGATCGTCGGCATGGGCTGGCCGGGCATTGCCATCCGCGAATCGCAGGGCGGTGCGGGTTTAGGCTTTGAAGGGCTCGGTATCGTGCTCGAGCAGTTGGGGCGTCACCTCAGTGTTACGCCCATGAATTCGACGGTGCTGTGCGCTGCTACGGCGATTCAGTTATTCGGCCGCGCGGCAGAGCAGGCAGCGCTATTGCCGCAGATCATCGAGGGTTCGCTAACATTTTCTTTGGCCTGGGACGAGCGGCCGCATTTCGATCCCTTCTGCGTGGCGACCGCTGCCCGATCGACGGCGGGCGGCTGGCTGCTGAACGGCTGTAAACGCAGCATTGCTGACGTGTCCTCGGTCGATCGGTTTCTTATGGTCTGTCGGATCACCGGCGAGGCAAGCGATCGCGAGGGACTCGGCGTATTCATCGTGCCGCGCCATACTGCGCGATTGCGTATCGAGGTCACGCCCATGGTCGATGGCCGTAACTGCGGCGAGATCGTGCTCGATGGCGTTGAGCTTGGCGTAGAGGCTCTGCTCGGCGGCGCGGCTGCGCCCGCCGCTACGCTCGAGTGGTTCGCGGACATCATCAACGCGGGGCTGGCCGCCGAACTGCTGGGGATCAGCGAAGAAGCGTTTGCACGCACGCTGCGCTACCTCAAAGATCGCTCGCAGTTCGGCAAACTAATCGGCAGCTATCAGGCACTGCAGCATCGTGCGGCGAACTGGTTCGTCGAACTGCAGCTCGCGCGATCGCTGGTCCAAGAGGCTCTGCTCGCGCTCGATGCCGATCCGGCGTCGTCGCTTGCGGCACAAGGACCGGCACTTGCCAGCATGGCGAAGGCGAAGGCTTCGCAGGTGGCCGAGCTTGCGACCAACGAGGCGATTCAGATGCACGGCGGCATCGGCATGACCGATGCCCACGACATCGGGCTCTACATCAAGCGCGCACGCACGCTCGAGCAGGCCTTTGGCGATCAGAGCTACCATCTCGACCGGTTGGCGAGGTTGGGGGACTATTAACTTCCCCGCCGAACGTCTGATGGATCCCACACCCCTGGGGCCTCGCGCGTGCGGGGTGTTGTGGTAGGATTCGCGCCTTTTTTCAGAGGACGCGCCCGTAGCTCAGTTGGATAGAGCGCATGGCTACGAACCATGAGGTCGGGAGTTCGAATCTCTCCGGGCGCGCCAATTTAAAACGGTACTTGATACTTAAGTGATATCAGTATAATATCTACGCTATTGGGATGGGACCCACGGTGGTTTCCCCACCCCCCAGTCAGGAGCGTCGATCATGTCATCAGCCTCAATCACCCCCTCGCGCGCTGCCAGTCGCGAACGCGAAGTTTCGGTCGGCAGCGGTTGGGTAGCACTGCCGATCGTCATCGCCTTGCTGGCGGGCGGCGTCGCCGGAATGGTTCACGCAGCCATCGCCGATGCAGGCTCCTCAGCCGCGATCGGCCTCGCCTTGCTCACTCTGTTTTTCTTTTCTTTGTCTGGGTTCTTCACGCTGCAGCCTAACGAGGCACGTGTGCTCGTGCTCTTCGGCGACTACAAGGGCACGGTGCGCAAGGATGGCTTTCATTTCGGTAATCCGTTCTATTCGAACGGCAGTGGCATACAGATGCCCGTCGGCAAAGACGGTGCGCGGGTCGCCATCAAGAAAAATCCAAGAAAGAAGATTTCGCTGCGCGCACGTAACTTGAATGGCGAGCGCCTGAAGGTCAACGACAAGCGGGGCAACCCGATCGAGATCGCCGCGGTTGTGGTGTGGCGCGTGCAGGACACCGCACAAGCCATGTTCGACGTCGATGACTACGATGAGTACGTGCGCATCCAGTCGGAGTCAGCGGTCCGTCACCTCGGCAGTCAATACGCCTACGATCACGGCGAACAGCACGAGATTACGCTGCGCAGCGGCGTCGATGAGGTCTCGCAAGCGCTGCAGGCCGAGTTGCAAACGCGACTCGCGCCAGCTGGCGTGGTGGTCGAAGAGGCTCGCCTGACGCATCTTGCTTACGCGCCGGAGGTTGCTCAGGCCATGCTGCGTCGCCAGCAGGCCGAAGCGGTGCTCGCCGCGCGACAGAAGATCGTGCAGGGTGCCGTCGGCATGGTTGAGACGGCTCTCGCTGCGCTTGCCGAGCGCAACGTCGTCGAACTCGACGCCGAGCGCAAGGCCGCGATGGTGAGCAACCTCATGGTCGTGCTCTGCGGCGATTCCGAGGCGAAGCCTGTCATCAACACTGGAACGCTCTACGGCTGACGGCGACTCGCGTTCGCGGGATACGTCGTGGCTGAGCGAAAGTCATTTTTGATGCGGATCGATCCGGCGCTCTGGGGGGAGCTCGAGCGCTGGGCTGTGGATGAGCTTCGTAGCGTGAACGGTCAAGTGGAGTTCATTCTGCGCGAGGCATTGAAAAAGGCGGGACGTTCAAAGAGTCCTTTGGGTAGCGAGGAGGGTAACGATCGATCTTGAGATGAGCCGGAGGGCCCTAAGTCGTAACAAATCTCGTGCTAGATTTTTGAGCCAATAGGCTCTTCACACTCGCAAAAATACAGGGTGTATCGTGACTGAATGCGCCTAAAGTAATTTAATTCATCTTTGGGTGATTTTTTGGGTGATTTGAACGGCCCTTGAGAGGTAAAACTATCGCGCTCCCGCTCCGCCGCCTTATCGAACCGCCGATCACAGGCGGATCGCGCTGCGCTGCAATGTGCAATGGTAGAGATGTTAGATTAGAGCGTATTGAGGTAGGGGTGTGGTCGGTGGGCGCCGATCGGCCGGAGTGCCCGGATAAGGATAGGAGGTGGCCCGGCAAGATGGCACGGCGAGGACGGGGTAGCCCTCCGCCCTAGGTTTTTCAAAACGAACCCAGCTGACATCTAAAACCCAGCTGACATCTAAGAGACAAGGCGGTTGCGGGTAATCATCTCGCGAGAGGGCGAGAACTCACATCCTAAGGATATTTTCGGACCAACCGGGGCACGTAACGCCACATCGTCGGTAATGGCCTCCGAGGCCGAGGGAATCTGGGAGACCGTCTCTTCGCGCTGGCCGCTGCCGCTTCGGAACAGACGTACGATCAAATTGAAAGACCTCGGATCTACGCCTCTGGACCAGCCCCTAGCCCGGCGCTGTCACCCGTCCCCCGAGCACCAGCTCGCCGGATCGTCGTTGGTTAGGCGAGCGTATGAAATACGCTTTGGACATCCTCGTCTTGCTCAAGCTTATCGATTAGGGCGAACACCTCCGCAGCCTGAGCCTCTGGGAGCTCTGTCGGGGTCATCGGTAAGTACTCATGTTCGGCCTTGATCGGGGTAATTCGGCGCGCATCGAGCGCATCCTGCACGTGCCCAAAATCCCCGAACGCACACCGAATGAGCAGCTGCGGCTCGCCCTTCTCACCGGTACTTTCGCCCATCTCATCAAGACCATGATCGATGAGATACAACTCCAAGTCGTCTTGATCGATGCCAGAGGGGTCGAGCCGGAAGACCGCCATTTTGCGGAACATGAACGACACGCTGCCGCTTGTACCTAGGTTCCCGCCGCCTTTCTGAAAAACATTTCGTACCGTTGCGACCGTGCGGGTCGGATTATCGGTTGCGGTTTCTACTAGCAGCGCAATCCCATGCGGGGCGTAGCCCTCATAGATCACCGTTTCATAGCTCGCGGCGTCACGTCCGGAGGCGCGTTTGACCGCCGCCTCGACCTTATCCTTAGGCATATTAATCGCGCGCGCATTCTGTAAAATACGCCTCAACATCGGGTTTGACTGCGGATCGGGCCCTCCCGACTTAACTGCCATATTGATGTCTTTGGCGATACGCGCGAACTGTTTGGCCATCTTGTTCCAGCGCGCGAACATCGTGGCTTTCCGGACTTCAAAAATTCGACCCATCATTCATTCTACTCGTGCCAAACGTGGCATCGCCATGCATGCCTCGGGTAACCTCGGCACTTCAAGTCGCCGTAGATTTCCCCGTGTCGTAGGATCGGATCACACTTTGTCGCCGGACTGGGGGAATCTTCAGTGCCCGCTTATCGATCTCTTTTCATAAGGAGACTCCTTGATGTTTGACCTTGGGCTCTACGTCAGCGCGCTGCCCTACATGCTGGGGCTTGCCATCCTCGGCTGGCTTATCTCCCTACCCCGTCGCAACGTGGACGTGGTCGACTCTCTCTGGTCGCTGATGTTCCTGGTGGCGATTGCGGTGTATGCCGGCTTCCCGCCCGAGACGGTTCGCGGCAGGTTGCTCTTTGTACTCGTCACGATCTGGGCGCTACGGCTGT
This sequence comes from Gammaproteobacteria bacterium, assembly GCA_016874055.1. Lineage (GTDB taxonomy): Bacteria > Pseudomonadota > Gammaproteobacteria > Steroidobacterales > Steroidobacteraceae > UBA964. Next base: position 51,501 of record VGVG01000007.1, on the reverse strand, counting down.
CGATCTTCATCACGGCCCGTAACTGGGGTCACGGAGAAGACCGCCGCTATCAGGCGATCCGAGCGCGTAACCAACCAAACTTTGCCTTCAGCAGCGTTTATCGCGTGTTCGCGTTCCAAGCGATCCTCGCCTGGTTAATCTCGATGCCCTTACATGGCGCTGTGGGCAGTCAGGCGCCGCTCGGCGTGCTCGATTACCTCGGGCTCGCGCTCTGGATCGTGGGCTTTCTTTTTGAAGCAGGAGGCGATTGGCAGCTCTCGCGTTTTAAGCGCGATCCCGCCAATTCCGGTAAGGTGATGGACCGCGGGTTTTGGCGCTACACGCGCCACCCCAATTACTTTGGCGACTGCGCGCAGTGGTGGGGCTTTTATCTCATCGCCGTAGCCGGTGGGGCGTGGTGGAGCGTCCTCGGCCCCGTGATCATGACCGTGCTGCTACTGCGCGTGTCGGGTCTGGTCCTCCTCGAGAAAGACATTGGTGAGCGTCGCCCGTCCTATGCTGAGTACATCCGACGCACCAACGCGTTCATCCCGGGGCCGCGAAAAGACTGATCGCTCAGTCGCTCTTGGCCCCTCGTGAGGCTCGCTTACGCTCGTGTTCCTTCAACAACTGCTTGCGTAAGCGGATTGATTCGGGCGTCACTTCGACGAGTTCGTCTTCGTTGATAAACTCGACCGCGTACTCGAGTGTAAGCGCAATGGGCGGCGTCAGCAGCAGTGCATCGTCCTTGCCGGCTGCGCGTACATTCGTGAGCTTTTTTTCTTTAATAGGGTTGACGACGAGATCGTTATCTCGGCTATGAATGCCGATGATCATACCTTCGTACACCTTTGAGCCGTGATTGACAAAGAGCCGGCCGCGTTCTTGCAGGGTGAAAAGGGCGTAGGCGACCGCCGCGCCTCCTTCGTTACTAATGAGCACACCGTTGTGGCGCTCGGGGATCTCGCCCTTCACTACATCGTGTCCGTCAAAGATATGACTCATGAGGCCCGTGCCGCAGGTCATGGTCATGAACTCACCCTGAAAACCGATGAGTCCGCGCGCCGGAATGCGGTACTCGAGGCGCACGCGCCCCTGACCGCGTCCGGTAGGATCGCCCTCGACGGCCATATCGATAAGCTCGCCGCGTCGCGTGCCGAGCTCGGACATCACGGCACCCTGATACCTTTCGTCGATATCGATGGTGAGCGCTTCGAAAGGCTCTTGCGTCACGCCGTCGACGACGCGCTTCAGCACCTGCGGCTTGCCGACGGCGAGTTCGTAGCCTTCTCGTCGCATGTTTTCGATGAGAATGGTCAGATGTAGTTCGCCGCGACCCGAGACGCGGAGGGCATCGGCTTCGCCCGTGTCCTCCACGCGTAGCGCTACGTTACTCTGCAGCTCGCGATGTAGGCGATCGCGGATCTGCCGACTCGTAACGTACTTACCCTCGCGCCCTGCAAGCGGTGAGGTGTTGACCTGAAAGGTCATGGAGAGCGTAGGCTCATCCACCTTAATGGGCGGCAGGCCGTCGGCATTTTCGATATCACAAAGGGTGATACCGATATTCACTTCGTCGATACCCGTGACTGCGACGATGTCGCCCGCCGAGGCCTCATTTATCGGCAAACGTTCGAGACCACGGAAGCTCAGGATCTGCCCGATCTTTCCGGTACCCCGATCGTCATCGCCCCAGCGCAGCGCCACGTTACGACCTGGCTTAGTCGTACCGCGACGGATGCGACCGATGCCGATACGACCGACGTAGGGGTTATAGTCGAGCTGCGAGATCTGTAACTGCAAAGGTGCATCGACTTCGGTGGGCGGGGGCGGCACGTACCGCAGGATCGCCTCGAAGAGGGGGGTCATGTCGAAAGCGGGTTTTTTCAGGTCGGCGGTCGCCCAACCTTGCAGCGCCGAGGCGTAGACGATGGGGAAGTCGAGCTGGGCATCGGTGGCGCCCAGTTTGTCGAAGAGTTCGAAGGTACGATCGATCACCCAGTTGGCGCGGGCGCCGGGGCGGTCGATTTTATTTACAACCACGATAGCCTTATGACCGAGCGCGAGCGCCTTACGCGTGACGAAGCGTGTCTGCGGCATGGGGCCTTCAACGGCATCGACAAGTAGCAGTACAGCATCAACCATGGAGAGCACGCGCTCGACTTCACCACCGAAGTCGGCGTGGCCCGGCGTATCGACGATGTTAATTCGCGTACTTTGATATTCGATGGCGCAATTTTTGGCGAGGATGGTGATGCCGCGCTCGCGCTCAAGATCGTTTGAGTCCATGACGCGATCGGCGACGCGCTCGTGCGCCGCGAAGGTGCCCGATTGTTTAAGGAGGCAGTCGACAAGCGTGGTCTTCCCGTGGTCGACGTGGGCGATAATTGCGATGTTACGGATCGGACGCGCAGTGAACATGAGGGGTGGGCAGGTCGCAGCACTTAAAAGGGCGCGGAGCGTACCAGAGCCGCGCTGTGGTTGCGACCGCGATGCAGGTTCGGTGTAGACTCCGATCCGCCTGCCGTGGCTCAACCTTTTCCCTCAAGGAGTGGCTCATGACCGCAGCTCGAATGGAGCTCGCTCGTGTCGTTTTGGTAGCAGTGACGATGATTTTCGCGGGGTCGGGTTTGGCCTTGGCGCAGGACGCCCAGGCGGCCCAGCAAGTGAAGCTTCGTCAGTCGGCCTATACAGTACTCGGCGCGCAAATGGGGCTCATGGGCGCGCAGGCTTCGGGTCGTGCGCCCTACGACGCCAACACCTTTCGCGTGGCCGCCGAGCGCGCCGCGTTTATCGCCAATTACGTGCCGGAGCTATTCCCGACTGGTTCGATCACTCCAAATAGTAAGGCTAAGGCTGAGCTCTGGCAGCAGCAGGGCGAGTTCCTGCGTTTAATGCGCGACATGCGGTCGAAGATGGCGACGCTTGCCACAACCGCGCGCGGTAGTGACCTTGAGGTCATCAAGCCCGCCTTCGCTGCGGTGGGTGCAAGCTGTAAGGCGTGCCACGACAAGTTCAAGGCCGACTGAAATTTTTGAGTATCGAAGGCAAGACCGACCGAGGGATCCATTATCGGGTGTCGGGGCGTAATCACGCTCCGGCACTCGTGTTGTTGCATCCGCTCGGTGCAAGCAGCGGAACCTGGCAGGCTCAGCTCCCTGAGTTCGAGCGGTTCTTTCGGGTCATTCGTGTCGACCTTCGTGGTCACGGCGACTCGAGACTTAAAGACGGCGCGCCGCGTGCCTGCACCGTCCAAGATTTGGCGAATGATGCGCTCGGTGTGCTTGATGCCTTACGCATCGATCGTGCGCATTGGTGTGGGTTATCCATCGGCGGGGTGATTGCGCTGCAGGTAGCGGTGACGGCGCCTCGTCGTGTGCTGCGTCTCGGTCTTGCCAATACGGCGGCGGTGTTCTCGCCGCCCTCGATATGGGATGAGCGCATCGAGACTGCACGCACGCAAGGGCTGGCGCCGCTTTTTGCGGCGATTCCCGAGCGCTGGTTCTCGGCGGGGTTTCGGGAGCGTGAGTCCGCTGAGGTGGAGCGGGTTAAAAGTCTGCTGGCCGATACGCAGGTCCAAGGTTACATCGAGGCCTGCTCGGCGCTGCGTGAGGTCGATCTGCGTGCGCGGCTCGTCGATGTTCAGGCGCCGACGCTCGTCATCAGCAGTGCCCAAGATCTCGCCACCTCGATCGAGCGGGCCGAGGAGCTCGCCGAAGGTATTTCAGGTGCGGATCTGCTTGTTCTTGACGCTGCGCACCTCTCCAACGTAGAACAGGCCGTCGAGTTCACGACGGCCGTAGTGGACTTCCTGCGCGACTAATGGTTACGTGAGCGTCGATCTCACAAGTTCTTATCTGCCGTTCTGGGTAGGAGGCGCCATACGTGGTCGCTTGCGACACGACGTAGCGAAGGTCTTGGCTGATTCCAAGGGCATAGAGTCGGCAGACATCGGATTCAAACTTCGCGAACGCGGTTCATCTAAAGCTGGACGTAGCCGAGCGTTACAAGCGCTCGCCTTGCAGCTACGAAAACTCGGGCTCATCGCCGATTGGCGCAATGAACTCTCCGCGCTGCTCAATGAGTCAGGCGAAGAAATTGCGCGCTGCGAGCGTGGCGCGTTTCGATCACTTGGCCTGCAAAATCGTGCCGTACATGTGAATGGCTATCGTGCCGATGGCCACATCTGGGTGGCGCGGCGTAGTAACCTCAAACGAGCCGATCCCGGCAAGCTCGACAACTTGGTAGCCGGCGGTGTCTCGGCGGGCGAATCACCGCGCCGCACGGCGCTACGTGAGGCGTGGGAAGAGGCGGGCGTACCTGCGTACCTTGCACGATGCGTTGATTTTCCGGGACCGGTGATTCGTAGCATGCGCGAAACCACCTTTGGCGTACACGACGAGCTCGTCATCGTGGCGGATCTCGATCTTCCGCAGGACTTTGAGCCAGCGGGGCGAGATGGCGAGGTTAGCGAATTCCATTGTCTCTCGACGAGCGAGGCCGAGGGTGCACTCGATCGCGGCGAGTTTACGGTCGAGGCAGCACTGGCGTTACGTGAGTCGCTTGAGCGGCGAGGCGTTGCAAAGCCTCGCCCGTAATCCGATACGGAACCCAATCGGTGAGACCATGCGCCCCGAGTGATTCGTAAAACTTTCTGGCGGGCGTATTCCAGTCGAGTACGCTCCACTCGAGACGCGCGAGATTTTCTTTGACGCAGCGATCGGCGAGGCTCACGAGCAGCGCCTTGCCGATGCCGCGACCGCGCAGGAAGGGACGCACGTAGAGATCTTCGAGATAAAGACCGTGTCGACCACGGAAAGTTGAGTAGTTGTAGAACCAGAGCGCGAACCCCGCAATCGCGGTTGCACCGTCCTCGCTCCACTCGGCGACGTCGGAAAATACCTTGGGTAGAAACTTATCTGAAGGCGGATCGAAGAGGGTGGCCTCCAGCGATGAGGCGGTTGCGTCTACCTGATCGAGTAGTTTTTCGTAGTCGGCGAGCTCGCGGACAAGTTCGACCAAGGCGCTACAGTCGTCTCGTCGTGCCGGTCGAAGGGTGAGCATGAAACCTCCGGTATACTTCAGTATTCTCGCACGAGTCATTCAGGGAGTTCGACATGCAGGTCAGAGGCAAGACGGTCATCATTACGGGTGGCGGTCGCGGAATCGGGCGCGAAATGGCCAAGACCTTCGCTGACCGCGGCGCGAACCTTGCGCTCTTCGACCTCAACCAAGGGGATCTCGATGAGACTGTGCGTCAGTGCGCTATTCATGGCGTAAGGGCGCATGGGTATATCGTTAACGTTACGCAAGAAAATGCAGTCGCGGTGGGCATGGATGCGGTTACTGCTGACTTTGGCGGTATCGATGTGCTGATCAACAACGCGGGTATCGTGAAGGATGGGCTGCTCATCAAGGTTAAAGACGGCGCGGTGACAGGTAAGATGACGCTCGATCAGTGGCAGGCTGTCATAGATATCAACCTCACTGGGGTATTTCTTTGTGGTCGTGAGGCGGCCGAGCGCATGGTAAAGCGTGGGCAGGGCGGCGTAATCGTTAACATCTCAAGCGTCTCGCGTCACGGTAACCCGGGTCAGACAAACTACTCGGCAACCAAGTCGGGTGTTGCGGCCATGGCCGAAGTGTGGGCTAAAGAGTTGGCGCGCTATCGCATTCGCACAGGCTCAATAGCGCCGGGCTATACGCGTACTGATATCCTCGCAGCCATGCGCCCAGAGATTTTGGACAAGCTCACGGCGCAGGTGCCGCTGCGTCGACTCGGCGAAGCGATCGAGATTGCCCACGCAGCTCTTTTCATCGTTGAGAACGATTTCTTCACCGGTCGCTGCGTTGACGTCGACGGCGGATTGAGAATTTAGCGCAAGGCAAGGGTGGCTGTAACGCTGTCAGGCGCTGTGGTGAGCAAACCGCAGCAGCAGGTCGCCGGGCGAGCGTAGCCCGTCGGCGCCTGCTGCGCCGTAGCCCCAAGTCGCCGAGAAAAATCGTAGACCGTTGCTTTCGGCGGCGCTGCGATCTTCTGCTGAATCTCCAACCATCCAGGTATGCGTCTGCGTAAGTGACTCGAGTTGCATCACAGCGCTGACGAGCGCGCTCTTATGCGGCGCGGCGGGCTCTAGCGCATCGAGTGCATAGATTCCTCGAAACCAGCGCGTCCAACCGAGATGGTCGAGAATTAATCGCGTCGGCGCGATGCGTTTGTTGGTCACGATGTGCAGTGCGATGCGCTGCGTCGCGAGTGCCTCGATCATGGCAGGTACGCCGGGATACACCTCGGTCTGAAGGTAGCCGCCGCCGTCATAAGCCTCGCGGTAGGCAATCGCGAGGCGTGCGATAACACAAGGGTCGCTGGTGCCTGCGAGAGTGGCGAGTGTTTTGGGAAGCGGCGGACCGATTAGACTCGGCTCGAGCGGTACGACGGCTTGTAGACCTTCGCGTTCGAGCGCGCGCTCGAACCCTGCGAGGATAGTACGGGCTGAGTCGATGAGCGTACCGTCAAGGTCGAAGAGGATCGCCTTCGGGCTCATGTTGGCTATGAGCTCAGGCCGCGAACTGTAACGCTGCAAGGCGCGCGTAGAGCGGGTTTGAGACGGTGAGTTCTTCGTGACTACCGAACGCAATGATGCGCCCGTGATCCATCACGACGATGCGATCAGCCTTGAGAACGGTCGCAAGGCGATGCGCAATGATGATCGTGGTGCGTGTTGCCATGAGTTGCTCGAGCGCTTTCTGTACCGCCTGCTCGCTCTCGGCATCAAGCGCGCTCGTGGCTTCATCGAGTAACAGAAGCGGTGGATTTTTTAGGATAGCCCGAGCGATGGCGATACGTTGACGCTGCCCACCCGAGAGCCGGGTGCCGCGCTCACCCAAGAAAGTCTCGTAGTCCTCCGGCAGCGCGCGAATGAAATCATCGGCCGCTGCGGCGCGCGCAGCGGCTTCTACTTCTTCATCGGAGGCATCAGGTCGGCCGTAGCGGATGTTCTCTCGAGCACTCGCGCCGAAGAGCACGGTGTCCTGTGGCACAAGGCCGATGCGCTGTCTAACGGCGTGTGGGTCGGCTTGCGAAATGTCGACGCCATCGATCATCACGTGACCCGATTGCGGGTCATAGAACCGCAGTAATAACTGGAAAGTGGTACTTTTGCCGGCGCCCGAGGGGCCGACGAAGGCGACGGTCTCGCCTGGCCTGATGTCGATCGAGAATCCATCGAGTGCCGGCGCCTCGGGGCGGGAGGGGTAGTTGAAGCGTACGTTTTCGAAGCGCACGTGCCCGGACTTTGCTCTGGCCTGCAGCGCGGGCATGGATACGGGATTTTGCGGAGTGACAATGGCGGGCGTGGCGCGTTGCAGTTCGACAAGGCGTTCCATGGCCCCTGCAGCGCGTTGTACTTCGCTCCACATTTCACTCAAAGAGGCGGCAGCGACTCCGGCGTAGACGGCAAAGAGTAGGAACTGCACGAGTTCGCCACCAGTCATCTCTTGAGAGAGCACTTGGTGCGCTCCAAACCATAGGACGATAGTGATGGCAGCGACGACGAGCGTGGTCGAGAGCGCCGTGAGCCAGGCGCGTACACGCGTGCGCACGATGGCGACCTTGAAGCTCTCCTCGACGGCGGTATCGTAACGTCGTGTGTTGAGCGACTCGAGCGTGAAGGCCTGCACGGTCTGGATGGCGTTCAGAGTCTCGCCGGCGAGACCGCTCGTGTCGGCGATACGGTCTTGCGAGGAGCGCGAAAGTTTGCGCAGTTTACGCCCCAAAGAAACCACCGGTACGATAACGGTGGGCATGGCAATGAGCATGAGTCCGAGCAGTTTGATACTCGTTACTGCCATCATGATGATGGCACCCATGAGGTTGATCGACGAGCGCAGTGCAATCGAGATGCCAACGCCTGAGATCGACTGCACGAGTGTCGTGTCCGTGGTGAGTCGCGAGAGCACCTCGCCGGTACGCGTAATCTCAAAGAAGTACGGGTCCATGCGGATCACATTGCGATAGACAGCCTCGCGCAGGTCGGCGACGACGCGCTCGCCGAGCCAGGTAACGAGATAAAAGCGCATCGCGGCGAAAGCACCGAACAGCACTGCGACGCCCAAAAACGCGATGAAATAGATGTTGACCGTCTGGGAGTTGCCCGCACTCATACCCTTATCGACCAGCTGCGACAGCGCAACGGGCAGCGCGAGCATGGAGCCTGAGGCGAGCAGCAGTGCCACTATCGCCCAGCCGAGCACGCGACGGTAGGGTTTTAGGAAGGGCCAGAGCGCAGCGAGCGGACGAACGGATTTTGCTTTCGGGCGCTCTAACAGGGACGGATCGGTCATCGCACGATTGTAGCGTACGAGCCCTCGGGGCCGGCGCGCGCCAGATTACGACAGCCGCAGAATGAGCTTGCCGGTCGTTTGGCCCGACTGAATAGCGGCGAGCGCTTTGTGGGCCTGCTCGAAAGGGAACGTTGCACCGATGTGCGGTCGCTCCGGGATCAGCTCGAACGTGGCGCGCATCGACTCGGGCAAGCGAGAGGCCTGTTCCCACAACCAAATAAGATTGAAGGCGAGCAGCGCTCGATTACGCGGAATCATCGTTAGCGGATCGAGGCGCGGGCGTCGCAGGTACTGCCAGGCAAGTCGCAGGAAGTTTGGTCTTTGACCGGTACTCATGAAATCGGCGGCGCCGTAGAGCACGTAGCGCCCTTCGGGTTCAAGTCGATCGAAGGCGATGCGAAAGCCATCGCCGTATACAGCATCGAGCACGAGATCGAATCCGTCGCGACAGTAATGCGCGAGTGCCGCATCAAGATCGCGAGCAAACGCCGGACCACGTACCACGACGGTCGCAGGGGCTAATGAAAAACGCTCGATGAGCCAGTCGCGCTTGACGGCACTACCGACGACGGCTACAGGTCGTGCCTGCAGATTGCGCAGTGCATGCAGCGCGTTGACACCGACGCCACCAGCCGCCGATTGTACGAGCACGACGCTACCAGCTTTGGTCGCACCAAGTGATACGAGGCCATACCACGCGGTCAGGGACTGCACCGGATACGCCGCAGCTTCTTCAAGCGACCAGCCTTGCGGCAAGGGCCAGAGCGTGCGCGCATCGACGTTGATGTGCGAGGCATAGCCACCGAAGCGCGTGAGCGCGATGACCGCATCGCCCTCGCGAAACCCGCTGACACCCGCGCCAAGACGGCGGATTCGCCCGGCGCATTCGAGGCCAGGCACGAAGCCGCCCTTGGGTGTGGCGGAGTAAAGTCCGAGGCAGGCGAAGACGTCGGCAAAGTTTACGCCGACGGCTTGGATATCAACCTGGACTTCGCTTGAGGTGGGCGCGGGTAAAAAGTCTTCGACGAGCGAAAGTCTCGTAAGCGAACCGGCTTTGGGGATACGCCAGACGCGGCGTGTCAGGAAATGTTCGGGTTCAAGTGGTTGGGTGACCGTCATACGCCTGAGCATACTGCGAGGGCAGCACGCCCGCGTAGCGACGGAACATGCGGGCGAAGTACGAGCTGTCATGGAAACCGACAGCGAAAGCGATCTGCACAACGGCGACTTGCCCTTCGCGTAGTCGAGCGCAGGCCGCGAGAATGCGGTAGCGCAGCAGATACTCGCGAAAGGTGATGCCGTATACCGCGTGGAAACAGCGGCTGAACTGAAAGCGACTGAGACCACAGTGGGCTGCGATGCGACCGGCCGGAAATTTTTCATGGTAGTGGTCGCGCACGAACTCGCGCGCCTTGAGCACCCCGGCGTGTGAGGCGCTAAGACCGGCAGCTACCCGCTCCACGTGCTCGTCGGAGGGCAGGTCGATGACCACAAGACGGTCGGACGCGGGGGCTTTGGCAGTCGTACCGAACATGGAGATTCCAAGCATACAGCAACCAAATGGTAGGCAGCCGAGCTCGGTAGCTCCATTCCGACTCACCAAATCGAGCCCGGATTTTGCAACAAAGTTGTATTGTCATCGCCGTGTGGCAGATAAAATTAGGGTATGTCACGAGAGCATTCAGAAGTCGTCACCGGGTTCGACACGGCTTTTACCGACGCGGTCAACCTGGGTAATCAGATTGCGGATCGGGATAAGGCCGCGGACCTGTGGGACATCGCGGATGGTCTGCTCGCCGGCGCCATCCAGTATTGGTTGTACTCGCGTCAGCCCTGCAAGGACCCGCGTTGTGCCGAGTGCCTGCCGATCAGCACGGCTGAAGGTCGTATGATCGAATTACAGAGGCTGATCCGCCAGCTCTCTGAAGAGAGCGAGTACTTTCACTCACCAAATGATTCGAACGTCGGTAGAGCCTGATTAGCATTAGTCGTACTCAGCGGCTCACGTCCTCGAGCGCCGCTTCCAAGATCGCCAGACCCTCGGCGAGCTCCGCATCCGGAATCGTGAGCGGCATCAGGAAGCGAATGACGTTCGCGTAGATGCCGCAAGAGAGTAGCACCAGACCGCGACGTCCTGCAGCCTGCACTAGCGCTTTGGTGAGTTCGGCATCGGGCATATCGGCGCGACGATCTTTCACGAGCTCCATTGCGACCATCGCACCCACCCCGCGCACGTCGCCGATGCAGGGCCATCGACTCTGTAAATCGGTGAGGCGCGCACGCACAGCAGCACCGACGCGCTGTGCGCGGGCGCAGAGTTGTTCGGACTCAATGATTTCGAGTACAGCGAGCCCTGCAGCGCAACCGAGCGGCGAGCCTGCGTAGGTGCCGCCGAGACCGCCCGGAGGCGGCGAGTCCATGATCGCGGCCTTGCCGGTGACGGCCGACAGCGGTACGCCGCCAGCAAGACTTTTCGCGAGCGTGACGAGATCGGGCTCGACGCCGGCGTGCTCTATGGCGAACATCCGTCCCGTTCGTGCAAACCCCGTCTGAACTTCATCGACGATGAACACGATGTCATGCGTATCGCAGATTGAGCGCAGACCGCTCAGGAACTCGGGTGGTGCCACATAAAAACCGCCTTCACCTTGCACGGGCTCGACGATGATAGCGGCGACGCGCGCAGGGTCGACATCCACCTTGAAAAGCTGCTCAATTGCGGCGAGTGACTGTGCGGTGCTGATGCCGTGATACTCGATGGGAAAGGGCGCGTGATACACCTCGGGCAGCATCGGACCGAAGCCTGCTTTATAGGCTTGCACCTTGCCGGTGAGGCTCATGCAAGCGAGCGTACGTCCGTGGAACGCACCACCAAAGGCGATGACGGCGGGTCGCCCAGTGTGATGACGCGCAATTTTTATTGCGTTTTCGATGGCCTCGGCGCCGGTTGTGAGGAAAACAGTTTTCTTTGGTCCTACACCTGGGACGAGATCATTCAGACATTCGGCGAGTGCGACGTAGTTCTCATAGGGGGTGACCTGAAAGCAGGCGTGCGAAAGTCGCGCTAACTGCGCATTGACAGCCGCTTGCAACTTGGCGTGCAGGTGACCCGTGTTGAGGACAGCGATGCCGCTCGCGAAATCAATGTAGCGACGACCTTCGACATCCCAAATTTCAGCGTTACTAGCGCGGTCAGCGTATACAGGAAGCGGTGTGCTGACACCACGCGGAATGGCAGCAGTACGGCGACGGGCGAGATCGGCATTAGTTGGCATGGATCGTCAGCTCCCAAATTCTTGGAGTTCTGCGGCGCGATGGATGGCGGCGCGGATGCGCGGGTAGGTGCCGCAGCGACACAGGTTACCTTGCATTGCGGCATCGATATCGGCGTCGGTAGGTTTTGGGTTTTGCGCGAGCAGCGCCGCAGCGGACATGAGCTGTCCCGATTGGCAGTAGCCGCACTGCGGCACGTCGATGTCGATCCAGGCGCGTTGCACCGGATGGCTACGATCGGTGGAGAGGCCCTCGATGGTGGTGATGCGTTGCGTGCCGATAGTGCCGACCGGCGTGACGCAGGCGCGCACGGGGGCGCCGTCGAGATGCACGGTGCAAGCACCACAGAGCGCTATGCCGCAGCCGTATTTGGTGCCGGTGAGTCCGAGCAGATCGCGCAGCACCCAAAGCAGGGGCATTTCGGGATCGGCATCGACCGCCACGGTCCGGTCATTGATATTAAGCGAGATCATACTGAGCCTCCGGCAGCGACCGCTACCTCTGCTAGAATTTAACTGTTTTTTCGAGCCTTTTCCGGTTGATCGCTCGATATATTAGTCGGAGTAGCAGCGTGCCCGAGACCATTCAAACAGAGGTTGTCATCGTAGGCGCGGGACCCTGCGGCCTTTTCCAGGTGTTCGAGCTCGGTCTGCTCGGCATCCGGGCACACATGCTCGACTCGCTCAAGGCACCAGGTGGGCAATGCGCGGAGCTTTATCCCGATAAGCCCATCTACGACATTCCAGCGCTTCCGGTGTGCGGTGCGCAGGAGCTCGTCGATCGATTGATGCAGCAGATCAAACCCTTTGAGCCGGTTTTTCATCTCGGCGAGGAAGTCATGGAGGTCACGCCGCGTGATCGTCGTTTCGATCTCGTCACTTCGACAGGTACGCGCTTCGACGCGGGCGCCATCGTCATCGCGGCGGGCGTCGGCTCGTTCCGGCCGCGCCGCCTCGGTATTCCTGGCTGCGAAATTTTTGAAGGTCAGTACATTCACTACCGCGTGAAGAGTATTGATGACTACCGTAATCAGCAGCTCGTCATTTTCGGGGGCGGTGACTCTGCGCTCGATTGGGTGATCGAGTTTGCCCGGATGGCGCCATCAGTCACGCTCGTGCATCGACGTAACAAGTTCCGCGCTGCGCCAGCGTCGGTGGCGCGCATGCGTGAGCTCGAGGCCGCCGGTAAGGTCCGTTTCATTCAGGGACTCGCCGAGTCGCTTATGATCGAGGGTGATGGCATCAAAGGCGTACGTGTGAAGGCGACGGACGGTGCGCTGCTTGAACTGTCCGCTGATCATGTGTTCGCGTTCTTTGGTCTGCATCCGAAGCTCGGCCCTGTCGCCGAATGGGGTCTTGAACTTGAGCGTAAGGCGCTCAAGGTGGATACCGAAAAGTTCCAGACCAACGTCCCTGGTATCTTTGCCGTCGGTGACATCAACACCTATCGTGGCAAGAAAAAGCTGATTCTGTCGGGCTTTCATGAGGCGGCGCTCGCCGCCTTTGGCATACAGAGCTGGCTGTATCCCGAGAAGAAGCAGTTTCTCCAATACACGACGACGAGTCCGATTATGCAAAAGCGACTCGGTGTCGCAGCCTCGTGAGTACTCGCGTCACGGATCTCTTGCAGCAGTTTCAACTCGAGCGTCTCGAGGTGAATCTGTTTCGCGGCGAGAGTCGCGACATCGGCAGTCCGCAAGTGTATGGTGGTCAGGTACTCGGTCAGGCGCTGATGGCGGCGTATCAGACCATCGAGAATCTCGAAGTGCACTCGCTGCACGCCTATTTTTTGCGTCGCGGCGATTTCAACCGACCAATCATCTACCAAGTCGATCGCAGTCGTGACGGACATTCATTCTCGTCACGTCGTGTGATTGCAGTACAGAACGGCGAGCAGATTTTCACCTGCGCCGCCTCGTTCCAGTGTCGTGAGAGGGGCCTCGACCATCAGTCGACTATGCCCGTGGTTCCGACTCCCGAAAGTTTGCCTGACTGGAGCCGTCCGACCCCCGAAGTGGCTAACCAGCTGCCTGATATGCTGCGGCGGTTTTTGAATCGAGAGCGCCCGGTCGAGATGCGGCCGGTTGAGTCTATCGATTTTTTACGGCGTACGGCGAGCCCCGCCCGCGAGCGCGTGTGGTTCCGCATTGCCGAGCCGCTCTCCGATGACGATTGTTTACATCGCTGCTTGCTCGCCTATATGTCGGACTTCAATTTATTGACGACCGCGACACGGCCCCATCACGGCACCTATCCCATCGGCCAAATGGTAATGGCTAGCATCGATCACGCGTTCTGGTTTCATCGACCGTTCCGCGTCGACGAGTGGCTACTTTATGATCTGGAAAGTCCGAGCGCCTCGGGTGGTCGCGGGTTTGCGCGCGGTAGCGTCTACGATCGCCATGGTCGGTTGGTGGCGAGTGCGGCGCAGGAAGGGCTGATGCGAGTGCGCAGAGGCGAGTCATGACGTTATCGTTTGCATCAAGGATTTTTTCGACGGCGCTATTGGTGTGTACGCCCGTTTTTGTAAAGGCCGACGACACGCGAAGCCCCGAGTACAAGCGAGGCCGGCTGCTCTACATCCAGTGCCGCGCCTGTCACGACCTGCAGCCGAACCCGGTAGACAAGGCGGGGCCTAACCTATCGGGTATCATCGGCAAGCGTGCAGGGCGGGTGCCGGAGTTTGGTTATTCCGCGGCGCTCTCAGCTTCAGAGATTGTGTGGGATCGCGCGACGCTCGATCGTTGGATCGAAAAGCCGGGGGCGGTAGTGCCGGGCAACACTATGGCGTTTGCAGGCATTGCCAATGCCACCGACCGCGCGGCGCTTGTTCGGTATATCGAAATCGACAGTGCACCGCGCTAAGTTGCGCAGCGCTTATGCTCAGGCCTGCAGCAGCACCCATTGATAGCCGTCGGGCGCGAAGAGCGTGAAGCCCCGTCGGCCGAACTCGTCCGTTCGGATGGGTGTAATACCCGTGGCGGGGCGAGGCGTGCTTGAGGTTGCGATCACCTTTCGATGTAAGGCGTCGATGTCGTCGACGCGCCATGCGTAGAGGCTATAGCCGAGGCAGCCGGCGCGCGATCGGTCCATCTTGTGCTCGATCTTGGCCGAGGCTGCAAAGCGCACGCATTTGAGCTTGCCAGAGCGACGTTCCCGCAGCGCAGGCCCTGATGCCGGATCGTCGAAGTCGGCCATGTGAAAGCCTTCGTTCATCTCGAGTCCGAAGATGCGCCGTGAGCCGGTGGCGTTTTCGAAGGGTGTGACTTCACACAGCATGCGCTTGAGGCCGAGTACCTCGTCATAGAAATCGAAAATCTTAGGATCATCGCTCGCAACCATGAGCCCGAAGTGGGTGTGCTGGCTGGTGCGCAGCAGACTCGTCGCATCGATCTGCCCGTAAAGCGGGCTCTCGTAACCGAAGCGCTCAAAGAACACCTGCCGGTAGTGGGGCTGCAGCAGCACCATCTCGCGGACGCCGACGATCGGATCACGAAAGGGTTGCGCTGCGCTTTTACCGCTTACCTCACCGATAACGGCGAGTAGAGGTTCGATGATATTGAGCGCTTGACCGCTCTGCCGTGCGCGCTCAGCGTGGTTCATGATATTCGACACGCTAGAGGTTACGCGGACGCCCCAGCGCGAGCCGACGCAGCGCAGGTTGGCGCCCATGCCGAGACCGTCATTGAGCGATCGATCCCATTGCATGAGCCGAACCAGGCCGTGGTCAGCCTGCTGGTGTGTAAGCCTGAGCGATTTCACCGCGGAGTCGACGCCGTAGAGCTCTCGCGCGGCGGCGGCATCGAGTGTGCCGGACTCAGCAGAGTAGCAGCCGTAAGCCGCAAAATCTGCGGCGGCAGCGTCTAGGTCGAGCACACCGACGCACACCTCATGTAATCCGCCGATACAACGTCCGTTCGTCACAGGTTACTCTGTACGCGCAGCACTTTGCCGGGGTTCATGATGCCGTTGGGATCGAGGGTGCGCTTGATCGCCCGCATGATTTCGAGCTCAAGCGGCGGTGCGTAGCGTTCGAGTTCCTCGACCTTCTGGCGACCGATGCCATGCTCGGCGCTGAAGCTGCCGCCGAACTCGTGCACCCGATCGTGAATGGCACGACGGATCTCGCCCTCGCGCGCAAGCAGAGAGGCGGCCGGTGCGGACTGATTGATGTTAAAGTGTAGATTGCCGTCGCCCACGTGGCCGTAGCACACGAGAAACCCTTCGGGTACGTGGGTCTGTACCCAGCTGCCAGCGAGTTCAATGAATTCGGCGAGTCGATCGAGCGGCAGTGAGACGTCGTGCTTAACGCTCGGACCATCGCGTCGTTGGGCTTCGGGGATGTTCTCGCGAAGGAACCAGAAGTCCTCGCGTTCGCGCTCGCTTTGCGAAAGAGTGGCGTCGGTGACAAGTTCCGACTCGAGTGCGAAGCTCAGTGCCGCCTCGAGTCGCTCGGCGAGGGGCTCGCCCGACATGGTGCTCGTGATTTCACAAAGCACGTACCACGGCGAGGGGCTGTTGAGCGGGGCGCGGCTACCAGGCAGATGGTGTAGCACGAGCTCGAGGGCGACCTTCGGAATGAGTTCAAACGAGGAGACGAGATTGCTGCAGCGGTCGCGTAGCAATGCGAGCAGGGCGACGGCTGCTGCAGGCGTGGGTAGCGCAACGAAGGCCGCGGCGACGCTACGCGGCGCAGCGAAGAGTTTGAGATTTGCTGCGGTGATGACCCCGAGCGTGCCCTCGGCGCCAATAAATAGATTTTTTAGATCGTAGCCCGTGTTGTCCTTACGTAGGGCGTTGAGAGTCGAGAGTACGCGACCATCGGCGAGCACTACCTCGAGTCCGAGTGCTAGATCACGTGCCATACCGTAGCGCACCACATTGACGCCGCCGGCGTTGGTGGAGAGATTGCCGCCGATTTGGCAGCTGCCCTCGGCGCCCAGACTCAGCGGAAAGATTCGATCCATCTCTGCTGCGACCCGCTGCACGTCGGCAAGGATACAGCCCGCTTCAACCTCTATGGAATCATTGATTGGCCGTACGCTGCGGATGGCGTTCATACGGCGCAGCGACAGCACGAGTTGCGTACCGGAGGCGTCGGGTACAGTGCCGCCGCAGTAACTGGTATTGCCGCCCTGCGGTACAACCCCGATACACATCGCGTTACAGAATGCGAGGATCGTTGAGACTTCGCGGGTGTTACGCGGCAGTGCGAGTGCGAGTGCCTTGCCCTCGTAGAGCTTACGGTGATCAACGTTGACGGCTGCGAGTTGCGCCGGGTCGGTGACGATGACCGAGCTACCGAACTGCACGATGAGTTGCTGCAGCGGTGAGCGTGCGCCTGCCGGCATCATCGAGCGTGGGCTACCGGCGGCAGTCGGCAGCCAGGCTTTGTGAGAAGCAACTGCACGTCACCCAATTGCCGTTCGGCGAAGCCACCCTCGCAATAGCAAAGGTAGAACTCCCACAGCCGCACAAACGAGTCGGGATAGCCAAGTGCGCGCACCTTTGGCAAATGCTCGAAGAAATTACGACGCCACTCGCGCAGCGTGTGCGCATAGTGAGGGCCAATATCCTCAAGGTTAAAAATTTTGAAATCCGTCGTGCGGGTCAGCGAACGGCTGATCGCCTCGACGCTCGGAATGAAGCTGCCGGGAAAAACGAAGCGCTGGATATAGTCGACAGACCTGCGGGCCTTGTCGTAGAACTGGTCCTGGATGGTGATGGCCTGCAGCAGCATGGCACCGTGGGATGCGAGGAGCGATGAGCACTTAGCGAGGTAGGTATCGAGATAGTCGGCACCAACCGCTTCAATCATCTCGATGGAGAAAGCCTTATCGAAGCGACCTTTGACGTCTCGATAGTCCTCAAGCAACAAGGTGATGCGGTCCGAGAGTGCGGCGCGGGCGACTTTTTCTTTAACGTAGTCGTACTGCTCGCGTGAAATGGTGGTTGTCGTAATGTGGCAGCCGTATTTTGCGGCTGCGTGAATCGCGAGTCCGCCCCACCCCGTACCGATTTCGACGACCCGATCGTTCGGCGTCAGATGTAGCTTGCGGCAGACGGCCTCGAACTTGGCGATCGAGGCCTGCTCAAGCGTCGACTGCTCTTTCTCGTAGATGCCGCAGGAGTAGGCCATCGTTGGATCGAGCATGAGCTCGTAAAGGGCATTACCGAGATCATAGTGCGCGGAGATGTTACGTGCGCTGCCGGTTTTGCTGTTACGGTTGAAAAAGTGAAACACTTTGAGTAACGGACGGCTTACGAGTGCCCAGCGGCTGTCCATGCCATTCATGAGGTTACGGTTCGCAACGAAGATACGCACGAGACCGGTGAGGTCGTCGCAGCGCCAGAGACCGCGGATGTATGCCTCCCCTGCACCCACAGTACCGCCGAAGGCGGCATCGGCGTAAAGCTGCGGATGATCGATCTGCAGCGCCACCGATACGTCAAGGCGCGCCGTGCTTGCACCGAACCGATGACGTGTACCATCCCACTCGACGATGTTGAGCTCCCCTTCTTTGATCTTCGCAAACTGCTTGAGCAGCAGATGACGCCCGAGCGCGGCGAGCAGCGCTGGTACAGCATCAGCGGAAAGCGGCGTCGTCGGTAAGGATCCGAACGTCGGGACGATACTCGGCTTTTGCGTCTCGTCGATCATGAGTTTGGGTGCGCGAAGAGAGGCGTGCGTTTGATCAGCAGCACGAGTGCCTGCCAGTAAATGAGAAAAGTCACCTTGAACGTGATGAGCGGAAAGGCCGCGAGTACGCGGGCCAGTGAGCGGCCCGTAATGGGCTCGCGACGCAACGTGAGCGTGGCGTCGAACTGCGACTTTCCGTCCCTCCAGTTCTCCATATTAACGAACAGTGTGTCGCCGGGCTCGCTGAAACGCCAGTCATATTCCATGTCCATAGGCAAAAATGGTGAGACGTGGAAGGCCTTATCGAACTGCCAGCGCAGCACGTGAGCGCCCACCCGTTCGGCCCGATCGACTTCGAGTACGTAGGCGTGCCGTTCGTCCCAGGGCGTATTAGTGATTTCGGCGACCACGGTCTCAAGGCGCTTACCAGTTATGTCAAAGATGTAATAAAAGCTCACCGGGTTGAAGTTGTAGCCGAACTGACGGATATGACTCAGCAGGCGTATCGGGCCTCTCGGACGTCGGCCGGTCTCTCCTGCGACGCGATCGCGTACGGCGGTATCGAGAGGTACGGATGGATCGCCTAAGAAATCCGCTCTGCGGAAGCGCACCAGCGCTGGCCGTCGCACCGACCAGAACCACCGGCCTAAGAAGACGGTATCGAGCTCGGCCAAATCAAGATACGCGAGGTAGATCCTATAGCGGAAATCATTACGCTGCGGTCCGAAGCGCCGATGACGGATATGACCGGTGTATAGGGCGCTCGCGGTCATACCCACATATTACGTTGCGAGGGTCGTACGGGTTCGGTAATGGGCCGGGGTGGCGGTGGGTTACCGGTTGCGCGCGCAAAATCTTCAACGGCCCAGAGTCCGCTAACCACGCCATCCTCGTGAAATCCGTAGCGCCAATAGGCGCCACAGTATTGCGTTCGGTTGACGCCACTCACGAGGTGTCGCTGCGCCTGCGCAGCTACTGCCTGCGGTGTATAGACAGGATGATGGTAGGTGTATCGGCCCAAAATCTTTGACGGATCGATGTGATGCTCGCGGTTGAGCGTTACCATGAACACCTCGTCGCCTTCGATCGACTGCAGTATGTTCATATCGTAAGTGAGCGCGACCTGACCGCTATCGGGTTCGAGCAGGTGATAATTCCAGGCGGCACGTGCAAGCGATGATCGCGGCAGCATGCGCTGATCGATGTGCAATACGGCATCGTTGGCCTGATAGGGGAATGCACCGAGCACGGCACGTTCGGCATCGCTTGGATCTTCCAGCATGGCGAGTGCCTGGTCGCTGTGGCAGGCGAAGAACACTTGATCGAAACGGTCTTGCTGAACCCCCTGCGTCCGCGAGTCACTCGTGATCGTGACGCCATCGACATCGCGCCGGACGCGTCGCACGGGGGAGCCGAGCCGGATATCGGCCCGCAGCATCGGGAGCATTTTACGGACATACTCGCGCGAGCCGCCTCGCACGGTGCGCCATGTGGGTCGGTCGTTTATATTTAGGAAGCCGTGTCGATCAAAGAAAGTGACAAAAAATTGTGCTGGAAACTCGAGCATACCGTGGCCGGTGGCGGACCAGATCGCACGGCCCATCGGGATGATGTAGCGCTCGGTAAAGGCGCGTGAGTAGCCACCACGCTCGAGGAACTCGCCAAGGGTTAGCGCGCCTGAGGGGTCTGGGTGTCCAGACGTATCGGACGGTGCAAGCAAGGTTTTCGCACAAACATTGAACCGCAGGATATCGGCGATCATGCGCAGAAACGACGGTTTTATGATGTTACGTCGCTGTGCGAACAGCGAGTTGATCGTTGTACCGTTGTACTCGAGGCCCGTCCGCTCACAGCGCAACGAAAAACTCATATTCGACCACTGCCAACTCGCGCCGAGCTGATCGAGAAAAGCGATGAAGTTCGGATAGGTCCAGTCGTTGAAGACGATGAAACCCGTGTCGATCGCGTAGGGTCGTCCGCTGAGCTCGATATCTTTGGTGGCAGTATGTCCGCCGATGTAATCGTTAGCCTCGAAGAGCGAGAGCTCCTGCTGTCGATGCAGATTCCAGGCGACAGTGAGGCCGGCAATGCCGGTGCCAATAATGGCGATACGACTCAAGCGATGCGGCGCGGCGAGTGGTCTCGGATGACGATCGGGACAGGTTTCAGGTCCCAGATGATGCCAAGCCACGACATGAACTTAAGAATGTAATAGGTGATATCGATTTCCCACCAATAAAATCCCTGGCGCGCCGAGCTCGGAAAATGGTGGTGGTTGTTATGCCATCCCTCGCCGAGAGTGATGAGGGCGAGCAGCCAGTTGTTGCGGCTCGCATCACCGGTGCGATATCGCTGACATCCGAATACATGCGAGAGGGAATTGATGGTGTAAGTGCCGTGATAACAGGCTACCGTTGAGATGAAAAAGCCCCACACGAGCATTTGCCCGCCGCTGGTGCCGAGTCCTGGAGCAAGGCGCTCAAGGAGGGCGCCCAGCGCGAACATAAATACGGCGAGTGCAACGGGAATGAGGGTGTCGAAACGATCGAGCCAGCGCAGCTCGGGAAATTGCATGAGATCACGCACGCGATACAGATCGGGTCGAAATCCGCGCGCTGTCAAAAACCAGCCCATATGTGAGCGGATGAATCCGTATTGCACCGGTGAGTGCGCATCTTCGGGTTTATCGGAGTGGGCGTGATGGTGACGATGGTGAGCGGCCCACCAGAGTGGACCGCGCTGCACGGCGGAGGCGCCGAGCAAGCCAAAGATGAACTGACCCACTCGCGAGGTCTTGAATGAGCGATGCGAGAAGTATCGGTGGTAGAACCCTGTGATGGCGAACATGCGCACAAAGTAGGCCGTGACGGCCACGAGCACTGCGATCGGACTCCAGCCCACCCAGATCACTCCTATACAGGTGGCGTGCACGGCAATGAAGGGAACGATGCGCGCCCACTCGACGCGATCAGGAATCTCAGGGAGCGCAGCATCCTCGCGCGAAGGATTGAGTGGTCCCGTATCGAACCAATTGGTAGAGGCGTTCGCCCAACGACGCCAGCGGGGAAGAATTTGACCACTCATAACAACATAGTCCCCATTGTAAGGATTTCCAAAGCCCACCCCCTAAAACGACCTTGGGCTCTAGAGAACGCCTCACGATGCCCCCAGTGGGGACGACGCGAGACCTAGTAGAGCAGAACGGAATTTTTTAGGCCAGACCGTGCTGGCGTTTGAGCGCATCGATGCGTTCATCGAGCGGCGGATGACTCATAAAAAACCGCTTGATACCGGTTGGTACGCCCGAGTTGATACCGAAGGCGGCCATCTGCTGGGGCAGGCCTTCAGGTTGCTGGGCGCGCTTCAAAGCTTCGAGAGCACCGACCATAGCCTGAGGGCTCGCGAGCAGGGCACCGGCGGCGTCGGCTCGGAACTCGCGTTTCCGCGAGAACCACATAACGATGACGCTGGCGAGGATACCGAGCAGGATTTCGCAGACGATAACGATAACGAAGTATCCGATACCGCCTCCGTTTTCATTTTTGAAGACGGCCTTGTCGATGAAATTGCCGATCACGCGAGCGAGGAAGATAACGAAGGTGTTGACCACGCCCTGAATGAGCGCGAGTGTGACCATGTCGCCATTGGCGACGTGACCAATTTCGTGGCCGAGCACAGCCTCGACCTCTTCCTTCCGCATAGTTTGTACCAGACCCGTGCTAACCGCGACGAGCGCCTTATTCTTATTAGCGCCCGTGGCAAACGCGTTCGACTCCGGCGAGTCAAAGATGCCGACCTCGGGCATGCCGATGCCGGCTTCCCGAGCCTGACGACGTACCGTGTCGACGAGCCATTTATCCCTGTTATCGCGCGGCTCGACGATGATACGCACCCCCATCATGCGCTTGGCGCTCCACTTCGACATGGCGAGCGAGATAAGCGCACCGCCGAATCCGAATACGGCCGCGAACACCAGCAGCCCGTAAGCGCTGCCACCCTGGGCGGCGATGTACTGATCGATACCGAGGAGCTGCATGACGACGGACAGCACCAACACGACGGCAAGGTTGGTGACGAGAAAGAGCAGAATACGTTTCATGGGACGCGTGATCTCCTAAATAGGCCACTCTCGAATAGACTCAACCCAAGACCTAAAGTTTCTCAGGGCACGAGGGCGATGCCAAGTACCTCATACATAAATATTAGGTAGGGCTAGTCAACCGAAATTTCAAGGGCTTAGGAGAGAGTTAGGACGCCCAAATAGGGACTCTCGGAGCCCAGCTCAAAGACAGTCGCCACTCTCCGCCCCGCTGGGCTGGTGCCCTCGAGATCGTAACGACCGCTGCGGGGCGGTAGGCGGTCGATCTTAAACTCACCGAAGGCATCCGTGATCGCCCGACCGACCTCGCGCCCGGCTTGGCGCAGTACGATGGTTACTCCCGGGGCGCATTCCTCAGTGCCGCCTATGAGGTGCACGACGGTACCGCCGACGAAGCAATGAGTCATGAGATGCAGATTTTTGTAATACACCCGGGGTCGAGTACCGAGTTCCGGGCGCTCGACCTCGAGTCCTTCCTCGGTTGCGAGGCGCTGCATGTCGCGGTCTTCGAGCTGTAACGTACGAAAGACTTTGGTGGGGCAGGCCTGCTCAGCGCGCACCTTGTCCCAGCCGGCATCGAGCAGATGCGCATCGAAGATCCAGTGCTGCGGCAACTGTTTTTCCTCGTTCCACGATACCGCGCCATAGGGGCAGGCATCGACAATTTGTTTTTGACCTTGAGCTTTCACGGGATCGATGATTACGATGCCATCTTCGCGTTTCTGCACGGCGTCGTCGCGCGCGGCCTTTATGCACGGCGCGTCGTCGCAATGGTTACACATCACAGGCTGAAAGCGCGCCTCGACGAGCGGGTATCGCCCGCGCTCTTTGCGGCGGATGTCGAGCCAATGGTGACCGTGCGCCGGTTGGGCCGCCGCATAGCCTGGGAAATCATTGCCCGCGTGTTCGTCCTTGACCGCAATGTAGCAGCCGCGGCAGTTATCGCAGCGCTCGACGTCGACGATCAAGTTCCATTTCTTTGCCATCACGCCGTCTCTGCGCGTGGTTGCCAAGAGTCTACGCCAGCCCATTTCTCGATTTGGATCAGCGTGGTGTTCGGGCGGATGCCGTGCGTCTTACGCGCGATCGCCTTACTTGAGTTCAGCGTGTTGATGCAGCCGCCCAGATCGGTGGATTTGCCGGGTTCGCCGACCGGTCGATATTCGGCGGAGGCCGTCGAGGCTGACACCACGCCCGGCCGTAGTCGATCGGTGATTTGCGCGGCGCAGACGACGGAGCCGCGGTTATTCCACAGACGAATGAGATCATCGTCGTGGATACCGCGTGCTTCGGCGTCTTTGCGATTGATGCGTGCGACGAGATAGTAGCGCCCATCTTTGAGAATCCGATGCTCGCGGATGTCGCGCACGCTTGAGCCCTCGTCATCGCCCATAAGATGGAATGGATAACGCGAATGGGGAGAGAGCAGCTGCAGCGGGAATTCAGCGAGTTCAGGCTCGCGATTGCCGTCTTCGTAGACGGGTATGTACTGGTTGAGCGGTGGACGATCGGGATCGTCGATGCGCTTAAGCGTGGTGGCAATAAATTCGAACTTACCCGACGGTGTTTGTAGGCCCTTCCCGAGTCCTGCAACATAGTCGGAGGGTAGGGGATAGGGCTCGGGCGTGTCTTTCTTACGACCTTCATAGAACCAGCGGTTAGCAGTTGGAGCGCGCGCGGACTCAGGATCGGGCGGGACCACAAAGTAGCCCTTCTTCAAAAATTCCCGCCAGGAGATTTTTTTGAAGAGGTCTGAGGAGTCGAAGACGCGCTTGCACCAGTCGTATTCGGACGTACCACCCTCGGAGTACAGCGAGCCCATATCGAGCTTTTCGGAAATAGCGAGGAAGATATCGTAGTCCGACTTCGACTCGCCGAGCGGCTCAATCACCTTGTGCTGCAGCGCGATCACGCGATGGTTGTTCATCGAGTACATGTGATGCACGTACCCTGCTCCCACGTTATACCACTCACCGATGTCCCAGCGTTCGAACACCGTACAGGCCGGCAGGATGACGTCAGCGAAACGTGTTTCGCCTTCCCACCACACCGACTGATTCACCACGAACTTCAGACTCTCGTGCTGATACGCTTTGATCCAGCGGTTCGAGCCTACCTGCGTGCCGAGTGAGGAACTACCGTATTTGTAAAGCATCTCGACTCGCACATGTCCCGGCGACGGGTAGCCAAAGGGAAAGAACTGCCCCTGGATCGACGACACGTCGGTGAGGTAGCCCATTGCTTTGCCTTGGGTAATGGCCTCTGGGAACCACATACGCGGAATGGCTTGGCGCACTGAGCTCATGGTCACGATGTGCGGCATGCGCTGATAGTTGTTGGCGGAGTTGGCGCTCCCCATGAGTTCGCCCGAGAAGCCGCCGTCGCCGTACCCTGGGAAATAGAAGTTGAAGTCAAGAGGAGCACCGAACTGCAGGTTACCGAAGTTTGAACCCGGTCGACCGTAGCCCTGCATCGCGCCGAGAATGGTCATCATACGCGCCCACTGCGCGCCCATCGGGCTGCGGCCGGCGCCGCCGAGGCCCACACCCCAACCACCTGCCCCGAGGTAAGTTTTCTTTGCGCCCCACTCTCGGGCGAGTGCGCGCACATCTCGAGCCGGCACGCCTGTTTCTTTTTCCTGCCACTCTGGCGTCTTCGAAATGCCATCGTTCTCGCCGAGGATGTAGGCCTTCCACTCGTCGAAGCCTGTTGTACGTTCGGCAATGAATTTTTTGTCGTATAAGTTTTCGGTGATCCAGACGTAGCAAAGCGCTTGGGCCATCGCTGCATCGGTGCCGGGCTTCGGCGAAATCCACTTACCGCCGAGGTGAGCGGCGGTGTGATTGAGGTACGGGTCAATGTGCACCATCTTGATGCCAAGCTGCTTCGCCCAATCGCGGCGCTCGGTACCGTCGAATCCGTAGGTAGCATCGGGATCGCTTGACCAGAAGACGATCATCTCCGCTTCTTTGAGACAGTCCTCGACGGTGCCGTAGAACTCCGGGCAGCCCAGTCGCAGGCTGTTACCCCAGTGGTGCATTGCGCCCCAGAACCAGCCCTCCCAGCTGTCGGGCGTGTGCACGAGTTTGGTAACGCCGATGAGATTCCAGAAGCGGTTGAACGCGCTCAGGTAGTGTCCAAGGTTACCCCATTGGTGATGGGAACCATTGGCCACGCAAATAGCGCCAGGCCCGATAGCTTTCGCGCGCTTGATTTCTTTGCTGACGAGGTCGAGTGCCTCGTTCCAGCTGATACGTACGAATTGCGACTTACCGCGGTTTTCGACATTGCGCTCACCATCGGGATCAAAGTCGACGCGCTTCATCGGGTGCAGGATACGGTTCTTCGAATACACCATCGACTTGAGACAGAGACCGTGCGTCGCTACCGTGGTGCGTCGCGACGGCGTAAAAGTCTTACCGCGTGCTGTGATCGACCACGGGGGCGCGTCGCTCTCATCGAAATCGATCGGTGTCGTACGGATGATTTTCCCGTCCTTCACATAGACAAAAATCGGTCCGCTGTTGGTGCCGTTGGTGTAGCGCGTCACGCCATTGCCTATATCGGTGCCCCTTTTCCAGGTGACGGTCTCAAGGCGTGTGAGCGTCTGCATGAACCACACGGCGAGATCGTCTGGACCGTCGAGGCCGATCTTAAAATTCTTTGCTGCATCGATGCGCTCAAGCAGATCGAAGGGTGGAGTGAGGAAACTTTCCGCGATTTCGCGGTTCTTGAAGTGGATGGTGATGTCAGGCGAGGCGTGCAGTCCTGCGCGCGAGCGGATCTTGCCACCCGTGAGTTCGATCCAGCGACCCTCGGGAACATCGCGTAACTTAAACTGGGCGATCAGGTCGCGTTCTTGGAGGCGACTTGCGTACTCCGGGTAGAGCTTCGAAATCGTCCGCATAGCCTGCGGAATTCCCCAAAGAAGAACCGAAAGATTCATCGTCAATCTCTCCATAGAAATCCGGGAAAAACTATCACGGGTTCCGCTGCTGCCGCGGCGATCGCCGGGGATAGCCCACTGCGCGGTTGATCAGGCGAGGGCGACGCCGAGGAAACGACCGACGAGCCAGCCGATGACCCCCGCGCCGCCGCCGATTAGTACCATACGCAAGGCGCCGCGCCAGGCCTCGCGTCCGGTGAAGAGGCTAATGGCAAGGCCGATGCCGGCAAGCGAGACGAGCGTTATGCCGATCGTCCAGCCGATGGCGCTGCCTGAGGCGAGCCCGAGCGAAGGGCCCACCAAAAAGGGAAGCAGCGGCAGGATGGCGCCCACCGCGAAAGCGATGAGCGAGGAGGAGGCTGCACCCCAGGGCGAACCAAGATCGGCCGGATTGAGGCCGAGTTCCTCGCGTGCGAGTACCTCGAGCACTTTCTCAGGACGCGTGACGAGATCGCGAGTGACCTCGCGGGCCTTTTCGAGGTTCATGCCCCGTGCAGCGTAAATGAGAGCGAGTTCCTCGGCTTCTTCCTCGGGATATTCTGCGAGCTCCTCACGCTCGAGCGCGATTTGATAAACATACATGTCGTGCTGGGAGCTCACCGAGACGTATTCGCCTGCGGCCATGGACAGTGAACCAGCGAGAAGACCCGCTACGCCCGTGATGAGCACGGTGTCGGGCGCAGCGCCCGAGCCTGCCACGCCCATCACTAGAGCGGCATTGGAGACGAGACCGTCGTTGATGCCAAACACGGCCGCTCTTAGATTCCCGCCGGGGATGTTGCGATGACGCCGACCTACTTCGGCGAGTGTGGTGGGCATATCGTGGCCGGCTGATGAGCCAGCTGTGTATACCGACACACCACGAAGCTTCATGGCGGCGAGCACGTGGCGTGAGGCGCGAGGGCCAAAACGCCGAATAAGACTCGCGACAATGCGTGCGCGAGTGGAGGGCGTGAAGAAATAGTCCCGATTGGGATCCAGCGCCTGCCACTTCAGCGCTTGCTCCGCCGCAGCCTCACCAAGCTTACGGAATAAATGACTTTTTACTGGATCGGGTTCACACGCTGCGACGCGACCGTAGAGCCATGCCGACTCTTTTTCGTGGTACCAACTGTCGAGGCTGTCGCTCACGGGCGCATACGTCGACGTTTAGCGCTCGCGACCGTCTTCATCCTCCTCATCCTCGTCCCAATCGTCATCATCGTCTTCGTCCTCTTCCTCCCAGTTGTCTTCTTCATCTTCGTCCTCATCATCGTCTTCGGACCAGCCTTCTGGCTCGTCGATGAGTTCGAGGTCGAATTCACGCCACTCCTCGAGATCGAGCTCTTCAATTTCGCCGTCGAGATACTCGACCTCGACGATTTCGGCATCCTCATCAACGGCGAGCACGCGGAGTGTTTCCTCGTCTTCGACGTTCTCGTACCACTGGCCTTTGACGGGTTCGTTATCTCTGCTCACGGGAATTACCTCGATACGGGACACTTAGAAATAGCGGCGGGATTTTACTTCGAGTCTCATCTATAGTGCCATGCGTCGTGGACAACCAATCATGCCCTCTCGAACATTAGCCTTAACTGAATCACCTTTGGGCCGAGCCCGCCGCGTCGTGGTCAAGGTGGGTTCTACCCTGCTCGTCGATGGCGAGTCGGGGCGGCTCAATCGCGCCTGGCTCGAGTCGCTCATTGAAGATGTGGTTCGGCTGCGCAAGCAGGGCAAGGAAGTGGTGCTCGTGTCCTCTGGGGCTATAGCGCTCGGGCGTCGACACCTCAGCTTCGAGCGAGGTTCGTTGCGACTCGAGGAGAGTCAGGCGGCCGCTGCGGTGGGCCAGATTCGTCTCGCGCACGCCTATAAAGAGCTACTCGATAAATGGGACATCCAGGTCGCCCAGGTGCTGCTGACGCTCGAGGACAGCGAACAACGCTTGCGCTATCTCAATGCGCGCGCCACGCTCAGTGCCTTGCTCGAGCGCGGTGCCGTACCCGTGATCAATGAAAACGATACCGTCGCCACCGCGGAGATCTGCTACGGCGATAACGACCGTCTGGCCGCACGCGTCGCGCAGATGGTGAGTGCAGACTGCGTCGTGCTGCTCTCTGATATCGAAGGTCTTTTCACGGCGGATCCCAAGCTTGATCCGAAGGCTAAGTTCATTCCGCTTGTCCGCGAGATCACGCCGCACATCGAGGCCATGGGTGGCGAGTCAGCATCAGCGGTCGGTCGCGGTGGCATGGCTACCAAGATCATTGCCGCAAAAATTGCGATGGAGGCGGGTGCGCACTTTTGCATTGCGCTGGGCTCGCCGCGACATCCGGTGCGTCGTATTGAGCAGGGCGCGCGCTGCACCTGGTTCAAACCGAAATCCTCTCCGGATGCCGCCCGTAAGCAATGGATCGGCGGCACTCTCCGGCCTTCCGGCGTGCTGGTTGTCGATGCGGGAGCTGAGCGGGCGTTGCGCGCGGGCAAGAGTCTGCTGCCTGCGGGCGTGACGGCGCTGCGCGGTTGCTTTGATCGGGGTGATGCGGTGCGAGTGCTTGGCAGTGACGGGCGCGAGATCGCGCGCGGGATCGTAGCGTACTCGGATGATGAGGCGGCTCGCATTCTGGGTCGTCGCACCGCGGACATTGCGGCGCTGCTCGGTTTCGCCGGGCGTGATGAGCTAATCCATCGCGACGATCTGGTGATGAGATGAGCGCGTCACTAACGGCGCTGATGCAGGAGCTTGGGCGCGCTGCTCGCGCGGTAAGCCCCGTGCTCGCGAACGTCTCACGTGAACAAAAAGACCGTGCGTTGCGGGCGGCGGCGACGGCTCTACAGCGCGATAAGAAAAATATTTTGAGCGCCAACACGCGTGATATGCACGCGGCCGAGGAGCGCGATCTCTCAGCAGCCATGTTCGATCGCTTACGTCTCGATAACGCACGCCTCGAAGCGATGGCGTGCAGTCTCGAAGACATTGCCTCGCTTGCCGATCCGGTCGGGCGTGTACTTGCTGAGTGGACGCGGCCCAACGGGCTTCGTATCTCGCGCGTGGCGGTTCCGTTAGGCGTTATTGGCATCATCTATGAAAGCCGACCGAACGTGACCGTCGATGCAGGCGCGCTCTGCCTCAAATCGGGCAATGCGGCCATACTGCGCGGCGGGTCTGAAAGTCTGCATTCAGGTGCAGCGATTCATGGGTGTCTGGTCGAAGGATTACGTGAGGCTGGGCTGCCTGCAGCCTGCGTGCAGCGAGTGCCGGTGACCGATCGCGAGGCGGTCGGTCTCATGCTCGAGGGCCTTGATGGTGCGATCGACGTGGTAGTGCCGCGTGGCGGCAAGGGGCTCATCGAGCGCGTGCGTCGCGAGGCGCGGGTGCCGGTCATCGGACACCTCGATGGCAATTGTCATGTGTACGTCGATCGTGATGCCGATTTGGCGATGGCGGTCGCCATTACCCTCAATGCCAAGCTGCGTCGTACCGGGGTGTGTGGAGCCGCCGAAACCTTGCTCGTCGATCGTTCGGCACCCAAGGGTCATCTCGAGACGCTCGTCGGTGCACTGCTCGATGCAGGTTGCGCGGTACGCGGCGACGACACCGTTAAAAAAATTGATTCGAGAGTTACGGTGGCGAGCGAAGCTGACTGGGGCACGGAGTATCTCGATGCGATCATCGCCGTACGGGTGGTTGAGGGCGTCGACGAGGCGATGGCCCATATCGCGTGTCACAGCTCATCGCACACCGAGTCAATCATCACGGCGAACGACGCGACGGCGCGACGTTTTCTCGAGAGGGTCGACAGCGCCATCGTGCTGCACAACGCTTCAACGCAGTTTGCCGATGGTGGTGAGTTCGGGATGGGAGCAGAGATCGGCATCTCAACCGACCGCTTCCATGCGCGCGGTCCGGTGGGACTCGAGCAGCTGACGAGCTACAAATACGTGGTGCGCGGATCGGGTCAGGTCCGACCCTGACGTTCGTGCAGGCTGAGCGCACCGCCCTTTAAAGAAAAAACGTTCGTCAGGCCGCGATCGCGCAGGCTGCGCGTCGCACTAAGACTTCGTGTACCGCGCGTGCAAATGAGCAGATACCGTCCCGCCGAGGGTAAGTTGCGTCTGGCGAGTACCTCACCCATCGGGACGGTTAGGGTGACGACCGTGAGTGGCGAGTTCTCGATTTCCTTGGGCTCGCGAATATCGATAAGAATATAGCCTTGGTCGATGGCGAGGCGCAGATCGTCAAACTCGAGTTCGAGAGGAGTCGCCGTCGCGGCATGGCGGCGTTCATCGGGCGAATATTGCAAGCCGCGGGTGGAGGGTTCGCAGCGGACTCCGCAGGCCGCGTTACGACGGGCACGCACGCGCGTCGTGTTGAGTCCGATGAGATCGACTATCAGTAACTCGTCGCCGAGGCGTCCCGGGAGATCAAGTAATATTTTTAAGACCTCAAGCGCTTGTAGACTGCCGAGTACGCCCGGAACGGGGCCGAGGACGCCAGCTTCGGAGCAGTTGCCGATGAGACCATCGCGTGTAGCATCGGGCCAGAGGCATCTTAGACAGGCGCTGCGACGCCTAGGGTCGACCACCTGTAATTGACCTTCGTATTGATGGATGCTTGCAAATACGGCGGGGATGCCGAGCGAGTGGGCGACATCATTGATCAGAAATTTGGTAGTAAAGTTGTCGGTGCAGTCGATGATGAGGTCGTGATGCGCGAGGAGTGGAACGCTGTTCGCGACATCGAGGCGTCTGACGTGCGCGCGGACGTCGACGTCGGGGTTAAGCGCGCGAACGCGCGCAGCGGCGAGCTCTGCCTTAGCTGCGCCGCAGTCGGCGAGGGCGTACCAGGTTTGACGATGTAGGTTAGAGGGATCGAGACGATCGCCGTCGATGAGCGTGAGCCGACCGATGCCAGCGCCGCTCAAGTATTGCAGCACGGGAACGCCAAGACCGCCCACGCCTACCACTGCGACTCGCGAGACTCGAAGCCGCGCCTGACCCGCCGCACCCACTTCGCGTAGGTTCATTTGCCGTGAGTAGTCAGGTACCAGTGAGGGTAGGACGGGCTCACGATGGGGATGAGTGTGAATATGCGCGTCGGCGTGCGAATAGTTGTACTCGTTCGCCTGTCCGTGCTCGCACGCCGGCGTTGTGGCGCAGCGCTCGCAATTTACCCAGCCCGAGTCGCCGTCGACGTAGTTTTCTTTTTTCCAGATTGGTACGCGGTGCTTCACTTCATCGATAATGTAGCGGCAAGCCTTGAAGGCCTCATCGCGATGGCGTGCGCTGACGCCTACCCAAACGGCGAGGTCGCCGAGGGTAAGATCACCCACGCGATGCACGCAACGTGCATTGTCGACACCAAATTCTTTACAGGCCTCGGCGATGATACGTTCGCCCTCGCGCTCGGCGAGCTCGGCGAAGGCCTCGTACTCAAGATGACGAACTTCGCGCCCTTCGTTGTGATTGCGTACCCAGCCCTCGAATGTGACATAGCCGCCGCACGAGGTATCGGCGAGCTCTAAACGCAGCGAGTTGGGGTCGAGCGCAGACGAACTGAACCGAAAGCGCGGCGAGCTCATGGATGGCTCAGCCGCCAGCCACCGGCGGAATGAACACGATCACGTCGTTGTGTTGTAGCGGCTGGTTCCAGTCGCCGAATTCCGAATTGACCGCCACCTTGAGCATGTCGGTTGGCAGTGTGAACCCGTATCGGGACTGTAATTCGATGTAGAGCTCGGCGGGTGTGCGTGCGGCGGTCGTCAGAGTTTCTTCGCTGCGGCCCGCCTCTTCGCGCAGTAACGCGAAGTACTGCACGAACAGGCTGCGAGAGGAGGCATTGGGCGAGAGAGTCTGCATGGAAGTCCAATAGTCGGCGGTCCAGTTGACGTTGTCGAGGGCGTTGGACCGTACTGGCTCAACCAGGGCCGCCTGATGTTCGATCAGGAATTTTCGAGGACAGCTCTTGCCGCCCGTGGAGAATCGGGCCAGAGTCTCGACGGAATGGGGTTCGTAAACGGCACAGAGTGGTTCCGGCTGGCCATCGTGAGTCGAGGAAAAGGCCGTGGCAACGGCGCGAGGATCTCGCTTAGCGAGCAGATACCGCAGCACCGAGGCATCCAGAAAGGGAAGGTCGCAGGCGAGCACGAGCCAGGCTGCTTCGGGATGGGTGCGCTGCGCGGCGAGGATGCCGGCGAGAGGGCCGAGGTCAACATGCTCGTCGACGATTTGTGGAAACCTTTGGCGCAGCGTCTCGTTCATCTGATCGGGGCGCACGGATACGAACGCACGCTGCGTGACCGCAGCGAGCAGATCGAAGGCATCCTCGAGCTGAGTACGAGCTCGATATTTGAGAGCCGCCTTGTCGCGACCCATACGCAAACTGCGTCCGCCGGCAAGCAGCAGCCCGTACACGGGCACCTCGTGATGCACGGTCACCATCACTGTCTCTGGGAGACGTTACGTCGACCGCCAGATTTTGTGAGCAGTCGCACCGACTCGATCGTAATGTCGTGGGAGAGCGCCTTGCACATGTCATAGATCGTTAGCGCCGCGGCTGTGGCGCCGGTGAGCGCTTCCATTTCGACGCCGGTCTTGTGCGTCGTCGCCACAGTGCAGCGGAGCACGATGCAGACTCCGCGCGAGTTGATGTCGATTTCGCAGTGCTCAATCGGCAGCGGATGGCAGAAGGGGATGAGTTCGTGCGTACGCTTGACGGCTTGCACGCCGGCAACGATGGCGGTGTCGAATACGGGGCCCTTACGCGTGCGGTGACCCGTCGCGGCGAGGGCTCGGGCAACTGCAGCGGGCAGCCGGATATAAGCTTCGGCGGTAGCACTGCGGCGTGTGATGGTCTTACTCGTGACGTCAACCATAGTCGGTCGTCGCGCAGTATCGAGATGACTCAGGCCCACACCACGAGCACGTTCCTTGGGGAACCTTTCCTTAAAAGCGCGTTTTGCTGTGGCCACGAAGCTGTCTCAGCCGCCGATGTGAAACATCTCGACCTTACGGCCGGCGCAAATTGTTTGCTCACGAACTTCGCTGTAACGATCGCTGCGGCGCCGCCAGATGCCGCCGAGCAGTTCGAGCAGTTCGGCATCGCTCGCGCCCGTGCGCAGCGGACCACGCAGGTCGGTGCCAACCGTTGCGAAGAGACAGGTGTAGAGATTGCCATCCGACGAAAGGCGTGCGCGCGAGCAGTCCTGGCAGAATGGCTGCGTTACCGAAGAAATGAAACCAATTTCCCCTTGACCGTCATTGAACACGTAGCGTTCAGCGACTGCGCCACGATAACCGCGTTCGCGAGGAACGATCGGCCATCGTTGATGGATGGTCGCCGCCAAATCGCGCGAAGGGACGACTAGATCGGCACGCCATTCGTTGCGATTACCAACGTCCATATATTCGATGAACCGGACGATAACGCCCGTGCCACGAAAATGCGCAATCAGTGGCAGGACGGTGTGATCGTTGACGCCGCGTTGAACGACGACATTTACTTTGATCGGCGAGAGTCCGGCACGTTGTGCCGCTTCGATACCCCCGAGCACTTCCACGACACCGCTGAAGCCGCCGCTCATTTTGGCGAAAACCTTAGGGTCGAGGCTGTCGAGGCTCACGGTGATACGCGAGAGGCCCGCGGCCTTGAGTTCGGTCGCGTATTTGGCAAGCAGTACGCCGTTCGTGGTGAGCGCAATGTCATTGATGCCCGGTAATGTCGACAGGTCGCCGATGAGGTCGGAGAGATTGGGGCGCAGCAAAGGTTCGCCGCCCGTGATGCGGAGCTTGCGCACGCCGAGCGAGGCCGACAAACGCGCGAGGCGCACAATCTCGTCGAAGGCTAGTCGTTCGGTCGATTTCAAAAATCGGTAGCCGTCTTGGAAGGTTTGCTGAGGCATGCAATAAGGACAACGGAAATTACAGCGGTCCATTACCGAGATGCGCAAATCGCGCATCGGACGACCGAGGGTATCGCTCGGACCGTCGGTCCGGCGCAACGGAATCAACTTGTGTTCGGTGACGCTCATCGACTTCACAACCTTACCAGCGGCAGAGCCTTGTCACGAAGCCCTTGGCGAAGGTGTTAGGGCCTGGGGGTAGCTCGATGAAACCATCTGTCCCCGCGAGCGACGTGAAATCGCCCGAGCCGTTCGTCGGGCAGGGGTGGGCCCAGAGGCGTCCCCACTCATCGCCCTGCACGCGTACCGGCACGAAACTCGTCATCGTGACCTTCACGTCGATCGGTGCAGCGATGGCGATTTTTTCGGGAACGCGTGCAGACTCGCCCATGGCAGCATAAAGGCCTGGAATGACGTAGCGCGCGAGGCAGACAAGCGTCGAGACCGGATTACCGGGCAGCGCGAATACGGCGGTGCCGGTCGAGCCGACGCCGAACCATATGGGTTTGCCGGGTCGTTGCGCGATTTTGTGGAACACCTGGCGCACGCCGAGTTCAGCGAGCGCGCGCGGGACGAGATCGAGCTGACCCATCGACACGCCACCCGACAGGATAAGCACGTCGTGCGTGTCCAAGTGCACGCGTAATCGTCGGCGTAGAACGCCGAAGTCGTCGGGCAAGTGATCGTCGGCGATGCGCTGGAAACCGCGGCGCCGCAAGCTTGCGACGATGCCGTAGGTATTCGATCGTCGCACTTGATACGCTTCGATGGGATCGCCCGGCTCGATGAGTTCGTTACCCGTGGAGACGACGAGGATCGTCGGCTGAGCGCTCACGCGGATGCGAGCCATGCCCGCACCAGCCGCCACGGCGATTTCGGGCGCGCCAAGCAGCATGCCCGATGAGAGCAGAAGCGCGCCTTGCGTGGTGTCCGAGCCACGACGATGAATATTTTGCCCACTCGTTACGCATGCAGAATCTTTCACCGTGGCGAGGCCGTCGTGGATGGTGATCTGTTCGATGGGCACGACGGCATCGCAGCCTGTCGGCAATACGGCACCAGTCATGATTTTGATAGCGTGATCCGACGAGACGAGCTGCATCGGCGGATCGCCTGCAGCCTGCATCGCTTGAATATGCAACGAGTGATGACCAGTGCGCAGGCCTTCGGTGTTGAGGGCTATGCCGTCCATAGCGACGCGATCGTACGGCGGTTGATCGCGCTCCGCGTAGACGTTTTCGCGAAGCACGGAGCCCGTGCATTGTACGAGCGGCAATGACTCGATTGGCAGGCAGGTGAACTGTTGCCCGATGAGTGCGTCGGCCTCCGCAGGAGAAATCATGCCGGGAGTTTATCCCGGCATGCTGATCCGACAACCCGCACGGTGGCGGGGCGGATTACTTCTTGGCATTCTTTTCCTTGTAGACGCGGATTTGCGCATTCAGGCGGTCGGCGAGCCCCTGGGCCTCATCGACCGCGGCGTTATGTTTCTGGGCGAGGATGTTTAGACGCTCTTTCTTTTGCTCGTCGGTCAGATCCGGGTTAGCCGTAAATGCCGCGTTGTTTTCGTTCTCGAGGCAGCCCTGATAGGCCGTGATGGCTGAGTCGAAGGCTTTGACGGCACGCTGCGCGGTGAGCATTTGATCGAGCGTGGCGGTATTACCATCGGGGATGCTGTCCGGCGCCTTGGGATAGGTGCAGGCGGCAAAAGCCGGGCCAGCTGCGATCGAACCGGCAACCAGGGCGAGGGAAAGCAAGGTCTTCATATGGGGTCTCCAGCGCAACTCGTTGATCATGGACCAATGGTGTCCCTCTTATCTTAAGGGGGGCGAGTCGCCGGTGCTAGACTAATTCCCACGCGCCCGTAGCTCAGTTGGATAGAGCATCAGGCTTCGAACCTGAGGGTCGGGAGTTCGAATCTCTCCGGGCGCGCTAGTCCTCTGCAACCGCCCTGCCAAAGAAACAATGAAGAGATTATGAAAAAACTCGGTGTGCTGTGGCTGGTGGTGTTCATCAGCCTTACGGGGTTCGGTATCACGACGATTCCGTTCCCATTCGTGGCCGAGGTCCTAGGCGCCTCCGATTTTTGGAAAACTTTCGGCGGCTCCGGCGTATTCTCGCTCTTTCAGCTCATCGCCACCCCGATCTGGGGTCGGTTCAGCGATGCCTACGGTCGAAAGCCAATCCTGGTCCTGAGCACCGCGGGTACGATCCTGTCCTTCGTCTGGCTTGCTTACGCCTCGACGCTCGAGTCGCTGCTAGTCGCCCGCGCATTCGGCGGCATCATGTCGGGCAATTTGGCTGCTGCGTTTGCATACACGACAGACGTCACGGATGCGAGTGATCGTGCGAAGGGTCTTGGCATCGTGGCTTCGGCGTTCGGCGTCGGGTTCGCCGTGGGTCCGGTGATCGGCGGCTTCCTCGGCACCATCGATGGGGTGCCGAGCATGTATTGGCCCGCACTCGCTTCGGCCGCACTGTCGGCGTTCGCATTCGTCGGCACGTTGTTTTTTCTCCCCGAGAGTCTACCGGCTGATCTGCGCAAGCCCTTTGTAAGAAAAGGCGAGAGGGTCGGTGAGGCTGTGGCGCCAGGCGAGGTTGCCTGCTCCAACGCGGTTACGGCGCCGGCTGTGCGCCGCTCACCGCTTGAGGTACTACGCAGCCGACCCGTACTGCTTGGTCTTGTGTCGGCGTCGCTCTTTATCGCGATAGCGAGCGGTGTGATGCAGTCGGTGTTCCAGTTCTGGGGTCGCGATTTATTTAACTACTCGCTGCGTGACATCGGCGTGCACTTCATGGTGTTCGCGCTATTGTCGGCCGTCGGGCAAGCGGGGCTCGTGGGTCCACTCGCGAAGCGTTTCGGCGAGAAAAATCTCGCGATCACTGCAGGAATCGGTGTGACAGCAGGGCTCGTACTGTTTGCCACGGCCCAAAATGACACGATGGTTTGGATGGCGATCTGTATTTTTGGTCTGGCGAACGGTCTCTTCCTGCCGGCCATTACAAGTCTCGTATCGTTCGAGGCCGATGCGCGTTCACGCGGCACAGTCATGGGGGTG
The DNA here is from genome assembly GCA_016874055.1 of Gammaproteobacteria bacterium. GTDB lineage: Bacteria > Pseudomonadota > Gammaproteobacteria > Steroidobacterales > Steroidobacteraceae > UBA964. The sequence continues at coordinate 14,286 of VGVG01000007.1, read as the reverse complement.
TTTAACGCGTCGAGCAGCGCAGGGCGTATTGTCGGACCGGCGCTCTCGGGACCGATCTACTTCAAGTTGGGTCCAGCGGCGCCGTTCCTAATGTCGGCGGCACTCGCCGTACTCGGGGTTCTCCTTCTGAGTCGTGTGAGCGCCAAAGTGTCATGACTACTTTGATCGTTGGCACGTTGCTTTTCTTTGGTGTGCACTCAGTCTCGATCGTCTCGCCGGGTTGGCGCAACGGTATCGCGAGTCGAATCGGAGACATCCGTTGGAAACTCATCTACTCGGTGGCGTCGATACTCGGATTCACCCTGATTATTACAGGATACGCGGCACTGCGACTCGAACCGCGAATCGTTTATTTGCCGCCCGCGGGTCTACGTCATGTGGCTACCCTACTGATGTTACCCGTGTTTCCGCTATTGCTCGCCACGTATCTGCCGGGGCGTCTGCAGCGCGCGGCGAAACACCCCATGCTCGTGGCGGTGAAGTTCTGGGCGCTCGCGCACCTGCTCGCCAACGGTATGCTGGCCGACGTGCTGCTGTTCGGCAGCTTCCTCGTTTGGGCCGTGGTCGATCGTATCTCGCTGAAGCGCCGCCCCGAGCGTACGCGTCCGATGGCGCCCGCGGGAGCGATCAATGACGTCATCGCGGTACTCGGCGGAATTACGCTTTACGGCGCATTCGTTATGGGTTGGCACCAACGGCTTTTCGGTGTGGCGCCTTTCGGTTGAGATCCAATGGAGAAATTCGATGTGCAACGTGTATGATTTTTCGGCTATCGCTATCGACGGCGCCGAGCGTCCGCTCAATGAATTCAAGGGTAAAGCACTACTGATCGTCAATGTAGCGAGCAAATGCGGATTCACGCCGCAGTACGCGGGGCTTGAGGGACTGCAACGCAAATACGCCGATCGCGGGTTTACGGTGCTCGGGTTTCCTTGCGATCAGTTTGGTCATCAGGAGCCGGGCGACGAAGAGGAGATCCGCAATTTCTGCTCGCAGAAGTACGACGTGACTTTTCCGATGTTCGCCAAGATCGAGGTGAATGGGGGCGGTGCGCATCGGCTTTACGAGCATCTTAAGTCCTCGGCTAAAGGGATTCTCGGTACTGAGGGCATTAAGTGGAATTTCACCAAGTTCCTCATCGATCGTGAGGGTCGGGTGGTTCGTCGCTACGCGCCGAACGATACGCCCGAAAGCCTCACGGCGGACATCGAAGCGCTGTTGTGAAATCTTTGACGCGGCTAGGCGATGTAAAGGGCATCATATTCGTCGGTGTTCTGGCGCTGGTCGGGCTCGCCGGGTGTGCCGGAGGCGCGGGGTCGGATAATTCGGTATCCATGGCGCCAGCCGCTTCGGCGATACCCGTCATAGAAGCGAAGCCGAATCTCAGTTGGCGCTCGGGCGGTATGGTGACCGCGGCTAATCCGCTCGCCGTGGACGCAGGCGTCGAGATCCTCAAGGCGGGTGGTTCAGCGGTCGATGCCGCGATTGCGGTGCAAGCCGTACTCGGGCTCGTCGAGCCTCAGTCTTCGGGTCTTGGCGGCGGTGCGTTCATGGTCCATTACGACTCGAACACCGGCGACGTCATCTCCTACGAGGGTCGGGAAGTCGCGCCGCGCGGTGCAACCCCCGACATGTTCTTGCAGGCCGATGGCAAACCCATGTCAGGTGTTGATGCGATTCGTTCCGGCCGTTCGATCGGCGTACCCGGCGCAGTGGCCATGCTCGAACTGGCACATCGTGAGCACGGCAAGCTGCCGTGGTCGAGGTCCTGGCAGCGCGCAGAGCAATTGGCAGATGAGGGTTTTTTGGTGTCGCCGCGCCTTAACGAAATGATCACGAACGCTCTGGCGCGCGAGGGATTCCCTGCGGAGGCAGCGGCCTACCTTACGACCGACGGACGTACGCCCCGACCGGTTGGCAGTCGACTCGTCAATCGCAAGTACGCCGAGACGATACGTCGCATTGCTCGTGAGGGTGCGATGGCATTCCGCAAGGGCCCGCTCGCTGACGAAATCGTCGCCGCAGCACGTCGTACGCCGTTGCCGGGTACCTTGTCGCACGAAGACCTCCGAAGCTATCGACCCAATAAGCTTGAGCCCGTGTGTGACACCTATCGTGTGTATGTCGTCTGCGGGATGCGACCGCCGTCATCCGGTGGCATCGCTGTTCTCTCCGTGCTCGGCATACTGGAAAACTTTGATATGTCCTCGATGGGACCGACGACTACCGCAGGGTGGCATTATTTTATTGAAGCGCAGCGGCTCGCTTACGCCGATCGCGACACTTACGTAGCCGATGATCGCTACACGTCGGTACCCCTCGCAGGCCTCATCGACAAGAGCTATCTGCGATCACGGGCGGCGCTTATTTCTGCACAGCGTGCGATGGCAAGCGCTCAGGCCGGTAACCCGCCCGGTGCCGTACCACGCGGTCGCGACGCGACGGGGGTATTCACGGGGACGAGTCATTTCGTGATCGTCGATACGCGGGGTAACGTCGTCTCGATGACGACGACGGTGGAGGGGATATTCGGTTCGCAGCGTATGGCAGGCGGATTTTTCCTCAATAATCAGCTCACCGATTTCAGCTTCCGGCCTGTCGATGATGCGGGGGCTGCGATCGCCAACGCGGTCGCGGCCGGAAAGAAGCCGCGTTCGTCGATGTCGCCGACCATCGTGTTTCGTGACGGTCGCTTTGAGCTTGCCGTCGGATCGCCCGGCGGCAACGCGATCATCGCGTACGTGAGCAAGGCGCTCGTTGGTATGCTCGATTGGAATCTCTCACCGCAGCAAGCCGTCGATCTGCCGAATGTGATCGCTCGAGGTCCGGTCATTGCCGAGGTGTCGCGAGCCGATCCGGAGGCACTCGCGGAACTTACCGCTATGGGACATACGTTTCGCAATATACGAGGTGCAGGTGACGGTTCAGGTCTGCACGCCGTGCGCGTGATGCCTGATGGTCGACTCGTGGGCGCAGCCGATCCGCGGCGCGAAGGTCGGGCAATCTCTGTCCCGCCCTGAGATCAGTTCGTGAAGTCGGCGTCCTTCAGCACCGAGCGTTTGCGGAACAGCGACATGAAAAAACGCCGTCCCGCCTTGCCACGGGTGAGCCACGCTACGCGGGCGCCGGTTTTTTGTGGCTGTAATATGCGATCGGCGAGCCAGGGCGTCACCGTTTCGACGCGATCGGCCAAAATGCTGTAAATGCGGCGGGTGCGCTCGATTTCTTTGGCCGTGGTGCTACCCATGTCGCGTTTGACGAGATCGGTGATCACAATGCCGGGGCTCAGGTAGCAGACCTTCACGGGTCCATCGCCGGTTTCTGATACCAGTGCTTTGTTAAAATAGGTGAGGGCAAACTTGCTCGCACCGTAGAGGCCCATGCCCGGCGTGACCATGCCGTTTGAGCCGAAGCCTTCCATGTTGAAGATTGTGCCGCCACCCTGCGCGCGCATGCCAAGCAGCGCGATTTTCGTGGCAAGCATCATGCCAAGTAAGTTGATCTCCTGCACGCTGTTGATGTCCTGCTCGCGCATCTCGCCGGCGCGCTGACGCGGATGAGAAATACCGGCGTTGTTGATCCAGATATCAATGCGACCGAAAGCCACGACGGCGGTATCCCACAGGCGCTGTAAGTCCTCGCCTTTTGAAACGTCGCACGGAATGCCAGCTGCGCGAGCGCCGTCCGATGCGCTCGGGGTGAGTTCGGCGATGGTGGCATCGACGGCCTGCGTCGTGCGTCCGTTCACCACGACGTTGTGACCGCGCTTAAGGATCTCGTTGGCGAGTCCCTTGCCGATGCCGCGGGTGCTGCCGGTGACGACGACGTTGACTCTGGCGGTCATCAAGTACCCCCGTGAATGACACCATGGTAGGCGATGACCATGCCGGACGGCGGTTCTGATCCACCGGCTGCCACGATGCGTCCGACTGTTGGTCATGTGCTAGGCGGTGCGCGCGGCGCAACCGGGCGTCGGTATCCTTCAGCCAGTTGTGCCGCCACCAAAAAAAGGGGGATCGCGCTTTGGCCACTCAGACGATCATCATCACAGGCAGCACTCAAGGGCTCGGCTTCGGCTACGCCCGCGAGTTTCTCCGCCGAGGTCATAACGTCATCGTGAGCGGTCGCGATCCGTCGCGTGTGCAGTCGTCCATCGCCCGGCTTGCCGCGGAGTTTCCGGGGTCGGAGGCGCGGATCGCCGGAACAGCCTGCGACGTGTCGCGACTCTCGAGCGTGCAGGCACTTTGGGATTTCGGTGCCGTACGATTCGGGCATATTGACATTTGGCTCAATAACGCCGGCTTTGCGCGTACCGGTGCGCAGTTCGCCGACAACACGGCCGATGAAATCGAAACAATGGTGCGCTCGAATGTGATCGGTTCTATCAATGCTGCACAGGTCGCCGTCGCAGGCTTCAAGCGCCAAGCTAGCGGAAACTGCGGAGGCGGCAAGTTGTACTTGACGCTTGGCGGAGGTGGTGCAAGCGGCCGAGTCGTGCCGGGCATGACAGTTTATTCAACAACCAAGCGCGCCGTGAAATATCTTACCGACTGTCTCGTAAGGGAACGTAACGAGGAGCGCGATGAGTCGATGCTCATCGGCACGATCAGTCCGGGCATCAACATCACGGAAGGGCTGATCCGCGAAATGCGTGCGCTGCCTGCCGAGCGGCGCGCGAAGGCGCTCAGACAACTTAGTTTTATTGGTGAGCACGTCGAGACGACAACGTCGTGGATCGTCGAGCGCGTTCTCGCGGATAAAAAGCAGGGCAACGACATCACTTGGCTCACGACCGGGCGTATGGTCGGGCGAGTATTTTCCATGCTCTTTGGCTCACGACGTAATTTTCTATCACGTTATTCATTTGAGTCCTGATCAGTTATGAGTTCCTCACTACAGCCGTTCCTGAACGGTGACCTCTTTGTTGGTGCGACTCAGCTCAACAACGCCGACGACGATCACGCCGGCCGCGGCCGCATTCTGCAATTCGATGCCAATCTCGCACCCAAAGGCGAGCTGTGGTTGGACGAGACGACGCACCTCGTCGGCGGTTTGAAGTTCGATTCGAAGGGCGTGCTGTGGGCCTTCGATAGCCACTCGTTCGTGGTGCTGAATATTTATCGTGATGGTCGTGTGGTGCGTCGTCCGGAGTTTGGTACGCGCGCGTTCTCGCACGTGAACTTTGCTGCCGACGGCATGCTCTTGATGGGCGAGCACGTGGTCGGCGGATCGATCAGACCCGAGGTGCAGGCGCGCATGAAGACACGCTTGCCGTTCATGCCGGGCACACAACGATTCGGAGACGGTCATGTCTTCCTATTTACCGCAGACGGCAAGCTCGTCAAAGAATACGGCACCGAGACTCACGGCGGCATGGGAGGGTTTCTCGGCGTTACCATGTCGACGCTATCGCCCGATCAGAGAACGCTCGTGTACACCTCCGAGACGGGTACGCGCCTGATGCGTTACGACCTCGTCAACGATCGGCAGCTACCCGACTTGCAGGCGGTCATACCGCCGTTTCCGCCGGGTCCGCCACCGATGTTCTTCGGCATGGTCTGTGCTGCCGACGGCATCGTGTATGCGCTGCGCAGCGGTTCGATCCACCTCGTCGATGCCAGCGGTACGACGACGCATCAAATTCCGCTCGAGGGCTTCGGTTGGGCGCTGATCGAACTTGCAGGCGGTGGACAGCACGTTTTCGTCAGCAACTTTTTCACTGGCGAGGTGGCGAAGATCGATCTAAGGTCAGGTGCAAAGGTGGGCAGCATCGCCACGCAAGCGCCGAAGGCGGTCGCCGGCATTGTGGAGTACAAGGGCGAGGGCTACTCGTAACGCAAGGCTTCGATCGGATCGAGTTTCGCGGCCTTCGAGGCCGGCGCGATACCAAATACCACGCCAACGAGCGCAGAGAAGCCTGCGGCTGCGATCATTACCCAGATCGGGACGTGCGCCGGCGGGAAGTTCGGAATCAATGCTGCAATACCCATTCCGGCGAGCAGTCCAAGCACCATGCCGATGAGTCCGCCGAGCAGCGACAGCAGCGCGGCTTCGAGCAAGAACTGGATGAGAATGTCGCGGCGCGTGGCACCTAACGCTTTTAAGATGCCGATCTCGCGCGTTCGTTCGGTCACCGACACCAGCATGATGTTCATGATGCCGATGCCGCCGACGAGCAGAGAAATACCGACGATGCCCGCGAGCACCGCCGTCGCGGTGGCGGTGATACGATTGAATTGTTTGACGAAGGCATCAGCCGCCTCAATCTCGAAGTCGTCGGGTTTGCCCGGCTCGATGCCGCGCGAAGCACGCACGGTACGCATGGCGCGCTCCTTGACTTGATTGACCTCGGTAAGATTCGTGACCGTGAACGATACTTCCATAAAGGTGCGCTCGAAGGTGCCGGTCAGTGAGCGGGCGACGCTGAACGGCATAAAAACTCGGTTATCCTGGCTAAAACCAAAGATCTCGCCGCGCTTCTCGAGTAGCCCTACCACTCGGAACCACTCGCGACCGATGAGGATGAACTCACCCACCGGATCGCGCGGCATGCGCAGCTCATCGCGGACCTCGGTGCCGATCACCGCGACGCGCCGACTGTTGCGCTCGTCGCTCGCGGTGATGAATCGACCGATCGAGGTATCGACGCCCAGTACGTCTTGGGCTTCTTCGGTGGCGCCGAGCACCTGCGGCGTGACGCTGCGACCGCGATACAGCGTGGCGCCGAGCGGCGCGCTGATGATGGGCGCTACGCGCTCGATGCCCGACACCCTGAAACGCAGCGCATCGACGTCCTCGAAGGAGAGGCGATTAATTTGACCCGAGCGAAAGTTCTCTTGATCGTTCTTAGCTTCGAGCGTGAGGGTGTTGCTGCCAAGATCCGAAAACTGACTGCTGATCGAGTCCGAGAAGCCTTGTAAAACCGATACGACGGCGATGACCGCCATGGTGCCGATGAGGATACCGAGCGTCGTTAAGAAGCTGCGTAGACGATGTGCATTGAGGTTGGCGAGGGCGGCTTGAAAGGCTTCTGCGAAGATACCCATCTCCAAAAATCCTAAGCGGCGCGAGCCGGATTTTGATGATCCTCGACGACGCGTCCGTCGAAGACTCGAATGGTACGTCGACAATGCGCGGCGATATCAGGCTCGTGCGTGACGACGAAGACCGCCTGCCCCTGAGCATGTAAAGCATCGAATAGGGACATGATTTCGGCTGAGGTTCGAGAGTCGAGGTTGCCGGTCGGTTCGTCGGCTAGCAAGATCGACGGCTCGCCGACAAGCGCTCGGGCGACAGCCACGCGTTGTCTCTGTCCACCCGACAATTGGTTCGGTCGAAAATCGAGACGATCACCGAGTCCCACATTGCGAAGCGCCTCGACAGCTCGTTCACGACGCTCGGCGGGCGGCATGCGTCGATATACGAGAGGCTGTATCACATTCTGCAGCGCAGTCTGCCGCGGTAGAAGATGAAAACTTTGGAATACGAAACCGATCTCACGATTACGAACTGCCGCGAGCTCTTCCTCACTTAAGGACGAGGTGTCACGGCCGTTCAGGATGTATCGACCTTCGCTCGTGCTATCGAGACATCCGATGATATTCATAAGCGTAGATTTTCCAGAACCTGAAGGGCCGATGAGTGCGACGTACTCGTTACGCCCGACGTAAAGATCAACCCCGGCAAGTGCGAGTACCTCCTCGTCGCCGAGGACGTAACGTTTGACGATGCCTTGCAGCTCAATCATTCCACCTCGCCCTCGGTTTCGGTGCCATTTCGTCTGCTCGCATCAGCGGGGCGTTGTGCAACTCGCTCTCCGTCTTTGAGTCGTCGCAGGGTTTTGCTCGGGCCGGTGACGATTTTAGCGCCCTCGATGATGCCGGACTCGATGACTTCCCACCGATCGTCGGAGAGGCCGGTGACGATGGCTATCTTGCGTGCGACGCCCTCGTCGCTGCGCCACACATAGCGCTTGACGATGTTTTTCTCGGGCGTTTCTGTGACGACGGCTTCAACGGGTACTGCGAGTCGGCGAGCGCCATCGCCGAGGTAGACGAGTGCTCGCGCACTCATCCCTGATCGCAACAGCAGATCTTGCGGTGCATCGATTGCGAGTGTGACTTTGTATGAGCGGCCCTGACCATCGACGGTCGGGGTGAGTGCGATCTTTTCGACTTTACTCGGAAGTGCCGTGTCGGGATAGGCCGCGGAGAACACGTCCGCACGTTGACCGAGTGTGATCTTGGCGACATCGGCCTCATCGACCTTGACCTCAGCGGTGATCGCCGATACGTCGGCAATTTTCATGAGCTGCGCACCCGCGAGGGAGGCCGTCGAGGGAATGGCGACTTCGCCCGCCTTGATTGGCAGCGATACGATGCGACCGGCGATGGGCGCACGGATTTCGGTTTTAGCTCGCTGCTCTTTGGCATCGCCGAGTACCGCAGTTGCTCTTTGTAACGCTTCTTCCGAGCTGCGCAGATCGGCTTCGGCGACGATGAACTGATTGCGATCTTCATCGAGGCGGTTCTTGTCGATGAGGTTCGACGCAGCAAGCTTTTGGCTACGCTCGTATTGCTGCTTGCGTAAGGCGACCACGGCACGCTGACGATCGATGCTGATACGGTTCTGGCGAACGCTGGCCTCTTCACGCGCAATGATGTTGTTGTACGTTTCGGGGTCAAGTCGCAGCAGAAGCTGCCCGTGCGTCACGTTGTCGCCCTCTTGCACGAGGATGCTTGCCACACGCGCTGTCACTTCGGCCGTGAGGTTGACCTCCGTGCGGTAGGCGAGTGTTCCCGAGGCCAGAATACTGGGTCTGACGTTTTGCAGTGAGACCGTGGTCATGTCGACGGGTGTGGCGCCGGCGCCGGAGAGCTGACGTACCAGCAGCGGCACGGCGATGGCGAGGACGACGAGTCCGCCACCGATCCAGCGTTTGTCGAACTTAATATTTTTGAAGGCATAAATATTCATAGGGGCTCAGCGTGTCATGGCCCAGATGGCCATGGCTCCGTAGATGATGAAGTGGGGAAGAGTTGCGATGAGGAGCGGTGCGGTCCAGCGGGTAGCACCGCTCCAAAGTTTCCAGCCGAGGGCTGCAAGGACGATGGTCCAAGGCACGAGCACACTGAAAGTCGTGGCGAAACTGTACCAAGGGTCATCCGCCGGCAAGTCGAGGAACAGTGCGTTGAGGCTGGTGAGAGAAAGCGACTCCAACGAGGTCTGAGGCGACATGGACAGGACGCCGATCAGCATGAGGAGTGTATTGATCAGCGTTGGCATCTGCGACCAGCTCGCGAGTGTCAGTCCGTGCTTAAACGTGAAATCGGTTTTAGAGAATTTTCCGGCGAGCATGAAGAATCCACCGAAAAGGGCCATGACTGTGGCGACCATGATGGCGCTGCCGATCGTACTGCTCCAGATCACGAAACTGCCGCCCGGTGAGGCTCCGCGAATCGCGGCGAGTTGTTGCTCGCTGACGTCCTCGCCAGAGTTCAGGATTTGTTGCTCGATGAGCCAGGCGGAATCGACCTTCCCTAAGAATAGATAGGTGACCGCGGCGGCCGAGACCACGAGTAACATGAGCGGTAGCCACCAGCGTGCCTCCTCGCGCTGCCGTGAGAGCACTGAGCTGGGATCGAGGAAGATATCGATGAGGTCTTTCAAGGGCGCGTAATCTTTACGTAAAACACCCAACTCTAGCACGTTAGGGAGGCACATTGTGGCTGAAGGACGGGTCGATAAACTTACGACTATGGTTTTTGGGGGTAAAGTCATGAAAACGCTCGTTTTTGGGGTGATCGGGGTCGCGCTGCTGTCCGCCTGTGCATCGGGCCTCACCAAACGCGAGACCGTGGATGTCCGCTACGTCGACTACGCGGATGAACCCGTCGAGCAGATTCGATCGATGAAGGGCGTCGACGGGTGGACACCGATTTCGCGCAACCAACTCGTAATCTGGACGGGGTTAAATGAGGCCTGGTTGATTAAGGTCTGGGAGGGGTGCATCAACCTTAGCTTCGCTAACGCCATTCGGGTGACGCAAACGGGACGCACAATCACCCGCTTCGATAAGGTGCTCGTGGAAAACGAGTCCTGCCCAATCGTCGAGATGCGTCCCGTCGACCTGGCGCGTATGAAGGTCGATCGCAAGGCTACTCGGGATACGACGATGCGCGAGACGGCGAAACCCTAATGCTCTATACGATCGGTGCTCGCCGACCGGAGATCGCACCCGATGCGTACGTCGCTCCTTCGGCCGACGTGATCGGCAGCGTGCGGCTCGCGGAGGGCGCAAGTGTCTGGTTCCAGGTGGTCTTACGCGGTGATAACGACTGGATCGACGTCGGCCCCGGCACTAATATTCAGGACGGTTCAGTGATCCACACGGATGAGGGCGTACCGACGCGGCTTGGTACACGCGTGACGGTTGGTCATAAGACCCTCCTGCATTGCTGTGAGGTCGGTGACGAGTCGTTGATCGCCAACGGCGCCATGGTGCTCGATCGAAGCGTCATCGGCAGGTATTGCATCATCGCAGCCGGCGCTCTTGTGCTGCCGGATAAAGAAATTCCGGAGGGCAGCGTGGTGATGGGTTCACCCGGAAAAATTATGCGTGAAGTAAGCGAACGCGATCTCGCGCTCATCCGCGGCGCCGCAGCGAGCTACGCGCGGCGAGCACAGCAGTATCGCGAGTCGCTCAAGGCGCACCCGTCGCCGGCGACAGGGCACGGATGAACTCGAGAATCCGATCGCGCAACTGCGGCGTTTCGTTCGGTGCGAGGATGCGGCCCGCAAGTACATGGTTTGAGGGGCCGCTGCTATTCTCCACCGCGAACAGGGGCTTCACGGCCAAACTGAATCGCGCGAAGGCACGCGAATGGGTCTTTGGGGTGCTGCGCAAGCCATTGCATTCGGTATCGGTGGCATTGCCGCAACCGGTGCCGTAGATCTCGCCCGCGCACTGACCGGCTCGTTGCCAGCAGCCTATGGTTCGGTGTTTGTCGCCGAAGCAGCGCTCTTCGTGCTGGCGACGGCTTTCGCCGTACGTCTTAGTCGCGAGGATACTCAGTCCCCCATGCAGGTCGACATCCAAGGCGTATCGACGACGTATGTGACCGAAGCGGGGAGGGGTTGAGCCATGCATGCGCTTGAAGCTTTCGAGATGGTCAAAGAAGTCGATGTCGTCGTGATCGGCGGCGGTCCCGCGGGCGCCACGGCTGCAGACGATCTGGCTCGCGAAGGCTGGCGCGTACTGCTGCTCGATCGCGCCGGTCGTATTAAACCCCACGGAGGCGCGATCCCGCCGAAACTCGTTGAAGAATTTGCAATTCCGCCCGAGTTGCTGGTTGCGCGCATTTCTTCGGCGCGTATGGTCTCGCCGTCTGCAAGGTCCGTGGACATGCCGATCGAGGGCGGGTAGGTCGGCATGGTGGACCGAGAGGTGTTCGACGAGTGGCTTCGCGAGCGCGCACGATGCTCTGGCGCGCTGCGAGTCGATGGCATGTTTACGCGTCTTGAGCGCGATGCCGATGCTGATGCCATCGTCCATTTTGAGCAAAAGGATGGGGGTTTCAGGCAGGTACGCACACGCCTTGTGCTAAGCGCTGACGGCGCACGATCCGAGGTCGCCCGGTAGTGCATCGCCGGAGGGCGGGCGACGCCGTATTTCTATGCGTATCATGAGATCCTCCGTAGACCTGAAATGCCGCCCGCCAACTACGATGGCACCCGCTGCGACGTGTATCACGACGGGCGACTCTCACCCGATTTTTATGCATGGGTGTTCCCGCACGGGAATACCATCAGCGCGGGTGCGGGCACGGCGCTGAAGGGCTTTTCCATTCGCAATGCCGTGGGAGGATTGCGGCGCGTGACGGGACTCGAACACGCAGAGGTGGTGCGACGTGAAGGTGCGCCGATTCCTTTGAAGCCGCTGCGCCGATGGGACAATGGGCGTGACGTGCTCGTGACGGGTGATGCGGTAGGCGTCGTCGCGCCAGCATCGGGCGAGGGGATCTACTACGCCATGGCTTGCGGCCGAATGGCTGTGCGCGCCATCGATAAGTGTCTGGTGACGCGTAATACGCATGCGCTGCGTGAGGCCCGCCGCGATTTCATGCGAGCCCACGGATGGGTGTTCTGGGTGCTCGGATTGCTGCAGCGGTTCTGGTACGTGAGCGACCAGCGGCGCGAACGCTTCGTCAAAATGTGCCGCGATCCGGATGTGCAGCGTCTCACTTGGGAGGCGCACATGCACAAACAGTTCGTTCGTAAGAGCCCGATGGCGCACGTCCGGGTGTTCTTCAAAGATCTCGCCCACCTACTCGGTATCGCGAAAGTCGCCTGATCCTGCAGTGATCGATTGGGTCATCAGCGGGATAGAGAGCGGTAGCTTGCCTCGGCTCATTGCGAGGCTGGTCGCTCTTGAGGCTGTTCTCCTGGTTTGGCTGTGGCGAGCCCGCGGTCTGGGAATCGACCCGCGGGCGATTATTGGCAATCTCGCCTCGGGTGCCTGCTTGATGCTGACCGTAGGCGCGGCACTAGCGCGCGCACCTTGGTGGGACGTGGCAATCTTGCTCGTGCTTTCCCTCGTGGCGCATCTCGCGGATCTGGCGTTAAGATGGCAAGGCGCCAAAACTCCGCCGACGCGCTGAATCTCATATATGGTATGGCTATGTCGTTTTCGATGAATTACCTCGGTACGATTACAATGTTGCGGGGCTGATTAATAATTCAAGAGGAGAGCCGTTATGTCGTCTAAGCGTGGAGCAGTTGTCAGCGCGTTTATCGCAAGTCTGGTTTTCAGTAGTGCGGTGTGGGCGCAGCAGACCGCAGGCTCATCAGGAGCAGATGACGATCGACGACTCGAGACCGTCGTCGTGACGGGTTCGAGCATCAAGCGTGCGGTCACCGAGAGCGCCCTGCCTATTCAGGTGCTGAGCACCGAAGACATTCGACGTGAGGGCATCACCAGCCCCGAGCAGTTAATTAGTTACCTTAACTCGAACGGCAACGGACTCGACAACCTCGCCTCTAATGCGGACGTCGTCGGTGGCGCGCAACGCGGTAACAACGGAGCCTCGTCGGCTAATCTGCGTGGTCAAGGCTCGGCCGCTACGCTCATCCTGCTCAACGGTCGTCGCGTTGCGGCGCACGGTTTGAACGGCGGAGCTGTTGACATCAATCAAATTCCGCTCGCTGCGATTGAGAGAGTCGAGATTCTTAAGGACGGCGCCTCGGCGATCTACGGTACTGATGCCATCGGTGGCGTCATCAACTTCATCCTCAAAAATAACTTTCAGGGCTTCTCAACGAATGCCTTCGGTGATGTAACGGAGCTCGGGGGTGGTGCGATTTATCGTGCCTCGATAACGGGTGGCCTCGGCGATATTAGTTCCGACGGTTGGAACGTCATGGCCACGATCTCGTTTAGCGATCACCGCGAATTGCGAGGTGACTCGCGTGATTTCGTCAATACATTCCAACCGGAACGCGGCGTCTCCGTCGATACGCGTGGTACTCCCTTCGCGACTATTTTACCGATGGCTGGAAGTGGGGTCGGTCCAAATACTCCATTAGGAACGGTCATGAATGGCAGCGGTGCCAACCTTGCGCCCTTCCTGCCTGGTACGACGATTCGCGCCTCGGGCGGTATCAATCCGCTCGATCTCCCTGGGGGCGGAGGTTGTAGCCAGATCGACGGTATGCAGCCGTACGATACTCGGCTGTGGAATTTCCCCGAGGCAGAATTCGCCTGTGCGTGGGATACAGGTCGTGCGGCAGTGTTGCAGCAACCGATCGAAACCTTGAACCTTGTGAGCCGCGGTGTGTTGCAACTCGGCTCGCATCAAGTCGCTGCCGAAGTGACGGGTTCTAAGGCCGACTCGGCGAAGCGCTTTTCAAACTTGCAGCTCACGCCCAACACGAGTACGCAGAACTACGCCTTCCCGCGGAATGCGGCGTCGCAAGCGGTTTATGACCGTGTCTTTGATCAGCTCGTCGCTGTTTTCCCGACCCTCGCGCCGCGTCGTGGGCTGCCCATGACCTACCGCTGGCGCTGCATGGGGTGCGGTCGTCGTGAAATCGAGACGACTACCGAGACCGGTCGCGTGTTCCTCGGAGCGGACGGGCCGGTGGTATTTCTCGATGAGTGGGAGTGGGAGTACCGCACGGGCGCGTCTTACGCGTTCAGCGAAGCCGAGTCGCAACTCGGCACGGGTTATTACTACCGCAACACGACACGTGATTCGACGGGCAATATCATCGCCAACGGCATTATCG
>VGVG01000006.1 GCA_016874055.1 Gammaproteobacteria bacterium | reverse complement strand
ATCGAAGACTTGAAGGCAGATCTTTCCCAAGCGCTTGAGAAGGCGGGTCAATGAAATATCAAGAAGGCATATTGCCGAGGCGGATGTGGGTGGTTGTCGCGCTGTCGTGGGTGCTTGCGGGTTGCAGCACCAAAGACAACGCACCCATCGACACAAATTTTCAGCGGGAGCTGCAGACCCGGCTAATCGATGCCAAGCCCGGTGAGGTCATCGAAATCCCCGCTGGACGCTACACCCTCGATCGCAGTCTGAGTTTGCGAGTCAGCGGCGTCACGATCCGTGGCGCGGGCATGAACGAGACTGTCCTGTCGTTCAAGGGGCAGAAAGTAGGGGCAGAAGGGCTGCTGGTGAACGCGAGCGACTTCACTCTGGAAAACGTGGCGATTGAAGACACGCGCGGCGATGCCGTGAAGGTGAACGAGGGTGAACGCATTACGCTGCGCGGGCTGCGCATCGAGTGGACGGACGGTCCCAGCACGGCCAATGGTGCTTACGGACTGTATCCGGTGCGGACCAAGCAAGTGCTGATCGAAAATTGTCTCGTCATCGGCGCATCGGATGCCGGCATTTACCATTACGCTGCGCGGGCTGCGCATCGAGTGGACGGGCGGTCCCAGCACGGCCAATGGTGCTTACGGACTGTATCCGGTGCGGACCAAGCAAGTGCTGATCGAAGATTGTCTCGTCATCGGCGCATCGGATGCCGGCATTTACGTGGGGCAGTCGGAGGACATCATCGTCCGTCGCAACACCGCTCGACTCAACGTGGCGGGCATCGAGATCGAAAACTCCCGTCGGACCGACGTCTATGAAAACGTCGTAACGGAGAATACGGGTGGCGTGCTAGTGTTCAACATGCCTAACCTGCCGCAGCGCGGTGAGGGCGCTCGAGTTTTTCGTAACAAGATTTACGCCAACAACACGGCAAACTTTGGTGCGAAGGGCACGCCGGTCGCGAGCGTGCCGGCAGGATCTGGCGTGGTCATCAACTCGAACGACCAAGTGGAGATCTTCGATAACGACTTTACCGACAATGCAACGGCACACGTGATCATCTCGAGCTACTTCTCGACCGGCTATATGACCGAGAAAGGCGTCGCGGAGATTTTCGATCCGTATCCTGAAGCGATACACGTACACGGCAATCGGTACGTCGGTGGTGGCAATGCGCCGGACGGGCTCGATCTCAAGGCGTTGAAGCTGGCCGTTTTCGGGCTGAGCGGGCGGTTTCCGCCTGTGCTCTGGGATGGGTATGTCGACTCAAAGAAAATGCAGAATGGTAATCTGCCGCCGAATCTTGCCATTTGTGTTCGTGATGTCGGGGAAGTACTGAATGCCGACGGGCCGGGAGAATATCGTAATCCCAAGGTTTCTAGACTCGAGCACAACTGCAGCCTCGCGTCTCTGCCGCCGGTGGAGCTCAAGTTGTGACACGTGGGCGGGTTCGGGCTGCGACGAGACTACTGTCGTTGCTGATTACTGCAGCGGTGCTTGTCGGCTGTTCGCCAGTGCCCACCCACCCGGTGTTCCATAAGACGGTCGATCCGGAGACACTCGCAGAGTGGGGTGTATTCGCGATCGAGGAAGGGAGACTCGTTCCTCGCGCTGGCGTTATCGAGTACGAGCTCAACACGCCGCTCTTCAGTGACTACTCTCACAAGCTACGCACGGTATGGATGCCCGAAGGAACGCAATCAAATTATTCGTCCGATAGTTCGTTCGAGTTTCCGATTGGTACCATCGTTAGCAAAACCTTCTACTACCCGCTCGCAACGACCGGCGATCGTACGCAAGTCGTCAAAACATCTGAGGCGCTCGGTCATGAGGCCGGTGGTCGTCTCGTGCTCAATGCAGTTCATTTGATCGAGACCCGGATACTGGTGCGTCGCGCTTCCGGTTGGGCGGCTTCGACGTATGTGTGGGACGCGGCTCAGCGTGAGGCGCGACGCGAACGTACGGGGGCGGTCCGTGCGCTGCAACTGGTGAGTGAGCGGGGAGGTGCGGTGCAGAGCATGGTAGATTTCGATTACGTCGTCCCCGACGTCAACCAATGCGCCGGATGCCATGCCACCGATGTGAAGCGCGGGTCGCTGTGGCCAATCGGGCTCAAGGCGCGCCACCTCAATCGCGATCATGATTACGGTGGGAGGCTCGGCCGACGAAATCAGCTCGAACATTGGGCGGAGCTCGGGAAGCTCGCGATACCCGCTGACGATCCCTTGACGCGAGCGAGGTCGTTCGGTGTGTCCTTGCCCCGTGCAGCGGTTTGGGATGATCCAGCGGCTCCGTTCGAGGCTCGTGCTCGCGCCTATCTTGATATCAATTGTGGCCACTGTCACAACCGACAGGGGCCCGCAGACACCTCAGGGTTATCTCTGGAGGCCGCCGAGACCTCTGCGGTCGCCCTTGGCGTGTGCAAGTCGCCGATTGCCGCTGGACGGGGCACGGGAAACCGGCGCTTCGGCATCGTGCCGGGACAGCCGGACGAATCGATCACTGTGTATCGGATGGCTTCTACCGACCCCGACGCGATGATGCCGGAGCTCGGCCGCGCGCTACCCCATGACGAGGGGGTCGAACTGATCAGGCGTTGGATTGCCGCATGGTCTGACGCCCGGGGCTGCGATCAGGTAACGTCGAACTCCGCGCGCCACTCGGCGAGTGCGACGCGGTTGTCGAGATCCCAGGGGTGGAACCCCGGGCGGTACCAAGCGAAGTAACTGCGCCAAACCCGACGAAAGATTCCCGGATCGCGCCAAAGAAACCTTAAGACAGCCTTTTTCGCCTCCGCATCGCTGTATCCATCCGCCTGCAGCAAGCAACTCGCGTGATTGGCGACGTTCCGAGTGAAGTTGTAGGTGACGTACATCATCGACCAACAGCGCAGCAGATAGCGCTTGAGCGGCGACCAGTGTTTCGTCGCCTCAAGGAAAACGTCGAAGGCGACTGCCTTATGTTCGGTTTCCTCGAGCGCGTGCCAGCGCCAAAGTCGTGCGATCTCGGGATCGACACTTGCGAATAAGCCCCGATTCTGTATGAGCATATCGGCCATCATGGCCGTGAAATGCTCAAGCGCGATGGTCGACAGTAGCATCGCATACGGACCTTTGGAACGAGTCAAGGCAATACGAATCTGGATGCGCCCGAGAATCTCGTTGACCGGATACTTACTGCGGTCGATGGTGGCGTTAAGAGCGTCATGCTCTCGCGAGTGCATGGCTTCCTGCACGAGAAAGTGTCGGACATCATCTGCTAATTGCCCGGAGACTTTGTCGCGAAAGTGACGTACCGCATCCATGAACAGTTTTTCGCCGTCCGGAAATACCAGCGACAGACCATTGAGCACGGCGGTTCCAACTGGATCGCCCCCGAGCCAGTAGCGCCCCCGAGCAGACTCCATCGAGAAATGGATGTCTCGAGGACGGACGCGGATATTATTGAGAGACGACACGACTCGAGTCTATCGCCTTACACGGCGATCCGCTACCGAATCAACGCGAACTCGGTGCGTTCAGTGACTGTCCGAACTGCCGCGGCCGATAGGGCAGAACCTCGAGGACGGCCCCTTCCTTGACTCGCTACTGGATACTGCGCCAGAAATCGGCCGCGAGCAGATCGCCGTGAGTGCGACGGAAAAGCGCCTGCTGTGCATCGTTGAATGCCAGGAAATTGAGGAACGTCTCGGGGAATACATCCTTGTCGGCAACGTAAAACCAGGTTTCGCCCCGAAATTCGTCTTCCTCGTTATGGGGGCGCGGCATCTCGCGGAAGCGGCAGTCCGTGACCTGACAAAGCTCGTCATAATCGTAAAAGATTACGCGGCCATGACGGGTAACGCCAAAATTTTTGAACGGCAGATCACCGGTAAAGATATTTGAAAGCACCCGATCGCGAATGGCCTTATCTGCGGCCTCAGGTGCCGCCTCGCGCAGGTAGAGGTTGAGCGGCGCCATACGTCGTTCAATGTACATATGATCGAAGACGAGATCGTCACCATCGATGTGTACGGTCTCGGCGGCTTCTGATAGTAACTCTTCGATGAGTTCTGACGTGAAGCGTGCTTTCGGCAGCCGCACCCGCTTGAACTCCTGTGCGTCGACGAGTCGACCCGCGCGATCATGCCGGAATACAAACTTATATTTGTCGATAACGTCTTGCCGACGTACCGTCTTCACGGGCGAAAAGTGATCGCGGATCAGTTTGAAGACGACATCCAGCGAGGGCCGAGTGAAGCAGATCATGACGAGCCCGCGTTCGCCCGGCGCGTGTGCGAAAAGATCATCCGAGTTCTGCAGATGCCGCACAAGCTCGCGATAGCGCTCGGCTTTACCCTGTCGTACACGACCGAGAACGGTAAAAAGCTCCGAGAGTGATTTGCGAGGTAAAAGTTGCCGCAAGAACACCACGGTCTCCACGACACGCTCAATATCGGCGTGGAAGTATGAGCGCGTGAAACCGAAGACGATACTGAGCTCGTCCTCCTCAAGCATCACTGCGTCGATGTAGAGCCCGCGATCGGTATTTTCTAGGGCGAGCAGCAATGGCAGTCGCAGCCCATCGACAACCAACTGACCTACAACGTAGGCGCGGGTGCTCTGAAAAAATAGCAGCTTTAAGATTTCGATATGCTGTAAGGCAGCATCGACATCAATGTTTTTCGGGAGACGCCCCCGGACCTGATCCCGGATTTCGATCGTGACATTGCGAACACTTTTTTCGAAATCGATCCAAGGGCTGCGCAGGTGGATATTACCGAGAAGTTCCTCGACGACGAGCTCAAGGCTACCCCGATTTCGGTAAGACTCGATCTCCGCATTATCGCCAGCGCCCTCGAGTGGGTCGAGATCGATGCCGACGAACTCGATATCGGTCGCCACACCGACAGTGCCAAAAACGCGACGGGAGACCGAACTAAAGAAGGTACGGGCGAAGGCCGCGTCAGGGAGACCAGCAGTGCGCGAGTGGAATCGATCGCGCATTGCCGACCAGAGTTTTCGGTTGAGTGCGGAGTCATCCAGTCCCTGACGGGAGCTAGTAACAGTCTGGTTGACCCAGCGGTCGTAGAGTTCGATGCGTTCCACGGCATCTTGCTGGCTACCGCGCCAATCGCGTGCATCGAAGCGATTGGGCGCTCGCCGCGTAATATCGCGGAATTCGCGGTTGTACGCAGCGAATGCCACGGCGATCCGCCGAGATCCTTGTTCGATTAGGGTCTCGGCGGTCACCGCGATACCTTTAGAGGTTGCTGATGAGCGCGTCGGCGAACTCGCTGCATTTGACTTCCTTGGCTCCCTCCATGAGTCGTGCGAAGTCGTAGGTCACGGTCTTCTGATCGATGGTACGGTCCATGGCAGTGATGACGGCGTCAGCCGCCTCGGTCCAGCCCATATAACGAAGCATCATCTCGCCTGAGAGCAGCACCGAGCCCGGATTGACCTTGTCGAGGTTTGCGTACCTCGGCGCCGTACCGTGGGTGGCTTCGAACACGGCATGACCCGTGACATAGTTGATGTTGGCGCCCGGGGCGATGCCGATGCCACCGACCTGAGCGGCGAGGGCGTCGGAGAGGTAGTCACCGTTGAGATTGCAGGTGGCGAGCACGTCGAACTCGTTGGGCCGCGTTAGCACCTGCTGCAGCGTGATGTCGGCAATGGCATCCTTGATGATGATTTTGCCCGACTTTTTCGCGGCATCCATTTCGGCGTTGGCGGCCTTCTCGCCTTTTTCAGCTTTGGTCCGCTCCCACTGTTCCCACCCGTAGGTCTGGCCTGAGAACTCGCGCTCCGCCAAGGCGTATGACCAGTTTCGGAAAGCGCCTTCGGTGAACTTCTGGATGTTACCTTTGTGGACGATGGTAATGCTCGTGCGCTTATTAACAACGGCGTATTCCACCGCTGCGCGGAAAAGACGCTCCGTGCCTTCGAGCGACACGGGCTTGATACCGATGCCCGAGGTTTCGGGGAACCGGATCTTGGCATAGGCCTTTGGGAAGTTAGCCCTTAACAGCTCTTTGAATTTTTTGTTCTCCTCAGCGCCGAGTTCGAACTCGATGCCAGCGTAAATGTCCTCGGTATTCTCGCGGAAAATCACCATGTCGACTTTCTCGGGTGCCTTGACGGGTGAGGGTACGCCCTTAAACCAACGCACCGGGCGCAGGCAGACATACAGATCGAGCAGCTGACGCAGGGCGACATTGAGCGAGCGGATGCCGCCGCCGACTGGCGTGGTAAGCGGACCTTTGATAGACACGAGGTATTCGCGACAGGCTGCGACGGTTTCGTCGGGCAGCCACGTATTAAACATTTTGTTTGACTTTTCGCCTGCGTAGACTTCGAGCCAGTAGATCTTACGATGGCCACCGTAGGCCTTGTTAATCGCGGCATCGATGACGCGGACGCTGGCGCGCCAAATATCGGGACCGGTGCCGTCACCTTCGATAAAGGGAACGATTGGATTATTGGGAACAACGAGCTTGCCGTCCTTGATCGTAATTTTAGCGCCACCGGCAGGTGGTGTGAGGGTGACCTTCGTAGCCGATGTCATGCTGAGTGAACTCCTTTTAGAGCGCCCGGCGTTCATTAAGAACTCCCGCTGGACCGCGTAAATCCTATCATGTGGTCCGCCTCCGGTTCGTTCTTACGGCGGCTCCGATAGAATCCAAGTGATGAACGATCCCTTATTCTCATCACCGCTGGCTGATGGTTTTCGGATGCCTGCGGAATTCGAGCCGCATCGTGGTTGCTGGATGCTATGGCCGGTGCGTCCCGATAATTGGCGCGAACAGGCTCTGCCGGCGCAGCGGGCGTTCACGGCGGTAGCCCATGCCATCGCCCAATTCGAGCCTGTCACCGTGGGCGTCACACCGAGCCGGTTCGTTGAAGCGAGACGGGCTTTGGAGCCGCGAATCCGCGTGGTCCGACTTGAGAGCGATGACGCGTGGCTGCGCGACGTCGGCCCTACCTGCGTCGTGGGGTCGGACGGTACTGTACGTGGCGTCGATTGGCACTTTAACGCCTGGGGTGGACTCGAGGACGGTCTCTATGTGTCGTGGGATCGGGATGAACTCGTGGCCCGTCGTGTACTTGCCGAAGAAGGCCTCGAGAGATATCGAGCACCATTCGTCTGCGAGGGTGGGGCGATTCATACCGACGGCGAGGGCACATTGCTTGTCACCGAAGAATGCTTGCTTAACCGCAATCGAAACCCGAACCTTGAACGTCGGCAAATCGAAACCTTACTGAAGGCATACACCGGAACATCAAAAATTATTTGGCTCGGGTGTGGTGTCTTCAACGACGAAACCGATGGCCACATCGATAATCTTGCGTGCTTCGTTGCACCGGGCGAGGTCGCCCTTCTTTGGTGTGAAGATTCCAGCGATCCTCAGTCGATAATCTCGCACGATGCATTTGAGCGATTGAGTGATGCACGCGATGCGCGTGGGCGTCGCTTTAAGATCCATCGTATTCCGATGCCGGGCCCGCTAAAAAGGACGGATAGCGAAGCCGCAGGACTCGTTCCGCACCCGGGGACAAATCCGAGACGAGGCGGCGAGCGTCTCGCAGCGAGCTATATCAATTTTTATATCGCGAACGGCGGCGTGGTCGTACCGCTACTCGATCCGCGCCTCGATGGGAGGGTGCTCGCACAGTTGCAGCAGGTCTTCAAGACTCGACGAGTGGTGGGCGTATCCACGCGCGAGATTTTATTGGGTGGTGGAAACATCCACTGCATCACGCAGCAAATTCCTCGCAGTCTTTAGCGCGATCGCCAATCGATACCGACATAGGCGCTGCGTCGACGGGCCGGAAAGTAACGCCAGTCGCCTTGGGCAAAGTCAGCACGGTCTGCGAGTAGCCGATCGGCGAGGTTCTCCACCTCCAAGTTGAGGGAAAGCTGTGCGGAGACTTTCCAGTGGCTACGGAGGCCAAGCACGGTCTGCGCTGGATGTCGGCGGGTGTTGGCCGCATCGGCAAAGTAAGCGCCGACCTCGCGGGCGTCGAGCGTAACCTTGGCGAGGGGATATGGTTGGACGGTCAGTGCAACACGATGCGTATGTCGCGGGGCCGTATCGATATCGCGACCCGCTGTAATGGTCTCGCCGCCTTCGATCGCTCTGGAAAAATCGTAGCGGTGACGGGCGAATGTTCCGCCTGCATCGGCGCTCAGCCACGGGAGCGCCTGCCAAGAGAGCTCGTACTCGATACCCTCATGGCTCGTACGGCCGCCGATGACATTGAAGCCGTTCGCATCGCGCAGAATTACGTTGCCCTTTTGTGCGCGATAAACAACGAGATTGCCGAAAGCGAATCTCCAGCCGAGTTCGGCGCTGCGCATGCGCTCTGCATCGAGATCCGCAACCGATTGGTTACGCTGCAGTCGATAAAGCTCAGTAATTTCTGGCGGTCGAAAGCCCTCGGCAAGCACTGCGTAGAAATGTTGTGTCGGACTAAGATGACGAACAACCTCGGTCCGCGCCGTGATGCGTGAGAAGGAGTCGTTGCGATCGGCAGGGCGACTGTAAAGACAGCCGCCAGGACAGCTAGCGCCGTCTTCGGCGGTGTTTCCGTTACGCATGAGGTTGTCATACGAGTACTCAATGTAATCGGCGCGTACGGATCCCCGCCAGAGCCAAGCTTCGCTGCGATGCTCAAGTGATGCGTTCGCGCCCACAGAGGCGACATCGACCGTATAGTCATAGTGTCGACCTGCAGGTCGTATCGCCCGAGCGGCGGCGCTGCCCTCAATCGTGGGCCCATCCTGGATCTCGAGTAGCGAGGTATCGGCCCACTCAGCATCGAAGCCTGCGCGCCACGACCAGCTTGTGGAAGCGAGGGTTCGACTGCGCGCGAGTCCGACTGCCGCACTGGTCTGCGAGTTTTTCTCGAGCGGTTTACCGAGCAGAAAATGCTGCAGGAAGGCCATCGACGAGCGGCGCAGAATCAATCTGGCCTCATCGTAGCAGTTCGAACACTCACTGCGGCTCCAGGTGGTCGACATGCGCAGGCTGTCGGCATCCCGAAAAGCCTCGGGGTTCGGGTTCGAGCGGCGAAGCGTGACATTGCGATAAGAGTCGAGGCCGCGAATGAATCCAGCCGTGTCTTGATTGAGGCGCGTCGTGGTTATCCGCCAGCGTAGCTGACCTCCCGCAAGTTCGCGATCGTGCAGTAAGTTGAGTTTAAGTTCGCTGACCGTGGAGTCGTCTCTGAATCCGCCGTCACGGCGAAAGAGTCCCTGCGCCGCAGATCGTCCGTCACCGACGGCAAGACCCACCGATCTGAACGCATCAACGCCGGCAAGCGCCGTGACTCGTAAGCCTTCGAGGTCTATGGCGATGGGAGTAAGGATGTTGATCACGCCGTGCACGGCATTTGCCCCGTGCACTACGCTGCCGGGACCGCGCATCACCTCGATGGCGGCCGCCTGTGCCGTGTTAGTCTCAAAGAGTTCGTTGACGTTGCAGAAGCCGGTGGGTCTGAGCGAGAAACCGTCCTCGAGAAACAGGAAGGCACCGCAGGCGCCGGCCCCGGTTAACACCGGAGAACGGATCGCGAGCAGGCTCTCCTGACCGCTACCGCGCTGCAGGATCACGCCGGGGATCTTATTTAGACCTTCGGCGTGGTGGGAGTAGTCAATTCGACCAAGATCACCCGGCGTCAGGCGCGAGACACTGGCTGCGACATCGACCAGCCGCTCCTCGCGCCGCCGAGCGGTGACGACCACCTCTTCGAGCGGGATCCCAGGCGTGAGAAGCAGCGCTGAAACAGCAAGATTGAGCATAAGTGCATTATCGCTTGTTATCCTTGCTTCGTGATACGAGTATCAATTTTGTGGATTGCATTTGCGCTATGCGCCGTCTCAATGGAAGTGGCCGCCGAACGTCTGCGTGTGGGGCTCGTTTTGTCGGGCGGCGGAGCACGGGGGGCGGCGCATGTCGGCGTGCTCAAAGCTCTGGAGGCCGAGCGCATCCCCATCGATGCCATAGCCGGCACCAGCATGGGTGCGGTGGTCGGTGGACTTTACGCGACCGGGCTGAGCGCAGTTGAGATCGCCGCGTTCGTCGATTCTCCCGAGTGGCGTGAGGCGTTTCAAGAACCCGGTCCTCGTGACCGCCTGAGTTTCCGTCGTAAGAGCGAAGATCAAAATTTTCTGATTGATTTCCCGCTCGGACTCAAGAGCGGCATCTTCCGACTTCCAAAGGGGTTACTGTCGGGCCAGCGGCTTTCGCAAGCGTTGCGTCGGGTCACGCAACCCGTGGCTCGCACCGAAGTCTTTAATGCGTTGCCGACGCCGTTTCGTGCCGTCGCCACCGACCTTGAGACCGGCGAGCCGATCAAACTCACTCGCGGCGATCTCGTGTCGGCAATGTGTGCGAGCGTTGCCGCGCCCGGAGTATTTTCGCCCGTCGAAATCGACGGTCGTCTGCTCGTCGACGGTGGTCTCGCCAATAATTTGCCCGTCGAGCTCGCGCGTGAGATGGGCGCAGACGTACTGATCGTCGTCGATGTCGGTTTCCCCTTAAGGAAGCGCGAGACGCTCGATTCGGTCGCGACTATCTCCAATCAGATGCTCTCGATCCTCATCCGCCGCGGGAGTGATGCACAGCTAAAGTCGCTGCAGCCGGCCGATGTGCTGCTGACCCCCGAGCTTGGCGAAGCGTCGAGTTTCGACTTCGGTATTGTTGAACGCGCGGTGCAGCTGGGCGAGGCCGCGGCGCGAGCGGCGAGCGATCGCCTATCAGCGCTACGGCTTTCCGAAGCTGACTACTCTCGTTTTCTCACCGCGCGGGCAGCGATGCGCGGTGGAGCGCCGAGGGTTGCAGAAGTGCACGTGGCTGCCGACTCGGCGCGATACGAACGCTTACTGCGCTCCGGGCTCGTCGATCTATCTACTGCAGAGAGTCTCGATGCCGGGCTCACTACCTTGTTCGGCCGAGGTAACTTCGAGAGCGTCGACTATCGACTGCGCGACGGCGCGAGCGGTGACGTGCTCGAACTTAGAGCGCGCCGCAATTCGTGGGGGCCGAACTACGTACGCTTCGGGCTAAACTTAGAAGACGATTTCAACGGAAATTCGAGCTATAACGCTGCGGCTCGCGTCACGCTTGCCGATATCGGTCCTCTTGCGGCCGAGTGGGTATGGGATTTTCAGATTGGTTCCGAACCGAAGATTCTGACTGAGCTCTACATGCCTTTCGGTGATGCTGCGCGCTGGTTCGTAGCGCCGAAAGCCAGCTTTGATCTTCGTAACGTGCCGCTTATCGAAGACGGCGTTCGCCTCGCTGAATACCGTCTCCGAACTACAGAATATGGTCTAGGCATCGGCCGAGAATTTTTAAATTGGGGCGAGATACGCGCGGGCATTCGGCGGGTATCGGGACAGGCACGGATACGGATCGGCGATGACACCGCGCTTGCGGTTGAAGACTTCGACCTGCGTGAGTTCTTTGGTAAGTTCTCCTATGATGTCCTCGACAACCGCAATTTCCCGCGGCGCGGACAATATCTGACGGCCGAATGGCGCGCCGAGGCACCCAACTTAGGCTCCGATCGACGCGCAGATCTCGTGTCAATCGACTGGCTTGCAGCTCGTTCGCGTGGGCGTCACACCGGAGTGCTGTGGACGTCTTTCGGGACCAACGTCGATTCGGAGCCAGAAACTATTAGGTCGCTGTTTCCGCTTGGGGGTTTTCTCAACCTGTCGGGACTTGCGCCCAATTCGTTAAACGGTCGACACTACGCCATTGCGCGGCTTCTTTACTACCGACAGATCGGTCGGGGCGGGGAGGGTTTTTTGAATGTGCCGGCTTACGCGGGCATCTCACTCGAGACCGGCAATGTTTGGAATAAGCGTGGCGACATCAGCTTCGGGTCGACGTTGACCCACGGTAGTATGTTTTTGGGTCTCGATACGATACTCGGACCGGTCTATCTCGGTTCAGGGTTCGGCGAAGGCGGCGAGAATACGTTTTACTTATTCCTCGGCAGGACGTTCTGACTTACTACCTTTTCGTAGACATGGGCGGGACGATCGCCTGGTCGCGAATATTCATGTTTACGGCTCATCTCGACGAGTGCCGCGTCGCGCTCACGTTCGGTGGCGAACCAGTGGGTGCGACTCCAGTCGGCCCCGAGCATCGTGCGAAAGGGGTCGCCCGGCGTGAGCGAAACGCGTAACCCGAACGATTTCGGCGTTAAGACGGGGTCTCGCCTAAGGTTGTGAGCGTGGCAGGCAGTCATAACTTACTAAGGTTACTCAGCGTCTGGTTTGAGGACAACCCACCGCTTGAAGATACTGCCGTATGCCCCCAAACTCCACGAAATGCCACTCTTTCGTCGCAAAGCTGAAAACGTCGATGCTGTAAAAGCGCTGCCTGGGCGCTCTACGCCCATGCCCGTACCCGCTCAGCATTTCGTGAATGGTGCGCCGCTGAAGTCGCCGTTTCCGGCGGGCACGGTCGAAGCCGTCTTCGGTATGGGATGTTTCTGGGGTGCCGAACGACTCTTTTGGAAAATCCCGGGTGTCGTGTCGACGTCGGTCGGATACGCTGGCGGATACACACCAAATCCCACCTACGAGGAAGTCTGCAGCGGTCTCACCGGGCATGCTGAGGTGGTGCGCGTAATTTTCGATCCCGCCAAGGTGTCTTATGGCGAACTGTTGCGCGTTTTTTGGGAGCGGCATGATCCCACTCAAGGTATGCGGCAGGGCAATGATATAGGTACGCAATATCGCTCGGTCATCCACTGTACGAGCGATGCCCATTTCGAGGAGGCCAAGGCAAGTCGTGAGCGTTATCAATCTGGACTGACCGGCGGCGGCTTCGGCACCATCACCACCGATATCATTTGTGCACCGAATTTTTTTTATGCTGAGGACTACCACCAGCAGTACCTCGCCAAGAATCCGAATGGGTACTGCGGTCTCGGTGGGACCGGCGTGTCTTGCGTAATCTAGGCCGCAGTGCGGTCTACGACGCTGCTCGGAGCGATGCCCTCAAGATTTCGACGGCGTTACGGACTTCGTCCTCGGTCGAAATAAATGGTGGTGCTAGGGCGATCGTCTCGCCGGTAAAGCGTGGTAGCAGCCCCCGCGAGATCGCTTGTTCGAACACCTGAAACGCTCTCAAAGCGGGTTTCCCCGGTACCGGCGTCACATCAACGGCAGCCGCAAAACCCAGATTACGGATATCGGTGACGAGTGGTTCGCCGCGCAGCGAGTGGATCGCCTCTTCGAGTATGGGAGCAAGCGCGGCAGCGCGATCGATGAGCTCGCGCCCCTGCAATTCGTCTAAGGTAGCATGCGCCGCTGCGACGCCGAGCGGATGCGCCGAGTACGTGTAGCCGTGGAAAAATTCAATCATGTGCTCCGGCCCGTTCATGAATACTTCGTAGATCGACTCGGAGGCGATGACGCCACCAAGGGGACCAGCATTGTTGACGGCCGTGGCGAAAGTGATGAGGTCAGGCTTGACGTCAAAGAAATTTGCAGCGAACGGTTTGCCGAGTCTACCGAAACCGGTAATGACCTCGTCGAAGATGAGCAAAATGCCGTGATGCGAGCAGATTTCGCGCAACTTTTGTAGATAGCCGCGCGGACGAACGATTACGCCCGTTGAGCCCTGCATGGGTTCGACGATGACGGCGGCGATGGTGCTGGCATCATGTAAAGCGACGAGGCGCTCGAGTTCGTCTGCAAGGTGCTCACCCCACCCGGGCTGACCACGCGAGAACCCCATATGCTTCGGATCGAAGGTGTGTGGCAGGTGATCGACTCCAGGAATCATGAGCGGCGCGAACATCTTGCGGTTCGATACGATTCCGCTAATCGAGATGCCGCCTATGCCGACGCCGTGGTAACCGCGTTCACGACCGATGATACGCGTCCGTGAGCTCTGACCCCGAGCGCGGTGATAGGCCACGGCGATCTTGAGCGCGGTATCGACGGCCTCCGAGCCCGAGTTGACGAAGAAAACGCGATCGTTGGGGCGGCCAGCAAACTTGGCGATGCGTTCAGCGAGCGAGAACGCTGCGGGATGACCCATTTGGGGAAGCTCGGGCTGAAGTCGAGCGTGGCCACTTGGCGTTGCACGGCCTCGACAACGCGATCGGGTGAGTGTCCGAGCGGGCAGCACCATAGTCCCGACAAACCATCGAACACGCGTCTGCCATCAGCCAAAATGTAGTAGGCGCCCTTACCGGAGGTGATGAGACGTGTATGCGTCTTGAAATATCGGTTGTGCGTAAACGGCATCCACCATGCACGCAGCGCCGGCTCGCTGAGTCCGGCAGTTGGATCGCCGCTCATCCGCGCATCACAGACGCGAGGCCCGTCGTCAGGTAATCGACGTTAGCGGAGCTCACGCCCGCGACATTGATGCGACCATCGGGTGCCATGTAAATATGCAGCGCCTCGCGAGCATTGATGACTTGCTCTGCTGAGAGTGGCAGACGCGAGAACATGCCGCGTTGCGCCTTGATCCAGCCAAAGTCGCGCTGGGTCGCCTCGCTCAGCCGATCGGCTAGCAGAGACCGCAATGAATTGATGCGGTTGGCCATGTGATGCAGCTCGGTCATCCAGTCTTGCCGCAGTTCAGGCTGTGACAACACCCGATCGACGATCGCGGCACCGTGATCGGGCGGCATAGACCACAGGGAGCGGGCGAGTCGGCTAAGCTGGCCGGTGACGACCGAGGCCGGTTCGCTGCCGGCCGAAAGCACTGCGAGCATCCCAGTTCGTTCGCGATAGATACCGAAATTCTTTGAGCACGACACCGCGACCAGTAGTTCCGGAACCGCTTTAGCGATGAGGCGAATCGATGCGGCATCGCGATCGAGATCTTCGCCGAGTCCGTGGTAAGCCATATCGATGAATGGCATGAGGCGGCGCCGCGCGAGGACCTCGGCGACCGCAGACCACTGCGCGCCGTCGAGATCTTGGCCGGTAGGGTTGTGGCAGCAGGCGTGCAGCAGCACGACGGATCCGGCGGGCAGAGCATCAAAGTGTTCGATCATACGATCGAATACGAGTGTGTTTCGGGCGGCGTCGTAGTAGGGATATGTTTCGAGTCGCAGTCCGGCGTTACCGAGCAAGGGAACGTGGTTCGCCCAAGTCGGATCGCTGACGTGGATGCTCGAACCCGGTCGAGCGGCAAGCAGGAGCTCGGCGCCGAGTCGAAGTGCCCCGCTGCCGCCTGGGGCCTGCGCCAGCGACAAGTCGCCCTTACGATTGACGAGGTCGCTGCCGAGGGTGAGGGCAGCCATTTGAGTATTGAAGTCCGGGTTACCGATTGGCGAGAGATAGGTCTTAGTGGTTTGAGCGGCGAGCATTTCCTGCTCGGCGCGCTTCACGGCCCGAGGAATCGGCGTCTTTCCCGAATCGTCTTTGTAGACCCCGACTCCGAGGTCAACTTTGTCAGTTGACTCGTCTTTTTGGAGGGCGGCAGTAACGCCGAGAATCGGGTCGGGAGGAACGCGAATGAGTGTCTCGAGCATGGCGGGCCTACACAACGTGAATCACGCCTATTATCGCAGCCCGCGTTAGCCCGTGCGACCTCCCGGCAGCTGAAAGCTAGGGAAAAATACTTTGCGGAAAGTTATGCGGATGGCTCGGCCCTGCGGATCGAGGAGATCAGGCTGGTAAATGATCGGCACTATGCCATTCTGTGAACGTACTGATTGCCGCTCATTGAACAGGTTACCGACGACTAGGCTGACCCGTGCGCCGCGAAGTGAAGGGTAGTTCTGGGCCCAGCGTTGCAAACCGAGGTCGACGAAAAGGCGAAGGTTGATCGTGGTTAGCGACGAGAAGTCGAGATCGCCCTGCTGCGTGACAGTGGATCCTGAGCCTCGACTACCGCTACGGCAATTGGTGACGAGTCGGCCTCCGAAGCCATCGCGATTCGCGCCGATGGCCAACTCGAGCTCGTGGCGTGCGGCAGCCCCCGTATCGAAAAGCGAATCACCGCCGAGCAGATCGAGGGTCGATAGACCCGGAGCGAGCGAGATCTCATCCTGTAGGCGCTGTGTATAGCTCAAGGAGATTTGTGCGCTCCCGCGCCGCGCGAAAGCGAGAAAGCGCTCGCCGATTTGCGCCACGCGGGCACGTCGGGCAGCCTCATCCTCAGTCGATGTTTGCGCTCCTAATGTTGGCGATCTCGTCGGATTTGGTGTGCCGAACGGCGACCGCCCCTCGGCACCGCCCGAACCCCCGCCGCCGCGTTGTGGGAAAGGGGCTTCCGGTTGCGGTCCCCACGGTCGACTGAGGTTTAGCGAGAAGCGCAGTTCGTCGCGATCACGGCTTTGAAGGTTGACCGCACGCGCATCGAAGGTGATCAGTCGGCCGGAGGCGTCTCGCTGAAAACGGGCCGGAAAAGCGCGCTCGAGATCGGGAGTAGCGAGCGGCAGGTCGGCGATGATGTTGCGAGAGCGGGTACGTACGTAGTCGGCGTTGACGTCGAAGTCGACGTCTTCAAGGGGCCGCGAGCCAATGCTAACTTTAAATACCTCGCGTCGATCCGGCGTCAGTAGCGAGTTGCCGCCGGTGATACGATCAACCTCGACGGTTTCGTTTCGCGAGGAGTCAAAGATGCGAGAGAACGGCGTTGAGACGACGGCGCCACCGAGTTGCTGCATTGAGGGTGCGCCCACTTCATCGGTCACGGATAGGATGAGTCGAAGCTTACGTGCCATGACCCAATTGAGGCCATAACCGAGCGTGCGTAGCGAGCCGACATCGGAGATGTCCTCGATCACATAATTGAAATTAGCTCCGAGCGTAGCCTGCTCAGCTTCGTCGCGCCAGAGCGGCAGATCAAAGTTAATCTGTGTATCTTTCTGATTACGCGAGAGAGCGGTCGAGAGTCGGGTTCCAAAGCGCGTAGAAACGCTATCGATACTTCGCGTACTGACACCAGCTTTGGCAGTCAGAGTTAGCGGTCCGTCCGGAAGATCGATGGGCGAACCGTTGGCGACGAAATCGATATCGGCCGAATCACTTCGCGAGGTAGCGAGGAGAGAGTCGCCGCTTGTTGAGGTGCCCGAATCGGTGCGTTCGGAATTGAAGTTTGTGGACCATCGCCAGCCAGCGCGAGTCCCCTGAAGTAAACCGCTCAAACGAACGTCGCGGGAATCGACATCGCGTTGCAACGGCAGCGGACCTGTCATCGATGAGCGCAGACCGAGCAGTGTGCGTTGTCGAGTATCATCGAGCGCGGCGTTCAGCGTGAGGGAGGACCCTTCAGAAATCGGTCTCGCGAGCACAGCATTCGCGGTTAGTTGATCCACGGTGGGCACCAGTGAGCGGAAGGCGGCGTCTGCGTTAGGAAAGCCGTTGGCTGCCGTGATACGACGCTCGCTTTCGAGTAGTCGCTCGTCGCGACGCGCTTTGAGATCGAACTGCAGCCGATCATCGCGTTGGATGCGAAGCCAGTTGCCGCCGAGATCGGCACCCTCGCGTCCTCCGTCAGTTGTGCCCCTTCCGCCAACCTCTGATGTGAAGGCACGAAAGCGAGGGCGCAGCACGAAGTTTACGACGCGCTGGTCGGCGCGATAACCGTACTTCAGTGCGACTTCTTCCGGGAGGATATCGGTACGCAGGATGGCTTCCGCCGGAATATCGCGAATCTCGGCGAATCCTGATACGCGCACGCCGTTGATGAGCACCACGGGGCGCCCGCCGCCGCGCCCGCGACTGCTGCCGAGTTGCGGCCCGAGCACGGCAAGCAGTTCGGAGACGGAGCCTACGCCGAGCGCACGGATCTCTTGGGCCGAAAGCTGGAACTCGGGCGTGATGTCGCCGATGACCGCGCCGGGTTCGCGACGACTCGTCACGACCACCTCCTCAAGACCCATCTCGTCCACGACACTTTGCGCGGCGTTTTGCTGCGTCTGCGCCTCGGCGGTAGACACTGAGCCAACCGCGGCGACAAGCAGAGCAAAGGGGAGAGTTTTTAAAAAAAGAGCGGACGTAATTGTGATTACCCGACAGATCGGCACCAAATTCCTAGACAGGTTCGGCTGACTTAAGTTCAGGTTACACCGGCGCGGCGGCGCCCGGCCGACAGCGCGGTCAGCAATCCGAGTACGACAAACCAAAGTACTGGCTAGTTACCGAATCATGGGTAAGGTAGAACACCGCTGCGAGGGGTGATCGTTGGGCGACGAACCACCAGCTCGAAGTCCGGCGTAAACCCAAAAACTCACCCCGTGGCCCGATCACGGCGGAAATTCCGTCGCTAGCAGCACGCACGAGAAACGCTGCGCCTCGATAACGTGCATGCGATATCCTTGGTTGATACCGAATGGCATCATCCATTAACGCCGTCGGCGGCGTTTGCGCAGGGCAAGCCAAAAAAGCGAGAGGGTGACGACGGTCACTGCAGGCCACGCGAGTTCGGGCAGGATGACCCGACGCAGGGCGTTGATGGATATTTGCTGCTGCGGCGAGTAGCCGTCTGGCAGAGCCTGTACACCGTCTTCTATTTCAAATCTTTGGTAAGCCGCGAGAAGTCGTCGATAGTCTTGGGGTCGAGTAGCTCGAAGATCTTTGGTTTCGCCCACATCGCGGACGATATCGAACAACCGCCATTCGCCATCGCCGATGGGTGGAAGATTGCGCACGAGCTTGAGATCGCCTTCGAAAAGCGCAGCGTTGCCGGCGAGCTCGTAGCCGAGTGTGTCGGCGGGTCCGCGAATCTGCGCGGTATTGTCGCGAAGCAGCGGTACGAGACTCCGACCGGTTATGGGCTCAAGACCACCGGGTGCGCCAGGATGAGTGATGCCTGCGAGTTCGAGCAGTGTGGGTGTAATGTCCGTCACATGCGTGAAGGTTGAGACAATCCGTCCGTGCGTCTTGCTGTGAGCGGATATCGACGGCGACCGAATAATGAGGGGTACGCGTAGTCCGCCTTCGCCGGCATAAAACTTGTGCGTCGATAGGGGCGAGACCGCAGCGCTGACCCAATTGCGCCCGATTGAGGCATAAGCGCCTTTCGCGCCTAATCGATCGATGCTACGGGTGTATTGAGTCGCGAGCCAGAGTCGACCACTAAAATATTCGTATGGATCCGAGGGTTCCGCGCCGTTATCTGAAAGAAAGACGAAGAGGGTGTTGTCATCGGCACCGAGTGCGCGGATCGCTTCACGTAAACGTCCGATTTCGAAGTCCATGGATTCGGCCATACCGGCATAGACCTCCATACGACGAGCCTCATACGCGCGGCGCTTGGCATCCAGAAAGTTCCAGTTTTCGAGTCCTGGCCAGCCTCCAAGGGGAGTGCCAATCGGGAGTAGGCCGAGCTCTATCGTTCGGGCGTAGCGCTGATTTCGCAGCGCAGTCCAACCCGCGTCGTAGCGACCGCGTTGGCGCTCAATGAATTCTGGCGGGGCCTGGAGTGGAATATGGTTTGCCTGAAAGGCAAAATAAAGGAAGAACGGTGGTCGTTTGGCAGCTTTCTTTCCAGCCCAGTCATTGCGCAGATAGTCGATAGCCTTATCGGCATAGAAACGCGATGAGTAAAACTCTTTGGGCATCATCGCCCGCTTCCCATCTTCGAACCAATACACTCGATCAGTCAGTGCAAGATAGCGCTGATCGCTTTCCCAATTATCCGAGCCGCTATCACCCTGAATGAGTGAACGATCGAAACCTCGAGCGGGTGGAAGATTATGTGCCTCTTTGCCAACATGCCACTTGCCGACAGCATATGTTCGATAGCCGCTGCGTTGCAACAGCGAACTGACGGTGACGACGTTAGGTTTAAGTACGGTGAGGTAACCCGGTTTACCCTCAAGCGCCTTAGGTACCGTTTCGTGCATGGCACCGACGCCAGTTCGATGACTACGAATACCGGTGAGTAACATCGCGCGTGTGGGCGAGCATTCTCCAGATACGTGAAAACTCGAGAAGCGCATGCCCTCTCTGGCGAGGGCATCAAGGTTGGGCGTCGGGATTTCACTGCCGAAAGACCCAATATCGCTGTAGCCGAGATCGTCGGCTACGATGACGACGATATTCGGGCGTAATACTGCCTGGAGTTCGTTAGCGGTCGCACCTTGCACCGGCACAACGGTCGATACTGCGAGGAACAACCGAGCAGCGAGGGCGAGGCGGTGCATCAACGTGAGACGAGTAACCCGCCGTCGCAAGTAATGACCTCTCCTACGGTGTAGGCGCCGGCTCGCGAGGATAGAAAGATAGCGAGCCCCGCAATGTCCTCAGGCGTGCCGACTCGACCGCTCGGGTTGGCGCGACCGACGGCATCCCAATCGACCCCATCACCCTCGACCCTTCCGCCGAATCCGACACCGGTGCTTAACATCCAAGTCGGGAACGGGCCTGGAGCGATGGCGTTGACGATGATGTGCTCAGGAACAAGACGAGCAGCGAGCAGTCGAGTGAGGTGATGCAGTGCTGCCTTCGAGGGACCGTAAGAGTAGGTCTCGAATAGTGGCTTACCGATGCCGTCGATGGAGCCGATATTGATGACGCGCGCCGGGTTGTCTTTTGTGGCCGCCGCGCGAAGCATTGGAAGCACAGCCTGGATCAAAAAAAATGCGCCTTTGACGTTGGTGTTCATGACCTTGTCCCAGCCGCGTTCCGGGAAGGCTTCGATCGGAGCGCCCCACGAGGCGCCTGCATTGTTGACGAGCAAGTCGAGTCGGGTTTCGCGTTCGGCGAGGGCTTTTGCGAGCGCGGTCACCCCTTCGATTTTCGAGAGATCAGCGGGTAGCGCATCGCACTGACCGCCATGCGTTCGAGCGAGGCGGGCGGCGGTTTCGGCGCAGGCATCAGCCTTACGAGCGCTGATGTAAACCTTCGCCCCGTTAGCGAGGAAGCCCGCTGCGATCATCTCGCCGATGCCTCGAGAGCCGCCGGTGACGAGCGCTACTTTGCCCGAAATAGAAAACAGATTTTTCATTTTATCGGGTGCTCAGTTTTTTGGAATGCATTTTCGGAACTCACCTTTAGCGATGGCATCGCGATGAACTTCATCCGGACCATCGGCGAGGCGCAAGGTTCGCTGCGAGGCGTAGGCGTAGGCGAGGGGGAAGTCATCGCTTACGCCGCCGCCGCCGTGAGCTTGAATCGCCCAATCGATGACGCGCAGTGCCACATTCGGTGCTACGACCTTGATCATCGCGATTTCATTTCGCGCGACCTTATTGCCTGAAACGTCCATTACCCACGCCGCTTTAAGCGTCAGCAGTCTGGCTTGCTCGATCGCGATGCGCGATTCGGCGATGCGTTCGCGCCAGACCCCCTGTGTGGCAATCGGTTTGCCGAAAGCAACTCGCCGTAGGAGTCTGTCGCGCATTAGCTCGAGAGCGCGTTCGGCGATGCCGATGGAGCGCATGCAGTGATGGATGCGTCCGGGGCCGAGGCGACCTTGAGCGATTTCGAATCCACAACCCTCACCGAGCAGCATGTGGCTCACAGGAACTCGTACGTCGGTGAGCGAGACCTCCATATGACCGTGCGGAGCGTCGTCGTAACCGAAAACCGGCAGCGGACGCAGTACCTTGATGCCTGGCGTATCAGCCGGTACCACGACCATACTCTGCTGCGAATGCACCGGCGCATTCGGATTGCTGCGTCCCATGACGATGTAGACCTTACAGCGTGGATCTCCCGCGCCCGACCCCCACCATTTACGACCATTGATAACGTAGTGGTCGCCCTCGCGCTCGATGCGGCAGGCAATATTGGTGGCATCGGAAGAAGCGACGTCCGGTTCGGTCATAAGGAAGGCGGATCTGATCTCGCCCTTTAGCAACGGCTCGAGCCAGCGATCTTTCAGCTCTTCGCTCGCATAGCGCTCGAGCACTTCCATATTACCCGTATCCGGCGCTGAGCAATTGAATACTTCGGCAGCGAAAGGCACGCGACCCATGATTTCGCAGAGCGGTGCGTATTCGAGGTTGTCGAGCCCTTCAGGGGCTCGGGCGCTGTGCGGCAGAAAAAGATTCCAGAGTCCCACGGCGCGCGCCTTAATCTTCAATTCCTCGACGACTTTAGTCGGAACCCAGGGATTACCGGCAGCGCGGTGCACAGCGATTTCGTTAAAGAAGCTCTGCTCGCTCGGGTACACGTGCGTGTCCATGAATACAAGCAGTCGCCCGCGGAGTACTTTGACGCGATCGCTGTAATCAAAGTGCATACCGTCTCCCGTGTGATCGGCGGCAGTTTCGCCGGTGGCTACCGATGGCTGGATCCGCCAGCTTCCAGGGTCTTCGCAAACGCCTTGATCGCCGCATCATCGTAGCCGAGTTCGCGGAAGATTTCGGAATTGTGCTCGCCGATCTCTGGCAGTCGAAGCCTCGGCGCGGCGGGTTCCTGACGAAACTTCACGGGTGGGCCGATGTGCTCGTAACCCTGTTCGTCGAGCAAGCGCATGCCTCGAGCCCGCACTTGAGGGTCGTCAAACGCCTCGCGGAGGTTATTGACCCAGGCGAACCCCACGTCCTTGCCTCGGAACCAGTCGACCCACTCGGTTCGGGTACGTGTCGCAAAGAGCTCACGCAAATAAGCAATGAGCGGGGTTTGGTGGACGCCGGGACCACGCTCGCAAAGCTCGACGAAGTCGAGGCGACCGAGCTCGCCCAAAAGTTTTCGTACGAACTTGAGCTCCTGCGCGGCGAGTACGACGTGAAGTCCGTCGCTCGTTCGGTAGATGTTGTAAAAAGCCGAACCGCCGAGGCTTCGTTCCTCTTTGGGTTTGGGCGGTGTCTTGTGTGCGAAAGTGGAGCCGGTGATGTTGAGTGTCCAGGTGATAGCGGAGTCGAGCATCGCAACGTCTATGTAATCGCCGCGACCGGTTCTCTCTCTCCGTAACAGCGCCATGAGGACGCCCGAGAGCGCGTGCAGAGATGCGGTGATGTCTGCTACCGGCACGTGCGGCATGACTGGCTCGCCATCGTTACCTTCATTCAAGCTGACGATGCCGCTCAAGGCTTCGGTCGCCAGATCATGCGCGGGCAGGGCGCTGTACGGCCCGCTCTGCCCAAACGCAGAGATCGAGCAGTAAACAATACGCGGATTACGAGCCGAAACAGCCTCATACCCAACACCCAAGCGATCGACGACCCCGGGACGGAACGCCTCGATGAAAACATCCGCTGTATCTGCGAGACGTAAAACTGCCTCGCGTCCTTCGTTGGACTTTAGATTGACGCAGAAGCTTTTCTTGCCGCGCTGAGTATTACGAAAAAAAACGGTATGGCGGCCTTCGCGTGGCCCGATGTATCGACCGGGTTCGCCGTCGCCCGGCGGCTCGATTTTGATTACCTCAGCGCCGTGATCGGCCATCATCAATGTGAGCTGCGGTCCCGGTAGGAACTGCGACAGATCGACAACGCGCAAGCCCTCAAGCTTCACGTGATGCCTCGCTCGCGCAGAGATTCAATTTCTTCGGCTGAGTAACCGACCTCGGCAAGTACTGTATCGGTGTCGGCGCCTAAGCCTGGCGCGGACTTGGTCGGGAGGCGTTGTCCATCGAGTTTGATGGGGCTCGCGAAACTGCGGAAATCTGCGCGCAACGGATGCGGGGTCGATCGGATCATGCCGGTCGAAATGGGAAAGGGGTTTTGCAGCGCTTGAGCCAGGTCATTCACTGGCGCTGCGGGCAGTGCGCGTTGAAGTTTGGCAAGCCAGTAAGAGGTGGGGTGCTGTTCGAACACCACATCGAGTAGCGGCGTCAAAGATTCTCGATGCTCGCGCCGAAGCGGCATAGTGGTGAAGCGCGGATCCTTACCGATCTGTGGCGCGTCGATGATGCGTATCAGTTCCTGCCAAAATTTTTCGGTCATACACATGATGAAAATCCAGCCGTCTGCAGTCTTAAAAAGCTGAACGGGCGTTGCCGTCGGATGAGCGCTGCGCGGTATGCGACCGGTTACGAGGCCGTCATTGAGGTACCAGGTTCCCGGGTACGAGAGTTGATGGAGCGCAACATCGAACAAACTGACATCTACATCTCGACCGGTCCCGCTGCGCGCGGCACCGAAAAGCGCGGCGAGCAAGGCGAGAGCCGTCGTGATTCCAGTCATGTAATCAACGATTGACAGACCCATTCGGGCGGGCGGCGAGCCGGGCTCACCGGTGACATGCAGGTAACCCGCCTCGGCTTGCATCAGGTAGTCATAGCCCGGCCAGCCACGACGTTCGTTGTCGCGGCCGTAGGCCGACAAATGTGCGCACACGATGCGCGGATTAGAGCTTTTGAGCGCGGCGTAGGTGAGACCGAGTTTGTCCGGTTGATCCCCGCGAAGGTTGTTGAGCACCGCATCGGACTTCGCCACGATTCGTTGGAAAGCGTATTGCCCGTCCGAGGTCTTCAGGTCGAGACAGACGCTGCGCTTGTTGAGGTTGAAGGTCTGAAAGAAGTACGAGTCGTGCTCACCGAGAAAAAAAGGCCCCATGCCACGAGTCGCATCCCCGCCTTGTAGGCGGTTCTCGATCTTGACGACCTCCGCACCGAGATCGGCAAGATACATGGACCCGAAAGGGCCCGCGCCGAAGGCCTCGAAAGTGAGCACGCGTAAGCCTCGCAGCGGCAGCGGCGGCCCTTGTTTGGTTGTTGCGTCACTCAAACGGGATTCCCCTCGATCAGCTGCTTCGCGATGATGATGCGCTGCATTTCATTGGTGCCTTCGCCAATGCACATGAGCGGCGCGTCGCGGTAGTAGCGCTCGACGTCAAAATCGGTGGAATAGCTGTAGCCGCCAAAGATCCGCATGGCCTCGAGACTGTTTTCGACCCCGGCCTCTGAAGCAAAAAGCTTCGCCATGCTCGACTCGAGATCACAGCGCTCGCCCGTATCGTACTTTCTTGCGGCCTGCTCGATGAGCAGGCGTGCCGCTTCGACTCGCGTCGCCATATCCGCGAGCTTGAGCTGGATCGCCTGATGGTGGGCGATCGGCTTCCCGAAGGTTTGTCGCTCCTGGGCGTAGCGCAGAGCGTCACGCAGAGCGCCGGCGGCGATGCCCGCTCCGCGCGCAGCCACGTTGATACGACCGAGCTCGAGTCCGCCGACCGCTTGTTGAAAGCCGCGACCTTCGATACCGCCGATGAGGTTATCGGCCGACACTTTATAATCGGCGAATAAAAGTTCGGCGCTATCAATGGACTTATAGCCCAATTTCCGAATTTTTCTAGAAGCTTTAAATCCTCCGCCTTTTTCACAAAGGATCATCGACATACCCTTGTGGCGAGGTTGCGCGTCAGGATCGGTTTTCACGAGCACGCCGAAACAACTGCCGTAGATGCCGTTGGTGATCCAGGTCTTTGTGCCGTTGATAACGTAGTGATCACCGTGACGACGGGCGACCGTTCGAATGGCCTGCAAGTCGGTGCCCGCGTTTGGCTCGGTGAGGCCGACGCCGCCGCGGATTTCGCCTTTCGCGAAGCGGGGTAGCCATCTCGATTTCTGTTCGCTCGTGCCGTGGCGCTGCACGCACGCCGCCATGATGAGATGCGAATTGAAGATACCGACCGGTGCCATCCAAACCGAGGCGATGCTTATCACGATTCTGGCATAGGTGGAGGCGGAGAGCCCGAGCCCGCCATATTCAGGTAGTATCGTGGCGCCGAATAGGCCGAGCTCTTTCATTTGCTCGACGATGTCTTCCGGATACTCGTCAGCATGGTCAAATTTTTTAGCGACAGGCCTGAGCTCTCGCTGGACCCAGCGTTCGATGCTGTCGATGACTTCCTGATCGACATTGTCACTCATAGTTCGAACTCCGACGGTGTTTTAGTAGCCCATGCGGTCCTCGACCGCATGACCGCGTTTCGCGACGAGGATGCTGCGCTCGAAAGTGCAGACCACCTTGCAATCTTGATTCTTTCCGGTCGTGCGTACGGTGACGACACCCGCAGTCGGTCTGGAACTTGAGTCACGCTTGTCGAGGACCTCGGACTCGGCTTTCAGCGTATCGCCAGGGAATACCGGCGCAGTCATGCGGATGTCCTTCCACCCGAGATTGGCGATCGCTTTTTGGCTGACATCCGTGACGCTCATGCCGACTAGGATCGCGAGCGTGAGCGGGGAGGCGACGAGACAGCGACCGAACTCTGATGCCTTACCGTACTCAGCATCGAAATGCAGGGGATGAGTGTTCATGGTGAGCAGCGTGAACCAGGTGTTATCGGCTTCGCTGATGGTTCGCCCGGGCCTGTGCTCGTAGGTGTCGCCAACGACAAAGTCCTCGAAATACCGGCCGAAGGACTCGCGATAGCGAGTCGGGGAAACCTTGATAGGGGTATGGCTCACGTTGAATCTCCGCTTGCTACGGGAAAGTATGCCACCACCGATCGATCGCTGCGCCTCAGAGCTTTTTTGAGCGGGCGAGGTCTAGCATCATAATACCGAGCACGGTCAGCGCGATGCCCGCCCATTGCCACGCCGACAAACGCTCGCCGAGCAGAACGTACGCGAGAATTACAGTTGTCGGCGGACCAACCGTAGACAGCACGGCACCTCTTTCGGCCCCAATTCTTCTCACGCCCTCGGCCTGTAATGAAACGGGCAAAAACACGCAGAAGAGCGCGATACCGATTACCAGCAGCCATCCGGTTGGTGCGATTGTTACGAGCTCTTCGGCCCCGTGCAAAAAGAGGTAATGGGGTCCGAGGCAGACCGTCGCTGCCGTCATCGCGATGAGCGTGAAGCGCGCACTACCGACCGAGCGCGTGTAAGTTTCGCTCACCAAAAAATAGATAGCATAGGAGAGCGCAGAGCCGATTACGAACAGAGCGCTGAGTAGGTTTGCTCGCAGCTCCGTCAAATCGAATCCACCCACAGTAAAAAAATTCCGAGGTATGCAAGGAGCGTAGCGGCCAATACCCGCGGTTCGGGCCAGTGCCTATCTCGCGCGGAGGTAAAGATCACTACCATCGCCGGATAGCTGAAGATGAGGACGCGTTCGATGCTCGCGTCAATCATGGTGAGTGCGAAAAAGTCGAGCAGTGCCCCAAGGTAGTAGCTCAATGCACCTGCAAGTGCTGCGATGAGGATGGCGCGGGGCGGTGTCGAGGCGACAGCGCTCAGAGATTCTCGTCGTAGCGCAAACCACCAGAAGAGTGGCAAGGAGATCATGGCGCGGATAGCGACCACGCCCTCGAAGCTCAGGCCGTGCGCATAAAGCGCCTTCGCAAAAATCCCCTTGGCCGCGAACAGCATAGCTGCAACCGCGCAGGCAAGTGCACCCCAAGGGTCGATATGACTCGTCCTGTTAGGCGAGATTGTGATCATGGAAGTGCCTCGGAGGAGTGGGCGAGCCGACTCGATTTGTGACCTCGTGCCAAATGCGCGAGAGGTCAGATATAAAAACCGGCGGTCAGAATTCCACTGAAGTTGTCCATCTTAAAGATGTGCCGCGGCGGGATCGCTGAAGCCGGTATCAGCGAGCGGCCCAAAAACATCCAAAAAAAAGCGCCCTATCGTTAAGAGCAGCGCTCCGCTGGCAAGCACTGCAAAGCAGGTGATAATCGACGAAATCGGCCGCGAGCTGCGAATGACTTCCTGTCTTTCGATACAAAGCGTGTTGGCTGATACGGTCATTGGGGTCATTGGGTAATAAATGAGACCGACTTCGCCCTCAGGAGGAGCTTATCGGTGAAGGGGTGCGGTGAGTGGTTCATCATCAGCGCCAAGAATTAGAGAGCAGACTCGAGTATGGGTCGCGCACCGCACATTACTCAAACCCTGCAAGCAGAACTACTGAGCCTGCAGCCACGACTAGCTAAGAGCCGAATAACCAGTAAAAACCAAAAGCGGGA
This sequence comes from Gammaproteobacteria bacterium, assembly GCA_016874055.1. Classification (GTDB taxonomy): domain Bacteria; phylum Pseudomonadota; class Gammaproteobacteria; order Steroidobacterales; family Steroidobacteraceae; genus UBA964. The sequence continues at coordinate 37,958 of VGVG01000006.1, read as the reverse complement.
CCAAGAGATTGCCTCGAGCCGCGGCGAGAAGCCGATGAATCGACCTGCGCTCCCGATGGGGTTGTCGAAGACACGGCCGAACTGCGGAATGAGCGGCTGCCCGACAATCTAAAGAACCTCTCGATCTCCAGACTCGCCAATGCCAGGCAACCGAGACCGCCTGAAGGGAAGCCCGAAAGAGGAAGCGTTCCGAGCACACGGACCAAGCGTATCATCGATGTTGAGGGGTTGATTCAGGGAGGTGCCCGATGAGCGGACCGCTAAATGGGATCAAGGTCGTCGAGATGACGAGCGTCGTACTCGGGCCTTGGGCGTGCCAGATGCTCGCCGACATGGGAGCCGACGTCATCAAAATCGAGCAGCCGCGCGGCGACAGCAACCGCTCGCTCGGCGCGGCCAACAACCCCGGGATGGCGGCGCTTTATCTCACCTGCAATCGCAACAAGCGGAGCATCGTGCTCGACCTCGGGGTGCCGGGAGCTCGAGAAGCCCTTTTGGCTCTCATCAAAAATGCCGACGTCTTTGTTCACAACAATCGACCGCAGGTGATGACCAAGCTCGGACTCGACTACGCCGATCTGCGCGAGGTCAACTCGCGCATCATCTACTGCGGCGCGTACGGGTACTCAAAGAAAGGTCCCTATGGCCAGCTCGGTGCGCTCGACGACTCCATTCAGGCCGTCAGCGGCATCGCCATGCTCAACGACGCTGTACTCGGCGAGCCTAGATATTTGCCGACCGTGGTCGCCGATAAGACCACTGCTATTACGGTAGTGTACGGCGTGCTTGCCGCACTTTTTCATCGTGAGCGCACTGGTGAGGGGCAGGAGCTCGAGGTTCCGATGTTCGAGACGATGGTGAACTGGGTCATGGCCGAGCATCTCTGGGGCATGACGTTCGAGCCGCCAAAAGGTAAGCCTGGATACACGCGCCTGATGAGCAAAGATCGAAAGCCCTACAGAACTTTGGACGGTTACATCGCGATACTGCCTTACCTCAATGCGCATTGGGTAAAGTTCTGTGAGCTCACCGGTTACCGCGAGTACATCAACGACGAACGTTTCAAGACGTTGGCTGATCGAGTGCGTAACATAGATGCCACTAATCAGACCACTGCCAAGATCATGGAGACACGCACCACTGCGGCATGGCTTGAGGCGCTCGCCGATTCCGGTATTCCGCACATCGTCGTGAATACTTTGGAGGGGCTAGCGGATGATCCACATCTTACCGCGACGGGATTTTGGAAATCCTATGACCATCCGACGGAAGGGCGGTTACGCATGCCGTCGTTCCCGATCAATTTTAGTGTCACGCCGGCTTCCATTCGTTCTCCGTCACCGCGACTCGGTGAGCATACCGAAGAGGTGTTGCGCGAGGCGGGTCTCGATCAGATGACGATTGCTGAGCTCGGAAGGAGCGGAGCGGCACTCAATGTCGACCGGGCGGCGAAGTCGGTCGGGGTCAGTGGCGATTGACCGAGCGACGGGTTGGCTTGGTGAGCGCCCGGATTTACCTTAGTTGATAGACGCGCAGTGCGTTATCTCGCAAGAATTTCCTTAGCGGGTCAACACGTAACTCGAGCGCGAGCACCTCATCTATCGTGCGCTTGAACCCGAGCACCGGAAAATCGGTGCCAAACAATACTTTGTCCTGCCCGTAGCTGTTGATGTAGTTCACGAAGGACCGCGGCCAATATTTTGGGCTGTGAGCATCGGAACCAATAAACACGTTCTCGTGTTTCCATGCCATCGCGATCATCTCGTCGGTCCATGGGATACCGACGTGGATGCCAATGAGCTTGAGCTCAGGAAAGTCGCAGGCGATGCCGTCGAGCAGAATCGGCCGCCCGACACTGCGCATGGGTTGTTCTTTCGAATACACCATCGACTGACCAACCTGCATCTGAAGCGGCACGCCGAGTTCGCAGCACTTGGCGTAGAAGGGGTAGTATTTCGCATGATCGGGCGGCAAATCGAACCAGTGGGGATAAAGATGTGCACCGATGAAACCCATATTCTTCACAGCGTCCTCGAGCGCCCGCACGCCGTTCATACCTTCGTAAGGGTCTAGACCCGCCATACCGTAAAACCGCCCGGGATACTTTTCGATGGCCCGAGCGATCACTTCATAGGGTAGGTGGAACGAACCCGGCAGGCCTTTACGGCCCGCTTTGGGAGCAAACAAAAATGCGCGTTCGATGCCGGCCTCTGCCATCTGGGCGAGTTGATCCTCGAGCGAAACGCCTTTCATGCTCGTCTTGGACTTCATCTTTCCGGCGAAGAATTGATCCTGCCAGCCCGCTCGATGCGAAATGGCTTCTTCGGTCCAAATGCCGCTCACAATGTCGATGGCGGCGACGGGAAAGGTTTGGGCCACGAGTCGATCCTCAGCACACACTAAAGCTGCTTATCTGCCTAGCATCATGCCGTAACGGCTCGTCAATTTGCTTTTCGGATGTTCAGCTGGCCGTTTCACAGGGCAAAAGTGTTGTGTTAAAACAACAATAAAGATTGACTCGCACGTGGTTTTCCGTTGCGATTTAGTTGCGCACGGCCCTACACTGCCTTTGCCGCGTACATAGGTATCATGGGTATCGAAACGGAGGATCAATGGCGTACCGTAACAACCGTAGGCTTTGCCTTGTGGGGGGGGGCGTCCTCGTGGTGCTGGCAGCCGTTCAGTCCGACGCTCAAGAGACTCAGCTCGAAGAAATTGTGGTCACCGCCCGCCAGCGCGCGGAGCGCATCGAAGACGTGCCGGTGACGATCACAGCGTTCACACAAACTGAAATCAATAACGCCGGGATCGAACGTCCCCAGGACTTTATCGCCCTCACTGCGGGAGTGTCGCAGGTGCAGACGGCGGAAGCCGGCGATATGCAGGTCAGCATCCGCGGAATCAATACTGGGCGCGACGCGGAAACCAACTTCGCACTCGTTATCGACGGTGTCCTGCAGACCAACCCGAACGCGCTCAACCAGGAGCTCTCGGGGGTGTCGCAAATCGAAATTCTGAAGGGTCCGCAGGGCGCACTTTACGGCCGAAATGCGGTGGCTGGTGCCATGATCATCTCCTCCCGAAAGCCGAGTGATACGGTCGAGTTCGATGTAGGGATTGGTGGTGGCGAATATGGCAGCTTCAAAGGTAACTTCTATCTTGGGGGCCCCATCGGTGATACGGCTCGTGGCTCGATCTCAGCGTACACCCGGACGACAGATGGACAGTGGAACAACCTTGATCTGCGGTGCGACGATTGTGTTGATTTTTACGAAGAGTCGGGCTTCCAAGCTCGATTTTTATTTCCTGTGGCCGGAGGTAATGTCGACGTAAAAGCCAAGTACTCGACTATCGACGCGGGCGCCATCAACTTCAACGCGTCGATCGCGCTCGCGGACGTCGCGCCGTTCGTGGGCCCAGCGTTCTATGCCAATCCGAACGAGCATACTTTTCGCTACATTAATAACATCACCCCGCAGAACGAACAGGAAAACCTAAATTTTTCAATGAAGGGCGAGTGGGAGATATCGCTTGGGACGCTCTCAAGCTACCTGGCTTTTAATGATCAGACCAACTACTTCCTTACGGACGGCACCAGTGGCGGATTCTTACTATATTCTTTAGATGCTACCTGCCGTCGCACTAACGATGCGAAGCTCACGAGTCCGGGGTACATACCGCCATTCTTTGGCCTACCGTCGAACATTTGGCTGACTCCGGCGGGTAATAACGGGGCGGGCTTCCTGCCACCGTACAGCCCGACTACCTGCGATGGTTATCAGTACCAGCAGCGCGACCAACAGGATACCAGCCTTGAGTTGCGCCTCTCGTCCGCCGGTGATCAGTCACCGCGGTGGATCGCTGGTGTTTACGCTGCCGATATCGAACGTCGCGTCATCGTGTCGCAGGGCTCCGACCTCGATCGTGGCCTGACGACTGCGGGTTTCGTGCCCACTTCCGGCAAGAATCCAACCGACTTGCTTTACGACGACGACTTCTCGAGCAAGGTCTATGCTGCATTCGGTCAGGTGGCCTATGACGTCTCTGACGCGCTCGAGGTTGCGATTGCGTTGCGCTATGACGTGGAAGATCGCTCGGTCGATAATAACGTTCCGCGCTGCTCGAGTGCCTCTGCGGCCTCCGGCCCATGCCGAGCGCAAACCGTTGGTTTTAGCTTCTTCTCGAATCCGTACATCAACCCTGCGTACACGGCGAATTCGTCCTTCGCAGCTGCAGGGATTCCGAGTCGTTCAAAGAGTTTCAGTCAGTTGCAGCCGAAGGTGTCGGCCAATTGGAAAGCGTCAGAGGATTTTTCGTTGTATGGCTCGTACGGATTCGGCTTCCGGAGCGGTGGTTTCAACTCCTCGGGTAGTGCGGCGACCATCGCCTCAGCTTACGGCCGTGCGGGTGGTACGGTACTGTGCTTGGGTGCCGATTTCTCGGCGCCGACCTGCGGTGCGAATGCCAGGCTCAACATCACGGATGTTAATGACCTTTACCGCAAAGAAGTGTCGAAGGCGGCTGAAGTGGGCTTCAAGTCCTTCTTCGCCGATCGTACGGTCAGCGTGAACGTGGCGGCCTTCCAGACGAAGGTTGAGGACATGCAGTTCTTCAACTTCTTCGCGGGTCCATTCGGTTTACTTCGTGTTGTCACCAACATCGATGAAGTGTCGATCAAGGGTTACGAACTCGATGCTCGCTGGAACGTCAACGAGAACGTTTCGCTCTTCGCGGGCTACGCCGGCACCGACGGCGAAATCGACGAATACCTCGGTCGCCCCTATACCAAGGGCGGCGAAGTCCCTTACGCTCCGAAGTACACGGGTAACGCGGGTGTCGACGTTAAATTTCCAATTTCGGCGAACTGGACGGTTAACGCACGGCTCGACGGCTCGTTCGTTGGCGAAACCTGGTTCCACCCGGTTCAGAAGCAGCGGCTGCCGAACCTGTTTACATACTTCGGCTTCGGTCAGGGCGAGTTCTCGAAGATGAAGCGTGATCCTTATAATTCGATCAACGCGCGAATCGGGATCTCGAACGGTACATTCAGCGCAACTGCATGGGGTCGCAACGTAACAGACGAGGAGTACTTGCAGGAAATCATCCCGGCTCCGGAGTTTGGCGGGTCGTTTATTCACAATTCAGCCGGCGAAAGCTACGGTATCGACTTTACTTACTCAATCCGCTGATCCAATTTCACACCCTTCAAGGTGCAAAAATGAAAAAGGTCGGAGGGGCATCCTCTCCGGCCTTTTCGTTTCAGAGTCGCCTATAGGTTTAAAATCCGACGTGAGACGCAACGACATCGAGTTTCCATCCAAACACGCGGCCCTGCGTGATGATGTCCACATGCTCGGTGCGCTGGTCGGCGAGGTGCTTCGTGATCAGGGCGGCGCGGAATTATTCGAGACGGTTGAGCTAGATCGAACGCTTGCCATCGCGCGTCGGAGCGGCGATGCATCTGCCGGTGTAGAGCTCGAACGACGAGTTGCAGGTCGTGAGCCTGCATTCGCTCGCGAGCTAGAGCGTGCGTTCTCGAGTTGGTTTCAGGCGGTAAATCTCGCCGAACAAGTTCACCGTATCCGACGGCGCCGCGCTTACTTTGAGGACGATGCCGAACGTCCTCAACCGGGTGGAGTCGACGATGCCATAGGTCGACTTAAGGCGGAGGGACTGACGCTGGATGACTTGATGGGTTTGCTACGCACGATGCACATAATGCCCGTGTTCATGGCGCATCCGACCGAGTCCACGCGACGTACCATCCTCCGCAAACAGCTGAAGCTTGCAGGATTGCTGTACGGCCGCCTCAATCCTACGCTGGCCCCGAGTGAGCGTCGTGCCTCTGCAGGACAGATTCGCGTCGAATTGACGACGAATTGGCAGACCGCGACTCATCCGCGTCAGCATTTGACAGTCGCTGACGAGCGCGAGCACGTACTGTTCTTCCTCATAGAAGTGCTTTATCGAATCATACCGGGCTTTTATGAGGAAATCGCCGCGGCAATTGGTAAGCACTATGGAGTGGATCCTCAAGTGGTCGACATTCCGACCATCCTGCGTTTTGGAAGCTGGGTCGGTGGCGATATGGACGGTAATCCCGACGTGCACGCCAAGAGCGTGCGTGACACCTTAGCCCATCAGCACCAGACGATCATCAATGCCTATTTACTTGAAGTCCAATCGCTCGCTCAACTGCTCTCTCAGAGCGCGACTCGGGTAGACATCAGTGCCGCCTTAAAAAAACGCAGCGAAGAAGAATATGCATCGCTGATTCCAAGCGCTCGATCGTCTGCGTCGGTGAGGAACGATCGCATGCCGTACCGCGAGTTTCTTTCGCAAGTTGCCGCGCGCCTGCGAGCTACCTACGAGGGCAGACCTTCGGGATACGAATATCCTGTACAACTTCAACAAGACATTGATCTGGTTGGTGAGAGTTTACTCGCCCATCGCGGTCAATACGCGGGCCTGTTTGCGGTGCGTCGGTTACAGCGTCGTATTTCGACCTTCGGATTCCATCTGGCGACTCTTGACGTGCGCCAACACTCTGGTGTGCATCACGGAATACTCACTCGCGCGCTCGATGAGCCTGCATGGAATACTCTTGATCGACAGACGCGTTGCTCGCGCCTCGTTGACCTGATCGATCGGGATATTGGACCGAGCGTTGAGCTCGATGCTCAGGGAAAGCGCGCTCTGGCGGTTTTCGCGGAGATGCTTCAGTGCAGGCGACGTTACGGGGCTGATACGATTGGTGCGTACATCATCAACGGTGCCGAGGGCGCTGATGATGTACTCGCGGCCTTACTCCTGGCGCGCTGGGCCGACGTCTTCGATAAGCACACCAAAGAAATCGCACTCGACTTCGCGCCGATGTTCGTGTCACCCGATGCTCTGGAGCGTTCGGGTGAAATCATGCGCGAGTTACTGAATGAGCCTGTATATCGGGCGCACCTCGATGCTCAAGAACGACAGCAGACAGTGCTCTTGGGTTACTCAGAGGCCAACAAACGCGAGGGAATTATCGCTTCTCGGTATGCGGTTTATCGAGCGCAGCATGCGATCGCCGCCTCGCTTGAGACGACGGGTGAACAACATCGGTTAGTTCACGCGCGCGGCGGAAGCATTGCACGCGGCGGCGGCCGTATCGAAGGCTTGGTGACCTCAGCGCCGCGCTCTACCATCAACGGCTGGCTGAAGCTGACGGAACAGGGTGAGGGGATTATCCAGCACTATGGCCTGGGTCCGATTGCGCTGCGTACGCTCGAGCGTGCGTTTGGAGCTTTGTCGATCAATAAAGCTGCAGTGCATAATGGCACGGCACTGGAGCCCGATACGCAGAGTCTCCAAATCGCTGAATCTTTGGCCCGCGTGAGTGCCGAGTGTTATCGCGGGCTCGTCGATGACTCGAACGAGTTCCATCAATGGTTTCGGCAGGTCACACCCATTCACGTGATCGAGCGTATGCAAATTGGTGGTCGTCCCATCGAGCGTGTGGGTCTTCAGGGCCTTGCGGCGCTACGTGCTGTGCCTTGGGTGTTAGCCTGGTCACAAAATCGCATGCTACTACCAGGTTGGTTCGGGGCGGGCAGTGGACTGCGGACGGCCATTGACAAATACGGACTTCTTGGCCTCAAGCAGGCGATGAAGGCATGGCCTTTTCTGCGTAATCTCATCGACGACGTCGAGGTCATGTTGGCGCGTGCCGACCTGAACATCGCAGCTAAGTACGATGCCCTACGCATCCGCTCAGACGATCGGTTCTTTGCGGAGGTGTGTCGTGAGTATCGATTAACCTGCGAGCTTCTGTTGCAGGTAAAAAATCAACAAAATCTACTCGATGGCGATCGGACGCAGCAGCGTGCGCTTGCACTTCGTAACCCATATGTTGACCCGATACACCTCATGCAGGTCGATCTGTTGCGCCGCTGGTATGAAGGAGAGAGAGATGACCCGGACCTTCTCGAAGCACTATTCGCGAGCGTTAACGGGATTGCGCAAGGTCTTAAAGATACGGGCTGATCACGGCCTGCTGGTTGCTTTTAGCGTCTGTGTCCTTGGCGGGTGGGCGCAGGCAGAGCCAGCCCGTCAGGGCTGGATCATCGATACCGATGCCTACGCGACTTGGCAGGGCCGTAACGACGTACAAGTACCCAACGACTCGAGCGGATCGCGGTTTTCGCTCGATGGTTTGACGGGCGGTGGTCCCTACGTCGCGCCTCGTGTGCAGTTGTCTCGACTTACTGGCGACCGACGAGAATGGCGAGTGCTACTTGCGCCGTTAGCTCTTTCAAACGATGGCTCAACCGCATCTGTGATCCAATTCCGGGGCACGACGTTTGCTTCGGGCATGGTTAATGCGCGTTATCAATTCAACTCGTGGCGCGGCACGGTGCGATGGCGTTGGATCGATCGTGAAGATCTTGTCGTCAAAATCGGCATCACGGCGAAGATTCGTGATGCCAGCATCCGACTCCGACAGAATGCAAGATCAGCCGAGAAGGACAACACCGGCTTCGTTCCTTTGCTACACGGTGCATTCGAGCGTCCGCTCGGTTCGGGTTGGAGACTCGAAGGCGATATCGATGCGCTGGCCGGTGGCCTGGGTTATGCAGTCGATGGAGGAATCAAGTTGATGAAGCCAATCAACGACGAGTGGTTAGTTGGTGCCAGTTTTCGTTATCTCGACGGTGGTGCCGACAACGACGAGGTCTACGCCTTCGCTTCGTTTACGAGTGCAGGAATTTCCGTTCGCTGGCATCCGCGCGAATCCGGCTCTCGGTAGGCTGTGAAAATCCGCCAAGCACGCTGAGCAGCGTCCACATCAGGGCACTGACGAGCAGCAACATTTTTGTAATGCGGAGACCATCAAGAGTATAAACTACGCTCTCTGAGTCAGCCTGCGTTAACCTTTAAGTAATGCCCACATATAGTAATATCGGTGTGTTACCGACCACCGACGGTTGCCATGTTTCTCGATAACGTGCCACGCAGCATCGTCTACACGATCGCGGTGCTCGGCTTGCTCGCCATCTTCGGGCTAATTCGTACTTTTGTGTTCTCGGGTCGTGACGACGGCGTCGTGACGCCGTCGCCCCTTGTGTCCGTCTCGATGGTCGAGGCTCTCGAAATGGCCGATGTGGTGACCTTTTCGGGGGCGATTGCAGCACGGGATGAGGCGGCAATCAGCGCTGAGGGAGAGGGCGGTCGCGTATCGGCGCTCCTCGCGGAGGTCGGTGATCGGGTTCGCACGGGTCAGGTCTTAGCGCGGCTCGATACCTCTCTCGTCGCACCGCAGGTGGCGAGTCTCGCAGCGTCCTTGCAGGAGTCGAAAGCGAATGCCGCAGTCGCCGACGCCGATTATCGACGCGCTCAAGCCGTAGCCAGCACGGGCGCGTTGTCGGCCCAAGAAATCGAACGTCGAGGCGCTGCAGCGATCGCGGCTGGCGCCAAAGTAAAAGTCGTATCGGCTCAACTATCTGAAGCGCAGGCGCGTCTTCGCAGGACTGAAGTCCGCGCGCCTTTCGATGGCATCGTGCTGATGCGCTCAGCTGAAGTAGGTCAACTCGCGGGTCCTAGCGGCAGCGCGCTCTTTCGCATCGGTCGTGCGGGCAGAATCGAAATGCGGGGTAATGTGGCCGAGCGTGATTTGCCGCAACTCGTGCCGGGTCAGATGGCTCGTGTTCGCGTGACGGGCGTCGAGCAGGCTTTCGAGGGTAAGGTTCGATTGATCGGTGCGGTCATCGACCCGCAAACCAGACTCGGCAGCGTGCGCATCGATTTACCGACGCATCGTAACTTGCGACCAGGTGCCTTTGCGCGTGGAGAAATTTCGATAGGCACCGCTCGGCGTCCACTTCTGCCGCAGACGGCAGTGATGAGCGATACGACGGGTAACTACGTCTTCATCGTCGATGCCGTCAACAAAGTCGAGCGACGCAACGTTCGCGTTCAGGGCTCTCGCGCAAACGGCGTGGTCATCGGTAGCGGACTTTCGGAGGGCGAGAAGGTCGTGACGACCGCAGGACCTTATCTGCGTCCCGGTGAGTTGGTGAGGGTGGCTCGATGAAGAACATGTCCGCATGGGCGATCCGTCATCCAACGCTGCCGATTGTACTCTTCATGGTGCTGACGTTCATCGGCCTCGTGAGCTTTCAACGATTGCCGATCAACCTTAATCCGGATGTCAGCTTTCCGTTCGTGTCTGTGCAGGTGTCGCAGCCTGGCGCGGCGCCGTCTGAAATCGAAACGCAAATCACCCAGAAGGTTGAGGGTGCGGTACGCAGCGTCTCCGATGTACGCAGCATCAGGTCGCGTGCATCCGAAGGCTCCTCGGTAACGACCATCGAATTTCAGATTGGTACCCCGATCGATCGCGCCCTGAACGATGTGCGTGACGCTGTTAGTAAGGTTCGCTCGGATCTGCCTGATGGCGTCGATGAGCCTCAGGTCAATCGTATCGACGTCGAGGGCGGGGCGATTGCTTGGTACGCCGTCTCGACGACGGAGCGCTCACCCGAGCAGCTCAGCTGGTTTGTGGACAACACTGTCAGCAAGCGATTGCTCGCCGTGCTCGGTGTGGCTCAGGTAGTTCGCGGTGGCGGTGTGTCGCGCGAGATTCGCGTCGAACTTGATCCTGCGCGTATGCAGGCGCTCGGCATCACGGCGGTCGAAGTCAATCAACAGCTTCGTGTGCTCAACCTTAATGCGCCGGGCGGTCGTGCGCAGGTAGGAGGCGGTGAACAGTCGATTCGTGTGCTTGGCGCAGCATCAACGGCACTCGAGCTTGGCGCCACACAGATTCGGCTTGCCAACGGTGCGAGCGTTCGCCTGCAAGATGTCGCGGAAGTCCGCGATGCAGTTGGTGAGCAGCGGTCGATCTCGCGACTAAACGGTCGTCAGGCCACCAATTTCGGTGTGTTTAAGGCGCGGGACGCCTCGGATGTGTCGACATTCGATGCCGTCGAGGAAGAAATCGGCAAGATCCTCAAAGAAAATTCGGATGTCGGCATCAAGCGGGTGTTCACCACGGTGGAGTACACCCGCGAGACCTATCGGTCGGCTCTCATGGCGATGATCGAAGGCTCGATTCTCGCGGTGCTCGTCGTGTTCATCTTCTTGCGTGATTGGCGGGCTACCGTAATTTCGGCGCTCGCCATTCCGCTCTCGGCTATTCCGACCTTTGCAGTCATGTATTGGCAGGATTTCAAGCTCAATGGTATCAATCTGCTCGCGCTGTCGCTCGTGGCGGGCGTGCTCGTCGATGACGCGATCGTTGAAATCGAGAACATCGTGCGCCACATGCGCATGGGGAAGAGTGGATACCAGGCGGCTCTTGATGCTGCCGATGAAATTGGTCTTGCTGTGGTGGCGACCTCAGCCACCATCATCGCTGTCTTCGTACCGGTGAGCTTCATGGGAGGCTTCACGGGTCAGTACTTCAAGCAGTTCGGCCTGACCGTTGCGGCTGCCGTATTCTTCTCGCTACTGGTCGCGCGACTCATCACGCCGTTGGTTGCTGCATACACGCTGAAGCCGCACGACGAAATACGTTCGGCCGACGGTCCGCTGATGACGACCTACCTCGATACCCTGCGATGGACGCTCGAGCGCCGTCGTCTTACGCTCATCGGTGGCACGGTGTTTTTTCTGCTCTCGGCTGGGCTGCTGATCTCAATTCCCAAAGCGCTGATTCCACCACAGGAATTCTCGTCGGTGCAGATCAGTATTGAGCTGCCGCCAGGCGTACAGCTTGAGCAGACTGCCAGAGTCTCCGAGCAGATCACTTCGCTTATTGCAAAACAAGCGGAAGTGACGGACATCATCGAGGATATCGGCGATGGCGACGTACGCACCGCCTCGCTCTACGTGACGCTCGTCCCGCGGAGTGACCGGTCGGTCTCTCAAAAAGAATGGCAGGATCGAGTGACCCCGCTATTTGCCGACATCCCTGATGCCCGTGTAACGTTTAGTGGCGACGATGGGGGCCCCCCCGGTCGTCCGGTGGAGCTATATTTGACGGGTGAGGACCCAGTAAAGATCGAGGCCGCCGCGCAGCGTGCCGTCGCGGCCATGCGGGCATTACCCGAGTTACGTGGTCCGCGTGTCAATGGCGACATGCAACGCCCTGAGGTACTGGTGCGACCGCGACTCGACCTCGCCTCTGAGCTCGGTGTTTCGGTCGCTGCCATCAGTCAAACAATTCGTATCGCAACGCTCGGCGATCTGCCGCAGAACGCAGCCAAGTTTTCGCTCGCTGATCGCTTGGTGCCGATTCGCGTGAGTCTACTCGAGGAGTCCCGACGGGATCTCGCCACACTCGAAAATCTACCGGTGCGTACGGCGATGGGTTCAACGGTACCACTCAAGGCGGTCGCGGATATCAGCTTCGGTGAGGGCCCATCAGTCATTCGTCGTTACAACCAGACTAGACGGGTGGTAATCGAATCGGATCTTGCGAAGGGTATTGAGATCGGACCTGCGCTTGCCAAAGTCTACGCGCTGCCCGAGATAAGAAATTTGCCTGAAGGTGTGAGGCTCGTCGAAGTGGGGCAGGCGGAGTTCCTCAAAGAGCTCGCCTCAAATTTCACGCTCGCTATCGTAGCGGGCGTACTGCTCGTGTTTTCGGTGCTGGTGCTGCTCTTTACACGAGTCTTCCAGCCCATCACCATTTTGTCGGCATTACCGCTATCGGTCGGCGGTGCGGTCATTGCGCTGATGCTGACGGGCAAACCGTTTTCCTTGCCGGTCGTTATCGGATTCCTCATGCTCATGGGTATCGTAGGCAAGAACTCCATCCTACTCGTCGATTTCGCCATCGAAGAGATACGGGCCGGGAAAACTAAGCTCAATGCGCTCATCGAGGCAGGTCATAAGCGCGCACGCCCGATTATCATGACCACGGTCGCGATGGTTGCGGGCATGTTGCCGGTCGCCATCAGCTCTGCGGCGGCAGGTTTCCGCGCACCGATGGCTATTTCCGTAATCGGTGGGCTCATCACTTCGACGGCCCTCACGCTCGTCATCGTCCCATCAATGTTTTCGGTGATTGACGACGTGGAGCGTTGGGCAGCACCGCGATTTTTGAAGTGGTTGACCTCGGGCGAGACCCCTTCGGCCTGATCGCGATTAGCCCCGCCAAAGTAGGGTGAGACCAAGTGTGCTCGAAGCGATGAACGCGGTGGCGAGCGCCCCGAGTGCGAGAGGTTGCCAGCCTTGGGCGACCAGCTTGCGTATATCGGTCTCGAGCCCTACGGCTGCGAGTGCGAGTGCCAACAGAGCTTGCGCAGTCGGCGCAGCGATCTGCTTCGCCTCGGTCGGTACCCAGCCGCTGCCCGAGAGCAGCACCATACCGAGAAACCCGAACACGAACCAAGGCATTGGCGCCCGCCCTTGGGCGGCAGTATCCGTGCCTTCGCGACGAGCGAGTTGCCGCTGCGCCCAAAGCCCCATGCCAATGACGAGGGGTGCGAGCATCAACACACGCGCGAGTTTGGCGACCGTGGCGAACTCGCCGGCGGCCTCACCTCGTGCGAATCCTGCGGCAATTACCTGAGCAACCTCATGCACTGAAGCGCCAGTCCACAGGCCATAACTACGCGCATCGAGCCCCAGTAAGTTACCGATCATCGGGTACGCGAACATCGCAAGCGTACCGAAGAATGTGACCGTGGCGAGCGCGTACGCGACAATCTCCTCGTCGTCGCGAACTACTGTGTTGGCGGCAACGATGGCGGACGCGCCGCAGATCCCGGTGCCCGTGGCGATGAGCGTCGCGAGACCCGGTCGCACGCCAAGTCGAGCGCCTAGTCTCTGGGTCAACAAGAACGTACCGAGTAGCGCGAAGGCGAGGATAAGGAGGCCGGGAATACCAATTTCAAGTGTCTCGGCGAGCGTGACTTGCAAACCGAGCAATATGATCCCCGCGCGCAACGGTCTGCGAAGACACATCGCGATGCCGGCTTGGGTGAACTCTGGTCGTCCCAAGGTGTTACGCAGTCCTATACCGATCAGGATGGCGAGCATCAGGGGGTTGATCTTCGAAAGTCCAAGCAGATCGAGCGCCCAGACCCCGAAGGCGGTCGTTACCACGCCTATTGCGAGTAACAGCCCCGGGAGCTGGCGGGCGAGGCCCGCCGAGGCCTTGGGGGATGGGGTAGCAGGGGTCATCGCGAAGGATCTTCGGTGGGATAGGACGGTCTGTTGGCGAGCAGCAACAGTCATTATTGGAGCGAATTCGGCACTATAGCGTGTCCAATTATGGTGTCACAGCGCCGCTATTCGGTGTTAGACTCGCTAGGGATCGTGGCCTTTCTGATTGCATCTTCAGGCGCTATAACGCCGGTCTGCATTGCTGAATCGACATCGATTAGGAGGCTGAGAAGGCTGTCGTTGTCGTAAGGCGACGCTGGTTTTGAAGCGTTTGTGTTCCGCTAAGTGAGAGAGTGTTTCCAGAAATGGCAAAAATCTACGTAGGCAATCTGCCTTTTACCGCTGATGAAGCGGCAGTTCGCGCGCTGTTTGCTCAACACGGCGAGGTTGTTTCGGTCGCCCTTCCGATAGACCGTGATACCGGTCGTCCGCGCGGTTTTGGCTTTGTTGAAATGGGTCAGGATGACGCTGCGCGCGCCATTCAGGCTCTCAACGGCCACTCGTTGAACGGTCGCCCGCTGCGCGTTAACGAGGCGCAGGATCGTCCCCGAACTGGCGGCGGCGGTCGTCCGGGTGGCTTCCGAGGCGGCGGCGGTGGCTACCGTGGCGGCCCCGGCGGCGGTGGCGGCGGTGGTCGCTGGTAAAGCGCGCTGTCAGTTACCGCATCGCGGTTGAAAAAAGGCCCGATTAACTGTCGGGCCTTTTTTATTGTTACGCGCTATACGCGTACGAGTTGTTTGCCAACGTTGCGCCCCTCGAAGAGCCGAATGAGCGCAGCAGGCATCTGCTCCAGTCCCTCGAGGATGTCTTCCTGATAGTGCAGTTTGCCTGCGGCGATCCAGTTGGCCAGTTGAGCCTCCGCAAGCTCGAATCGTTCGCTCATCTCGTAAATGAAAAAAGCTTCCATGCGCGCCATTTTTTTGAAGATGGCGAAGGCATTTTTGAGGGCGTACGGCTGTTCTGTACCGACAATGTATTGCGAAATCGCGCCGCAGAGTACGACGCGGGCGTGTCGTTGAAGGTGCGCAAGTCCGGCATCGAGCGTGGGTCCGCCCACGTTATCGAAGAATACGTCTAGTCCGTTCGGAAAGAGTTCGCCGATACGCTGCTCGATGTTTTCCAGCTTATAGTCAATGGCGGAACGATAGCCAAGCGAACTCGTCAGCAACGAGCATTTCTCTGCGGAGCCTGCAATGCCGACGGCCTCGGCGCCGAGATTGCGGGCGATTTGTCCGACGTTAGAACCCACGCCTCCCGCAGCGCCTGATACGAGCACTTGATCGCCCGCTTTCACGGCACCGACATCGACGAGCCCAAGGTAAGAGGTGAAGCCCGTTAGTCCAAGAACGCCGAGCGCAGTGGACACCGGTACCACACGTTGGCGGACTTTAAACATCAAATAATGCGGTGAGCCGTCGGCGATGGCGTAACGTTGCCAGCCCATCTTTCCGTGCACGATCTCGCCGATCCGCCAATCAGCATTGCGAGACTCGACGATTCGACCGACACCACGTCCGTGCATCACGTCACCGATTTCGAGGGGACGCTCGAATTTTTCGGTATTCAGTATGTAGCCGCGCATCACCGCAGCAACGCCGAGATAGAGAACCTCGATGCGAAACTCGCCGTCAGCGAGGGGACATAGTGGCGCTTCGATGAGTCTGAAGTCACTCTCTTTGACCGCGCCGACAGGTCTGGCGGCCAGTACCCACTGTGTATTCATCGTCACAGGTTGCGGCCTCGTGTTTCCGGGACGATCCAGAGCGTAAGCACGAAGGCCGTACCCATCACTGCAACAGGATACCAAAGGCCCGCAAGCACGTCGCCGGAGCGAGCCACTAGCCAAGCGGCGGTGAGCGGCATGAAGCCGCCAAACCATGCGCTCGTCAGGTGATACGGCACCGACAGGGCGGTGTAGCGAATACGTGTCGGGAAGACTTCAGCGAGGAAGGTGGCGCCAGGTCCGCAGGTGAAGCCGGCGCCGACGATCATAATGAGAATGAGGCCGACGAGTGTAAGATGAACGGTGTTTAAGTCTGAGAGCGACTCGAGTCGCGTCACGGAGGACTTGTCGGGATAACCTGCATCAACGAGGGCTTGCTGCAAACGCTCGCGATCGAAGCCAACGATGCGCGTTTGGTTGACAGCGATGACAAGGTCCGCCTCATTGAGTGGAGCGGCGTTGGAATAGGAGATACCGCGCTTGGCGAGGTAATCGCGCGCGCGGGTCGCTTCGTCGAGTTCGGCAGCACTTGCGAAGGGGTCGAATCGCGTGGGTGTGGCGTAGACGCTCACCGGGGCTGTCGTTTGCACGGTCGCGAGCGTTGGATTACCCACGACGAGCAGTCCCGAGTACACCGGTATGATCGAGACCGCCGAGATCAACATACCAGCGAGCATGACGGGTCGTCGTCCGATGCGATCGGCGAGCGTGCCAGCGAGAACGAACGCACTCATGCCGATGATCAATGCGCTAACGATTAGCACCGAGGCCGTAGCGTTATCGATGAGCAGAGCGGTCTGCAGAAATACCAAAGAATAAAACTGTGCCGTGTACCAACTGAGGGCCATGCCCGCAGCCACGATGAGTGCTGCAGCCATAGGTTTACGATGCTCAGCGCCGAGCAGTGTTTCGCGGATTGGGGCGTTCGCGAGGCCGCCCTCGCGTTTGAGTTTCTCGAAGAGCGGCGACTCGGCGATTTGCAGGCGGATATAGACGGACAGACCAAGCAGGATTACTGATACTAAAAACGGGATCCGCCATCCCCATTCTCGGAAGGCCCCCTCGCCAAGCGTGTAACGACAACCGAGGATTACGAGTAAAGACAAGACAAGCCCGAGCGTCGCCGTCGTCTGGATCCAGCTTGTGAAATATCCGCGATGCGCCGGGTCACTGTGCTCGGCGACGTAAATCGCCGCGCCGCCATACTCACCGCCGAGAGCGAGACCTTGAATGAGTCGAAGCCCGACGAGCAACGTGGGCGCCCACCAGCCAATGACTTCAAAAGTCGGGATCAGACCTACAAAAGCAGTCGATAACCCCATCAGCACAATGGTGATCAGAAAGGTTTGCTTGCGACCGACTCGATCACCGAGTCGGCCGAAAAGTAGAGCACCGAGTGGCCGAATGGCGAAGCCCGCGCCGAACGCTCCAAGACTCGCAAGCAGCGCTGCGGTCTCGTTACCGGGCGGAAAGAAAAGCGCACCGAAAAACGTAATGAGACTACCGTAGAGGAAAAAGTCATAGAACTCAAAAACCGTACCGGCAGACGAGGCGACTACGACCCGGGTCATTGGTGCACTGTGCGAGGTACTCATGTTCATGCTGAGGCGGATCAACGCGATTGTAGGCGTAAATTCGGGATGGCCGGCTACACTCGAGTCTATGTCGACCACAACTCTGGTGATCCGACGCGGTTATCTCGACGGCGCGGCGGGGCAGATCCACTACCGTCGGTGCTTATCGGAAGGCGCATCTGAGCCTCTCATATTGCTTCACCAGTCACCGCTATCGTCGGTCCAGTTCGAGGCGGTTATGCCTTCTCTCGCTGAGGCGGGTTTCGATGTCCTTGCCCTCGACATGCCAGGTTTTGGCATGTCGGACGTCGCCGCCGAGGACGCCACCCTCGAAGATTTCGCGAGCATCATTTCGGCAGGCTTAGGCGCCATGGCTCGGGCTGATGCGCATATTGTCGGGCATCATTCTGGAGCGGTACTCGCAGCCGTATTCGCTGCCACGCATCCTCGCGCCGTGCGCAAGCTAGTGCTCAACGGATTCCCGTTGCTCGACGAAGCCGAGCGCGACCACTTCGCGACGTTTTACTTTGGTCCTAAAGAGCTCAAGCCCGATGGTTCGCATCTGCTCATCGCCTGGGAAAACCGACTGCGCTCGACACCGGACTGGACCGATATTCGACTGATGCATCGATATACAGTCGAGGGACTGCATCGAGACGGGAGCAACTGGCGAGTATTTCCGCTCGTGATCTCTACAGATCTTGCGGCGGTACTGAGGCGCATTGAGGTGCCGACACTGATGTTTACCAACACCGGCGAGGATTTATATGCAGCGACAAAGCGCGCGTATGGGCTTCGTCCTGATTTCTTTGAATATGCCGAGTTACAAGGTGGCTCGCACGATATCATTGACGAGCAGTCCGAAAAGTGGGTGCGAGAAATCGTCAGTTATCTACGTTCTTAAACCAGCATAAACCTGACGACGCGAGAGATTGACCGCGCAACTCAGGCTCTTTGCAGTCCTGGACGGTCGCTCTCAATTGCGAAGCGCGCGAGTGATTGCGCCGTCGCCTCGGATCCACGCACGGAGGCATAGCCAATGAGTTCGGCTTCAAGTTGAGAGGGCGTCAAGGTCAGCCTGGTATAGCCGCGGTACGAACCGTTAGCGAAGAAGACGTCCGATAAATCGACTCGATCATACTCCCTGATCACCCTCGCCGGTGGTGGGTCCGAGCTGATTGAGGTGGTCACGATTTCACTTGCAATCAGCGGTGAATCGATCGTGTGCGGAACGATGCGTTGATCGGCGACGATAAACGCGTGAATATCACCACTCAAAAACACTGGGTTTCTGCATTGGCTCGCAGCGACTGACTCGAGTAAGCGTCGCCTTGCGGCGGGATATCCCGCCCAACTGTCGCTCCAGTAAAGCTCTCGCGGGCCTGGATCCTCGTCGACTTGTGTCATCACGACACCTTGAACGATAAAGTTCCAGCGTGCCTTCGAAATCCGTAGTTGACCGTCTATCCAACGCTCTTGAGTGATACCGAGCATGCTGCGCGATTCATCTCTCCAGGAGAGACAGCTGTCGACATACACCGGTAAGCTGCCACCGCGGCGGGGCGGAGTCGGGCAGGCCTGCGGTGACCGATATTGACGCTCATCAAGCAGATGGATACCCAGCAGATCGCTAAGCGTACGCGTCATGTAGAGCTGCATGTCGGAGCCTCTGGGCATCGCAGAGCGAGGCAGCGGCATGTGCTCCCAATACGCTTGATAGGCTGCGGCGCGGCGGTCGATAAAGCCTTCTTGGCTATCCGGATCTTCGGCTATGAGACCTGCGTAGTCGTTCTCGACCTCGTGGTCGTCGTGGGTTACGAGCCACGGGCAGTGGGCGTGAGCTGCGCATAAGAGTGGATCGCTTCGATACCACGCATACCGACGACGATAATCATCAAGCTTTTTACATTTGCCAGTATCGTGTCGGCGTACCGGCGAAGCGGTGTTGTTTTCATAGATGTAATCACCGACGTGTAAGATGAGATCGATCCCGTGCTCCACCATATGGGAGTACGCATGAAAGTATCCTTGTTCGTAGTGCTGGCAACTCGCGACTGCAATCCGCAGGGGAGTCTGTCGCTCGCCGTCGGGTGACGTCCACGTTCTACCAATGGAGCTCACGTAATCGCCGGCGCGAAACCGATAAAAATAATCGCGCCCCGGCGCGAGCCCATGAACTTCGAGATGAACCGAATGCGCATAATTTGCCTCGGCTCGCGTGACCCCGCCTTGTACGACCTTCGAAAAGCTCGGGTCAGTCGATATTTCATAGACGACGGCGAGATCGTATGGCCCGTGACTCGCCTCGGGTGTCGTGGGATTCGTGGCGAGCCTAGTCCAGAGCACCATACCATCGCTCGCGGGGTAGCCAGAGGCGACGCCAAGCACGAACGGATCGCTCTTGAATTGCGGTTGTCGCATCGATAACCACTGGCAACCCCAAGCAGGGAGGGCGGTTCCGGCGCTTTGTAGAGCCGCCGAGAGCAGTGTGGCGGAGAGAAAATCACGACGAGCCGTCATGACTGCCAAGTGTAGTCCTCGACGTGCTAGTTTTCGCGAAGAGTTCGCAGGATACAAATCGATGACCGAGCCCTCTGTACCCCTCGATCCCATGACGCCTCGGCAGGATGGGCGCGTAATGCTCTGCGAGCCACTTGCCGAGATCACGCTCGCAGCGGCGGATCTCGGGCGTTGCCGGCGTTTTTACGGCGGGGCCCTTGATCTGGATACCGAACTACTGCGCTATGACCGAGCGTCGTCGCAGGGTGCATGCAGGCATTGGGGCATCCCTGAGCAAGACAACCTCGATGTCCTACTGTTGAGGCGCTCGGGCATTCCCGAGGCGCTCCGCGTGCGCATCGTGCGTCTCGATGCCGGACGACCCACCGCGCGCCCTGCGCTCGACTGCTGTGCCGATGGCGCCTTGGGTCTCGGCGTGCCAGTGCGAGACCTCATCAAACGACACGCCATCGTCGAGGCCTACGGTTTTAAGGCTAATGCGGGTGTCACCACTATGAGCTTTCCGCGTGCGGACGGCACGACGTATGACATTGGTGAGACTCATTGGATCGCACCCGATGACGTGATGGTACCTGGTGTCGATCGGGCACATCTGCAACCGGTGGGGCCTATCGATCCCGCGGTCGGAATAGGTGGTCCGAGTTATTCGAGTGCGCTCGTCAGCGATATCGATCGTGACGGCGAATTTTTTGATCAAGTTCTCGGCTACGAATTACGTCGCGAATTTACCTTTGAGAGTGATGGGCCTAAGGGTGGTATGCGCTTACCGGCAGGCACCCGAGTACGATTCCAGCAATGGTTCGCGCCCGGCTCGCGGACGGGATACCTCGTGATTATGCAACTACTCTCGGGCGGCTTGCGAGCGCCGAACGGACTGGGTTTGCACAATCGCGGTCTTGGCTTGTGGTCTTTCCCCACCGCAAAGTTCGCCGAAGTTGCGGACAAAGTCGCGCGTCACGGCGTGAAGGTGCTGAGCGCGCCTGCCGATATTGATGCGCTTGGATTCGGCCGCCGACATTCCATGGTACTCGC
This sequence comes from Gammaproteobacteria bacterium, assembly GCA_016874055.1. Lineage (GTDB taxonomy): Bacteria > Pseudomonadota > Gammaproteobacteria > Steroidobacterales > Steroidobacteraceae > UBA964. Next base: position 16,958 of record VGVG01000006.1, on the reverse strand, counting down.
AACTCCTGATGGTTTTCCGGTGGAGATATTCCAATGCTGATTCGTATGTGTCTCGCCACTCTGCTGCTCTCGCTTGGAGCATGTACGACACCCGATATACTCGATTGTCGTGCTGGTAACGGACTTACCCCGGATTGCCGATTTCAAAACCCTGAGGACTTTGCCGCGAGTCCGCGTGGCACTGCGCTGATCATTAGTGAAATGGGGCGAGGCGGCGTCGAGTCACGCGTCGGTCGGCTCGTTGCTTATGTACCGGGTGCCGCAGGAGCTGCTGGAGACATCCGTCCGCTATGGCCGCGCGCGTCAAGCTCTCGGACGATCGTCGCTGCGTTGGAGCAGGCGAAGCTCGTCGGTGATCCCACATGCCCCTCGCTTGGGTCTGCTGCACTCGCCCCGCACGGCATCAACGCCCGCCGTCTTGAGGATGGGCGTCAGATGTTGTACGTCGTCAATCATGGTACGCGAGAGTCGATCGAAATTTTTGAAATCATCGATGATGGTCTTGAGGTGGCACTCAAAGCGCGTGGCTGCGTACTTGCACCACCCGATGCGACCACGAATGACGTCGTCGTGTTAAGCGATGGTGGCTTTCGAGTGTCGGACAGCTTTCGGCGTGGCGAGAACATGGTCGTCTCGGGACTGCGCATGCGCTTTGGCTCGCACCGCCCCGGATTCGCGTGGGAGTGGCGACCGGGTAAAGGATACTCGCGCGTAATCGGAAGTGACACGGGCTATGCCAACGGCATCGAGTCCTCGCCAGATGGGCGTTATCTCTACCTAAATGGCTACTTTGAAAACGCCCTAATCAAAGTTGACACGATGACCGGTCAACGTGTCGGCGAGGTCCGGGTGATGGGACCAGACAACGTCACTTGGTCCGAGGATGGGCGTCTTCTCGTCGCCTCGCACCATGCCAGCACCTTCGATCTCATCAAGTGCCTCGGTATCGAGCGCGGGAATTGCGGCTTCCGATTTCAGATTGTTGAGGTCGACCCCGAATCCTTATACTCGCGCGTCATACTCGATCAGCAAGGGCCGCCCATCGGCGCGGCGACGGTTGCGCTGCCATTCAAGGGTCGGCTGTATCTCGGCACCTTTGCTGGTGATCGCATCGCTTGGCGCTGACGGTGTCGCCCTGATGCAGTCCATGGTGGATCACGCGTGAGGTTATGTCGCCGAGCTGCCGTGCATCCTAGGTTTTTACCTCGAGCTCGATCCGCGTCGACCTCGCGATACGTTTGCCGGGGCCGGCATTGCGGTAGCGCCCATCCGTTGCGCATACGAGCGTGGTTTCGGTAGGGGTCATCGTCCTACATTCGTACTACATGAGGGGGGACGAGAATTCGTCCCCCCTCTGACGTTGGTGGAATGAAGTCGATGTAGTACACGATTTACTACAGACACCGTGGGGAATCCGAGTGTCGGAGAGGGATTGGGAAATGGGGGGTGGTTGGCACACCATCGCGTTAGGCGGCCACCGATTTCCTCGAAGGACGGACACTTTATGAATCAACAAAGCGCGATGCCTGCGTCAAAGATCATCGCAGTCCTTAGCGGATTCCCGATTGTCTCGACGCTGATCTCCTTGCTGCTTCTAGATCGAGGCGCTTTCTCTTGGACCGGCCTCGATTTCTTCACAGCCTTCTGGCTGCTGATCACGTTCTGGTACATGGCCCAGATCGCCATCTTAGATAGGATCCTCAAGTCATCTGGCTGGAGCTGGAGCGACATTGGCTAGATGGTGCTTCCCTATGCGCACTTGGCACCCGATCATCTCGCAGGCAGCTGGTCGAATTGAACGGATGTGGGCGTTCGTAGAAAACAACTCTACGATTTCCCTACGCTGGAAAAAATTGAAAGGCTCACGCACTGCGTAAGCCTTCGATGATTCTGGCGCGCCCGGAGAGATGGCTCGCGGGCTTCGCGCGCCTCGTCGAAGTCCCGACCCCCTGGTTCGTAAGGCGGAAACCCGCTGGCTGGAAGTGACTGAATTGCTGCAAGCGAAGGACAGCTGGTAGACTGGCGCGTGGCATTCGACCCCGCCGCGGCTACCGCCGCTTACATCGACTCGCTCGGCGCCGACGCACTGGCCCAGGCCGCTGCTTACACCGCCGGCAATCACTGGCTGCTGCTCTGGAACCTGCTGGTGTCGGCCGTCGTGGCCTGGCTGTTCGTGCGCACGGGCGTGCTGGATCGCCTCAACGCGAAACTGGCGCGACGCGGGCTGAATCTCCGCGCGTGGGTCGTTGCTGCGGCCTATTTTGTGCTGGCCAGTTTGATCTCGCTGCCCTGGGCCCTGTACGAGGAGTTCTGGCGCGAACGCAGTTACGGCCGCACCAGCCAGCCGCTCGCGGACTTTCTCGGTCAGGCTGGTCTGTCGACCGCGATCTTCGCGGTACTCGTCGGCCTCTTCTTCGTCGGCGTTTACGCCCTGATGCGGCGCGCGGGCAAGTACTGGTGGGCCTGGGCGGGCGGCCTGACCGCGGTGGCACTGTCGTCCTTCCTGCTTGCCGGACCGGTCGTCTTCGAGCCTCTCTTCAACGACTATCGGCCAGTTCCCGCCGGCGAGGTTCGCGACGCGCTCGTGACGTTGGCCGGACAGGCCGGCGTGCCGGCCGAGCGGATTTTCGTCTACGACGGCTCACGGCAATCGAACAACTTCACGGCCAACGTGTCTGGCATCGCCGGGTCCGCGCGCATTGCGATCTCGGACGTCGCATTCAAGGGCGCATCGCTGGACGAGGTCAAGGCCGTCACTGGCCATGAGATCGGTCACTACGTACTCGGTCACGTCTGGCGCATGGTGTTCCTGATGTCGGCGCTCGCGATGGTGTTCTTCTTCCTGGCCGACCGGCTGTTCCCCCGGGTCGCGCGGGCGTTCGGCAGCGCGGCGCGCATCGACGAGCCGACCGGCCTGCCGGTGCTGGCGTTCCTGATGTCACTGTTCTTCCTGCTGACGCAGCCGCTGGTCAACGCCTCGATCCGCCACGGCGAGAACGAGGCCGACCAGTACTCACTCGAGACCGTGAACCTGCCCGATGCCCTCGCGACGGCGCTGGTCAAGACGGCCGAGTACCGCAATCCACGCCCGAGCTGGCTGCAGGAAGTGCTGTTCTATACGCACCCGTCGGTCGAGCGACGCGTACGCCGGGCGATGGATTGGAAAGCCAGCGGACTCCGACGGTAATGTTCGAGCTGGATCCGGGCGTCGTCGACGGCAGCGTGGTCACTCGATAGGCTTGTTCGTTGCTTCGAACGGCCATGGCGCGCACAGTGCGCGGAAGCCGGGTCGTCCCATTGACTCGGCCAGGCGACGCATTGCGCGTGCGCATGACTTGGAGCACGTGCGTTGCACGGGATCGACGTGGGACCTTCTGCTTCCGGCGTCGTCGTCGATGTCGCCTCTATTGCTCGCCGGATTCGATCAGGGTCGAATCCATCCCATCGGCGCCTGGCGCCGAACTCAATGCGGGATCACGCACGACATGAACTCATCCTTTGAGCGCTCGCCTCAAACCTATGCCCGTGCCTGCGGGTTGATCTATCTCGCAATCATCGCGCTCGGCATGTTCGGCGAGTTGATCATGCGCGGAGTACTGGTCGCGGGGCGGCGATCCCGCGGCGACGGCCAACAACATCGCGGCCAATGAATTGCTGTGGCGAGCGGGCATCGCAGGCGACCTGCTCATGCAGGTCGCGGACATTCTGACGATCATCATTTTCTACCTGCTGTTACGACCCATCAGCAGGAGCCTCGCGCTGATGTCGACCGCGTTCAATCTGATCCAGACGGCGGTCCTAGCGCTCAACAAGCTGGCACTGCTGACGCGCCGGTGGCGGTCATGGGCAACGCCGGCCAGGCAGGCAGCCTCGCGGCGGAGCAGTAGCAACAACTGTCGTATCTGGCCAACCAGCTGCACAGCCATGGATTCGGCATCGGATTGATTTTCTTCGGTTTCACCTGCCTGATTCGCGGCTACCTGATCTACAAGTCGTCCTACCTGCCCGCCACTCTGGGCGTTCTGCTGCAATTCGCAGGTGCGAGCTATCTCATCAACAGCTTTGCATTGATTCTTGCGCCGGATGTCGCCCGAACCCTGTTTCCGGCGATACTGATCCCAGCGTTCGTCGGCGAGTTGAGTCTTGCCATTTGGCTACTCATCAAGGGCGTCAATCTGCCGAAGTGGCAGCAGCGTGTGGCGGCATGACCAGCCAGCGCGCCATCGGCGCGACTTGGCTGCATCGCTGCATCGGTGAAACCTAGACGGTGATGCCGCTACTGTTGCGCCACATACTGCGGCCATTTCACCCGACCACGCTGCTGCTGGTCGCTGTGTTCACTTTGCTGTTTGCGATTGCGGGTGCGGCGGGGCTGCTCGGCCTGCCTTTGTTTCTGATTGCCTTCTCATGGACACTCAAATACGCCTACGTGCTGCTCGAGTACGTGGCCAACGGTATCGACGAACCGCCGGTGCTGTCCGTGGAGATGGTGAACCCGGTCGAGCAGCGTCCCCTGTTCCAACTCGCCATCATTCTCAGCGTCGTGGCGCTCGTGCTGTGGATCGAGGGCCCGCTGGCCATCGCGATCGTCGTGATCGCCACCATGCTGCTCCCCACCTCCACCGCGATTCTTTGGGCGTCCGGCAGGATTCTTGCCGCCGCCAATCCGATTGAGATGTTTCGCACCATGCGAACAATGGGTTGGACCTACGCCGCCTTGCTCGGCGTCGTGGCCGTAGCGGTCGCTGTGGCGGCAGCAGCCTTCGTGTACGCGGCGGATAGGCGGATAGTTCTCTGCTGACAGTTCGCCTGCCAGCACAGCATAGTGCTGCTGCTTCAATACATCATGAACACAGGCGACGAAGTTCTGCTTTTTCCCACGCAAAAGACTTGCGTGTTGCTTGTAGTTGATGTTGTCGTAGAAGGGCTTTGCGAACTCAATCGCATCGCGTTTGCTTGCTGTTCGCGTTGAACGCTTATAGACCTTACCTTGATAAAAGTAGCGCGTCCAATAGAAGGAAGACGCTGCGATCTTGAAGATGATCTGTTTGCGAGGGTAGCCAGGTATGCTGGTGATGCTGCTCTTGAAGGGGCAAGAGCGATGACGAGTTGAGCAATCAGTTGATGATTGTCCGTCCAGAGTTCTCTCGCAGAGAAGAAATCACGGTCAGCATTGTAATGGGAGTACTTTGGCGACTTTAGGTTTCACTGGTCACGGATAACGCTTTGTCGGGTTAGCCAGATACCGAAAATCACTTCTACTGCTGCGACCAAGAGGGGTGCGATATTGGCGCTGGGCACTCCGACGAAGATAGACGTAGAACCAACAACGACTAACGCGCCACCGAGGATCCAGTACGTCCAGTCGCCATAAGCAGTCCGAAATCCGAAGTAATGGGTTCCGACTGCGATTGCCGCCAGCGGGAACACAAAATCTGGTCTGAAAGGCAGCATCAGCCATGCCGCGATAAGACCGCCGATCATAGGAAAGGTCGTCTCTATGACGGTCAAGCCGCCTTGGTTGCCTTTCTGCGGCGGACTGCGACGGAAAACACTGCGCCTGAGCAGCGTTGAAAGTGGGGAAATCAACATTCCACCAAAGAATAAAACCGCAAATGCTGTCGGAATGTCCGTATTGTTCGCTGCGACTCCAGCGAAGAGCCAAACGATACCCGAGATGATCGTTCCTGGACCGCCCCGTAAATAAGAGTTGCGCAGTTCAAGTTGGGCTGTGGTGATGTCCATAGAGTTTTATTCTTTCGGTGACCTGTGAATCCTGAACTTTGTCTCAGAGAGTGACGCCTACGCGCATATCAAAGTCACTGAAAAGTAGAATAGTCCCGAGTATTCTACTCGGACAATCCCGACATCAGGCTAACTGATTGTTTTCTTTGGCGGGAGATGGTCGGGATGAGAGGATTTGAACCTCCGACTCCTACGTCCCGAACGTAGTGCTCTACCAGGCTGAGCTACATCCCGATGCTGGCGGACCCGCGGGGGCCGATGTCAGGAAGTGCGCTCGACGGCGAAACGCGCGAGCGCGGCGAGACCTTTTTTGAACGGCGACTCTGGCAGCGCTTGAATGGCTGCAAGTGCCTGATCGGCCTCGTCCTGAGCGATAGCGCGAGTGTACTCAATAGCGCCGGTCGATTCAATTGCGCCCACGATGGCATCAAGTTGCTCGACGCCGCCATTCTCGATGGCACCGCGGATGATCGACCGGATGTTCGGATCCGAGGCTTTTTGTAGGGCCTGGATTAGGGGGAGGGTAGGCTTACCTTCAGCCAAATCGGCACCTAAATTTTTGCCAAGCTCATCGGGGTTTGATTGGTAATCGAGCACGTCGTCGATCAGCTGGTACGCAGTACCGAGATGTCGGCCAAAGTCGGCCAATGCACGTTGTTGACTCGGGCTCGCTCCAGCGATCACCGCAGATACTTCCGCTCCTGCTTCAAAAAGTTTTGCGGTCTTGCGGTAGATCACCTCTAAATAACGCTGCTGCGTCGTGTCGGGATCGCCTGCATTCATGAGTTGCAGTACTTCGCCTTCGGCGATGACGTTAGTAGCTTGCGACATGATTTCCATCACGCGCTGCGAGCCGATTGCCGCCATGATCTGAAACGCTCGCGAGTAAACGAAGTCGCCGACGAGGACGCTCGCTTGATTGCCATATAAGTGGTTCGCCGTGAAGCGTCCGCGGCGGCGCGATGAGCCATCGACGACATCGTCGTGCAGGAGGGTCGCGGTGTGGATGAACTCTATGAATGCCGCGACGTCAATATGGCTCGTACCACGATAGTTACCCGAACGGGCGGCGAGCAGTACGATAAGTGGGCGAAGCCGCTTTCCACCGCTTGAAAAGATGTGTTCAGTAACCTGATCGACCAGGGCGACTGAGCTTTTCATGCTGGCGCGGATCACAGCATCGACGGCTTGGAGATCCTGACGAACCAGCTCCTTGACCGAGGCCAGCAGCGTATTCACCGAGGATGATGGTAGCCGACTTGGACACCAAAAGGGTAAGTCCTTGATCCATTGAGGAATCGTCTCTGACGGAGGGGTTTGACCGTTTGACGGTCGCTCAGTAAACTCCGCAGCCTTTTCCGGAGCTATTCAAATGTACGCGGTTATTGCCACGGGTGGAAAGCAATATCGGGTCGAGGAAGGTAGTGTACTCCGCATCGAAAAGCTTCCCTTGGAGCCTGGTTGTGAGGTGAGTTTCGGTGAAGTCCTTCTCGTTGGTTCCGGCGATTCGGTTAAAGTTGGCTCTCCCAGGCTGTCAGGAGCCTCGGTTTCAGCGACAGTGCAGTGTCACGGTCAGAGAGATAAGGTAAGCGTGATCAAATTCCGGCGCCGCAAGCATTACCTGCGTATGAAAAACCATCGGCAACAATTCACTGAAATAAAGGTTAACGGTATCAACGTCGGCTGATTGCGGAGCGGACACATGGCACATAAAAAAGCGGGCGGCAGCACCAGAAATGGCCGCGACTCTCACAGTAAGCGACTCGGCGTAAAGGCGTTCGGCGGTGAGCAGGTGCTCGCCGGTAACATCATTATCCGTCAGCGTGGCACCCAATACCGCGCCGGAACCAATGTTGGCATGGGCACGGACCACACGCTGTTCGCCCTGACCAACGGCAAGATCGCCTTCAAGCGCCGGGGCGCCGAGAATAAGATGTACGTGAGCGTGGTTGCCGACTGACGGCGACATACCTCCCGCATTCAGTGCCCCGGCTGCGTGCCGGGGTTTTTGTTTGTGGTTTTTGCAGAGGACGTGTTCATGAAGTTCGTCGATGAGGCCAAAATCCGGGTGCAGGCCGGCGACGGAGGACGGGGTTGCCTAAGCTTCCGTCGCGAGAAGTTTGTGCCTTTCGGCGGACCAGATGGTGGCGACGGCGGTCATGGCGGCAGCGTCTATTTGCGGGCTGCGCCCGGCATCAATACCTTGGCCGATTTCCGTGTCGAGCGAATTTTCAAGGCGAAATCAGGTGAGAGTGGCAGCGGCAACGACTGCTTCGGTCGCAGCGGTGATGATTTGTATGTGCCGGTGCCAATAGGCACGGTGATTCTCAATTCAGAAACCGGTGAGCAACTCGGCGATCTTTTATACGAGGGCGATACCTTACTCGTCGCGAATGGTGGCAAGGGCGGTTGGGGTAATGCCCGATTCAAGACCAGTACCAATCGCGCGCCGCGGCAATTCGGTACCGGTCTACGCGGCGAGAAGCGTATTCTTGAGCTCGAGCTTAAAGTTATCGCAGATGTGGGATTACTCGGCTTGCCGAACGCGGGCAAATCGACGTTTATCCGTGCCGTGTCGTCGGCACGTCCGAGGGTTGCCGACTATCCCTTTACGACGCTGTACCCTAATCTGGGTGTCGTCTATTGCGGCGAGCATCGAAGCTTCGTGATGGCCGACATTCCCGGTGTCATCGAGGGTGCAGCCGAGGGTGCGGGACTCGGCATTCGCTTTTTAAGACATTTACAGCGCACGCGAGTGCTGCTGCATCTCGTCGAGATCGCGCCTTACAATCCGGATGCCGATCCCGTCAAAGATGCGCGATCGATCGTTGCCGAGATCAAAAAATTCTCTAAAGATCTGGCGACGAAGCCGCGTTGGCTCGTCATTAATAAGAGCGATTTGTTGCCGTCCGGCGAAGCAGAGCAAAAAGCGAAAACCATCGTGCGCTCGCTGCGCTTCAAAGATCCGTGGTTTTTAATCTCAGGCATCACTGGCACCGGCACACGCGAACTCACCGAGGCGGTCATGCGGTTCCTCGAATCGACGAAAGATGCCCGATCGTAATCCGAAGGTTCGTCGCCGGCTGGCGCAGGGCAAACTGCGGTTGCGCCTGTGCGACTTGCGCAACCTCGGGCCTCAATCGCAGCGTCTACTCTCGATTATCGGCATCGACGACGTTGAGACCTTGCGTCGACGTGGCGCGCTTGAAGCCTATCTCTCGGTGCGCCACGCGGGACTGACCCGCACGCTAAATTTGCTTTGGGCGCTCGTCGGGGCCCTAGAACCGTGGCCGGAGGGGCGGGACTGGCGGAAAGTCGCCACAGGCGAGTCTCGATTACCGCTGCTGCTCGCTGTCGAAGCCCGCCTTGCAGCACGACGCAGCACACTTGAGGCTAGGGGTGTTTTAGAGAAGGGTGATGCGAAGCGACCGGAAAAGAGCGCGGCCCGTGCGTCTATTTCGGCGATGGAGACTCCATGGGTGCCGGGGCTCCCTTTCGAGGCGGGTCGCAGAGAGCGGACGGTAAGGGCACGAAAGAAGAAAAAACCACCTGTAGGCCGATTTTGTAGAAAGGGGGCTCGCGAGAGTGCTACTTGCCAGCAAGACTTTTGAGTTTCGCAGCCAAACGCTTCTTGTGGCGTGAAGCCTTGTTACGGTGCACGAGGCCCCTGTTAACCATCGAGTCGACCAGAGAACCTGCTCGGCGCACGGCAGCCGGAGCGGCCGTTTTGTCGCCCTTGGCGATGGTCTCGGTCGCTTCGCGAATCGCGGAGCGGGAACGAGAGCGCAGCGCAACATTGCGGGCGCGATGTTTGACGGCCTGACGAGCTGCTTTTTCGGCGGACTTAGTATTGGCCACGAATAGTGTTTAGCGACGTTGAAGGGTCCGACATTTTCTGTTTGTGACGTGGAGTTGTCAACGTTTAAAAATAGCAGCTCCGGTATAGTTCGAAGGCGGGGTCCCACACGGCAGTCATGAGTCGCGCGATCTTCAAGAGCACCTCAGTGGCGGGTCTAACCACTTTGCTGTCCCGGGTCACTGGGCTGATGCGTGATATGGTCTATTCTCAGACCTTTGGCGCCGGCACGCTGGTGGACGCGTTCCTGGTCGCTTTCAAGATCCCGAACTTCCTGCGCCGACTATTCGCTGAAGGGGCCTTTTCACAGTCCTTCGTACCCGTAATCTCCGAGTACAAAGTTCTCCGTCAGAAGGACGACGTGCGGGAGCTGGTGGCGGGCGTGACCGGTACCCTAGGTTGCGTGCTACTCATCGTGACTGCGATCGGGGTCATCGCTGCCCCAGTCGTTATTCTGCTCTTCGCCCCCGGCTTTACTCAGGAAGCGGGAAAGTATGAGCTTGCTGTCGACATGCTGCGCTGGACGTTCCCGTATCTCTTCTTCGTTTCTTTGACGGCTCTTTTTAGTGGTGTGCTCAACAGTTACGATCGATTCGCCGTACCAGCGTTCACGCAGGTCGTAATGAATCTCGTGATGATTCTGTTCGCCGTGGTGATTGCCGCGAACTCGGCTAACCCCGGAGTGACCCTAGCCATCGGCGTGTTCTTCGCGGGCGTCGCACAAGTGGTGTTCCAGTTGCCGTCGGTGGCGCGACTTGGTTTGTTATCGATGCCGCGTTGGCGGCCGACAGCCGAGGGCGTACGCCGAATCGGCAAGCTGATGATCCCGGGAATCTTCGGCTCGTCCATGGCACAGGTGAGTCTGTTGCTCGATACGCTCATCGCGTCGTTTCTAATGACGGGTAGCATCGCTTGGCTTTACTACGCCGATCGCTTGATGGAGTTCGCGCTCGGCGTATTCAGTATCGCGCTTGCGACCGTGATTTTACCGCGGCTTTCTGCGCAGCATGCGGCGGGCGATGCCGCGCGCTTCTCGGCGACGCTCGATTGGTCGTTTCGCCTCGTGCTCTTGGTCGTTACACCGGCGACGGTGGGGCTGCTCGTGCTCGCCGGCCCCATAACCGCCACTATCTTCGGCTACGGTCAATTCTCCCATCGGGATGTGATGATGACCCAATACGGCCTCATGGCATACTCTTGGGGCCTCATCGGTTTTAGTCTCGTCAAGTTACTCGCGCCGGGATACTTCGCCAGGCAGGACACCAAAACGCCAGTTCGCGTCGGGCTCATCGCGCTCGCTGTCAATATGGCTTTCAACCTCGTCGTGGTTCTGCCCGCACATTTTGGAGGCTTTGCCACGCCCTTCGTGCTTCTTGCCACCTCAACCTGTCTTTCGGCGGCACTCAATAGTTTCATGCTCTGGCGCGGACTGCGACGCGAGGGCGTCTACCACCCGTCTGCCGGCTGGGGATCGCTCGGACTGCGCGTGCTAATCGCTAATTTTTTGATGGCGGTTACGCTTTGGTTGGTGAGCCCAGCGCTCAGCTATTGGCTCGACGCCTCACCGATCGATCGCGCGATACTCTTGTCGGGCTGTATCCTCGCAGGCGGGGTGACCTATGTCCTCACGCTCGTGCTGCTCGGGCTGCGCCCTGCGCACCTGCGAAGCGCATGATATCGGCACGATCGTTTCTGCGGCTGCTGCGCGGCACGCGTGGGGTGCCCAAAGCTCTGTACGGTGGTATTGTCACTCTCGGTAGTTTCGATGGAGTGCATCGTGGTCATCAAACTCTGATCTCACGTACGCTCGAACGAGCGCGTGCTGAAGGTCGACCGGCCGTCATCGTGAGCTTCGAGCCGATGCCACGCGAGTATTTGTCCCCCGACACGGCGCCCGCGCGTCTTACCAATTTCCGCGAGCGCTGGCGGCTCCTCGAGCGGTCGGGGCTAGATGCCTTCGTCTTGATGCGGTTCAACGAGGCGTTGCGGCGGCTGTCGGGCACAGCCTTCCTACAGCTGCTCGTCAAAGATCTCGGTGTCGCGGGTATTATCGTTGGCCACGATTTCCGATTTGGTCGGGATGGCGAGGCCGATGCCGCCTTCCTGCAAGCCTCGAGCGAGGGAGGTAAATTTTGGGTGGAGGTCATCGAGTCCGTGCGGCTCGGCATCGATCGTGTCAGCAGTTCGGAATTGCGCGCTGCCTTGTCCGAGCGCGATCTGCCCCGGGCGGCGTATCTGCTCGGGCGGCCGTACACGATGCGAGGTCGGGTGGTGGTTGGTCAGCAACTTGGCCGCACGCTCGGCTTCCCGACGGCTAACATTCGCGTCCGTCGGCGTCGACTCCCCCTAAGCGGAGTCTTTGCCGTTCGGGTGCACGGTATCGAGCGGTCGCCCCTCGGCGGCGTAGCGAGTCTCGGCACGCGTCCTACGGTCGGCGGACTCGAGCCTTTACTTGAGACGTTTGTGTTCGATTTTTCAGGCGACCTTTATGGTCGCGAGCTCGAGATCGAGTTTGTTGCCCACCTGCGCGACGAGTTGCGATTTGAGAATGTCGACTTGATGGTGGTTCAGATGCAGGCGGATTCGCGAACGGCGCGTGAGTTGGTGAAAAAGTAGTGATGGACTATAAGCAGACAATCAATCTGCCGCAGACTGACTTTCCGATGAAGGCCGATCTCGCCATGCGCGAACCCGCCTTCGTCGAGCACTGGCAAGCGAACAACACCTATGGCGAACTGCGTCGCATCGCGAAGGGTCGTCCACGCTTTGTGTTGCACGATGGCCCGCCCTACGCAAACGGCAGTATCCACATCGGTCACGCGCTCAACAAGATATTGAAGGACATCATCGTAAAGTCGCGTACGCTCGACGGGTTCGACGCGCCGTACATCCCCGGCTGGGACTGCCATGGGCTCCCTATCGAGCTCGCCGTCGAAAAGAAATACGGACGACCGGGTCAGAAACTTGATGTCAACGCGTTCCGCGCAGCGTGTCGTGCATTCGCAGCTGAACAAATCGAACTACAGCGTTCCGATTTCAAGCGACTCGGCGTGCTCGGTGATTGGGATCATCCTTACCGCACCATGGATCCGGCCTATGAAGCCGAGCAGATGCGGGCCTTTGGTCGCATCGTAAAGGCCGGCCACCTGTACAAAGGTGTGAAACCGGTACACTGGTGTCTGGACTGTCGCTCAGCGCTCGCCGAAGCGGAAGTCGAATATGAAGACACAACGTCTCCGGCGATCGACGTCGCCTTTAAGGTGGTGGACGTCGATGACCTTCGCGCACGTATTGGTATGCGCCCAGGCGAGAAAATGGCTAAGGGTCTTCAGCCTGCGATCGTCATCTGGACCACGACTCCGTGGACGCTGCCTGCGAACGAGGCTGTCGCAGTCGGCTCAGAAATTGACTACGCCCTTGTACATATACCCGCGCAGGGGGAGTTCCTCTCGCGTCTTGTCGTCCTTGCCAGCGATCTGCTCGAGATCATCGCCGGTCGATATGACATCGAAGTAGAGAGCGTTAAGCAGGTAGCGTACTTCAAAGGTGTGGCGCTCGAGGGCTTGATGTTGAAGCATCCGTTTCTTAATTACGAAGTGCCGGTGATTGTGGGTGATCACGTCACTCTCGATGCGGGCACGGGTGCCGTGCATACGGCCCCGGCGCATGGTCAGGAAGACTTCGCTATCGGTCAAAAATATGGGCTCCCGGTCAGCAACCCCGTAGGCGGTGACGGTCGGTTTGTCGAGGGTACACCTCTCGTCGCAGGGCTTAAGCTGAACGAAGCTGGTGAGACCCTGATCAGTCTCATGCGCGAGAGCGGAGCGCTTGTGAAGCACGTGCTGTACCGCCACAGTTATCCGCACTGCTGGCGCCATAAGACGCCAGTGATTTTCCGTGCGACGCCGCAGTGGTTCATCAGCATGGATCAACGCAGGCTGCGCTCAGGCGGCCTCGAGGACATCAGAAAAGTGACCTGGACTCCTGCGTGGGGCGAGCAGCGCATCACAGGTATGATCGAAAACCGTCCCGATTGGTGCATCTCACGACAGCGCATCTGGGGCGTACCCATTCCACTCTTCGTGCACAAGAGTAAGGGTGACTTGCATCCCAATACTGTCGCGCTCATAGAGCTTGCGGCAGCGAAGGTGAAGCGGGGCGGCATCGAGGCGTGGTTTGCGCTCGACGCGGCGGAACTTCTCGGTGCCGAGGCGGCGCAGTACGACAAAGTCACCGATGTCATGGACGTTTGGATGGATTCGGGGCTGTCGTTCGAGTGCGTAGCTGCGCAGCGCCCCGAAATCGAAGGCCCTGTTGATCTTTATCTCGAAGGGTCGGATCAGCATCGCGGCTGGTTCCACTCTTCGCTATTGATGTCGGAGGCCTTGCATCGTCGTGCGCCTTACAAGGGCGTGCTGACCCACGGCTTCACGGTGGACGATAAGGGTCGCAAGATGTCAAAGTCCCTCGGTAATGTCATTGCTCCGCAAAAGGTGATGCAGAGCCTCGGAGCTGACGTGCTTCGTCTGTGGGTCGCCTCGACCGACTACGCAAACGAAATGGGCGTATCCGATGAAATCCTCAAGCGCACGTCCGACAGTTATCGTCGTATTCGTAATACGGTGCGCTTTCTGCTCGGCAATCTCACCGGCTTCGACTTTACGACCGATTCGGTCCCAGTCAAAGATATGATCGCTCTCGATCGCTGGGCGCTCAATCGAACCAAGGCGCTGCAAGAGGAGATTGCCACTGCTTATCGTGACTACCAGTTCCATCTCGTTTATCAGAGAGTGCACGGGTTCTGCGTCGTTGAGCTCGGTGGTTGTTATCTCGATATCCTCAAAGATCGCCTCTACACGACACCTACAAAAAGCCATGCGCGACGCTCTGCGCAGACGGCGATGTTTCATATCGTCGAAGCTATGGTGCGTTGGCTCGCACCAGTATTGGCGTTTACTGCCGAAGAAATCTGGTCGCAGCTGCCTGCTCGACGCGAGGCCTCGGTGTTCCACTCAGTTTGGTACGCACTGCCCGAAGTACCGACAGACACCATCGACTGGAATGCCTTGCTTGCTTTGCGCAGCGAGGTCGCGCGCGAACTCGAGCGCTTGCGTGAGGCGGGCGGGATTGGCTCGCCCCTAGAGGCTGAGGTCGAAATCGTCATACCGGCGAGTGAGCAGGCTCGCTATGGCGCGCTCGGTGATGAACTTCGGTTCTTTTTGATTACGTCAGCAGCGCAGGTCGTCGTTGATCCTGACGTGTCTGCGTTTACGGTTCGCGTGAAGGCGACCGCCGCGCCCAAGTGCGTGCGCTGCTGGCACCGTCGCGACGATGTCGGTCAGCAGGCCGAACACCCTGAACTTTGTGGCCGCTGCGTCGTCAATGTCTTGGGGTCCGGTGAGGAGCGTCGTTACGCATGAGCGGGTTATCCCTGCGCGAGGCTCTGGTTGCCGTAAGTTGGCGGGACAGTGGTTGGCGCTGGCTGTGGCTGTCGCTTCTGCTCATCGTCGCCGACCAGATGAGTAAGGCCTGGGTTGAAACGCACTACGCACTCGGCGACTCCGAGCCGGTATTTTTTTGGCTCGACATCACGCGTTTACACAACCGGGGAGCGGCGTTTAGTTTCTTGGCGGACGGCGGCGGCTGGCAGCGCCATTTCTTCAGTATTCTGGCCGTCATCGTGAGCGCGGTGCTCGTTCTCTGGTTGCGGACGTTACACGCGCGCGGGGAGCGTGTGCTAGCAGTTGCGCTCGCGTTGGTGCTCTCTGGGGCGATTGGAAATGTCATCGATCGCTTCGAGCACGGCTTCGTCATCGACTTTATCCACGTACATTGGGGACCGGTGTATTTCCCGGCGTTTAATATTGCTGATGCGGCTATCACCGTCGGCGCTGTTTTTCTCCTCTGCGATGCTTTTACTGATTGGAGTCGCAGCCGATGAACATCCTACTCGCCAACCCGCGTGGGTTTTGTGCCGGTGTCGAACGTGCCATCGATGTCGTCGAGCGGGCAATCGCGCTCTTCGGCGCACCCATTTATGTTCGACACGAACTGGTTCATAACCGGCACGTTGTCGAGCGCCTGCGCTCGATGGGGGCGGTATTCGTCGACGAACTGTACGAGGTACCCGAAAAGGCCACGGTCATTTTTTCTGCTCACGGTGTATCGAAGGCGGTCGAGGACGAGGCGGCGCGACGCGCGCTTACTGTGTTTGATGCCACCTGTCCGCTCGTCACCAAAGTCCATATGGAGGTACGTCGATATTCGTGCGAGGCGCGAGAGGTCATTCTGATCGGTCACAATGGTCATCCTGAGGTGGAGGGGACGCTCGGTCGTTTCGATACTTCCTTCGGAGGCAAGATCCATCTTGTCGAATCGGTGGAAGATGCCACTAAACTTAAGGCGGATAATCCTTTCAATCTCGCTTTTGTGACGCAGACTACTCTCTCTGTTGACGATACCGCCGAGATTATTCACACCTTGCGAAAGCGCTTTCCACAACTTGCGAGTCCACATAAAGAAGATATCTGCTATGCCACACAGAACCGGCAGGACGCTGTCAAAGATTTACTGCGCAAGTGCGACGTACTTGTCGTAGTTGGCTCGGTCGCAAGTTCTAACTCCAATCGTCTCGTTGAGCTCGGTCAGCGAGTTGGCACACCGGCATTCCTCGTTGACGGCGCGGACGACTTACGTCGCGAATGGTTTGATGGCAGGCGGTGCGTGGGACTCTCTGCGGGAGCATCGGCGCCCGAGATTCTGGTGCGCGATGTCATCGATCGACTGCGGCAGTGGGGTGCCACGGCGCCGCGTGAGTTGGTCGGGCGTGAGGAGCGCATGGTATTCGGGTTGCCGCGCGAGTTGCGCGTGCCCGTGCCGTCCGTGCGTAGAGGGCGTTTCACCAATCACTGACACTACTTCCTCCTCCCGTGCGCGGCCTCCCCGCGTTTGGGGTGGGGTAGGGCCACGCAAAGCGCCTGAGGCGGTCGCTCTGTGGGACTTCTGTGCCGTGGTCTGAGGGACAACCGCGTCGGAGGTCGTTGGCCACCGTCCTCAAACGAACTGGAGTACGTCAGGGTCGAACTTTTCATCGGCCTGCAGTGCGTTTAAGATTCCCGGCCTCGGCCGAGCCCGGGTTTGGACGCCGGAATAGCTCAGTTGGTAGAGCGGCGCATTCGTAATGCGTAGGTCGTAGGTTCGAATCCTATTTCCGGCACCATTTTTTTCTTGTGTCTATTCCGACCACATGGGTAACGGATTATTCCGGAGACATCGGTAACACCTTAGCATCGAAGGGGTTCGGGGCGCACTCGAAGTGAGCGCTCTCGTGGTCGAAGAACCTAAAGTCGTAATGCAT